>NZ_JBFUKG010000002.1:0-542992 GCF_056400945.1 Polaromonas sp. P4_H1 | reverse complement strand
ATGCAAGATGCGTTGCGAGTCAAAAAGGCCATGAGCAAGGCGCAAAACGCAGGCGGGGTAGACCCCGCCAAGGCTTTGCAACGCCGCGCAGGGCCTTTTTGATCGCAACCCGAAGGGAATGGGGTGAAAACAGCGCCACTCTGCGTTGCGCTCCTAGCCCAGACGCCCGGTCTGGGCGTCGTCGCGCGCCTTGATTGGCGCTGTTTTCACCCCATTCGCATTTGCATAAATAGCGTTCACAGGCCCTAGCGTAACTGCAATGAATTTTAAACTTGCCCGCAGATTCCCCGGCCGAGGCTGCTTCACGTCAACCGAGGAGCCCCCGCACGAGCAACAACCCCAATCCCGTGCAGGTATGGACCATTGGCGTCAGGCATTCCTGTCGCGGACAACCAGAACTCCATCGCTGCCGGCCCGCACGGCCCGATCCTGCGATCCAAAGCCTGCAGGGGCGCGCCTCCGACCCTGGCTGCCTGGGCTCTTGCCGCCAGTGATTGCCCTGCGCGGTGCAGGTTGGTTCGTGCCAGTGCATGAGCGCGTGCATGGACAGGCCGCAGCATTGCGCGTATGCTTCCAAAAAAATAATTGTCTCGGTACGGTGCGATCTGGCGAGCAAAGTGGCATTCAGGACCACGCAGCAGCTTGCGACGCATGCGTACGACGTAAGGAGGAGCGGAATGGCCCATATGGTCCTCGCAGTCCAGTGAACGGCGAATGTCAAGCGCCAAACTGTCGTTTTCCAGCCCACAGGCACCACCCAGCGCCAGCGTTCTGCGCTGCCGAAATGTGCCCGCGCGTGGCCGCACGAACCGATGGTGTAGCGCCAGGTATTTTCATCGAGGCGCGATAGCGGCCGCGCATCGTTTGCCAACCCCTGTCTGGAGGAGCCCCCTATGGATGTTCATGCCGGGTCAATGAAGGCGCGCAATGACGCGCCAATAACGCCGCAAGGCGAGCAATCGGCCTTCCTGCAAAACATCCTCGAATCATCGACCGAGTACTCGATCATCGGCAAGGATCTCACCGGCAAGATCCAGCTCTGGAACGCCGGTGCACGCCGCTTGTATGGCTACGAGCCGGAAGAAGTCATTGGCAAGGCCAACTCGTCCATGCTTCATACGCCGGAGGACATCGCCACCGACAAGCCCGTCCAGATCATGGCCGCCGCCCTGCAAGCCGGTAAATGGGAAGGCACCATCACGCGGGTCCGCAAAAGCGGTGAGCAATTCACCGCGCGCGTCGTCATCACGCCACGCCGCGACGCAGCGGACAAGCCCGTCGGCTTCCTGCTCATCTCGAAAGACATCTCGGATGAAATCCGCCTGACGGAAGAACTCCAGGCCACGCAGTTCTATGCGCGCAGCCTGATCGAGGCCAGCCTGGATCCACTGGTCACCATCAGCCCGGAAGGCAAGATCACCGACGTCAATGAAGGCTCCATCAAGGTCACCGGCGTGCCGCGCGAGAAGCTGATCGGGACCGATTTCTCGGACTACTTCACCGAGCCCGACAAGGCGCGCCAGGGGTACCGGGAGGCGTTTTCCAAGGGAGCGGTCACCGACTATCCGCTCACCATCCGGCACACGGACGGACGGCTCACGGACGTCCTCTACAACGCTGCGGTCTACAAGGATGTCCGGGGGAACGTTCTCGGCGTGTTCGCGGCCGCACGCGACGTGACGCAAAGCCGCAAGGCGGAGCAGAGATTCCGGACCCTCATCGAGTCGGCTCCGGATGCAATGGTGCTGGCCAACAAGGAGGGCATCATCCTCCTGGTGAACAACCAGACCGAAAGCTTGTTCGGTTATGAGCGCGACGAGATACTCGGGCAATCCGTTGAGATCTTCGTCCCGAACCGTTATCGAAAGGGCCACCCAGGACACCGGGGGAAATTCTTCGCCGAACCGCGCCTGCGTCCCATGGGGGCGGGCGTCGAACTCTGGGGTGTTCGCAAGGACGGAAGTGAGTTCCCGATCGAGATCAGTCTCAGCCCGATCGAAAGCCCACAGGGTTTGACCGTCGCGGCGACCATTCGGGACGTAACCATACAGAAAACAGCCTCCCAATATGCCCGGAGCCTGATCGAGTCAAGCCTGGACCCGCTGGTCACCATCAGCGCAGAAGGCAAGATCACCGACGTCAATGCGGCTTCTGCCGAGATCACCGGCTTGCCGCGCGAGAAGCTGATCGGGACCGACTTTTCCGACTACTTCACCGAGCCGGAAAAGGCGCGCGAAGGCTACAAGCAGGTTTTCGAAAAAGAATCGGTCTCCGACTATCCGCTGACAATCCGGCACTGCAACGGCAAGCTCACCGACGTGCTGTACAACGCCTCGGTATACAAGGACACACGCGGCAATGTGCTGGGCGTGTTCGCCGCCGCGCGCGACGTGACGGCACAGAAGAAGGCCGAGGCCGAGGTCGCCGAGCAGCGAACCAAGGAGCTGGAGCGGCTGGCGGAACTGGAGCGCTTCCAGAGGCTCACCGTCGGGCGTGAACTCAAGATGATCGAGCTCAAAAAGGAGATCGAAGAGCGCAAGCGGGAGATCGAGGAGCTCAAGAAAACCGGGGGCGGGTGACAGACCATGTCAACGAAGACGGCGCCAAGCATGGATGCTGAACAGCAGTTCAGCCAGGCCGACTACGCGAAGGCGGTGGTCAACATCCTGGAGGATGCCGCGGGCGAAAGAGCCCTGCTGGAGCTGACGCAGAAGGCTGTTCTCAACATACTGGAAGATTCTGGTGCCGAAAAGCTGCGCCTCGAGGAGATGCAAAAGGCGGTGCTCAATATTCTTGACGATCTCGCGGGGGAGGTGAGCGAGCGTACGCGCCTGGAGGATCGGTTTCGTGCGCTGCTGGAAACCGCGCCAGACGCGATCGTCATCGTCAACGAGGCGGGATGCATGGTGCTGGTGAACGCGCAAACGGAGAAGCTGTTCGGCTATGCACGCAGCGAACTGCTGGGCCAGATGGTCGAGATGCTGCTGCCCGAGCGGTTCCGGGGGCTCCATCCCCAGCACCGGATGCGCTTCGGTTCAGAGCCGCGGCTCCGGCCGATGGGCGCCGAACTGGAGCTGCAGGGGCGGCGCAAGGACGGGAGCGAGTTTCCGACTGAAATCCTCCTGAGCCCGGTGAACACGGACGAGGGCATCCTCGTCTCGGCGGCGATCCGCGACGTTTCGCGGACCAAGGACATCGAGCACCAGATCCGGACTTCGCTGAAGGAAAAGGAGGCGCTGCTGCAGGAGATTCACCACCGGGTAAAGAACAACCTGCAGATCATCGCCAGCTTGCTGTCGCTGCAATCGGGCTACATCCGCGATCCGCAGACGCTCATGCAGTTCCAGGAGAGCCAGGGTCGCATCCGTTCCATGGCCCTCATCCACGAAAAGCTTTACCAGTCGGAGACGCTGGCAACGGTGGACCTGGCGGACTATGTGCAGACGCTCGTGAGTATTCTCATGCGCACCTACACCTCCAATGCCAAGGTGAAACTGGAGTTCCGGCTCGAGCCGGCGGCGGTTAGCATCGATACCGCGGTGCCTGTGGGCCTGATGCTCAACGAACTCGTGACCAACGCGCTCAAGTACGCGTTCCCCAATGGCCGTCCGGGGCTCCTGCTCGTGATGTTGAATACCGAAGCGGACGGGAAATTCGCCCTGCGCGTGCACGACGACGGCGTCGGGCTGGCGCCGGACTTTCAGTTGGAGCAGGCCAATACACTGGGCCTGCGGCTGGTCAGGATGTTCACCAGGCAATTGCGCGCCGACGTGACGCTGCGCTCCAGGCCCGGCCACACAGCGTTCGACATTCGATTCAAGGAGGCGGCGGTCAAGTCGCCGTGAAGACCATGGAACAGTTGCTGGGCAAAACCCGTGTGCTCGTGGTCGAGGATGAGATCGTCGTCTCGGAAGACCTGCAGCAACGGCTGGTGGGGCTCGGCTTCGAAGTCGCCGGAGCGGCGGACACCGCGGCCGATGCCATCCGGATCGCCACCACCATGCGGCCCGACGTCGCCCTGATGGACATCATGTTGCACGGCCGGCCCGAGGGCATCGACGCCGCCGAACACCTGCGTGGCGAGCTGGACATCCCGGTCATCTACCTCACGGCGCACAGCGATTCGGCTACCTTGCAAAGAGCCCGGCTCACCGACCCGGCGGGCTATATCGTCAAGCCGTTTGATGATCTGCAGCTGCGCGTGGCCATCGAGCTGGCACCGATGCGACATGAGATGGAGCGCAAGGCGCGCCGGGTCGCGCGGTGGTTGACCGCCACGTTCACGAGCATCGGCGACGCCGTCATTGCCACCAACACCCGTGCCGAGATCCTGCTGCTCAATCCCGCCGCGGAAAAGCTGACCGGCTGGACGCAGGATGAGGCCGCCGGCAAACCATGCGGCGAAGTCGTGCGTCTGATGAAACAGGGCGCCGCCCAGCCCCTGGAAGACCCGGCCGCGCGCGCCCTGCGCCACGGTGTGGTCGTCCGTCTGGACCCGGACACCGTGCTGATCACGCGCACGGGGGAGGAGCGATATGTGGATGACAGCGCTTCGCCCATTACCGACGAGACAGGCAAGATCATCGGCGCTGTCGTGGTGATGGTCGAGACCCCGGACCGGGGCACCGCGAAGAGCCGCGAACAGGCCTTGACGCGCCAGGTGGTGCAGCTGCTGGCCGAGAAGGAGCAGCAGGAGGTGCTCGGTGCCCAGCTGGAAACCTTCGCCGCTGCCGTGAGCCACGACTTGCGCGCGCCGCTGCTGGCAATTTCCGGCTTCTCCGAGCTGCTCGCCAATAAGCATCGTGACCAGCTCGACTCGTCAGGACAATTGTTCCTCGATCGCGTTCAGGCAGGCGCGCTCCAGATGAAACGCATGATGGAGGACTATCTGCTTTTTCTGAAGTCGAACCGCGCGCAATCGCTTCGTCTGGCGGCGGTGGACCTGAAGCGCATGGCGCAGGAAGTTTTCGACGACCTTGCCTCCCTGCCTGGCCAGAAACCGGTGCAGTTCGTGTGTGAAACGCTACCGCAGGCCTGGGCTGACGAGTCCATACTCCGGCATGCGCTGGTCAACCTGCTCGGCAACGCGCTCAAGTATTCGTCGAAATGCGAGCAACCGGTGGTGGAAGTCGGCGCCGCTGCAGACGGTGAAGCAGGCGAGGACTTTCATACCTACTTTGTCCGCGACAACGGTGCGGGCCTGGATCTGGCGGGCGCAGCGAAGCTCTTTGAGCCGTTCCAGCGCTTCCATAGCGCGGCCGAATTCCCCGGCACAGGGGTGGGGCTGGCCATTGTCAAGCGCATCGTTGAGAGCCATGGCGGAGGGATCCGGGCTGAGAGCCGGCCAGGCGCCGGCGCCACATTTTTTTTCACCCTGCCGGCGAGAGCTCCCAGCGAGCCGAAGCCAGCGTGATGCGAGCCCCTGCGATGAATTCAGCCACGCTTCTCCTCGCCGAAGATCAGGCGGCGGTCACCGCCGATCTTGGAGCCCGGCTCACGCACAATGGCTACAAGGTCTGCGGCATCGCAGCCTCGGGCGAGGAGGCACTCGCCCTGGCGCGCCTGCATCGGCCAAGACTCGCGTTGATGGACATTGGAATCCGGGGCGAGATGAACAGCATCCAGACCGCCGAGATCCTGCGCCACGAACTGGACGTGCCGGTGATCTTCCTCTCCGCGCACTCCGACGAGGCAACGCTGCAGCTTGACAAGCTCACTTTCCCCTACGGCTTCCTCGTGAAACCTTTCGGCGAGCGCGAACTGCAACTCAGCATCGAAGCGGCCCTCCACAAGCACGAGTGTGAACGCCAGCTCGCCGCCGCGCATCTGGAAATCCGTCGCCTCAATGCCAGCATCGAACAAGGTGTGAGCGAGCGAACGGCGGAACTGGAAGCTGCGCTGACGGAGATCGAGGGCTTCGTGCATGCCGTCGCACATCACCTGCGTTCGCCGCTGCGTGCCATGGAAGGCTATTCGCATCTGCTGCTGACCCGGTACGCCGCCAATCTTCCAGATCCGGCCTTGCGATTTCCAGGGGTGATTGCCAGCAGTGCCAAGCACATGGCGCGCCTGGTGGACGACCTGCTTTCGTTCGTCAACCTGCGGCAACAGACCTTGTCTCCCACGCGTGTGGATATCGCAGCCGCCGCGCGCGAAGTCATGGGCGAGTTGATGGCTGCGGAACCCGGCCGCCTCGTGGATGCCCACATCGAGGAACTACCCGACTGTCAGGCCGACCCCGCACTACTGCGGCGGCTCCTGGTCGCACTGCTCTCCAACGCGCTCAAGTTCAGCCGCGACCGCCAGCCGGCGGTCATCACGGTGGGTGCCCAGCCGAACCAGCATGTCTATTTCGTTCGCGACAACGGCATCGGCTTCGACCCTCGCTACGCCGACAAGCTGTTCAAACTGTTCAGCCAGCTGAATCTCCCCGAGGCTTACGAAGGCACCGGCGCAGGCCTGGCGATGGCCCTGCGCATCGCCGAACGCATGGGTGGCCGTATCTGGGTGGAGTCATCTCCCGGGTGTGGCGCCACATTTTTCTTCAACCTACCGGTCCCATCATGAAAATTTTCGCACCAGACATCTTGTTGGTTGAAGACAGTCAAAGTGACGTCGATCTGTTCATGCTCGCTCATCAGATGAATGAGTCGGCCACGACCATCAGGGTCGCGCGTGATGGCATCGAGGCGGTGGAAGTCCTCCTCGGTGGAGAACGCCGACCCGGGAACGCCCAGGACGCCTTGCCCCGACTGGTGCTGCTTGACCTGAATATGCCAAGGCTCAACGGGTTTGAAGTGCTGGCGCGGCTGCGTGCCGATGAGCGCACACGGCAGCTTCCTGTGGTGATCTTCAGTGCGTCCGATCAAAGGTCGGACAGACTTGAAGCCGAGCGCCTTGGCGCCAATGGCTACGTCCGCAAACCTGTGGAGTTCGAGCATTTGTGCGAAACCCTGGCGCAGTTCGAACGCGACTGGCTGAGCGCAGGCCTTGCGCCACGGCATCCGCCGGAATGATTGTGAAAGGGGTTACTCACCATGAACATCTCCGCGCCTGACATCCTGCTGGTTGAAGACAGCCCCACTTCAGCCGAACTATTCGTGTTTGCCCTCGAGGCCAACCAGTCCAGCGCCACCATCCAGGTCGTGCGCGACGGTGTGGAAGCCCTGGACTTCCTGCTTGATGGTGATGGGGCGGCCCGGTCCGGGAGCACCAGCAACGCCCTGCCTCGTCTGGTGTTGCTCGATCTTCACATGCCGAGGCTCGACGGGTTCCAGGTGCTGGAGCGTCTGCGTGCCGATGAGCGGACGCGGTTGCTTCCGGTGGTGATCCTGAGTTCTTCCGACCAGGAGTCGGATAAGCGCGAGGCCTACCGGCTTGGCGCCAATGGCTACATCTCCACGCCCGTGGGGTTCAAGAATTCTTGTGAAATCATCGCCCAACTCGAACGCGAGTGGCTGGGGGCGGCCGGAGAAAATTGACACATGCAAAAGGAGCGAGAAAATGCAGGTTCAAGTCAACTTCAGGTCAACTGCAACCACCCATCCATACCGGGGAATTGTTCGGGCGCTGCGCCACCAGGGGGCTGAAGGCATCGCTCAGCCGTTCAGGCCATGTACGGCGCCCGTGCAGAGCCGGGCTGCCGCGTCAAGGTCTGAACCTGCGTAAGGCCGGTTGCCCAATCAGAACGGGCGCGCTATGCCCCGGTTTGAAATTCACCAGATAGCCCATCTTGCCCAGCGGCTATCCTCGGGATTTTTTGGAGCACAGCATGACGCCTCCCGCAGACAAGGATTTCGACAAAGGCCTCGCCACCCGCAAGCAGGTGATGGGTGAGGATTTCGTTGCCAACGCCTTTGGCAAGGCCACGGATTTTTCCATGCCCATCCAGCGCTACATCACCCGCAATGCCTGGGGCGACGTATGGCAGCGGCCGGGACTGGACCTGAAGACGCGCAGCCTGATCACGGTGGCAATGCTGACCGCCCTGGGAAAGCAGCATGAGCTCAAGGGGCATGTGCGCGGTGCGCTTAACAATGGGGTGACGCCGGAGCAGTTGCAGGAGGTGCTGCTGCACGCCAGCATTTATTGTGGTCTGCCTGCCGCGGTAGAGGCTTTTCGTACGGCGGCTGAGGTGGTGGATGCGCCTTAGAACCTGTTTACGATCTAAACGAGGCCGCGTTGGGGTGCAATCGGGATGAGTGGGGCGCCCGGGTCCGCCGCATGGGCTAATGCCCATGCAAGGGCCGGGTGGCTCAATCGCCCGACCGCACAGCCGGCCGGCTGTGCGTCGTGCGGCTGCCCCCATGGGGATGCAAACGCGACCGCGTTCGCGTCACCCCAACCCGAAGGGCAAGCGCCTTCTCGGGCGGTCTGCGGCGTTGCGGCGCTTGCCCATAGCCCGAGCTATGGGCGGCGCACCGCGCCTTGCATCCCATCCCGAGAAGGTGCTTGCGCGGCCTCGTTTAGAGCGTAAACAGGTTCTTAAGCCGGTTGAAGTATTGAACTTTGCGGCTATTTGGCGTAAACCAGTGAAAACGGGTTCGAGAAGCCATAAATCCAGGAGCAAATATTGCAACGCGACAGTGCACGATAGGGCCCAATAGTGCTCAATAGGGCCGGGATGCCCTTACTTTCACCAAGGACGGGACCTGCACACTCCGGCACGGGTGGCGCGCACAATGGGCTTTCCAGTCGCCCGCGCGTGCGGCTCCATCACAGCGCCGCCCCTGCTGCCAGCAGGCCCGCGCCGCAATTTCCTGAAGGGGAAATACACATGCAAATTCAGGTCAATTCCAACCACACCATCCACACTGGCGAAGCATTTGAACGCTGGGCCACCACAGAGTTGAACGAAGCGCTGAGCCGTTTTAAGGGTGACATTACCCGCGTGGAAGTGCATATGAGTGACGACACCGGCGACGGGGCCGGCGCGGATTCCAGGCGCTGCGTGATGGAAGCGCGTCTGGCGCACCACGACCCCTTGACCGTCAACCACCATGCACCCAGTCAGGACGAGGCCTTCCGTGGCGCCAGCGACAAACTCAAGCGTTTGATCGAACACGCACTCGGCAAACTGCGCGACCAGCACCGTGGGCGCAAGTCGATTCGCCGTGAGGTGGACTCCGGCGAGGCGTGAGCAGATGCAGGTCCGGCGAGCGTGCTACCGGCTATAGGCTATCGGGTTGGTGGCGTCAGTTGAAGTCAGTTAAGACTTCCGAGGAAATCCATCTTGCCCAGCGGCACGCCCTGATTGCGCAAGATGGCATAGGCCGTGGTGACGTGGAAGTAAAAATTGGGCATCACAAAATTGAGCAGGTAGGGCTCACTGGGGAAACTCATTTCCTTGCCGCGTATCTTGAGGGTGATGGTGCCGCCTTCGCTGGCATTGATTTGCGCCTCGCTCACCGTCCCCATGAACGCGATGGTGTTGGCGATACGGGCCTGTAGTTCCTCAAACGTGGTTTCGGTGTCGGCCATGCTTGGCGGCGTGACACCGCCAAGCCGTGCAATGCCAAACTTGGCTGCGTCGCTGGCACCCTGAATCTGGCCCGTCAGCGGGTACATGTCGGGGGCGAGGCGGGCATTGACGTAAGTGGCCAGGTCGATGTTGTTGGCCTCGGCGTGGGCTCTGGCTTTTTCCAGCACGGCGGCCAGGTTGTTGAAGCCGCGGGTGAAGACTGGCACGGAGGCCTGGTAGAGGGTGAGTGGCATAAAGGGCTCTTGGCTAGGGTGGGTGAATCGGACGGGGAGAAAATACTGGAGTCGATTCTGTTCCCATCCGCAAAATCGTGCTGGCCGTGAACGAAAGCAACCCACTGTGCGGCGGGCCTTGCAGGCTCGGCCGCTTATGCGCCCGCCATAAGCTTGTGCACCAGGTCGGCCGTGGTGGAGGCTTTGTACTTGCGCATCAGGCGGGCCCGGTAAATCTCCACGGTGCGGTGGCTGATGACCAGCGCGCGGCCGATTTCCTTGGAGGTCAGGCCGTCCATCAGGTGGGCGGCAACCTCGCGTTCACGTGCCGTGAGTACCGCCGTCACCGGGCGGCGCGAACTCAGGTCTTCAAAGGTCCAGATGCCGGCTTCATGCGGTGCGCTGCGGTTCAGGGCGCGCCCGGTCACATGGCACCAGAAGGTTTCGCCCTTGTTGCGGCCATCCACCCGCTTCATGATGCGGTCGTCGGCGTACAGGCCCCTGGTATTGAGTATGGGAATCATGCGGGCGCCAATGCGCTCGTACTCGTCCACGCTCGGGTAAAGCACCAGAAAGGACTGGCCGACCAGTTGCTCTCGCGAGGCGCCAAACATCTCGCACAAATGCTGGTTGCAGTCCACAATGGAGCGGTTTCGGGACAACACGAGCCCGACGGGCGCCAGATCGAAAGCGAGCTGGTAATCGACTTCCATGGGGGCTAACCTTTACGAAAAACTACGTATCTGAATACGTAGTATCGTAGCGGATTGTTCCCCGTTGAACCACCGCTGAATTACATCAGGAGACTATTTGTGAACAAACTCTTTCCCTCCGCGGCCGAGGCCCTTCAGGGCGTGGTCAAGGACGGCCAGTTGATGGCCGTTGGCGGCTTTGGCCTATGCGGCATTCCCGAAGCCCTGATTGACGCGCTGCGCGACAGCGGAGTGAAGAACCTCTCGGTTATTTCCAACAATGCCGGCGTGGACGGCTTCGGCCTGGGCAAGCTGCTGGAAACGCGGCAGATCAAGAAAATGATTTCCAGCTACGTCGGCGAAAACAAGGAATTCGAGCGGCAGTACCTGGCCGGCGAGCTGGAGCTTGAATTCACGCCCCAGGGCACGCTGGCCGAAAAGCTGCGCGCCGGCGGCGCCGGCATCCCGGCCTTCTTCACCAAGACCGGCGTCGGCACGCAGGTGGCCGAGGGGAAGGAGTTGCGCGAATTCGACGGCGAGACCTATGTGATGGAGCGCTCGCTGGTGCCCGACGTGGCCCTGGTCAAGGCGCATGTGGCCGATAAGTCCGGGAACCTGCGCTTCAACCTCACAGCCCGTAATTTCAACCCGGCCGCCGCGATGGCCGGCAAGGTCTGCATCGTCGAGGTGGAGAAGGTCGTCGAAGTCGGCGAGCTGGCGCCCGACGACATCCACCTGCCGGGCATTTACGTGCACCGCATCGTGCTCAATGCGAACCCCGAGAAGCGCATTGAAAAGCGGACCATTACCGAGAAAGCAGGAGTTTGACCATGCCTTGGACCCAAGACCAGATGGCGGCACGCGCCGCCCAGGAACTCGAAGACGGTTTTTACGTGAACCTCGGCATCGGCATCCCGACCCTGGTGGCCAATTTCACCGGCGACAAGGAGGTGTGGCTGCAGTCCGAAAACGGGATGTTGGGCATTGGCCCGTTCCCGACAGAAGATCAGGTTGACGCGGACCTGATCAATGCCGGCAAGCAGACGGTCACCACCATCAAAGGTTCGTCCATCTTCGGCAGCCATGACAGCTTCGCGATGATTCGTGGCGGCAAGATCAACCTGTCCATCCTGGGCGCCATGCAGGTCAGCGAAAAAGGCGACCTGGCCAACTGGATGATTCCGGGCAAGATGGTCAAGGGCATGGGCGGCGCCATGGACCTGGTCGCCGGCGTGAAGCGCGTGATCGTCCTGATGGAGCACGTCGCCAGGAAGAAAGACGGCACCGAGGACATGAAGATCCTGCCGCACTGCACACTGCCGTTGACGGGTGTGGGCGTGGTCGATCGCATCATCACCGATCTGGCGGTGATGGACGTGACGCCGCAGGGCCTGAAGGTGATGGAGCTTGCGCCAGGCGTGACGAAAGAATCGCTGCAGGCCAAAACCGGCGTCAAGCTGATCTGATCTGACTTGATCAGCCCCAGGCTGAAAAAGTAAAAGTCGCCGGCCTGCGATTCACCGTCAGGCGGCGGCTTTTTTGCCTTTTACCGGCGCCGGGCTTTTGCGCGGCTTTCCCGATGAGTTTGCAGGTTTGGCTGCCGCAGCCTTGCGCCTGGCGGCGGGCGGGGCTTGCAGCAGTTCATCGGCGGCCAGATTCTCGATCATGGCGAGCAATACCTTGCGGGTGATCCTGATCTCGTCGGCAGCAATGCCCTCAATGCTCACGTTGTTGGTTTCCTCCGCCAGGGGTACGAGCTTTTTCTTCAGTGCGCGGCCTTCGCTGCTCAGATAGACATACACATTCTTCTTGTTGGTAGGCAGCTGCTTGCGAATGATGTAGCCCAGAGCTTCCATGGCCTTCATCGCGGAAAAGGTGGTGGGCTCCATCACGCCGGCGCGCTCGCTGAGTTCTTTTTGCGTGAGACCGTCGGACTCCCAGAGGATGCGCAGAAAAGTCCAGTGGCCAAACGGCACCCCATGCTGCGCCAGGCGGACCTGCAAGGCCCTGTGAAAGGCGCGCGAAGCGTCGCGGATCAGGTGCGCGAGGCGGTCATTGGGAACGGCTTCGCGCCAGTGGCGGATGATGCTCTGGGTGTCATTGCTCATGAATTGATATTGTGACCGACTTGATGCCCGGGATGGCACTCTTTGCCCGACCTTGCCGATTCCAGAATGGACAGACAGACCGCCGTGGTAGCCCGTGCCCATTCGCCGCTGTGAACAGCCGGGCGACCATCGACCAGGGTTTCATGGAGTTCGTCAATCACTTCCTGGCGGGGAATGGCGGGGCAGGGAAGGGGTTCGAAAATTTTCTCACGGTCGGTATAGACGGCAATGCCCAAAGGACCCGGGCGCAGGTCCGCCTTTTCGCAACTGACGATGACTTGCCCGAAATGCTGATGCGCCGCTGCCTGGGGCTGGGGCAAGGTCATGGACGGAACGTAGAGGCTGCCACCGTAGTTGCGTGCCGCTTTCAGCGCGGCTTCCTCGGTGGAGGTGGCAGCGCCCTGCAGCCGCTTGCGCGCAGCGCCGTAGTCGCCCTGGTTTTTGGCCTGGCCCATCTCGCCGATGTTGTCCATCAGCTCGTCCGAATCGTAGTGGCCGTAGCCGCTGTAGGTGGTGGATGCAAAGGCGCCGCCTTCAAACCCCAGCAGGGCGCTGTAAGCACCCTCGGTGGGGCGGGCAGGGTCCCAGGCACCGGTGTGGGCGCGCACGCTGTTGACCAGCCCGCTACCGAGCAAGCGGACGATGTCCATCTGGTGTGTCGCCTGGCTGTGAATCACGCCACCGCCGGCCCGTGTGTCCAGTTCTTCCGGGCGGCGCGGCCGGTAGAGGAAGTCGGTGAAGTTCAGCGCTGAAATCATCCGGACGTTGCCGTAGAGCCCGCTGTCAATGATTTCCCGGGCGCGCCGGATGGGCGCGTTGAAGCTGTGGCTGTGACCGACGATGAGATGGACGCCCGCGCTGCGGGTCGCTTCAATCATGCGCGTGCATTCCTCCAGCGTGAGCGCCATTGGTTTTTCCACCAGCACGTGCTTGCCGAAGGAGGCCGCCAGGCACACGTGGGCCGCATGAAACTGGTGCGGAGAGGCGATGTAGATCACCTGAACCGCGGGGTCGGCGCACAGGGCTTCCATCGAGTCGTACGTTGGGGTGCCAAAATCCCTTTCGAACTGCGCCCTGGCGGCGGGCAGGGGGTCAGTCGCCGCCACCAGTTTGACGCGGCTGTCGTGCACAAACGTCGGCAGCATGAGCGTAAAAGCCCGGCCCAGCCCGACGATGCCGATTTGCAGGGTGTGCTTTTTCATAAGTCCAGTACGAGTTCGGCAGATTTTGCACGCGACACGCAGACCATGATCTGGTGCATCTTGTCGTCGTCGCTCAAGACCATGTCCCGGTGTTCGGCTTCGCCCGCCAGCAGCGTGGTGCGGCAAGACCCGCAGGTGCCGCTTTCACACGAACTGGTCACATGATGGCCGCAGGCCCGCAGCGCCTGCAGAATGCTTTGCCGCGCGTCCACCGGCACATTGACGCCGGTCTTGTGCAGGCGCACGGTGAACGCCGTGTCGGCCGCGTAGACGCTGGCATCAACGCCAAAACTCTCAAAGTGGATAGCGCCGGATGGCCAGTGGCCCGACATGTCGGCCACCGCGTCCATCAGGCCGCGCGGGCCGCAGCAATACACATGCGCGCTGCCCGGAGTTTCGAACACCGGCCACAAGTCCAGGGCTTTGCCGGCATCGCCGTGGGTATGGTGCAACTGCACGTGCTCCGCGAATTCCGGCCCGGTCAACTCCTGCAGAAATGCCGTGCTGTCGGCGTCCCGGGTGCAGTAGATCAGCTTGAACGGATGGCGCCCCTGCCTTTTGAGATGCCGCATCATGGACACAACCGGCGTGATGCCGATGCCCCCGGCAATGAACAGAAAGCTGGAGGCCCGTGGGTGCAATTCAAAGTTATTGCGCGGCGCGCTGACCGCCAGCAACTGGCCCACCTGCACATCGTCGGCCATGCTGACAGAGCCGCCGCGGCCCGCGGCGTCGCGCTTGACGGCAATTTGGTAGCAACGGGTGTCGGCCGGGTCGCTGCACAGGGAGTAGTTTCGCCGGGCGCCATTGGGCACTTGAACCGTGAGATGCGATCCCGCGGTGAAAGCCGGCAAATCCAGACCCTCCGGATGGCGCAATTCGAACAGGTAAATGCCTTGCGCAACAGCTTCCTTGCGCACGACCTTGAGGTTGAAAAAATCCGGCTCGGCCGGTGTGCCGCCCGCGCTCGCGCCGACGTCAGGGTTAACGCTCATCGTGGCCTTTCGTAAACAGTCTTGACAAATCTGGAAATCGCGAATAATCTTAGTCATCTAAGAATAATCTTCCTGGCCGGGATTTGCAAGCGGTTTTTTGTTTTGGTTTTTAGTTGACGCCAGTCAATCGATTTGAGGAATTTTGAGATGTTGACCTTTGAAGAAAATGAGTTGTTGTGCCGCGTTGAAGGCAGCGCGCCCATGGGCCAGTTGATGCGCCGCCACTGGACGCCGGTCTGCCTGATTGAAGAAGTCAGTGAGCCCGACGGCACACCCATCAAGGCCCGGATGTTTGGTGAGGACCTGGTGGTGTTTCGCGATACCAATGGCCGCGTGGGCGTGATGGACGAATACTGCCCGCATCGGCGCGTGTCGCTGGTGTTCGGCCGCAACGAGGACTGCGGCCTGCGCTGCCTGTACCACGGCTGGAAGATGGACGTCGAGGGGAATGTGCTTGAAATGGTGTCGGAGCCTGCGGCCAGCGGCATGGCGCAAAAGGTAAAGCACCTGGCCTATCCCACCAGGGAGTGGGGCGGTTTTGTCTGGGCCTACATGGGGCCGCCCGACACGCTCCCCGAGTTTCAGCCGCCCGCCTGGGCTCCTACTGCAGACACGCAGGTGACGGTCGCGAAAGCCATCATTCCCTGCAACTGGGCGCAGATCCTGGAAGGTGCCATTGATTCGGCGCACAGCTCCAGCCTGCATTCGTCGGACATGGTGCCCGCCCGCGTTGACACCGCCAAGGCGACCGACACCAACTGGCTGCGGCCGTCCACCGACAAGGCGCCCCGCATGCAGGTGGAGCGCGGCGCCTATGGTTTCCGGTATGCGGCCATACGCCGGCCCATCAGCAATGCGGCCGCGAACGATTACATTCGCTCAACCGTCTTCGTGGCCCCGGCTACCGCGCTGATTCCGCCCAACAACCTGTACAACGTAGCCAATATCAACGTGCCCATGGACGACACCCATACGGCGTTTTACTTCATCGCCTGGGGTCATCCCTCTCAAACCCCGGAAACCGCCACCTGGCGGAAGTTCCTGGGCCAGCAGGTGGGGGTTGATCTCGATGAAAAATACATGCCGCTGCGCAACCGCGGCAACCACTTCTGGCAGGACCGCGCCGCGATGAAGGCGGGAAACTTCACGGGCATCACCGGTTTTCCCAACCAGGACATTGCGATGTGGGTGACCATGGGGCCCATTGCCGACCGCACCCATGAGCGGCTGGGCGCCAGCGACCTGGCTGTGGTGGAGTTTCGCAAACAGATGCTGGAGGCGGTGCGTGCATTCCAGGCCGGCGGGACCGCCATCGGCACGGGTGAGGCCCGCATACCAGCCAGCATCTGCGCGTTTCAGGCCATCGTACCCAAGACCACCGATTGGCGCGCTTTCCCCGCGTCTCACGTTTGGGACTCCAGTGCGCCCGCGCTCGAGCCTTCTTATTCCACGTCCGCCCAGTAGGGCTGACGTATCTATCACGTATCTATCCTGACCTTGCCCCTGACCTTACCCCTGCCCCTTGCCATGAAACCAAACGGAGACATTCCATGAAACCACGGCGTATTTTTTTACTCGCCACCGCGCTGCTGACGGCTTGCACATTGCTGTTGCCCATCGGTGCACGCGCCCAGGGCGCATACCCCAACAAACCCATCAAGTTTGTAGTGCCCTATTCGGCGGGCGGCTTGCCTGACACCGTCGCGCGCATTTTTGCGCAGCGCCTGGGTGACAGGCTGGGCCAGCCGGTGGTGATTGACAACAAACCCGGCGCCAATGGCGTGGTGGCCGCGCAGGTGCTGGCCACATCGCCCAAAGACGGTTACACCTTCCTGGTTACCGACGGTTCGATGTTCTCCATCAATCCAACGATCTACAAGAATCTGGGCTACGACTATAAAAGGGACTTCATGCCGGTGTCCCTGGCGGCGCGGGCTCCGCTGTACCTGGCGGTGCATCCCAAGGTGCCCGCCAACACCCTGCAGGAGTTCATTGCTCTCGCCAAAGCCAAACCGGGTACGCTGAACTACGGCTCCTCCGGCATTGGCAGCACGCACCACCTGACGATGGAAGCAATGAAAGGCTCGCTTGGCCTGGACCTGACGCACGTTCCCTTCAAGGGCTCCGGGCAGTCAGTCCCCGCGCTGATCGGCGGCCAGGTGGAAGCGCTGTTTTCGGCATTGCCTTCGCTGTCGGGTTTTGTGAAAGCGGGGCAGGTCAAACTGCTGGCCACCAATGCGGCGCATCGCTCCAGCCAGGCAGCCGGTGTGCCTGCCATTGCCGAGGTCATTCCAGGGTTTGACTTTGCGCCCATCGTGGGTGTGCTGGCCGCCACCGGCACGCCGGCCAGCGCCATTGAGCGCATCAGCGCGGAAATGGCGCAGATTGCCAAAATGCCCGAGGTGATACAGATACTCAACAATGCCGGCATCGACCCGATCGGCAGCGGACCTGCCGACTACAACAAGGCCATCCTGGGCGAAAACGAGCGCCTGGCCAAAGCCATCGCCGCTGCAGGCATCAAATCGGAGTAACCATCTACATGTCAAAACTTAAACTGAGCTTCGGCTGCTGGAACTATGACCGTACCCGTGCCTTGATGGACGGGAGCGTGCAGCCTGACGGCATCGACTTGAATTACCTCAACATGCCGGTCGAGGAAACCTTCTTTCGCATGCTCAGGCACAAGGAGTTCGAGGTGGCCGAGATGTCGCTGTCTTCCTACACCGTGTCGCTGTTCAGCGAGGCGCGGCCATTTGTGGCGATTCCGGTCTTTCCCTCGCGTTTTTTTCGGCACTCCTGCATTTATGTGAACGCCAAATCGGGTATCCGTGAAGCCCGGGACCTGATTGGCAAGCGCGTCGGCAATCCCGAATACCAGATGACCGCACCGGTCTGGATTCGCGGCATTTTGTCCGACCACTACGGCGTGCCGGTGGACAGCGTCACCTACTTCACCGGCGGCGAAGAAGAGCCGGGGCGGCCGGAAAAGATCAAGCTTGATTTGCCGCCGAATATCAGGGTGGAACGCATTGGCCCTGAACAGACGCTGGCGCAGATGCTGCTCGACGGCGAGATTGATGCGCTCTACACCGCGCGCATGCCGTCGAGCTTTCTCAAGGGCGGTGGCCGGGTCCTGCGCCTGTTTGAAGACTACGAGCAGGTGGAGCGCAACTACTTCAGGGAAACCGGAATATTTCCCATCATGCACACGGTGGCGATTCGTCGCGACGTGTACGAGGCCAACCGCTGGGTCGCACGCTCCATGATGAAAGCGCTGGAGGAGTCCCAGCGTCGCACGTACGAAGACCTGTACGAAACCGCTGCGCTCAAGGCCATGCTCCCCTGGCTGACCTCGCATGTGGAGCAGGTCAGGCGGGAGATGGGCGAAGACTTCTGGCCCTATGGGTTTGAGAAGAATGAGGCAACCCTGCGAACCTTCCTGCGCTACTCGTTTGAGCAAGGCCTCTCCAGGCGACTGCTTGAGCCGCGTGAACTGTTTGCCCCCGAATCGCTTGAAGCATTCAAGATCTGACGCGTGATGGCGCCCACGTGCCCGGGGTTGGCGGCCGATGTCTGATGGGCTCATCGGCTACCTGCTGGCGGCGGGGGCCTTGTTACTCTTCGCCACATCAACCCTGGTCACCAAGGTCGCCTCCAGCCGCATCCCGCTTGACCTGGGGTTTTTGATTGCGACGGTCGTGAATGTTGTTTTTTCCGCGCTGGTTTTCGCGGTTCAACTCGCCGTGCGGGGCGGCGGCGTGCAATGGAATGCGCAGGCCTTCTGGTTGTTTGTGCTGGCCGGCGCATTTTCCACCTACCTGGGGCAATGGTTTTTTTACGAGTCGGTGGTCCGCTTCGGCCCGGCCAGAGCCAGTCTGTTCCAGGTGAGCAGCCCGCTATTTGCGGCGCTGATGGCATGGCTGTTGCTCGGCGAACATCTGACGCTGCTGGTCGCCGGAGGCATGGTCATGACCATTGGCGGCTTGATTCTGGCAAGTTACAAGCCGGGATTCTTCGTTCGCCGCCAATCCGTCCCTGATATGGCGTCCGGCTCGGACGCGGCCCCCATCACGGCCAGGGCGACCGTGCATGAGCGTCTGCTGGAGTCGGCCCTGTTGCTTGGCCTGGGCAGTTCATTGGCGTATGCGATTGGCAATGTGCTGCGCGGCGCCGCCGTGCGCGACTGGAACGAACCCATCCTGGGCGCGCTGGCGGGTGCGGTGTGCGGGCTGGGGCTGCATCTGGCCTTCAGCGCCGGCAAACGTGAGCTCGCCATCCGCTTGCGCTCAGCCAGCCGCAGCGGCGCATGGCTGTATGCACTGATTGGCGTGTGTACGATTTCTGCGCAGATCTGCGTGATCAGCTCCATGCGCTACATCCCGCTGGCGATTGCCACCCTGGTGACGCTGTGCACCCCGCTTCTGGTCTTTCCGCTCAGTCACCTGCTGTTCAAAGACCAAGAGGACATCACGGCCACCACCGTGCTGGGCAGTGCCTTGACCTTGCTGGGTATAGTCATCATCGTGATGCGATGAGCTGCTGGGCCGCGGCAAGCTGCCATCATTTCGCCAGGAGACCTTAAGGCACACCCATGGACCACCCGGACAAAGCGCTGCGCCGCGATTACGCCTCGGCGGCCGAAGCCATGAAAATTCTCAACGTCAGGCAGCAGACGCTGTACGCCTATGTGAGCCGGGGCTGGATACGCAGCGTGGCCCAGCAAGGCCAGAAGGACAAACTCTACCTGCGTGACGACCTCACACGCGTGGGCATGCGCTCGCTGGCGCGCTCCGGCCATGGCGCGGTGGCGGCCTCGGCCATGAACTGGGGCGAGCCGATTTTCCCGACCTCCATCACCGAGATCACCGAGCAGGGGCCGCGCTACCGCGGCCACCTGGCCGCCGACCTGGTCCGTTCGGGCACCTCTTTCGAAGCGGTCGCCGAGTTGCTGTGGACCGGCGAGTTCGACACCCAGGCACAGGCGCAGGCCCCGGCCTGGCCGGTGCGCAAGCCCTCGGCCGAACTCGTCAAACTCACGCAGACGCTGACCTCGCTGCAGGCGCAGGGCAACGTGCTGGAATCGTTCGCGCTGGTGGTCCTGCTGCTGGGCATGCGGCGCGGCCCGGTGGCCGAGCGACTGTCGCAGGGCAAAACCCTGCCGGCCGCCCGCGAAATCATGCAGACGGTGGTGGCCTGCTGCGGCTTTGTCGGTGCGGCGCAAAGGTACCGGCCCATGCAAAGAGGCGAGTCCGTGGTCACCGGTCTGCTGCATGCGCTGGCCGTGCAGCCCACCGCCGAGAATAGCGAAGCCCTGCGCGCCATGCTGATCCTGATGGCTGACCATGAACTGCCCCCCGGCACGCTGAGCGCCCGCGTGGTGGCCTCCGCCGGCGGCACGCTGCACAGCTGCCTGGCGTCGGCGCTGTGCGCAACCTCCGGCGTGGACGTGGGCCGCATGTACGAACGGGTGGAAGACTTCCTGGGCCAGGCCCAGACCAAGGCCGTGCTCGTCAAGCGCGCCCACAAGCTGCATGCGCAGGGCCAGAGCGTTCCCGGCTTTGACCACCCGCTCTACCCCAAGGGCGACCCGCGCGCCGCGCAGCTGCTCGAGATGGTGTTCGCCCGCCAGAACCCCAGCCGCGAACTGCGCGCGATCTCGCGTTTCATCGACGAGATGCGCAGCAGCGCGGGCCTGCTGCCCAGGCAGGAACTGGCACTGGTCGTGATGGCCCGCGCCATGGGCCTGCCGCGCCAGGCCACGGCCGCGCTGTTTGTGCTGGGCCGGCTCGCGGGCTGGGTCGCGCATGTGCAGGAGCAGCGCGCCAGCGGCACGCTGCTGCGGCCGCGTGCGAAGTTTGTGGCCCCCACGGTCGCTCACTTCGTGTAGYTCCCTGCCCCCCGAGGGGGCCGCCCGCCTGCGGTCTGGCAARGCCAGTCCCGCGGCCCCTGCTGGTGAAAACCGGATCGGTCAGGCGACCGTGGGGGCATTTGACATTGATTCAATGTTCAAGATTGAATCAATCTCGAGTCTTAACTAGGATGACTTGCGTTCGTTAATTCGCGCAATAAATACTGGAGACAAAACATGAGAATCAACCGCCGCACCGGGATGCTCGCCCTCTGCCTTTCCGCTGCCTTTGCCAGCCCGCCGGGCTGGGCCCAGGACTACCCGACCAAGCCCATACACATCGTCGTGCCGCTGCCGCCCGGCGGTTCCAACGACGTGCTGGCTCGCATCCTGGGCCAGAAGATGTCCGAGGCTTTCGGCCAGCCCGTCATCGTTGACAACAAGCCCGGCGCGGCCGGCAATATCGCCACCGACTTCATGGCCAAGGTGGAAGCCGACGGCTACAACATCGCGGTCGCGCCCAACCAGACCGTGGCGGTCAACCCGGTGCTGTATCCCAAGCTGCCGTTTGACGTGAACCGCGACCTGACCGGCATCACGATGATGGGCCGCGTGCCCATGGTGCTGGTGGTGTCTCCCGCCAGGGTGCAGGCCACCACGGTGGCCGAGCTGATCGCGCTGGCCAAGGCCAACCCCGAAAAACTGTCCTACGCGTCCGCCGGCTCCGGCAGTCCGCAGCACATGGCGGCCGAAGTCTTCAAGTACATGACGGGCACCCGCATCACGCAGATTCCGTACAAGGGCTCGGCGCCGGCGCTGGTCGACGTGCTGGGCGGCATCGTGGACGTGATGTTCTGCCCTATGAATTCGGCGCTGCCGCACATCCGCAGCGGCAAGCTGCGCGCGCTGGGCACCACCGGCACCAGGCGCGTCGATCTCTTGCCCAATGTGCCGACCATCGCTGAAACCGTTCCCAATTACGAGAGCGACATCTGGATCGGCATGGTGGCCCCCGCCAAAACACCGCGGGCCATCATCAACAAGCTCAACGCCGAACTGCGTCGCTCGCTGGCCTTGCCCGACGTACAGGGCAAGCTGGCCGAGCTAGGCATTTACGCCGAAACCAGCACGCCGGCCGAATTCACCCGGCTCATCGCCAGCGACCAGAAGCGCTGGGCGGCAGTGATCAAGGCCGCCAACATCAAGCCCGAGTAAGTCAAACCCGAGTAAGTCAAACCCGAACAAGCCCCGCCTATTTTTAATCAGGAGATTTCATGACTGTTCCTTCCGGCTCCGCCGTGCGCCGCGACATTCCCCAGCCTTCCGAACCGGAAGAGACCGTCTGGGCCAGCGATGCCATCGCCGACATGCTGCGCGCGATGGACATCCCTTATGTGCTGCTCAACCCGGGCGCGAGCTTTCGCGGCCTGCACGACAGCATCGTCAACCACCTCGGCAATGAAAAGCCGCAGATGATGGTGGTGCTGCATGAAGAGCACGCCGTGGCCATCGCGCACGGCTACACCAAGGTCACCGGCAAGCCGCTGATCGCCATCCTGCACAGCAACGTCGGCCTGATGCACGGCTCCATGGCCATCTTCGACGCCTGGGTGGACCGCGTGCCCGTCATCGTGCTGGGCGCCACCGGCCCGGTCGATGCCAACAAGCGCCGCCCCTGGATCGACTGGATACATACCGCGCAAGACCAGGCCGCGCTGGTGCGCCACTTCATCAAGTGGGACTGCCAGCCGGCATCGATTCCCTCGGCGCAAGAGGCGCTGCTGCGCGCGCGGCAGATCGCCACCACCGCGCCCCAGGGCCCGGTGTATGTCTGTTTTGATGCGGCCCTGCAGGAGTCCAAGCTCAGCGAGCGGCCAGCGATTCCCGACCCGGCGCGCTACCTCGCACCGCCGCAGGCCCGGCCTTCGGATGACATCGTCGCGCAGGCGGCCGCGCTGCTGTCCAAAGCCAGCCGACCGGTCATTTTGATGGGCCGCGTCACCCGCAGCGAAACCGCGTGGGCCGAACGCATCCAGCTGGCCGAAACCCTGAATGCCGAAGTGCTGACTGACCTGCGCGTGGGCGCGGCCTTCCCGACCGACCACCCGCTGCACGCCGCGCCCAGCGGCGCCTTCCTCACGCCCAATGCGCAGCAGGTTTTGCGCGAAGCCGACGTGGTGCTGAGCCTGGATTGGCTGGACCTCTCGGGCACGCTCAAGCAGGCCTGGGGCGACAAGCCCGTGGGCAGCCAGATCATCCAGGTCTCGGTCGACCACTACAGCCACAACGGCTGGAGCATGGACCACCAGGGACTGCCGCCGGTGGACGTCTTCATGCTGTGCGAGCCCGAACCGGCCGTGACCCTGCTGAACCAGCACGTCAAGGCGCGCAAGACGCCGGCGCCGCCCAAGCGGCCGCTGCCCGTGTTCGCGCCGGTGCAGCCCGTGCCGGGCGCTTCAGGCGCCAGCAACATGATGGTGTCCACGCTGGCCGCCACCCTCAAGCGCGCGGTCGGCGACCAGAAGGTCTGCCTGATGCGCCTGCCGCTGAGCTGGAGCGGCGAGATGTGGGACTTCAAACACCCGCTGGATTTCCTCGGTTACGACGGCGGCGGCGGCATAGGCTCCGGCCCCGGCATGTCGATTGGCTCCGCACTGGGCCTCAAGGGCAGCGACCGCCTGCCTGTCGCGGTGATCGGCGACGGCGACTACATGATGGGCGTCAACGCGCTCTGGACGGCGGCCAACGCCCGCATCCCCATGCTGGTGGTGGTGTGCAACAACCGCTCCTTCTTCAACGACGAGGTGCACCAGGAGCGCGTGGCGCGCCAGCGCAAGCGGCCGATCGAGAACCGCTGGATAGGCCAGCGCATCAGCGACCCGGCGCCCGACCTCGCCATGATGGCGCGCGGCCAGGGCCTGACCGGCATTGGCCCGGTCGAGGATGCAGGGGAACTCGAGAGGATTCTGGTCGACGCGATCGCCGCCGTGAAACGGGGCGAAACCGTGGTGGTCGATGTAGTGGTGCAGACCGGTTACAGCGCGGCCATGACGGCGGGCCTGACGCGCTCGAAAGACTGAGCGCGTCCCCGCTTCTTTCCCTCTCCCTCTGGGAGAGGGCCGGGTGAGGGCCGTGCGGCTTTCGAGTCGGCACAGCGTTCCCAATGCGGGGAGCCCTCACCCCCGCACTCTCCCAGGGGGAGAGGGAGCAAGAGGGCAAGCCCTCAGCAAACTTTTCCATGGGGGGAGAGAGAGTAAGCCCGAAGAAAAATTGACTATCCGAGAGCATGCAAAAACGCCAACACGCCAACACGCCACTCTCCCTTCCTCTTTTCCCCTCTCCCCCTGGGAGAGGGTTAGGGTGAGGGCCGGCGGCCTTGGAGCCGTTACAGCGTCCGAATGCGGGGAGCCCTCTTGCTCCCTCTCCCAGAGGGAGAGGGAGCAAGAGGGCTCTCACCCTCAACCCTCTCCCGGAGGGAGAGGGAGTAACACGAAGAATTGAACAGCCAAGCATCAAAGGACCCACAAACATGCGCGCACACGAAATCCCCGCCGGCATTTTGCCGACCCAACGCGGCCTCTACTACGGCGGCGCCTGGCATGCACCCAAGGCAGGCCGCTATGCCGAAACCATCAATCCGGCCTACAACGAGGCCATCACGACAGCCCCTGTCGCCGATGCCGCCGATGTGGATGCCGCGGTTCAGGCGGCCCACGCCGCTTTCCCGGCCTGGGCCGCGACGCCGCCCGTGGAACGGGGGCGCTACCTGCGCAAGGCTGCCGCCGTGTTGCGCGAGCATGCCTTGCCGCTGGCCCAGCTCGATGCACTCAACAACGGCAACCCGGTGTCTGCCCTGGCCATGGATGCCGGTTTTGCTGCCGACTGCCTCGACTATTTCGCGGGCCTGGCCACCGAGATCAAGGGCGAGACCATCCCCATGGGCGATGGCAACCTGAACTACACCGTACAGGAGCCGCTGGGCGTGATTGCCCGCATCGTGGCCTATAACCATCCCTTCATGTTTGCCGCAGCCCGGCTTGCTGCACCCTTGGCGGCCGGCAACACAGTGGTGGTGAAATCACCTGACCAGGCGCCGCTGTCCATCCTGCGGCTCGCCGAGCTGGTCGGCGACATCTTTCCACCCGGCGTGGCCAATTTCCTCTGCGGTGGTCGTGAATGTGGCGACGCCATGGGCCGGCATCCGCTGGTGCGCAAGATTACCCTCATTGGCGGCGTGCCCACTGGCAAGGCCGTCATGAAGACGGCTTCCGACAACCTGAAGCCCGTACTGCTGGAACTGGGCGGCAAGAACGCGCTGATCGCCTACCCCGATGCCGACATCGACAAACTCGTCAACGGCATCATTGGCGGCATGAACTTCACCTGGTCGGGCCAGAGCTGCGGCTCCACCAGTCGCGTTTTTTTGCACGAATCCATCCACGACCAGGTGCTGGAGAAAGTCGTCAAGCTGCTGCCCGAGCGCCACAAGCCCGGCATCCCGACCGACCCCAAGACCACCATGGGCTCGCTGGTCAGCCGCGCGCAGCTTGAAAAAGTGCAAGACTATGTGGCCAAGGGCCTGGAAGACGGCGGCCGCCTGGTGTGCGGCGGCAAGCAGCCCAGTGATCCGGCGCTCAAGGACGGTTTCTTCTACGAAGCCACCGTGTTCGCTGACATGCAACCGCACATGCGGCTGGCGCAGGAAGAAGTGTTCGGCCCCATCATGTCGGTCTTCAAGTGGAGCGATGAAGACACGCTGTTTGAACAGGTCAACGGCGTGGACTTCGGCCTCACGGGTTCGATCTGGACGCAAAACATCAACACCGCGCACCGTGCCGCCAGGCGGATCCACACGGGCTATGTGTGGATCAACAACGCCAGCCAGCATTTCATGGGGGCACCGTTTGGCGGTGTGAAGCAGTCCGGTATCGGCCGCGAGGAGTGCTTTGCCGAGTTGCTGGAGTTCACGTATACGAAGAATGTGAATTTGAAGCTGAATTGAAGTGCTTGTTGCCCGCGCCGGCCACAGCAAGCGAGCAAGCCACAGCGCCCCCAGCCACTTCGATTCAGGGCCTCCTCCACGGCGAAGCCCGCTCCGTTGTCTTCGATCACCACGCATACGTCTTTACCATCCGTCGCGGTGCTGAAGCAAATGGGGTGGTGGCCCGCGTGTGGCGCAGCACGTTGGCCACGCATTCCTGCATGATGCGCAGAATGTGCAGTGCGCTGCTCGGGTGCGCGAGCCCGCGTGCTCATTGGGTCGGAACGCTTCAAACGCTATGATAGAAATGCAAGCGCCAAAAGCAGGAGCACGAGGCCCACTGCAACAACCAAACCCTGTGCCCGGTAGTAATCCGTCACCTGCGCCGCAGGAATGAAGAACAGTCCGTGGCAGCCACCGACAAGCACAGAATCGTCCATGGGGGTCACCTCGATCATTTCAGCTGAGAAGTCATTCATGCGGGCAACCGCTGGCTGGGATTGGGTTCATCCGCTTCCTGTCCGGTTGCGCACATGTCATTGCGGCTCGAGCTTTATGGCCTTCGCGATGCGCCGGAATTTATCGATTTCGGCCTGGTAGAACGCGGCGGACTGCATCGGAGTCATCGGCTCTACGGGCAGTGCAGCCGAGTCCTTGAGAAAGTTCTGGAAATCACTGCTTCCCGTTATTTCCGCCAGGCTCTTGTGCAGTGCTGCGGCGACTGGCTCTGGAACGGACGCGGGCACGAAGACCGCGGCCCAGGCGCTGTAGACGAAGTTTTTCAGGTATTTGCCCTCGCTCAGCGTCGGCAACTTTGGCAGATAAGGATTGCGCTTGGTGTTCGCGACACCGATCGCATTGATCTTGCCGGTGCGGATGAGTTCCAGTACGTTGGGCGCCAGCGGCACGAACGCCATGTCGATCTCGCGACTCAGCAGGGCCGAGATCACGGGTGCCGCGCCCTTGTACGGAACATCCATGACGCGTGCGTTCGTCGATGCACTGAAATCCGCCCCTACCAGGTAGGGTGCTGAGCCGTACCCCCAACTCCCGATTGTCAGTTCCTTCTGATCGCTCCTGCGAGCCCGCTCGATGAGGGCGTCAACGCTGGAAAACGCATGGTCGGCGCTCGTGACCAGCGTGAAGTCGGTCGGCAGAATGGTAGCGAGCAGGCGGTACTGTTCGGGCTTGTACTTCACCTGCGACAAGGCAAGCGGTGACAGGATCATGTCGTTGCCCGTCGTCACGAGCAGCGTTTGCCCGTCGGGCGCTGCGATCAGCACGTTGTTTGCTGCGATCGAACCGCCGGCACCAGGCAGGTTCTCGACGATGACCGGCTTTCCGAGTGCAGTTTGCAGAGGTACCTGAATCTTGCGCGCTGCCACATCAGCGGGGCCGCCGGCCGGGTAGGCAACGCGCATCACGAGTGGTCGAGATGATGGAATCTGCGCGTGAACGATGGTGATGGATGGCAGCGTTGCGGCAGCGACGATGCAGGCGGCCAAGCAGGGCCGGCCGAGTTTACAAACGAACTTCATGGTTGTCTCCTTTGTGGTGGTTCTCAACAAGGCGGAGCGCGCGACGACGCTACGACTGGGCCGGTAGCACCCGGCCATGATTGATGCCGAAGCCGATGCGCCGGAAGCCTTTGCGCTCGCACCAGCCGCGGAAGATGACCGAGTCGCCATCCTCGAGAAAGCTGCGGCTTTCGCCGTTGCTCAGTTGGACGGGCCGCTGTCCGGCCAGCGCCAGTTCCATCAGCGCGCCGGCCTCCGCACGGCTCGGGCCTGAGATCGTGCCGCTACCCAGCAGGTCGCCCGCCTGCAGGTTGCAGCCACCCGCCGTGTGATGCGCAATCATCTGACCCATCGACCAGTAGTGGTGAGCGAACGTCGTGTGCGATAGGGTCTGGGGCGGCAGTTCGCCGGAGCGCATGCTATCGGTCTCAATCAGGACTTCCAGGCGAATGTCCAGCGCGCCAGCCGCCCGATTTCCGTCATCTTCCAGATAGGGTAGGGGCTGGGGATCCGAGGCGGGTCGCGTCCAGGGTTTTCGATAGGGGGCAAGCGCATCCAGGGTGACGATCCAGGGAGACACCGTCGTGGCGAAGTTCTTGGCATGGAAGGGCCCGAGCGGCGTCATCTCCCACGCCTGGATGTCGCGTGCCGACCAGTCGTTGAGCAGGCAGATGCCAAAGGCATGGTCTTCCGCGGAAGACAGCGCGATGCGTTCGCCGGGGGCATTGCCGACACCGATGTAGAGGCCGAGCTCGAGTTCGTAGTCGAGCCGCTGGCACGGCCCATATTCCGGAGTGACGCCACCTTCCCGAAGGGCTTGTCCATGCGGACGCCGGAAGGTCTGGCCTGCGACGCCGATCGAGGAAACACGGCCGTGGTATGCGGTGGGCACCCACTGGAAGTTTCTCGGCAGTTCTCCGTTCGGCGTGAGCAGGGCGCTGATGGCTCGAGCGTGGTGGATTGAGGTATAGAAGTCTGTGTAATCGCCGATGCGTGCCGGTAGCGCGAGCTCGGCGGCGGCCATCGGGCAGAGGCTTTGACGGATCGTATCGATGTCGCTTCTGCCATCTCGCCGGAGCAATCGGAAGAGCGCGTGGCGCAACGCGCGCCACGCGGCCGGTCCCATCGCCAGGAAGTCGTTGAGTGCCGGGGCCGCACATGCCTTTGCCGCCTGCAGTGCGATGCCATCGAGCCCGTCCAAGCCCTCAGTTCGGCTCAGCGTTGCCAAATCCAGTACCTGGTCTCCGATGGCGACGCCCCCGCGCAGCGGCTCATCGCTGCCCGATCGCCGGAAGACGCCGAAGGGCAGATTCTGAATCGGGAAGTCGGTGTCGTCCGAGTTCGCGCTCAGTATCCAGCTTGTGGCCGAGGCGTCGTGGGTAAGGTCTATTTCGCGCATGGCTTGACTCGCTCTCAGTCGAACGCGCCGCTGAGACTGCGGCGGCTGCGCAGTACCCCTTGCGTGCGAAGCGCCTCGATGCGTTCCTCTGTGAGCCCAAGTTCGCCCAGGACCGCACTGTTGCTCTCTCCTTGAAAGTAGGGCGCGCCCGGTGCCGGTAACTCGGAACGTCCGAAGCGCCAAGGCGGGCCAGGCATGCGCACCGTGCCGCCGTCGCGATCGTCGATATTGACGATCGCCCCCCAGTCCTTGGCCCACTCCGATTCAGCCAGATCCTGCGTGCTGCGCACGATGCCGATCGCAAGGCCCGCCTCACTCACTTGCGCCTGCAGCAGATCCAGATCGGTGAAAGTCAGGATCCACGCCTTGACCTCGGCCATCAGGCTCTCAAGGTTTGCCTTGCGCAGCGTCGCTGAAGCGAAACGCGGGTCTGTAAAGAGGTCGGTCCGGCGCATCATCGAGCAGTACTTGAGAAACATCGGTGAAGCCACCGGGCTCGAAGCGATGGTTAGCTTTCGCCCGTCTGGCAGCTCGAACAGAGGCGACTCATTTGCGCTCAATGCGTAGGGTTCGTCCTTGACATCCAGACCTGTCAGCAGGGCGCCGGCGCGCTCATTGACCGAGAGCATCGTGGCGGCCATGCACACATCCACGTACTGGCCTTCGCCAGTGCGCTCGCGATGCTGAAGAGCGGCCAGCACGGCGATGACGCCTTGCAGTCCGGTGTACACGTCTGCATGGCTGCAGGCGTCATTGCGCGGTTCGACCATCGCACCTTCGTAATGCTTCTGCAGAATGTCTGTGAGGCCGGTCTCAGCGTGGACCGTCGGTGCGAACGCCGGTCGATTGCGCCAAGGTCCCGTCTGTCCATAGCCGCTGATCGATACGTAGACGATTTTTGGATTGATTTTCACCACGTCGTCGTAGGAAAATCCGAAGCGTGCAAGCGTCCCCGGGCGAAAGTTCTCGACGATGACGTCGGCATCACGGCACATCCGCCCGACAATCTCGCGCGCCTCAGGCCAGTTGAGGTCCAGGCTGATGTTGCGTTTGCCGGCATTCTGCTGCGCGTAGTACATCGACATCGCGCCGACATGCGGTACGCCTGCGCGGCCCAGATCACCGGCGGGTGGCTCGATCTTGGTCACTTCGGCGCCCAGGTCGCGCAGTGTCTTGGTACAACTCGGTCCGGACAGCACGCGCGTGAAGTCGACCACGCGCAAGCCTTCGAGTGGGGCGGCGCTCATCTTAGTTCCCCTCGAAGACTGCGGAGCCCGGCCCTGTCGCGGCGAAGGCATCCAGGCCCCGCTTTTGGTCGCGGCTGTTCCACATCGACGTATTGGCTTCCTCCTGTCGAGCATCGGCTGCTGCGATGCCGCCGCGCGCCGCCAGATTCGCCACCGTCTTGATGCTGCGGAACGCCACCGTGGCACCCGCCGCCAGTTGTCGCGCCCACGAGAGCGACGCGGCGGCCAACTCGGCCTCCGCTGCGACGAGATTAATCACGCCCCAACGCTCCAGCGCACGCGCATCGTGGCGGCGCCCGAACATCGCCATCTCTTTGGCGCGGGCCACGCCGGCACGTTGCACCACACGTTGAACGCCGCCGAGCAGCGGCAACAGGCCGAGTGAGGCTTCCGCCATTCCGAAGGTCGCGGTGTCCGCTGCGACGATCATGTCGCACATCAACGCCAGTTCGAAGCCACCGCCAAGCGCGGCGCCATGGACCGCTGCGACGGTAGGCACAGGCACGTCTTCCAACAAGGCCCAAAGGCGAGCCAGCTCACTCTGGCTCCAGCGTTCAACAGGAAGCAGGTTGAGGTCGGCACCCGCGCAGAAGTGACGCATGGAACTGCGCAGCAGGATGGCGCGACAACCTTCGCCGACGGCTTGCTCGTACGCAGCCGCAAGCGCCTGCAGCATCGCGTTGTCAATCAGGTTGTGGGGTGGCTTTGCCAGGGTGACGACGCCGACGGCTCCATCCTTCTCATATGCAACTGGACTCATGATTTCTCCTTGTGTGAAGATAATGATAACGCTGTTAACTGAAAATGTTATCAGTGTTAACCCCAATGTTTGAAGCAGGCGCAGAGAGATGCCGCTGGTAAGATCGATCACGTTGAAAAACCGTATCGACCATGTCCATCAAGCTGCCCAGAACACCCCCACGAGCGACTCCCCGCGTTGGCTCCAAAAAGCCTCGTGCGCTGCCCCCGCAACTCAGCGAGCCCGCCTACGAGCGCGGCGGCCTGCGCAACGCGCTCGTCGAGGAAGGGCGCAAGATGTTCGAGGAAAACGGTGCGAGCGAATTGAGCCTGCGCGCGCTGGCACGACGACTCGGAGTGTCTGAAGCAGCGCCATCGCGCCACTTCAAGGGAAAGGAAGAATTGCTGGTTGCCATCGCGTCCAGCGGATTCAAGGAGTTGGCCGAGCAACGCGTGAAGATCTCGGCAATGAATCTTGACGCACTGGCCAAAGCCCGCGAAATGATGCTGAGCTACGTGCGCTACGCGGAGTTGCACGCCGGCTTGTTCGATCTGATGACGGGGCCGCGATTACTGCAGGAGTTTGTCCGAGGTGATGTCGAGGCAGTGAGCAACGTGTCCTACTCCTACTTTTCAGATTCGATCTTCGAACTGGCGATCGAGAGTGGTTGGTCGAAGAGCCAACTGCACTATCTCTCGCACGCGGCCTGGTCGATGGAGCACGGTGTTGCTGCGCTCATACTGGCAGGCCGCACGCCGCGAACGGATAGCGGCATTGAGAAGCAACGGATGATCGAACTCTCGATCGATCTCTTTCTATCCGCTGTGGTCGCAGGGCCTAAGGGGTTGAAGGGCCCTTCCAGATCACACGTTGCCTAAGCACAACGCGCTTCCAGTCCACGCCATGTCACCGCACCGTCGCCGGCAACGGGCTCAGCGCCGCGTCGATCACCTGCGTCGGACTCACGCTCGCCCGCCTCCCACGCCCGCAGTGCGCTTACGTCGATCATGTACGTATCGGCGAACCGGGTTTGCGAGAGGCCGGTGGACAGCCGCACGCGCAGGGCGAGGCTGTCGGCTTTCTTCTTCACTTGCGCAATACGGCCCACGCGTACTGCAGCGGGTAACCCCGAACACCAGCACCCCGTATATAAAGTGAGAGGTCGCCATTCCCGGCTGCTCTCAGCAAGTCAGTGGCGCTCAAACCGCAGGCGATGCTTGCGTGCTGAAGATTCAGGTGGCCGCCGCCCAAGAGGGCCGGGTGACCGTCATTGGTTTTCAGGATTTCTTGGTAACTCATTGCATCGGTAGTGGTCAGTGACATCAGGCGACGTGCTTCCAAAAGGCGCTGGCGCCATTGTGCGGCTTGAGGGCCAGCCACGATCTTGGCGATGGCAAGTTCGCGAGTACCGGTTGATATGACAATTTCCCGCTTGCTGAACACATGTCGCAGCTGAGCAGGGATAGCGATGCGTAGGATGTAGATGCCAGAAGGGCGGCGAAAAAGGTCTTGCATTTTGCACACTTTGCATGAGTGTGCTGTGTCAGGCGGGTAAATATGCTAATTCCCCAATGGAATCAACATCTTACAGAGACGTGGAGCGGGTGAAGGGAATCGAACCCTCGTATGAAGCTTGGGAAGCTGCCGTTCTGCCATTGAACTACACCCGCTTGAAGACGCATTATAGGGAGCCCGCTTTCCGGCGCCAATAAGCGTCGGGAAGTGCTGGCAGGCGGAGGTGGGGAAGAGGCTGCTCGCGCAGCGCCGCCAAGAGCGTGTGATGGACCTTGCCGGATTTGAGTTCCACACTGGTGCACAGCGCCTCGATCTGTGTTTGTGCGGCCACCCGGTCATTGCGCCCGCCAAAGATGGTTTGCGCATTTTTCAGCCATTCCAGCCAGTCGTCGACGGCCTGGGGGTCATGGCGGCTGCCGATGAACTCGGTTAGATAGCGCAGCTTCTTGGCCACGATGCGCAAGCGGTGCAGGCGCGCCGGGCTCAGGCGCGCAAGCCCGGGCAGCGCCCGCCGCAGCGTGTGGTCGAGTTGGTCGAGCCGGGCTGTGAGGTCGTCCGGTGAATGGGGGGCAGCATCGTCCGGTCGCGCCAAGCATCGGCCCAGTTGCAGCAGCAGGCGCTGGCTTTCGCGCCCCTGCAGGGCGGCCTGTGCCTGAAGGCGTGCGGTGTCACGCAGCAGTTCGGCGGCTTCCTGTAGTGTCTGGCGCAGTTCGGCATCGTGCAGGTGGCTGGCCAGTGGCGGCCAGATCTCCTCGATGAATACATCCCAATCACGTGCCGCACCCAGCCGCTGGCCCAGCGCGCGCAGGCTGCTTCTTAAAGGAGTCAACGCTTCATTGCGCCAGTGGGCCGCACGGGCCAGCGGACCGCAGGCCACACGCAGCCGCCGCACCGCGACGCGCACCTGGTGCAGGTATTCGCTGTTGTCGGGCTCGCCCAGAAAGCCTGCCTCGTTGGCCTGCCAGTGGGCGAGGCATTCTTCGATGGCCAGGCGCGCCACGGTCCGTGCGTCGGCATCGGGGGGCAGCCGCGGCATGTTTGCCTTGGCGGGCGGTGCCAGCGGCGTGCCTTGGGCCAGCCGGTTGCCGCGCTCGGCCTTGCTGCGGTTATCCAGCACCAGCGGGTGGCGCCCGGCCAGCAGCAGGGCCAGTGCGAACAGGTCGTCCACTGGGCCGTTGAGCAGTTCCATCTCCACTTCGCACAGGGGCTCACGGTGGTCACCGGCAAGAATTTCACCGTGGTCAATGGCCAGCTCGATCTCCGCGCCCGTGGCCCCGCGCAGCCGCCGGATCTCACGCTTGAAGAGGGTTCGGAATTGCGGACCCAGTTTATTTTTGAGCGGTTTGAGCACGCGCTCAAAAACCGTGCCTGCCAGCGGTGGCCATTCCAGGGCCGGGCCGGTCACTGCAAACTCGATTTCTTCGCGCTGGTGCAAGCCGGCCTGGCTTTTGTTGCTCCCCTTGACGGTCTGCAGCCAGCGCCTGCCGTCGCGGCGCAGGCGCAGGGCGATACCGGTACGCGCCAGGGCGCGCTGCGGTGTGTCGAAGTAGATGTTGTCGAGCTGCTTGCGGGTTGTGCGGACGGCCGCCAATAGCGGGTCGGCGCGCAGCGCATCGAGCGCAGACGGGGGCAGGCGAAGCTTGAGTTCGATTTCCATGGCGATTTCCGTGGCATCGGGCGGGGGCGACGGATGAATCCATGGTACTGCGCTACCTTGAGGATGACGAGGCCCCAAAGAAAAAGGCCCTTGCAAGGGCCTTGGCTGGAGGCGCAATCCGGGGATCAAGGCCGCAGGTAGGCCCAGCCTTCGCTTTGCTTTTTCATGATTTCGGTCACGCCGGCTGGTACGTAACTGATGCCGCCCAGCATGTCGTCTTTCGTAAGCTTCTGGCCGCGCATGGTGTTTTCGCAGGCCAGCACTTTGACATTGCCTTTCATCGCTTCGGTAATGCGTGCGCCTGTGGGAGATTCGAGCTTGAGCATGCCAATGCCGGGGCCGTAAGCAACGATTTCGATGTCGACATTGGCTGCGCCCACGTCGTCCTGCAGGTTTTTGGCGTTGTTGAGCGCCAGGTTCCATTTGGCCGGGTCGTTGTCGCTGACCTGGATCACGATTTTGTGGTGTTTTGTGCCTGCAGGCCCCGCGGATTGTGCGTGAGAAGCTATTAAGGACGGAGCAAAGGCTACCGTGGCGCCAGCTTGTACGAAGAGTCTGCGGTTCATTTTTGAATGTCTCCTGAAGGAAGACTTATTTCAACACAATTACCGTCTTTGTTGCTGCCGGCGCGCATCGCCCTTGCCTGCACGCATCAGACACCCCAAGGTGGCCGCTGATCAGCCCGATCAGGGCTGGAGCGATTCAAACGAGTTATCCGACTTGCCACGCGTTAGGGGGCGGCAGAAGATCAGGGATACGACGCAGGACTGACTGCAACGCTACAACCGCCACCGGCCCCATGAATCACGGGGCCGATTTCTGTCGGTTGAGTGCCGCGTGCAGCAATTCCCTGAACTCAGCTGATGAGTGGTTCAGGAAACCGGGGGCTTCACCGAAGCGGGATTATTCAACTTGAACCACAGCTGCGGCTGTGGCTGCGGCCGCGGGTGTATGTGTACGTCCATGAATAACATGATCAGGTGACTTTATCAACTTCCGGGCAAATGTCACCACCTGCCACACGACCAGGGCTCCGATCACGGTGAGCAAGGTGCCGCTGATGGGGCGGTTGACGAATACGTTGAAGCTACCCCGGCTCAGAAGCATGGCGCGGCGGAAATTTTCCTCCAGCATGGGGCCCAGAATGAAGCCCAGCAGAAGTGGCGCGGCCTCCATATCCAGGCGCAAAAACAGATAGCCAACCAGGCCAAAAACGGCTGTGATAAAGATGTCATCCAGGCTGTTGTTGATGCTGTAAGTACCGATGCAGCAGAAAAAGAGAATCGCCGGAAACAGTACGGTGTAGGGAATCTTGAATATCGAAAGCCAGTAGCGCACCAGGGGCACGTTGAGGACGACCAGGAAGCAATTGCCCACCCACATGCTGGCCACCAGACCCCAGAACAAATCGGGGTGGCTGGCGATCATGTTGGGGCCGGGCTGGATGCCCTTGACGACGAAGGCGGCCATCATCAGGGCCATGACTGCGTTTTCGGGGATGCCAATGGCCATGAGCGGGATGAAGCTGGTACGTGCCGCCGCCTCGTCGGCAGCCGCTTGTCCGGCCACGCCCTCGATGCATCCGGTGCCGATCTCGTGCTTGTATTTGCTGAATTTCTTGTCAGCTGCATAGGCTGCGAACTGGGCGATCGTGGGGCCGCCGCCGGGCAGGATGCCGAGGATCGAGCCAATCACGCTGCCGCGCAAGGCACTGGGAATGATGCGCTTGAACTCGGGCCAGGTTGGCATGAGCTTGATCTTGCCGTTGAACGGGGTGAGCACGTTTTTGTTGTCGAGATTTTTCACGACCTCGGCAATGCCGAAGCACCCCAGGGCGATACTGATCAGGCCAATCCCGTCCATCAGAAACGGCAGGTTCATCGTATAGCGTGCCACACCGCTGTTCACGTCGGTACCGACCATCCCAAGCAGCACGCCGATCATGGCCATGGCCAGGCCGTTGAGCAAGCTGCCGCTGCTGACAAAGCTCACACAGAAAAAACCCAGCAGCATGAGGGCACAGTAGTCGGCCGGTCCAAACAGGAAGCCCACCTCCCCCAGTGCTGGCGCCATCGTCGACAGGACCACAATGGCCACGGTGCCGCCAATGAAGCTGGAAATGCCCGCGGTAAAGAGTGCAAGGCCTGTTTTACCCTTGAGGGTCATCTGATAGCCATCGATGCAGGCGACGATGCTGCTCGCGTGCGGAATCTTCATGGTGATGGCGCTCACGCTATCGCCGTATTGCGCCCCGTAATAAATCCCGGCCAGCATGATGAGCGCGCCACCGGTGGGAATGGAATAGGTCAAGGGCAGCAACAAGCTGATGGTGGACAAAGGGCCCAGTCCAGGCAGCAGTCCGATGAGCGTGCCCACCGTGCAGCCAAGAGCGCAATAAAGGAGGTTCTGCAGCGTCAGTGCCTGATCGAAACCAAGCGAGAGGTTGTGAAGGAGTTCCATATCAGTAGAGCGGCAGGCTAAGGCCGAGCAGGTATTTAAAGGCAAAGGCCACGGCGATCAGGCCGGCGGAGATCTTGATATTGCGGACCACGGAATACGAGGTACCGGCCAAGGTGGAGCAAAACACCAAAAATACGATGGCCAGAATCATGTTGATGTACAGGGATATCACCGCAAATCCGACAAGGCTCAGCAAAATGAGGGCGATGTTTTTGACGCTGTAGTCCAGGGGGACGGGATCGACGAAGTGCGAACGCACCACCGAGAGCAGGCCGATCACAAAAAGACAGGAGCTCACCATCAGGGGAAACAGGCCGGGCCCGGACCTGCTTAATTCGCCCATCGTGTAATTCAGCGATACCAGGCCAAAGAGCAGGGCAACCGCCATGAGGCACAGGCCTCTGACGAAATTTCGGTTATTGATGTTCATATCAAGCGACTCCGGGGCTGCGCCGGGTGGGGCGTTGTCATTAACTGGGGATGCGTCATCCAGGTCTCCTTGTGGTTTGTCCCGTGCTGTCCGGTCATGCAACTGCGCAGCCGGCGAGGCGTTTGGGTTGGAGGGGGATGTTAGGGAGCGAGGCTTCCAATCGGCTTTCGTTTTGCGCGCCACACCTCAAAATACGTGTTATCACTAACGGGCAGCGACGGTGCTGCAAGCCGCCATCCTGCAGCCCGCCATGGCTTGGCGGGCAGGTTTGCGATTGCTGCGTGCAGGTGCTGTGTGGTACCGGGCGGCACCCGTGAGGCAGGCCTCAGTGGTCCAGCCGCGAGCGCTCAGCTCTGGCGGTTGGATGCCAGTGGCAGGCGCAGGATGGCACGCAAGCCGGTGGTGCTTGAGGCTGTGCCCGCGCTATTGGCAGGGATGGCAGGGATGGCAGGGAGGGCAGGGAGGGCAGGAAGGTCTGCAAGCTCGATATCGCCGCCGTTACGCCTGGCATAAGCGCGTGCGATGGCCAGGCCCAGTCCGGCCCCGCGCGGGCCTTTGTCAGGGCCCGGGCCGGCTTGGTGGAAGCGTTCGAAGACCTCTACCCGCCGCGTCCTGGCAATGCCTGGGCCGTCGTCGCGAACTTCGGCCAGAGCCATGTCATCCTGGGTGCTCACCATCACGGTAATGTGTCCGCCTGGTGGCGTGTACACAATCGCGTTGTGCACCAGGTTGGCAAGCGCCTCGTGCAACTCGGGGCTCCTGGCCAGCACCGGAACCGCGGGCGCCGCCGCAGGCAGCCCGGCTGGAGAAAATGCATGATCCAGGACGTCCTCGGCCGGCATTGGCGTGGCCGGCAGTTCTTCCCGGGCGTCCACCCAGCCCAGATCCTGATTTTTCTCGTGGGCCAGTGTCAGGTACTGCAGCACGACGTCTCTTGCAATGGCGTTGAGGTCCACAATACCCGGCGCGTCGGTGGGCGGTGTGTAGTCACTCGCATGGGCCAGCGACAGCAGCTGCTCACACAGGCGCCTGCTGCGCGAGATTTGGGTGACGATGGCTCGCAAGGTCTCGTGAAGCTGTGCGGGATCTTTTTCGCGCAGCGCGACGCCTGCCTGGGTCAGCATGATGGCCAGCGGCGTGCGCAACTGGTGCGATGCATCGGCCAGAAACTGTGACTGCTGGTCCAGCAAGTCCCGGTAGCTGGCAATGTGCTGGTTGACGGCATCGACCAGCGGCGCCACTTCATGGGGAACACTGCTGGTGTCCAGCGGCTTGAGATCATTGCCCTTGCTGTGCAGCACAGACTTGCGGAGCCGCTCCAGCGGCTGCAGAGACCAGATCACTCCCAGCCAGACCAGCAGAATCACCACCAGCACCATTCGCGCATCGCGTATCAGCTCCTGCCGCAGAGACGCCGCTTGCGCCTGATCCCGCGGCCCGGTGCTTTCCGCCGCCTGAATCAGCAAGTCAAAGGGCTGGCCACGCCCGTCAACGACCTGGCTTTGGAGTGCCACCACACGGACCGGGTAGCTCCGGTAGTAACTGTCGTACCAGACTGTGGATGAGGACCCGGCAGGGGAGGAGTCAGGCGGCGCAGGCAGGTCTGCTTCGCCCAGCAAAGTCAGTTTGCGCAGGGGCGCTGCCGTGTCGACCTGTGCAGTCCCACGGGGTGTCAGACCAACGTGCAGGTGCTTGTGCAGTGGACTGGTGGCGTCGAACATCGTTTGCACCACAGACGGTGCATTCAACCGGAGCGAGCCGTCCTGCGCAAGTGACAGGCTGCTTCGCAGGGCGGTCACTGCCTCGAACATGGGCTGGTCGTAGGCGTCCTGTACCAGGTTTCTCAATGCACGGTAGTCGTTCCAGCTGTCAAGGGCCAGCAGGCCCAGGATTCCCGGGAGCAGCAGCGTCAGCAGGCGCGCGCGAATACCGAATCGGTCGGGGTCAGTCCGCAGCGTCTTCATGCACGGTGCTTTCCAGCATATAGCCAAGGCCGCGCACGGTGACAATGCGCACGTCGCCACCGGCCAGCTTGCGGCGCAGCCGGTGAAGTACCAGTTCGATGGCATCCGGACCCGCGTTGCTGTCTGTCGGAAAGACCTTGCCCGAGAGCTGTGACTTCTCTACCGGCGAACCGCTGCGTGCCAGCAATACCGACAGGGCCGCGCTCTCGCGTGGTGTGAGCTGAAGCAGCGAGCCGGCCAGGGTGAAGGCCCGGCTGTCATGGGCGCATGACAACGAGCCGCACTGCAGCGGCGTATGGGAGCGCCCCCGGCTGCGCCGAACCAGCGCAGCGAGGCGGGCTTCCAGTTCTTCGATCGCGAAGGGCTTGGTCAGAAAGTCGTCTGCCCCGACGTTCAGGCCTTTCACCCGGTCCTGCAGCGAGCCCTGTGCGGTCAGCACCAGCACGGGTGTGCGATTGCCGGCTTTGCGCATGTCTGCCAGCAGGGCCAGCCCGTGTTTGTCGGGCAGTCGCAGGTCGAGCACCACAGCGTCATAGTCGTTACCGGCCAGCAGCGACTCGGCTGTGGCGGCATCCGGCGCATGATCCGGCACGAAGCCGGTCTGCTTGAATGCACGCACCAGCCAGGACGCCATCTCGGCTTCGTCTTCAATAAGCAGCAGACGCATGTCAGTGCAGGTTTGCGGGGAACTCAGCGCAGAATATCCCCAAGGCACAGGTACTTCATTTCCACATACTCTTCCATGCCGTGGCTGGAGCCCTCGCGGCCCAGGCCCGACTGCTTCACGCCGCCGAAAGGCACGTGTTCGGAGGCGATCACACCCACGTTGATGCCGACCATGCCGTACTCCAGCGCTTCGGCCACACGGTAGATGCGGCCGATGTCGCGGCTGTAGAAATAGCTGGCCAGGCCAAATTCGGTGTTGTTGGCCGCGTCAATGGCTTCCTGCTCGGTCTTGAAGCGGAACACCGGTGCAAACGGCCCAAAGGTTTCTTCCCGGGCGCACAGCATGTCGGCGGTGGCTTCCGAAATCACCGTCGGTTCGAAAAACTGGCCTTCCAGCTTGTGGCCGCCCACCTGCAGCTTGCCGCCCTTGGCTATCGCGTCGGCCACATGGCGTTGCACCTTGTCTACGGCAGAGTCCTCAATCAGCGGGCCCTGAACCACACCGTCTTCAAAGCCGTTGCCGACTTTGAGGGTTTTGACTTTGGCAGAGAATTTTTCAACAAACTGGTCATACACGCCATCCTGCACATAGATGCGGTTGGCGCAGACGCAGGTCTGGCCGGCGTTGCGGTACTTGCTGGCAATGGCGCCTTCGACAGCCGAGTCCACGTCGGCATCGTCAAACACGATGAAGGGCGCGTTGCCGCCCAGTTCGAGGGAGAGTTTTTTGACGGACGGGGCGCTTTGGGCCATCAGGATGCGGCCGACTTCGGTGGAGCCGGTGAAGCTGATGTGACGCACCACATCGCTGGCGCAGAACACCTTGCCGACGGCAATTGAATTGGCGCTGTCGGCAGTCAGCACGTTGAGCACACCCGCCGGAATGCCGGCGCGCACGGCCAGCTCGGCAGCCGCCAGTGCGGTCAGCGGCGTGAGTTCGGCGGGTTTGATGACCACCGGGCAGCCTGCGGCCAGGGCCGGGGCGACTTTGCGCGTGATCATGGCCAGCGGAAAGTTCCAGGGTGTGATGGCGGCGCACACGCCGATGGGCTGCTTGATGACCATCAGGCGGCGGTTGTTGTCAAACTGGGGCAGGGTTTCGCCGTTGACGCGCTTGGCTTCTTCGGCAAACCACTCGACAAAGCTCGCACCATAGGCTACTTCGCCTTTGGCCTCGGCAAAAGGCTTGCCCTGCTCGGCCGTCATGATGCGACCCAGGTCTTCCTGGTTGGCCATCAGCAGCTGGTACCACTTCAGCAAAATGGCGTGGCGCTCCTTGCCGGTTTTGCTGCGCCAGGCGGGCCAGGCAGCGTTGGCTGCGGCAATGGCGGCCTCGGCGTCTTTTGGCCCCAGGTTCGCCACGTCGGCGAGTTTTCGCCCGTTGGACGGGTCGCTGACGTCGAAACGCGAGGTGCCTGCCACCCATTGGCCGTTGATCAGTGCGTCGGTCTTGAAGAGGCTCGGGTCTTTGAGAAGGGAGATGGGAGAGGTTTTCATGTCCATGGGTAAATTCCTGCAAAAAGGGGCGGGTGATGGGACGATTTTGACTGTTTTCAGGTCGGGTTGTTTTCAGGGGCTTTTCGACGGCCCAGGGGTGTTTTGTTCTTCCCAATTCACAATCCGTGCGACCTTGCGATCGAGCACCATGTTGCGCACTAGTGCCAGATCACCTGGGTACTCTACGCCGCAGACCTGCGTTCGCTGTTGGTGGGGGAAAAGTTTGAGAAATGCCTCTTTCTGTGCCTTGCCATTTGCCCTGCCGCAGCGAGAAGTAAGCCTGCACGGAGAGTCGTCTCAGCTCCGGCGTCCGCGCAGCCATTCCAGCAGCACGAGCAAGGTGGTGGTAAACAAAATAAGCAGGGTGGCCACGGCCGCGATCGTGGGCGAGATATTTTCCCGGATGCCGGTGAACATTTGCCTGGGCAGGGTTGCCTGTTCGGCGCCGGCCAGAAAAAGTGTGACGACCACTTCATCAAACGAGGTGGCAAACGCGAACAGCGCACCCGAGATGACACCGGGCGCAATGACCGGCAAGGTGATCCTGAAAAATGTATTGACCGGCGTCTCACCCAGGCTCAGTGAGGCGCGCACCAGGTTATGGTTGAAGCCCGACAGGGTCGCCAGCACCGTGGTCAAGACAAAAGGGGCTCCCAGCGCGGCGTGTACGGCGATCAGTCCGATGTAGCTGTCTGTGAGTCCGAGCGGTGCAAAGTACAGGTAGGTCGCGACGCCCACCACCACAATCGGAACCACCATGGGCGCGATGAGAATGCCCATGAGCAGGCTTTTAAAGCGGAAGTTGGTTCTGGACAGACCCACGGCGGCCAGCGTGCCCAGCGCAGTGGCAATCACGGTTGCCGCGGGTGCCACGATGAAACTGTTTTTGGCGGCCCTTACCCACTCCGGTGACTCCAACAGGTTGCGATACCACTTCAATGACCAGCCCGGTATGGGGTAAGTCAAAAAAGAGCTGTCGGAAAATGACAGCGGCACCATGACCAGCACGGGTGCCAGCAGGAAGGCGAGTGTGGCAACGCAGGCGGCGCGCAGCAGCCACCAGCCGGCCTTGTCCGGCAAGGTGGCATAGCGCGGGAACACGGGCCCTTTGATTTTGAACATGATGTATTGACGCCTGTAAGAGGATATCAACCGAGGTTGAGTTCGGATTTGCCGATGCGCCGGTAAACGCCGTAAAGAATCATGGTGGCCGTCAACAGCAGTGCCCCCAGGGCGCAGGCCATGCCCCAGTTGACTTCCACGTTGGTGTAGCGGGCGATGTAGTAGCTCAGCATCTGGTCGTCGGCGCCGCCCAGCAGCGCGGGGGTGACGTAGTAGCCAATCGACAAAATGAAGACCAGCAAGGCGCCGGCGCTGATGCCGGGATAGGTTTGCGGCACGTACACACGAAAGAACGCTGACAGGGGCGCGCTTCCCAATGACACCGCGGCGCGAATGTAGGTCGCGGGCACGTTCTTCATCACGCTGTAAAGCGGCAAAATCATGAAGGGGAGCAGGATGTGCACCATGGCAATCACCACGCCGGCGCGATTGAACAGCAGGGGCAGTGGGCTGTCGATGAGGCCTATGCCCATCAGCCCGCGGTTCACCAGACCTTCGGATTGCAGGAGAACGATCCAGGCCGCGACACGAACCAGGATTGATGTCCAGAAGGGCACCAGCACGAGGATCATCAGCAGGTTCGCTTTGCGTGCCGGCAATGACGCCAGCCACCAGGCCAGCGGGTAAGCCAGCACCAGGCAAAACAGCGTGACGACAAAGCTGATGTAAAAAGTGCGTAGCAAGATGGTGCCAAACGCGCGCTGGTCTTCGGGCATGCGTTCCACCGCACCCTGGCTGCCGCGTCGCAGGTCGACCGAAGCGAGCAAATAATCGGGCGTCCAGCGCGAGCTGTTTTTGGCGATGGCCTGCCAGAAGGGTTGTTCTCCCCAGCGCTGATCGAGCTGGAGAAGTTTTGCCTGAATCTCCTCCGGAGAACCCGTGACGGGCAGCGCACGGTACGCCCCCATCACCAGGGAGCGCGCTCCCGCCACTTCGGAGTTGAGCCGCCGCGCCAGCGCACCGGCATCCGCGCTGTCTGAAAGGTGGCCGAGGTCTTCCACCAGCGCCGCGTAACTTGCCGGTGCCGGTGGAGTCTGAGGGTTCCAGCCCTGGAGGCTTTGCACCGTCCGCGGCAGGGCTGCCACGACCTCGGGGTTTTCAACGGCGCGCTGCAGCAGGGCGGCAATCGGAATCAGCAAGGTCAGCAGCAGAAACACCAGCAAGGGCATCGTAAGCGCAAAGGCGCGCCATTTTCGGCGGGCATCGGCGCGCGACAGTGCCCGGCGCAACGCCCAGGGGTCGCCAACCTGAAGGACGGTGCTGGTGATACTGCTCATGGGGTGTTGCTCCTGCGGCTTATTGCGTGGCCCAGGCGGCAAAGCGTTTTTCAAGCGCCTCACCCTGATCGGCCCAGAAGCCGACATTCATCTGGATGGCCTCTTTCGCATTGGCCGGTGATGTAGGCAAGTCGTCCAGCACCTTTTTGTCGAGCTTGCTCAGGGCCTTGGTGTTGACCGGGCCATAGGCAATGTTCTGGGCATACACGGCCTGCGTGGCGGGCTGGCTGGCAAAAGCGATGAACTTCATGGCAGCGTCCTTGTTTGGCGTGCCTTTGGGGATGACCCAGTAATCCAGGTCATAAATGCCGCCTGGCCAGTAAATCTTCAGGTTGCGGCCTTCCCGGTTGGCGGCGTCAATGCGGCCGTTGTACACGGTGCTGAGTGCCACGTCGCCAGCCACCAGAAATTGCGCGGGTTGGGCGCCGGCTTCCCACCACTGGATGTTGGGCTTGAGCTCGGTCAGCTTGCGAAATGCGCGGTCGGCGCCGTCCTTGGTAGCCAGGACCTTGTAGACGTCAGCGGGTTTGACACCATCGGCCATCAGGGCGAACTCCAGGTTGTAGCGGGCTCCCTTGCGCATACCGCGCTTGCCCGGAATCTTTTTGACATCCCAGAAATCGGCCCAACTGGTGGGGGCGGTTTTGGTTTTTTCAGCATTCCAGGCCATCACGGTGGACCAGACAAACACGCCCACGCCACATTCCGTCACGGCGGCGGGCAAAAAGTCAGCCTTGGGGCCGATTTTGCTGAAATCCATCTTTTCAAACAAACCTTCGTCACAGCCCCTCTGAGCATCAGGAGCTTCGACCTCGACAACGTCCCAGGTGACTTTCTTTGTCTCGACCATGGCCTTGATCTTGGCCTGTTCACCGTTGTATTCGACGGCAACAACTTTGGTGCCTGCTTTTTCATAGGGCTCGTAGTAGGCTTTTTTCTGCGCATTGGCGTTGGCGCCGCCAAAGTTGACGACGGTAATTTGCTGCTGCGCCAATGCGGGCAGCGCCAGGCACAAAGCCGCGCTGACGACAATGATGTGTTTCTTCATGGTGCTATTTCCTCGGTGGTTGATGAAAAGTGAAAGTGAAGGTGAGCGAGAACGTGAAGGTCGAAAACCCGTGAAGGGAGAAAGCGGTTACACCGCATAGATCCGCGTAAACGCAGCCGGAAATTCGAGATGAACGGCATCGCCGGACTGCGGTGGCGCCAAACCGTTCAGGAGGGTCAGGGGCAGCTTGACCGTGGCTTCTGCCTGGCCGGGGCCGACTTCGCACAGCAGGCGCAGGTGATCGCCAAAGTAAATCACGCGTGCCACGCGTGCAGGCAGCACATCGGCAGATGAGGCGGGCGTCTGGCGGTGCAGCACAATGCGCTCCGGCCGGATGTAAGCTTCTACCTGCGCACCGGCGTTCGGGTGATTGACGTTGATGCCGTGGAGCACGCGGCCATCCGGCAATTCAATGCCGGCCCGGCTCTCGCGGCCGGGCTGCCCGCCAAAAAGTTTTCCTTTGAGCAGGGTGCTGTCGCCCACGAAACCGGCGACGAAACGGTTTGAGGGTGCTTCATACAGTTCTTCCACGGGGGCCAGTTGCTGGATCGCGCCGTCGTTGAAGACGGCCACCCGGTCGCTCATCGTCAGGGCCTCGCCCTGGTCGTGGGTGACATAGACAAAAGTCACGCCCAGCTGCCGGTGCAGTTCCTTCAGCTCAATCTGCATGTGCTCGCGCAACTGCTTGTCCAGCGCACCCAGCGGCTCATCCATCAGCACCAGCTGGGGTTCAAATACCAGTGCCCGTGCCAGTGCGACCCGCTGCTGCTGGCCGCCGGAAAGCTGTCCGGGCAGCCGGTCTGACATCCCGGCGAGGCGAACCATGTCCAGGGCGCGCTGCACACGACGATCCTGATCGGCCCGGGATACCTTGCGCACCGTGAGCGGGTAGGCCACGTTCTGCCCCACCGTGAGATGCGGGAACAGCGCATAGTTCTGGAACACCATGCCGAAATTGCGTTTGTGGGGTGGCGTGCCCGTGATCTGCGAGCCGTTCAGGAAAATCTCGCCCGCCGTCGGGGATTCAAAACCGGCCAGCATCATCAGCGTAGTGGTTTTTCCGGAGCCGGATGGCCCAAGCAGGCTCAGGAATTCCCCGCGATGAATGTCGAGATCGAGCTGCTGCACAACAAGCTGCTCGCCGTCATAGGTTTTTTGCACGCTTGAAAAGCGTACGAGGAAATCGTTTTTAGTCATCGTCGTTCCCGGGCTGGCCATGCACGCCGGTCATGCACATGAGCGCAATGCGGAAAAGCTGTCCGCCAGAATGTCCAGGCCCTCGTCCAGCAAGGCGTCGGTTGCGGTGAGGGGAACCAGAATCCGGATCACATTGCCGTAGATGCCGCACGACAACAGGATCAGCCCGCGCCGCGCTGCCTCGGTCACCACGCGTTTGGTCAGTGCCGCGTCGGGACGGGTGGGGTCCCCGTTTTCGAAGAGCTCTATGGCCACCATGGCGCCCAGGCCGCGCACGTCGCCAATGGCCGCTTCTTTCTCCGCGATGGCGAGCAGACCTCTGACCAGATGGGCACCAAGGGTCTTGCTGCGCTCCAGGAGTTTTTCATCCTTGAAAACCTTGAGCACGGCCAAGGCTGCCGCGCAGCCAATGGGGCTGCCTGCGTAGGTGCCGCCCAGCCCGCCGGGGCCGGGTGCATCCATGACCTCGGCGCGGCCGACCAGGCCTGATAGGGGGAAACCACCCGCCATGGATTTGGCGATGGCAATCAGGTCGGGCGCCACGGGCCACTGTTCGCTGGCAAACCAGGTGCCTGTGCGGCCTGCGCCGGTCTGGACCTCGTCGGCGATCAGCAGGATGCCGTGCCGGTCGGCCAGCGCCTTCAGGCGGCTGATGAATTCGGGCGGGGCAATGTAAAAGCCTCCTTCGCCCTGCACCGGTTCAATGATGAAGGCCGCCACGCGCTCGGGTTCGACGTCGTTTTTGAGGATCTGCTCGACCGAATGCAGCGCTTGGTCGATGCTCACGCCGTGCAGCGCGTTGGGGTATTCCGCATGAAACACTTCGCCGGGGAAGGGGCCGAACCCCAGCTTATAGGGCGCGACCTTGCCGGTCATGCCCAGCGTCATGTTGGTCCGGCCGTGGTAGCCACCCGTGAAGGCGATGATTCCGGGGCGCTTGGTGTAGGCCCGCGCCACCTTGACCGCGTTCTCGACCGCCTCGGCGCCGGTGGTCAGCAGCAGGGTCTTTTTGGCGAAATTGCCGGGCGCCAGGGCATTGAGCTTTTCCGCCAGTTCAACGTAGGGCTCATAGGCGACCACCTGAAAGCAGGTGTGCGTGTAGAGGTCGAGCTGGGCCTTGACCGCGGCAATGACTTCGGCATGCCGGTGGCCGGTGTTGAGTACGGCGATGCCGCCGGCGAAGTCGATGTAGCGGCGGCCTTCGACGTCCCACAGTTCGGCATTTTTCGCCCGGCTGACAAAAATCTCGTGTGCCTGGCCTACGCCACGGGTCACGGCGGCTAGGCGGCGCGCCATCAGGGCGGCATTGCTGGGGGTCTGGGTTGGCTGCATGTTCAGGTGATTTCAGGTTGTAGGAAGGAGATGGGTGGACTTTAGAAGTCGAGGGCAGGCCCGTCCATGTACACCGCCGCGCTGTTTTCAACACACTGTGCGGGTCTAGAATCCTGTACATGGATTCCCCAACCCGGTGCATGAGGTTCGCGATGCACAATCTGCCTTTTTTGATTTTTTGATGCTCACACTTCGCCCGGAACTACAGACCCCACTGGTGAGCCAGATCGTTGACGGCCTGCGGGGCATGATTGCCGGGCAGGCGCTGAAACCGGGCGTCAAGCTGCCTTCCATCCGCGGTTTTGCCGCGATGCATGGCGTCAGTGTCTTCACGGTGGTGGAGGCTTACGACCGCCTTGTGGCCCAGGGCTGGTTGGTTTCCCGGGCCAATGCCGGGTTTTTCGTCAAACGCAGGGGCGATGATGGTGCATCCGGTGCGCCATATGCGCAGCCCCCGCAGCCGAAATTTGACGCGCGCTGGTACCTCAAGCAGATTTTCGAGAACCGCAACCTGCCGATGAAGCCTGGTTGCGGCTGGTTGCCGCATGATTTCCTGTTCGGGGACGCGCTTCGCCGTAGCATGCGGCACCTGTCGGCAGACGGCTCCTCCCTCGAGGGTTACGGCCTGCCCTGTGGGCATATGGCTCTGCGCATGGTCATTGCGGAGGCGCTGGCCGAAAACCAGATATCGGTCGAGGTGGACCAGGTGCTGCTGACGCAAGGGTCCAGCCAGGCACTGGACCTGGTGGCCCGGCAATTGATCAAGCCGGGTGACACCGTGCTGGTGGACAGCCCCGGTTATCCCAACCTGATGTTCATGCTGCGTTTTCTGGGCGCCAACCTTGTCGGTGTGCCGCGTACCCCCACCGGGTACGACCTGGCTGCACTGGAGGCGCTGCTGGCCGTGCACAAGCCCAAGGCTTTCTTTACACAGCCCCGTCTGCAAAGCCCGACCTGCTCGATTGCCTCGGCGGCCCATCTGCACCGCTTGCTGCAGCTGGCCGAGACGCACGGGTTCACGCTGGTGGAGAACGATATTTACGCCGACATGGACCCGGTGTCGCGGTCCACGCTGGCCAGCCTGGACCAGCTGCGGCGCGTGGTCTACATCGGCAGCTATTCCAAAACCATTTCGCCCAATTTGCGTGTGGGCTACCTGCTTGCGCGAGGCGACCTGATCGAGGACCTGGCCCAGCTCAAGATGATTTCGGGGCTCACATCCTCGGACATCGCCGAGCGGCTCACTTTTGGGGTGGTCACCGATGGCCGCTGGCGCAAGCACCTCAAGTCGCTTCGCGAGCGCCTGGCCCAGGCACACCGAAAGACAGAGAAAAGCCTGACCGGTCTTGGGTTTGAGCTCTTTCATGAGCCGGGGGCCGGCATGTACCTGTGGGCCCGGCACCCTGATCTCCCCGATAGCGCCGTGCTTTCCCAGGACGCGACGACCGAGGGCATCATGCTCGGGCCGGGGCAACTGTTTTTGCTTGAACCCCATCCCACGGGCTGGCTTCGCTTTAACGTGGCTTTCAGCGACGACGAGCGTTTATGGCGGTTTTTGTCCCGACGAATTGATCTGGGCCGGCAAGCTGCCCAGTAACTGCTGGGGCCGAGCCAAAGCGCGGCCAGCCAGGTGGTCGTCCACCATGCCAGTAGTTTCACCGGTTTTCGAATAAGGCGTCACCCCGGAACTGCCGCAACTGTGGTTTTCAGTTGTCAATCACGCGCCGGGCAAACCGTTCAAGGTAGTCCATCAGTTGGTCGGCGCCGCGCATGGCCGCTGTCTCGTCGCCCGTGGCGATACCCTGGGCCAGTTCCATGTGATAGCGGGCGCCTTCGGTAATTTCCCCTTCGTGCTGGTAGGCATACCAGAATCGCCGGCATTGCACGACTAGCGGCACCACGCATTTGACCGCCGAATGATTCTGGCTGGCATGGTGATTGACCTCGTCGAGTTCATGGTCGGCCCGCATGTAGTCTTCGAGGTGGCCGCGTGCCGCCGCCTTCACCATTTTTTCGGCGCAGCGCACGATCGCCAGGCGCTGCGGGGCCGTTGCGCGGCGCGCAGAACACGCGGCGATGAGGCGTTCGAGCGCGCGTCGCGTCTGGATCACATCCAGATGGTCCGCCAGATCGATGTGAGAGACCAGCAGTCCACGTCGCGGCTGCTGGTCGATGAGTCCGATCGACACCATGCGCAGCAGCGCCTCGCGCACTGGCGTGCGGCCGAGTTGGGTCAGCTCTACCAGTTCCGCTTCGACCACCGGGCTGCCCGGCTCGAGCCGGAGCGTGGAGATCAGCGCCTCGATCGCATCGTAGGCGAGATCAGCGGCGCGACGCTTTGGCGGAGAAAGGAGTCTAGGCATCGAGGGCTATGACATGGTGGCGTTTGCGTTTGAATTGGCGGCGCTGCAGCAGAGCTTGCCACTCACCGACCAAGCCTCTTCGGAAGAACGAGACGCATACGATGAAGGTCAGGCCTATGATAATTGTAACGACACCACCGAGCTGGGCCAGGTGGTTTTGCAGGCTGACGACCAGCGTGGCGCCGACCACCGGCCCCCAACCCGTGGCAAGGCCGCCGAGCAGCGTCATCAGCAGTACTTCGGTCGAAGTCGAGAGCATGACATCGTTGAGCGCCGAGAGCTGGAGTACCAGGGCCTTGAGCGAACCCGCCAGACCGGCGAGCGCGGCCGACAGCATGAAGGCGTAGAGCTTGCAGCGGTCGGTGTCGTAGCCTAGCGAGATGGCGCGCGGCGCGTTGTCGCGCAAGGCCTTCAGCACCTGGCCGAACGGGGAATGCACGATGCGGTGAATCAGCAGGAATGCCAGCACGAATACGCCGAGCGTGAAGTAGTACATGTGGTTGTCGGCGGACAGATCGACGAGCCCGAGCAGCTTGCCGCGCGGGATGCCCTGCATGCCGTCTTCGCCGCCGGTCCAGGGAATTTGCACGGCGAGAAAGTAGGCCACTTGCGAGAGCGCGAGCGTGATCATCGAGAAATAGATGCCGGTGCGCCGGATGGCCAGCTTGCCAATCACCCAGCCGATGCCGGTGGCGACCACCACACCTGCAAGGATTGCGAGTTCGACCGGAAAGCCTTTGTCCGCAAATCGGATCATGAGGATGCCGGTGGTGTAGCCCGCCCAGCCGAAAAAGGCGGCATGACCGAACGACACCAGGCCGGTGAAACCGATCAGCAGGTTGAAGGCCAGTGCGAACAGCGCATAGCACAGCACTTTCATGATGAAGACCGGGTAGGCGATCTCCGGGAAGGCCGGCACCAGCAAGGCCGGTACCAGCAACACGAGCAGGAAGCGGATGGAGGTGGGAATCGTCCGGAGGCGTGAGGCGAAGAGTGTGGATGGAGTCGATGGGTTCATTCAGTTCTCCTTGCCGAAAAGGCCGGCGGGCCGGCTGAGCAACACCAGCGCCATGATGACGAACACCACCACGGTGGCGGCTTCCGGGTAGAACACCTTGGTCAGTCCTTCCAGCAGGCCCAGGCCGAGCCCGGTGAAGATCGCACCGAAGATCGAGCCCAGCCCGCCGATGACCACCACCGCGAACACGATGTTGAGGAGGTTGGCGCCCATCAGCGGATTCACCTGCATGATGGGCGCAGCCATCACCCCTGCAATGCCCGCCAGCGCCACGCCGAATCCGTAGGTCAGCGTGATCATCAGGGGAATGTTCACGCCAAACGCCTGCAGTAGCTTGGGGTTTTCGGTGCCGGCGCGCAGCAGCGCGCCGAGCTTGGTTTTCTCGAACAGGTACCAGGTCACCGCGCAGATCACGAGTGAAGCCACGACCACGAAGCCGCGGTAGACCGGCAGATACATGAAACCGAGATCCACGCCCCCCTTGAGCAGGTCCGGCGGGTCATAGCTGGCGCCCGAGATGCCGTAGAAATGGCGCAGCGCACCTTCGAGCACCAGCGCCACGCCAAAGGTCAGCAGCAGCCCGTAAAGATGGTCAAGGTGATACAGGCGTTTGAGCAGCGTCTTTTCCAGCAGCACGCCCAGCGCCCCGACGATCAGCGGCGCCAGGATCAGCGCCGCCCAGAAGTTGATCCTGAATTCCGGACCGAGCAACAGGGGCAGTTGCGAGAACCCCATCCACGCCAGGAACGCAGCCACCATGAACTGCGCGCCATGCGCGAAGTTGATGATGTTGAGCAGGCCGAAGATGATGGCCAGCCCCATGCTGAGCAGTGCGTAAAAGCAGCCGTTGATGAGCCCGACCAGCAATTGGGCCAGAAGGGCTTGTGAGGAAATATCAAACATGGTGTGTGCGTTAGAGCTGGAGGCGCGGCAGCCGCACTCTTGTTGGAGGGGCGGCTGCACGCAGTGCCTGGTAGTGCTTGGTTAGTGGCTGATAGCGCAGGCCGGATTGACGGGCGGAAATACATCAGCGCCTTTGAGCACCGCCTTGACCTTGTAGTAGTCCCAGGGTGCCTTGGATTCGGCCGGACTCTTCACCTGCAGCAGCAGCATGTCGTGCACCAGCGCGCCGTCTTCACGCAGTTTGCCGTTGCGAATCACGGCGTCGTTGATCGTCATTTTGCGCAGTTGCGTCATCACCGCCTTGGCTTCGTCGGTGCCGGCGGCCTGTACGGCCTTCAGGTAGTTGAGTGTGGCCGAGTAGACGCCAGCCTGGGCGGCCGTCGGCATGCGCTTGTGTTTGTCGAAGAACTTGCGCGACCAGGCGCGCGATTTGTCGTCCAGGTCCCAGTAAAAGGCTTCGCTCAGGTACATGCCCTGGGCCTTGTCCAGGCCGATGCTGTGCACATCTGAAATGTAGGTCAGCAGCGGCGCCACGACCTGCTTGCGCGTGATGCCGTATTCGTTGGCCTGTTTGATGGCGTTGATCGTGTCGTTGCCGGCATTGGCCAATGCAATCACATCTGCCTTGGATGCCTGCGCCTTGAGCAGGAAGGAGGAGAAATCATTGCCCGGGAAGGGATGGCGCGAGCTGCCGACGACGCTGCCACCACTGGCTTTGATGACCTCGGTGGCGTCCTTCTCCAGCGAGTGCCCGAAGGTGTAGTCGGCGGTGATGAAGTACCACGACTTCTTGCCTTCCTTGACCAGCGCGCGCGCCGTGCCTGCCGCAAGCGCATAGGTGTTGGTGGTCCACTGTGCGTTGAGTGGCGAGCATTTCTCACCCAGAATCGCCGTGGCGAGCCCCGAGGAGGGCATGCTCACACGATTTTTCTGCTTGGCAATTTCCATGACCGCCAGCGCGGTCGAAGAGGTCGGGAAATCGGTCACCATGTCCACCTTGCCCTGGTCGAACCAGCCGCGCGCAAGGTTGGCTGCCACGTCCGGCTTGTTCTGGTGGTCGGCGAAGACGAGTTCGACGGGCTTGCCGAGCACCTTGCCGCCCATTTCCTCGATGGCCAGACGAGCGGCAACGACCGAGCCCTGGCCCGAGAGGTCGGAGTAGACGCCCGACAGATCGTTGAGCACGCCGATCTTGACCACGTCGTCGCTGACCTGGGCGTGTGCCGCGAAGCCCATGCAGGCGACGAGGCAGGTGGTGAGTTTGTTGAGATTCATGAGGAACTCCATTGAGGATTGAAAGGAGAGGGGTGGGGGAGGGAACTGGGAAGGAAATGGGAGAAATGGGCCAGGTCAAATGCCCAGCAACTCATTGAGACGGTCCTGCTTGGCATCGACTTCGCTGCGCTCGATCATCTCGACAACCCGGCCGTGTTCGATCACGTAGTGGCGGTCGGCCAGGTGTTTGGCGAAGCGAAAGTTCTGCTCGACCAGCACCACCGTGAAACCTTGCGCCTTGAGGTCGCGGATGACCTGGCCGAGCTTTTGCACGATCACGGGTGCGAGCCCTTCGGTGATTTCGTCCAGCAGCAAGAGCTTGGCGCCGGTGCGCAGAATGCGGGCCATGGCGAGCATCTGCTGCTCGCCGCCCGACAGGCGTGTCCCGGGGCTGTGGGCGCGTTCCTTGAGGTTGGGAAACATGGCGTAGATCTGTTCGAGCGTCATGCCGTTGTCGCCGACCTTGGGCAGCAGCGTCAGGTTCTCCTCGGCAGTCAGTGATGCGTAGATGCCGCGCTCTTCCGGGCAGTAGCCGATCCCGAGGCGTGCGATGCGGTGCGGCGGCAGGGCGATGACTTCCTTGCCTGCCACATGGATAGAGCCCGCGCGCTTGTCAATCAGGCCCAGGATCGCGCGCAGTGTCGAGGTGCGTCCGGCGCCGTTGCGGCCCAGCAGTGTCACGCATTCACCGGCGCGGACTTCCAGGTTGATGCCTTGCAGCACATGCGACTCCCCGTACCACGCATGCAGGTCGCGGATGGACAGCATGGTTTGACTTGAATCAGACATCTTCTTCGGTCCCCATATAGGCTTCCCGCACCGCAGGATCGACCGACACAGCGGCATACGGTCCTTCGGCCAGGATTTCGCCGCGTTGCAGCACGGTGATCGTGTCGCTGATGTCGGCCACGACTTTCATGTTGTGTTCGACCATGAGGATGGTGCGGTGTGCCGACACTTGTCTGATCAGGTCCTTCACCCGGTCCACGTCCTCATGCCCCATGCCTTGCGTGGGTTCGTCAAGCAGCAGCAGCTCGGGGTCGAGCGCCAGCGTGGTGGCGATCTCCAGCGTGCGCTTGCGCCCATAGGGCAGGTCGCCGGCCAGAAATGAGGCGAAGGATGCGAGCCCCACCTGCTCCAGCAAGGCCATCGCGGGCGCATCGAGTCTATGCAGCGAGGCGCTGGACTGCCAGAACCGGTAGTCAACCCCCAGCTTGCGCTGCAAGGCGATTTTCACGTTTTCCAGCGCAGTGAACTGCGGAAAAACAGCCGATATCTGGAACGATCGCACGATGCCGCGGCGCGCGGTCTGTGCCGGCTTTTCCTGCGTGATGTTCGTGTCGTTGAACAGGATGTGTCCTTCGGTCGGGATGTGGAACTTGGTCAGCAGGTTAAAGACGGTCGTCTTGCCGGCGCCGTTCGGCCCGATCAGCGCATGAATGGTTCCGCGTCTGACGCGCAGGTTGACGTTGCGCACGGCGACGAAGCCGCGGAACTCCTTGGTCAGTCCCCTGGTTTCAAGAATGATGTCTTTGTTCATGTGGATGGTTGAAGTTCTGGCGCGTTAGTGAGGTTGCGTGGAGGCGTGACGCGTCAGCGTGGCAATGCGCGCAGGCGAGATCGGCATGCGTGGTGCGGGCTGTGGCCAGCCAAACAGGAATTGCGTGGCGCCGCCACAGACGCGGCCCTGGCAGGCGCCCATGCCGCAGCGGCTGTGCAGTTTCGCGGCGGTCCAGCTATCGAAGCCGCACAATTGCTCATGGCTCACGTCTTCACAGCGGCACACCAGCGTGTCGGGCATGGCCAGTTGTTTCAAGCCTGGATGGAGCGCGAAGCGGTTGTGCAAAGCCGCAGCAAAGGCCTCCCAGCGCTGCCGCTGGGGCCACAGCCGCCGGGCCAGATCCAGCTGCCCCATGGCCGCGTGGCCGGCAATGGCTCCTTGCACCAGTGCGCGCTCGCTGCCGCCGAAGCCGGTGCATTCACCGGCGGCGTAATGGTCGGGCAGGCTGGTGGTCTGCCAGGGGTCGACCGCAATGGCATGTTGCGCATTCAGGCTGCAGCCCAGGGCCTGGCCGAGCTGGGTGTTGGGAATCAGGCCGAAGCCGCAGGCCAGGCGGTCGCAGGTGATGTCCAGTGTGCGAGAGCCTTGCTGAAGGCGCACCGATTCCACGCGGCCCTGGCCCGAAGCCGCCACGACGTGGCTGGACAGGCGGTAGCCCGGATGCAGGAGCGTCAAGGCCTGCAGGGCCTTGCCGGGCCAGCGCACCAGCGAAGCGGCAAAAGCGGCCACCGCGCTGATGGACGCCTGTTCGGCCACCCGCAGCACCTGCGCACCGGCGGCCTGGGCCGCGGCCGCAACTGCCAGCAACAGCGGGCCGCTGCCCGCCACCACGATGCGCTCGCCACGCACCGGTAGGCCACCCTTGATCAGGGCCTGCAGTCCGCCAGCACCGGTGACGCCGGGCAAGGTCCAGCCCGGAAACGGCAGCAGCAGTTCGCGCGCGCCAGTGCACACAATCAGCTTGTGGTAACCCAACTGCCAGCCTCGATCGGCGTCTTCCAGCAGCAACTGCTTGGGCTGCGGCACCGCCACGATGCGGGTGCCGGACAGCAGCCGCACATTGGGGTGACGGGCCAGGGCTTCACGCCGCTGCAAGGCGGCCCGGGGCAGATGGGCGCCTGGGCCGTCGCGCCAGATCTGGCCGCCGGGGGCTGGGTTGTCGTCGATCAACGTGATGGCCGCGCCCGTGGGGGCCGCAGCCAGCGCCGCAGCCATGCCCGCCGGGCCGGCGCCTACGATCAACAGATCGCAATGCTCCGGGGATGTGGTGGCCATGGTTCAGGCTCCCGTCAAGGCTTCAGCTGCGGCTGCGGTCTGTACCGCCATGCCCTCAACGCACAACGTCTGGCAGGCCAGGCGGCGCTGGCCGTTAATCAGCACCCGGCACTCCTGGCAGATGCCCATGCCGCAGAACGCTGCGCGCCGCTCGCCGCTGACGGAAATGCGCGTGATGCCGTCGCCCGCGATGTACAGCGCTGCGGCCACGGTGACACCCGCGGGCACACGTTGTGGCTGGCCGTTAAGGCTGAATTCAATCGAGCTGTTGAGGCTGTTCATTGGGTAACCTTCGCGCGATGCGCTGCGGTGCTATGAGCCTTGGGAGCGGCCCTGCGGCTCATGCTGCTCATGCGGCCATTCCAAAGCGCTGCGGCAGGTAGGGCGTTAGGTCGAGTTCGGCCCGGCTCCCGGTGATCTGTGCGGCCAGCAGGCGGGCGCTGGCCGGGGCCGTCGTCACGCCCAGGCCTTCGTGGCCCACGGCCAGCCAGAGCCCGGGGCGCTGCGGATGCGGCCCCAGCAGCGGCAGGCTGTCGGGGGTGGCGGCGCGCAGGCCGGTCCAGCAGCGGATGGCGTTGAGATCGGCCAGGGCGGGCATATAGCTCACCGCGCGCTCCAGCATCTGCGCCAGCATGTCGGCATCCACTTCGGGGGTGCTGTCATCGAACTGGCGCGATGAGCCGATCAGCAGTTGCCCGGTCGGGCGCGGCTGCAGGTTGAATGCCACCGAGGGGCCAGTGCTGTGGTGTGCGCTGGTGACATAGCCCAGTTCCACCAGCTGGTGACGGACCTGGCCCGGGTAGCGGTCGGTAATCAGCAGATGGCCCTTCTTCGGTCGGATCGGCAGTTCGGGGCACAGTTGTGTGGCATGGATGCCGTTGGCCAGCAGCACGGCGTTGGCGTCAAGCCAGCTGTTGCCGGCCAGCCGCACGCGCGGGCCCTCAATTTCCAGCACTTCGGCGTGTTGCATGCGGATCTGCTTCGGGTATTGCGCCAGCAGCCAACGCGCTGCGTTGGGCGCATAGACCACGCTGTCGCCTGGCACCTGCAGGGCACCACACAGGCCGGGGCGCAGAGCCGGCTCCAGGGCCTGCAGTGTTTGCGCATCAATGAGATCACAGGCCACGCCGTGTGCGCGCAGCCGCTCCTGCTTGTCGTGAGCCGCCGCCATTTCCTCGTCGTTCGCGGCCAGCCACAGCGTGCCGCAGGGGTGCCAGGCACAGTCCGCGGCCATCGCGTCGGCCCACTGCCGCCACACGCCAAGCGAATGGCGGCTGAGTGCGAGTTCGGCGGGGTTGTCGTCCATGATCACCAGATGGCCCATGCCCGCCGCCGTGGCGCCGCCCCGGTGGTCGTCGAGCACCAGCACGTCCAGTCCGGCACGCGCCAGCTCGTGCGCGCAGGCCGCGCCGACGATGCCGGCACCAATGACGATGACGTCCGCATCCATGGTCAAGTTTGAAGCCGGATGCCCCAGCCAAAGGGGTCGTCGGCCTCGATCAGCAGCGTGGCTTCTGCGCTCATATGGGCGCGCCCGCGCAGCGTAGGGATGATGTGGTCGCCATCGCGCTCAAAGCTGGCTTCGAATTGGCTGCCGATCACGCTGGCCTGGCGCCAGATTTCACCCGGCGCGAGCTTGCCGTCGGCCGCCAGGCAGGCGATCTTGGCGCTGGTGCCGGTGCCGCAGGGTGAGCGGTCGTAGGCCTTGCCGGGGCACAACACGAAATTGCGGCTATCCGGAATTTGGGCCCCCACGCTTGTCGCTTCGCGTACTGCGCTGCCCCCCGAGGGGGCTAATTTTCCTAGGGGCGGCCCGTCGGAAAATTGGCTGCTACCCACGCTGGCCTTCGGCGATGGGTTGCCGGCGGAGGGCGACCCTTCTGCAAACAGTTCGATGTGGTCGATCTCGGCACCCTCCGCACCGGTGATGCCCTGCGCCGCCAATGCTTCGCGCAGCGCCCAGCTGTAGGCGGTGAGGGCGTCGAGGTTGTCGCTGGCCACGCGCTGGCCATGTTCGCTGACCAGGAAGAACCAGTTGCCGCCCCAGGCCACGTCGCCGCGCACTGTTCCGTGGCCCGGCACGGTCACGGCGACCTGGTGCAGATGGCGCCAGGCGGGCACGTTGCGCACGCTGACCGAGCGGTCCGCATGCAGCGTGGCTTCGACCGTGCCCACTGGCGTCTCGATGCGGTGTACGCCCGGCTGAATGCGGCCCATGTGGGCCAGCGTGGCCACCAGCCCGATGGTGCCGTGGCCGCACATGCCCAGATAGCCGGTGTTGTTGAAAAAAATCACGCCGGCACTGGCATCGGCGGCGACCGGCGTACACAGCAAGGCACCCACGATGACATCGCTGCCGCGCGGCTCCAGCACCGTGGCGGCGCGCCAGGCATCATGCTGCTGCGCCAGCACGGTGCGGCGCTCGGCCATGCTGCCGCTTCCCAAATCGGGGAAGCCATCAATGACCAGGCGCGTGGGTTCGCCGCCCGTGTGGGAGTCGATGATCTGGATGCGTTTCATGGGTGTTTCAGTCATGCCGTTGAAGATTCGTGCCGTGAGATGCATAAGAAAACATTGAAAACAACAGGGCAGGTGAGATTGCCCTATTGCTTCAATTCAGCGGCTCAAGAAAACAGGCCGCATCAATAACTTGCCAGTGGAACCGGCAAAGCATTCTTGAAGGTGAAAACCGTTACAGGAGCCTGTTTCATATTGCCTTTTTCGTCGTAGGCATACGTGCCGGCGACTCCCTTGTAACTTGATTTATAGATTTCTGCGCCGACTTTGTTCGGGTCTGTCGAGTTGGCTTTTTGCATGGCCTCGCCAATGAACAAGGTCTGGTCGTAAAACGAAGCCGCATAGGCATCCGCATCAAGATTGAAACGTTTTTTGTATTTCGCTTTGAATGCGGGGCCATCCGTGGCTTTTTCAAGAATCGAACCGCCTTGCGCGCAGAAAACGGTATCGTTGACAGCGTCCGCTGCAAGTTTTCCCATTTCCGGGCTGCACAGCGTATCGCCGCCCAATAACTTTGCGGGCATCGCCAGTTGCTTCATTTGCCGCGTTAGCGGTGCAGCTTGCGGTGCATAGCCACCAAAGAAAATAACTTCGGGCTGTTTGGATTTCAGGTTGGTCAATATCGATGAGAAGTCAACCGATTTGTCCGTGGTGAACTCTTGCCCCACGACGGTGAGGCCCAGATTCTTGGCTTCCTTGACGAATTCATCCGCCACACCCTGGCCAAACGCGGTGCGGTCATCAATCACGCCAACTTTTTTGGCCTTGAGCACTTTGGCCGCATAGACCGCCATGCTGGAGCCAATTTGGTTGTCAGCGGCAACGATGCGGAACAGGTTTTTGTAGCCGCCCTGGGTGACTTTGGGATTGGTGCCGACCGTGGACATCATGGCGCCACCCTCGCTATAGACTCGCGACGCAGGAATGGCAACGCCTGAACAATAGGGGCCCATGACAAATTTGACGCCGCTGTCCACCAGTTTCTGGGCGGCGCTAACGCCTGACTTGGCGTCGCACTGGTCATCTTCGGAGTGCAGTTCAAATTTGAGCGCTTTGCCCGCAACCATGATTTTCCTGGCATTGAGTTCTTCAATCGCCAGGCGCACGCCATTTTCATTGTCTTTCCCTGCAAACGCGTTGGCGCCTGACAGCGGACCGGTGTGGCCTATTTTTACCACCTGCTCCTGGGCATTCGCATGGCCTGCAAGTGCAATCGCCATCACGCCAAGAAGCGGAATCATGCTTGGGTTGATTGTCATACCTGTCTCCTAAAGTTTCGGGTCGTTAAAAGGGCTGCCGTCAGGCAACCGACTGGTATTGAGCCGGTCGTGTCGCCAGCGCTTTGTTCACGATCGTTTCAATGGCTTCGCGCTCCGCACCTATCAGGGGCAGGCGCGGACGGCGCATGTGCTCGGTGCTCACGCCGGCCAGTACGTCGATCAATTTGAGGTTCTGCACCAGCTTGGTGGACACGTCCAGGTGCAGCATCGGCGTCATCCACTGGTAGAGCTTGAGTGCCTCGGCGAACTTGCCGGCTTTCATCAAGTCGTACAGCGCCACGGTTTCGCGCGGGAAGGTGCAGCCGACGCCGGCGAGCAGGCCGTCGCAGCCCAGCGCCAGGCCTTCGTAAGCCAGGTCATCCACGCCCAGGAAGAGCTGATAGCGGTTGCCCACCGTGTTGCGCAGGTCGGTGATGCGGCGTATGTTGTCGGAGCTTTCCTTGATGGCGACAATCCATTCGCAATCGGCCAGCTCGACCATGTGTTCGGGCTTGAGGTCCACGCGGTAGGCGACCGGGTTGTTGTAGACCATGATGGGCTTTTTAGCGGCCTCGGCCATGGTGCGCACATTCAGCATCGCCTCGCGAGCGTCGGCCACGTAGATGACCGAGGGCATGACCATAAACCCGTCCACGCCAAGTTCGTTGGCGCCATGGATGTAGCGCAGCGCTTCGCGGGTGCTGGTTTCCGACACGTTGGCGAGCACCGGGACGCGGCCCTTGCTGGCTTTGATGGCGATGTTGGCGACCTGGAGTTTTTCTTCGAGCGTCAGCGTGCTGGCTTCGCCCAGCGAACCGCAGGTTACGAGGCCGTGAATGCCGTTGCGGATCTGGAAGTCGATATGCTTGGCCGTGCCTTCGGCGTCAATGCTTTCGTCGGCGTGGAATTTGGTGGTGATGGCGGGAAAAATACCTTGCCAGAGGGGGTTTTTCAAGGGTGACTCCTAAGTGAGAGGGTTGAAACCGAATGGGGCAGTTGGTTGAAATTAGCAACTGGTAAATATATTAATAAGATATTTAAAATATCTTATTAGGGTATTAAGCAGATTGCGTGCCAGCCTTTTTTACGGTAATGGAAGGGATTTGCAGCGTCAGAATGCAGCGCACAGTCCGGTTTGGTGCCAATGGGGCGCATCAGGCACCTCAGTGGCGCGCATGCCGCCCACGGAGGCCATGCTAGAGGGCCGTCGGGGGCGGGGCAAGCCGGTGGGACCCAAGTCCATAAATTGAATGTTCAGGCAAATCAGGCATTTAGGGTTCGACGCAATGGGTACGACCGAGGTCGCCGGTGGCCAGGGAACTGCTGGCCGATGTCTACGCCGGCCAGCAAGCGGTGGGCTACCCGTCTACATTGATGACGACGAGGCTCACGACATCTGGAATGAGCTCGCTGCAGGCGCTGCCAGCAACGCGGCCCGGGTGCTGGACCCTGCTGAAAAGCGGCCTCCGCGCCAGGCCTGCCGCTTGCAGGTGGTGCAAACTTATAATCAACGGTCCGATGCAACAGCGCCAGCGCTGACTGCGCGCAAGCCCGATCAAGTCCGATCAAGGGGGAGCCGGATACCTTTCAGCCATTGAGTCCACACCTCGCCTATGACCACGCCTCATTTCACCGTTGCCGACATCCGCAAAAGCTTTCTTGACTTCTTCGCGTCCAAGGGCCACACCGTGGTGCCGTCCAGCTCGCTGGTGCCGGGCAACGACCCGACGCTGATGTTCACCAACTCGGGCATGGTGCAGTTCAAGGACGTGTTCCTGGGCACCGACAAGCGCAGCTACGTGCGTGCCGCGAGCGTGCAGGCCTGCCTGCGCGCCGGCGGCAAGCACAACGACCTGGAAAACGTCGGCTACACCGCGCGCCACCATACTTTCTTCGAGATGCTGGGTAACTGGAGCTTTGGCGACTACTTCAAGCGCGAGTCGCTGAAATGGGCCTGGGAACTGCTGACCGACGTCTACAAGCTGCCGGCCGACAAGCTGTGGGCTACCGTCTACATTGATGACGACGAGGCTTACGACATCTGGACCAAGGAGATTGGCCTGCCGCCCGAACGCGTGGTGCGCATCGGCGACAACAAGGGCGCCAAGTACGCCAGCGACAATTTCTGGATGATGGCCGACACCGGCCCCTGCGGGCCCTGCAGCGAGATCTTTTACGACCACGGCCCCGAGATTGCCGGAGGCCCGCCGGGCTCGCCCGAGCAGGACGGCGACCGCTATATCGAGATCTGGAACAACGTGTTCATGCAGTTCGACATGCAGCCCGACGGCTCGGTCAAACCTCTGCCCGCACCCTGCGTGGACACGGGCATGGGGCTGGAGCGCCTTGCCGCCATCCTGCAGCATGTGCACAGCAACTATGAGATCGATGTTTTCGATGCGCTGATCAAGGCCGCCGCCCGCGAAACGGGTGAGAAAGACCTGAACAACAAGTCGCTGCGCGTGATTGCCGACCACATCCGGGCCACGGCGTTTCTGGTGAGCGACGGCGTCAACCCTTCCAACGAAGGCCGCGGCTATGTGCAGCGCCGCATCGTGCGCCGCGCGATCCGCCATGGCTACAAGCTGGGCAATAAGACGCCGTTTTTCCACAAGCTGGTGGCCGACCTGGCCAGGCTGATGGGCGATGCCTATCCCAAGCTCAAGACCGATGAGGCGCGCATCACTGCCGTTCTCAAGGCCGAGGAAGAGCGCTTCTTCGAGACGCTGGAAATCGGCATGCAGATTCTGGACACGGCGCTCGCCGGAGGCGCCAAGGTATTGCCCGGCGATGTCGCCTTCAAGCTGCATGACACCTATGGCTTCCCGCTTGACTTGTCGGCCGACGTTTGCCGCGAGCGCGGCGTGGACGTGGACGAGGCCGGCTTCAACGCGGCAATGGACAGGCAGAAAAACCAGGCGCGCGCCGCCGGCAAGTTCAAGATGGACCGCGCGCTCGAGTACACCGGCAGCGGCAATACCTTCACCGGTTACGAGCGTCTGGAAGAAACCGCAAAAATCGTGGCGCTGTACGCAGACGGCGTGCCCGTCGCGGCCCTGACAGCAGGGCAAAGCGGCGTGGTGGTGCTGGACACCACCCCGTTCTATGCGGAAAGCGGCGGTCAGGTCGGTGATGAGGGCGAGCTGATCAGCGGCTCGGCGCATTTTGCCGTGGGCGACACGCTCAAGATCAAGTCGGACGTGTACGGTCACCATGGCACGGTGGAGCAGGGCACACTGAATGTGGGTGATCATGTCAACGCGCGTGTCAATCTGGCCGTGCGCGCCGCCACCGTGCGCAACCACAGCGCCACCCACCTGATGCACAAGGCCTTGCGCGAAGTGCTGGGCGAGCATGTGCAGCAAAAGGGCAGCCTGGTGAATGCCGAGCGCACGCGCTTCGACTTTGCGCACAACGCACCCGTGACCGACGAGCAGATTCGCGAGATCGAAGCGCGCGTCAATGCCGAGATCCTGTCCAACGTGGCGACCGACGCCACCGTGATGGATATGGAAGCCGCGCAGAAAAGCGGCGCCATGATGCTGTTTGGCGAGAAATACGGCGACAAGGTGCGTGTGCTGAGCATTGGCTCGAGCAAGGAGCTGTGCGGCGGCACCCACGTGACGCGTACCGGTGACATCGGCCTGTTCAAAATTGTGGCCGAGGGCGGCGTGGCCGCCGGGGTGCGCCGTGTCGAGGCCGTCACCGGCGAGAACGCGCTGGCTTACCTGCAGTCGCTCGAATCCACGGTTCAGGCCGCCGCTAGCTCGCTGAAGGCCAGCCCGTCCGAGCTGCAAAACCGCGTTGGCCAGGTGCTGGACCAGGTCAAGTCGCTGGAGAAAGAAATCGCCGCCCTCAAGGGCAAGCTGGCGTCATCGCAGGGCGATGAGCTGATGGCGCAGGCGATCGACGTCAAGGGCCTGAAGGTTCTGGCGGCCCGGCTGGAGGGCGCCGATGCCAGGACGCTGCGCGAGACCATGGACAAGCTCAAGGACAAACTCAAAACGGCCGTTATCGTGCTGGCCGCGGTAGAGGGCGACAAGGTCCAGATCGCTGCGGGCGTCACGCCTGACAGCGTGGGCAAAGTCAAGGCCGGTGAGCTCGTCAACTTTGTGGCCCAGCAAGTGGGCGGCAAGGGCGGCGGCAAGGCTGACATGGCCATGGCAGGCGGCACGGACGCGTCCAAGCTGGGTGATGCGCTCAAATCGGTGCAAGCCTGGGTGACTGAGCGCGTCTGAGCGCACCTGGCCAGGACCGGGTTCAGGCAGCGGGGTGGCTCGCTATCTTATGGGTAGCTTGCTCCCCTTGTCATGAATGGCTTACAGGCCAATAACGAGCCAAGCCTTAAACCGCTGCCCAGAACACGGCAAACCAGTGCTTCGGGTCGCTCCAGTGCTCCACATGCCTGAACCCGGCCTGGTGCAGCAGTGCCGTCATGCCCTCCAGCGTGTATTTGTAGGAGTTTTCGGTGTGGATGCGCTCACCGGCGCTGAACCGGCGCTCATGACCCGGCCAGCGAACGGTCAGGTCGCAGCTTGCTTTCAGATGCATTTCAATGCGTGATTGGGCCACATTGAACAGCGCCACATGCCGCCATTGGCGCACCTCAAAATCCGACTGCAGCAGTGTGTTGACGTTGAGCAGCAGGTTTTTATTGAAAGCCGCCGTCACGCCCAGCGCATCGTCGTAAGCAGCTTCCAGTGTGGCGATGTCCTTGACCAGGTCAATCCCCAGCAGCAGGCCGCGTGCCTTGCCCCGTGCGGGGTCGGCCATGTGCTGTAAAAACTGCAAAGCCTGATCCGGCGAGAAGTTGCCCAGGCTGGAGCCCGGGTAGAAAAATACCCGGTCGTGGCTTTGAATGGTGTCGGGCAAAGCCAGGTCGGCTGAAAAGTCCATGCCCAGCCCGACGATGTCCAGCGTGGGGAAACTGGTTTGCACCCGTTCGGCCGAAATCCGTAAAAAATCCACCGAAATATCCACCGGCACGTATTGATTTGGCGTCAGATGCGGAATCAGTGCCATCGCCTTGGCGCAGTTGCCCGCGCCCAGGTCAATCAAGCACGGCTTGGTGATGCCAGCCTCAGCAAGGGCGTTGGCCATCAGCGTGTAAGACACTTCAAAAATACCCGCCTCGGTACGGGTGGGGTAGTACTCGTCCAGCTCGGTGATGGCTTCAAACAGTTTGGAGCCCAGCGCGTTGTAGAAAAATTTTGGCGCAATACTGGCCGCTGCCGCACACAGCCCTGAGGTCAATTCTTGCGCCGTGCTGAGGCTTCGCCCCGGCTGCAGTTCGGCTTGACGGCCATAGAGGCTGTAGAGGTCGATGAACTGCGGGGACGCTGGCTGCAGTGCAAGCGACAGGTCGGGAGTGTTGAGTGGGAGTTTCAAAATCGACTTCGAAGCTGAAAATGACTATAGATTTGAAAGCGGTTTGGCTGCTGCGTTTGTAGGACTTAATCGCTTTGAGCGCAAGAGGGCGGGCCGCTCCACGCCCCCTTTTATCAGCCCGTGAGCGTGCTGTTCAGTGCGCAAAGGGTCAAACACCAGGGGCAGCTGCGGCAACTGCGGCAGCATCGCGCAGGCATTGCGCCAGCTGGCTGACCATCGGCTGGCTGGCTTTTGCGGTTCGCTGGAGTATGCCGACCTCACGATAAAACGTGTGTTCTCCGAGTGAAATGGCCCGCACATTCCCGGGCAGCGGAAGATGGGCTTCGACCATCGGTATCAATGCCACCCCCAGGCCATTGGATACCAGCTGGATCAGGCCCTGAATTTCGTCGAGTTCGATCGATTCGTGTACGGGCAGCTGCATGTCGCGCAAAAACCGCTCAACCATGCGCCCCCCGAAAGACTTTCGTTCATAACGGAGAAAGGGGTGTTTCTGTATCAGCTTGCGCCAGTCATTGCCTCTGAGGGCGGCAGGCACGACCAGCATGAAAGGCTCATGGATCAGCGCCTCCCAGGTCAATTCGGGCAACATGCCGAACGGCGGCCGGATCGTAATGGCCACATCGATCTCCCCGGCGTCGAGCTGGTCCATCAGATGCATGGACACACCCGGCGCCAGGTTCAGGCGCAGCTTGGGATACTTCTGCCGCATCGGCGCAAGCGCGCGAGGCAACAGCGAAGATTGAACCGAAGCGATGGCCCCGATGCGCAGCAGGCCATCGGCGCTGTCATCGTCCGGCAGGTCACCGAGTTTCGAGAACAGGGCAACGATTTCTTCGGCTCGCGCCAGCGTCATGGCTCCGGCCGCGTTGAGCGTCGCAGCGCGCCGGGTGCGGTCAAAAAGCTCAAAGCCTAGCGATTCCTCGAGGCGCTTGATCTGGCTGCTGACGGCGGACTGGGTCAGGCCAATACGCTCGCCCGCCGCAGCAAACGTACCGTGGCGGACAACCGCGATAAAGGTGCGTAGTTCTGTGATCACGTTCGAATCATCGATTATTTTGTTTCTCAGTGCAAATATATATCGCTTTTCATGATCAGTTAACGCTTCTACAGTGCAGACATCTTTTCAAACCCGCCTTAAAGGCCCCAACATGACGACACCCCACGCTGCCAATCCACCGTTTCATCTTGCATTTCCCGTCCATGACATCGCCGTGGCGCGCCAGTTCTATGGCGACTTGCTAGGCTGTCCCGAAGGCCGCAGCTCGACGGAATGGGTGGACTTCAACTTTTATGGCCACCAGATCGTGGCTCATCTCGCACCGGATGAGTGCGGCCACAAACAAACGAGCGCGGTCGACGGTCATGAGGTTCCCGTGCGTCACTTCGGCGCGGTGCTGTCGATGTCGCAATGGCAGGCGCTGGCCGACAAACTCACCGCCGCGGCCACCCGCTTCGTGATCGAGCCCAATATCCGCTTCAAGGGCGAGCCTGGCGAGCAGGCCACCATGTTCTTTCTCGACCCGTCCGGCAATGCCCTGGAGTTCAAGGCCTTCGCGACGCTCGACAACCTGTTCGCCAAATAAGATACAGGAGCCATTGATGAACAAAACCATGTCTCTCAAAGCCGCTGCCCTGGCCGCAGCGACGCTCGCGATCGCTTGCGCTCATGCCGAACCGGTGAACATCCTCAAAAAGATCAGGGAAACCGGAACCATCACCATGGGGGTGCGCGAGGCCTCGGGTGCGATGTCTTACTCGCTGGGCGACGGCCAGTACGCCGGCTTTCACCATGATGTCTGCAAAAAGGTTCTTGCCGATATCCAGAAACAGGCTGGCTTGAAAAAGCTTGACATCAAGTACCAGCTCGTCACGGCGCAAAACCGTATTCCGCTGGTGCAAAACGGCACCGTCGATATCGAGTGCGGGACAACGACCAACAACGCCACCAGGCAAAAAGATGTCGCGTTCGCACCCACGCTTTACATCGAGGAAGTACGCATCGCGGTAAAAAGCAGTTCAGGCATCACCAGCATTGCCCAGCTGGCGAATAAATCGGTCTCGACAACGTCGGGGGCTACTTCCGTCCAGTTGCTGCGCAAACATGAGCGCACCTCAGGCATTGATTTCAGGGAGTTGTTTGGCAAGGACAACAGTGAGGGCTTCCTGCTGCTCGAGAGCGGCCGTGCCGACGCTTTTGTTGCCGACGGCCAGATACTCGCGACCCTGATTTCGCAGTCCAAGCAGCCGGGCAACTACCGCATCCTGAACGAAGTGCTGAGCGTCGAGCCGATTGCCATCATGCTGCCCAAGGATGACCCACTTTTTAAACAGGCGGTCGATGCCAGCATCAGGGCCCTGGCCAAAAGCGGCGAGGTTGCGGCGCTGTACGACAAATGGTTTGTGCAGGCGATTCCGCCCAACAATACCCGGGTCGGGCTGCCGGCATCCACGTTGACCAAGGCGGCCTGGGCCAATCCGAGCGACAAGCCGCTTGAGGACTATGTGAAGAAATGAGGCAGGCAAAACCTCATGCGGCCATTGGCTGCCGCGTTTGTGGGAGTTAATGGTCTTGAAGGCAAGTGGTGATCGGTTTTGTTACGCTCTGGGGACGCAACCTTCTTTTTTGGCGCTTTTCTGCCAAATTTGGTACCCGATTTTTCGTGACCCAGTCTGCCATGTCCACAGCCATCTTTTCCCGCCGCGTTTTTCTGCGAAGTACGCTAGTGGCCGCCGCCGGCGCAGCCCTTGTGCCTGTGGCCGATGCCCAGGGCCTCACTGGACCGGCCTATGAGGTCAGCACATGGGCCGGCCCGGTGTCTGCGTTCGGCCTGCTGGACACCACCGGCAAAACCTGGCAATTGGCCGATTTGCGCGGCCGGGCGGTGCTGCTGAATTTCTGGGCCAGCTGGTGCGAGCCTTGCCGTGCCGAAATGCCCACGCTGCAGCAGGTGGCAGACCTCTATGGCCCTGACAAGCTGCTGGTGCTGGCCATCAACTTCAAGGAACCCGCCGCACGCGCGATTCAGTTTGCCAAAACCACGGGGGTGACCATGCCGGTTTTGCTGGACAGCGACGGCCGGACGGCGCGCCAGTGGGGCGTGAAAGTGTTTCCCACCACCCTGATGCTGGACAGCCGGGGGCAGCCCCGGCTGCGCGTGCGGGGCGAGGTGGACTGGACCAGCAGCGCAGCCGAGAAGCTGATTGCCGGGCTGATGAAACCCTGATGCTGTCCGGGGTGACTCTTGTGGGTTGCCTTGTCTTTCGCGCCAGCGATAATTGGCGGGCTGCTCGCGCCGCTTGCCAAACTGGCCAGGGCTCGACCCTGAACATCTCGGGGCACCTTTACCTGCCCCGATGCACGTTACCCTTTTTCATCCGGAGATCTCTTCATGACCACCGTACGCCGTACCTTCCTCAAAAACACCGCGGCTGCCGCCATGGCCGCAGCGCTGCCCAGCCTCAATTTTGCGCAAACGCCTGCGCAGCGCAGCCACTTTGCGCCACAAAGCGGTGCCTGGCGCACCTTTGAAGTGACCACCCGGGTGGACATCCTCAAACCCCAGGGGGTGACCAAGGTCTGGCTGCCGATTCCCTCGGTCAACAGCGACTACCAGCGTAGCTTTGAAAGCAGCTTTTCAAGCAACGGCACGACCGACCTGACCGACGACGGCAAGGACGGCGCCAAGATGCTTTATGCCGAGTTTGCAGAAGGCGAAGCCAGGCCCTTCATCGAGCTGACCAGCCGCGTGCAGACCCAGGGCCGCGCCGTGGACTGGTCGCAAAAAACCGCCAGGCCAGAAGACGCCGACACGCTGCGTTATTTCACACGCCCCACCAAATTCCTGCCGACCGACGGCATCGTGCGCAAGACGGCACTCGACGCCACCAAGGGCGCCAAAACCGATGTGGAAAAAACCCGGCTGATTTACGACTGGATCGTGGCCAACACCTACCGCGACCCCAAGGTGCGCGGCTGCGGCGAAGGCGACATCAAGACCATGCTGGAAACCGGCAACCTGGGCGGCAAATGCGCCGACCTGAACGCGCTGTTTGTCGGCCTCTGCCGCTCGGTGGGCATCCCCGCACGCGACGTGTATGGCATCCGCCTGGTGCCGTCGGCCTTTGGCTACAAGGAGCTGTCAGGCAACCCGGCCAGCCTGAAGGGCGCGCAGCACTGCCGCTCCGAGGCTTACCTGAAAGGCTACGGCTGGGTGGCGATGGACCCGGCCGACGTGGCCAAGGTCATGCGTCTGGAAACCGCCGACTGGATCAAAACCACGGTCAACCCGGTGGTGGCCCCGGTCAACAAGGCGCTGTTTGGCGGTTGGGAAGGCAACTGGATGGCCTACAACACCGCCCATGATCTGGCTTTGCCCCATTCCACGGGTGAGAAGCTCGGCTTTTTCATGTACCCGACAGCAGAAAACCCAGCCGGGCGCTTTGACTCGTATGCACCGGATGATTTCAAGTACCAGATCACGGCCAAGGAAATCAGGGCTTGAGGCTGATACTGCGAACTGGCTTGTAGCCCGAAATCGCTCAAATGGCTGCTCACACGGCGTCGACGACGCGCCCCGGATTGAGTATCTGTCCCGGATCGAGCAGTTGCTTGAGTTGCCGCATGACATGGAGCTCTGCTGCGTCGCGACTGTGGTGAAGAAAAGGCTTCTTCACCACACCGATGCCATGCTCTGCAGAGATGCTGCCGTCCGCGAGCCCTACAGCCTGATAGACCAATTCCTCGAGTGCTTCGAGTTGCGTCGCGTCCGGGATCGGCCCACTGATCAAATGCAGGTTGCCGTCGCCGAGATGTCCGAAAAAGAGATGCTGCTGAGTCGGGTACTTCTGCTCCAGCAACGCGCGCAACTGGCAGACCAGGTCGTCCATTTTGGGGACGGCAACGCTGACGTCAAATGCGGCACACGGGCGCAAATGCGATAGCAGTTCACTGATTCCTTCGCGAAATGCCCAGAGCTGCGTCGCCTGCTCGACGGATTGCGCCACGACTGCATCGGCCACCAGCCCGTTCTCCATCTCCGTTTCCAGGAAGCGCTCGATGGCAGCAGTGCTCGCGTCAGGGTCGCCGCCCAGTGTTTCGATCAGTACATAGAGCGGATACGGCTGGGTGAAGGGCGACGTCCTGTGGATGGCCTTCGCGCTGGCCTCGAAGAAATCGCTCCACATGAGTTCGAACGCCGACAGCTCTGGAAGTTTGCGCCTGGCCTCTCGCAGCAGCTGCGTTGCGGCCGTGAAATCCTTGACCGCGCACAGCACCGTGCAACTGGACAGCGGCGCCGGCGCCAGCTTGAGAGACAAGCGGGTGATGATGCCGAGCGTTCCTTCTGTTCCGACGAACAGATGCTTCAAATCAAAGCCCGCGTTGTTCTTGATCACCCGGTCGAGCATGGTCAGCAGGGTTCCATCGGCCAGTACAACTTCCAGTCCCAGCACTGATTCGCGCATCATGCCGTAGCGCAGGACGCGATTGCCGCCTGCATTGGTGGCCGCATTGCCACCGAGCTGGCAAGAGCCGCGGGCACCCAGGTCGAGCGGAAAGAACCAGCCTTGTTGAGTGGCGGCTGTTTGCAGCTGCTCAAGCGTGACGCCTGCCTGAACCACCACGGTACCGCCCACCGAATCGAAATCCTCGATGGCGTTCAGGCGTTGCAGTGACAGGATGATCTCGCCGTGTTGCGGGTTTGCACCGCCGGCCAGCCCCGTCAAGCCACCCTGGACGCAGAGCGGCTGACCCAAGCGCATGCACATGCGCACCGCTTGAGCCACTTGTGCAGGTGTGCGGGGCAGCAGCAGCGCAGCCGGCGTCAACGCCGATGCTGCACCACTCCAGTCCGCAGTCTGGCGCTCAAGCACCGCAGCGCCCGTCAGCACGCAGTCTGCACCGAGTTCGGCGATCAGCGCGGCAATGGCATCACCGCCCGCAAGCTGCTGGCGATGTCCTTGTTGCGCGTGGATATTTGTGGGTGTGTTCATGGCTTTAAGGGCGTTGCTGGGGGGTGTTGTCAGGGGGTGTTGTCAGGGCTGAACGTAGGCGGTCTTGACCGTTGTGTAGAACTCCGCCGCGTAGCGCCCCTGCTCGCGCGAACCATGGCTGGACCCCTTGCGCCCGCCAAAGGGCACATGGGGATCGACGCCAGCGGTCGGGGCATTCACCATCACCATGCCAGCCTGCAGCTGACGCTTGAAGTGCGCGGCATGGCGCAGCGAGGTGGTACATACCCCGGCGGACAGGCCGAACTCGGTGTCGTTGGCCACCGCCAGGGCTTCTTCGGCGTCCTTGACCCGGATGACACTGGCCACCGGGCCAAATATCTCTTCGCGGTTCAGGCGCATCGCGTTGCTGGTTTCGGTGAACAGCGTGGGTTGCAGGTAATGCCCGGGCTCGCCCTGGGCATTGACTTCAAACGCCGCGCCGCCAAAAGCGAGCCGCGCGCCTTCGTCCTGGCCGATGGCGATATAGGCCAGGTCCTGCGCCAACTGGCTGGCATCGACCACGGGGCCGATGTGCGTGGCGCTGTGGCGTGCGTTGCCCACCACCAGGCCGTGCAGCCTGTCCACCATGGCGCTGACGAAGCGGTCGTGAATGCCCTGGGTCACCACCAGGCGCGAGGACGCGGTGCAGCGTTGTCCGGTGCCGTAGAAGGCGCCGTTGATGGCGACGTTCACCGCCACGTCCAGATCGGCATCGTCCAGCACCACCAGCGGATTCTTGCCGCCCATTTCCAGCTGGAACTTGGCCATGGGGCCTTTGCGGCCCACACAGGCCTGGGCCACCTTGCGCCCGGTGGCGTCGGATCCGGTGAAGGTCACGGCTGCCACGCGTGCATCGTTGAGCAAGGTGTTGCCGACGTCGCGGCCGCGGCCCATGACCAGGTTGAAGGTGCCGGCGGGCAGCCCGGCCCTGCTCAGTATCTCGGCCAGCGCCCAGGCGCTGCCTGGCACCAGATCCGCCGGTTTGAACACCACCGTGTTGCCATAGGCCAGGGCCGGCGCAATCTTCCAGGCCGGAATCGCCATCGGGAAGTTCCACGGCGTGATGATGCTGATCACGCCGACCGGTTCGCGCGTGATCTCAACGCTCATGCCCGGCCGCACCGAGGGCAGCAGTTCGCCGCCGGGGCGCAGCACTTCACCGGCGAAGAACTTGAAGATGTGGCCGGCGCGCACCACCTCGCCGACGGCTTCGGCCAGGGTCTTGCCTTCCTCGCGGGCCAGCAGTTCGCCCAGCTCGGCGCGGCGCGCCAGGATTTCAATGCCCACGGCCTCCAGCGCCTCGGCACGCTGTTGCACGGGAAAGGCGGCCCAGGCGGGGGCGGCCGCATGGGCGGCCGCAATCGCCATTTCGGCCTGTGCGGTGGTGGCGCGGGTGTAGCGGCCGATCAGGTCGCGCGTGTCGCTGGGGTTGATGTTGTCCCCGGCGCCGTCGCCCGCCAGCCATTCGCCCGCGATGAAGTTGAGTTTCATGCCGGTTCCTCGGGATAGAGTTTGTGAACGCGGCCAAACAGCCGTGCCAGCCCCAGCAGCGCATCGATACTCGGCGTGGGGACGTTCAGGCGCAGGCCTATCTCGTGCACCGCGGTGACGATGCTGTCGAGCTCGATGGCACGCCCGGCTTCTGCGTCTTGCAGCATGGAGGTTTTGAATGCTCCCAGCCTGGCCGTGATCGCGTGGCGGTCCTCCGGGTTTTGCGTGATGTCGCAGCCGATGTGCCGACCGATCGCGGCGGCCTCGCGCATGGCGCTGGAGCAGAACTCGCGAACCAGCGGGTCGGCCAGCAGGCGGTCGATGCTGGCCCCGGTGATGGCTGACACCGGGTTCATGGTCAGGTTGCCCCAGAGCTTGTACCAGATGTCGTAGCGCACGTTCGGGGACACGGTCACATCGAAGCCCGCGCCGCTGAGCAACGCGCCCACGCGCGTGGCCCGCGTCGATTCGCCGCCGGCCGCCTCGCCCAGGATCAGGCCCTGGCCCATGATGTGCTTCACGATGCCGGGGGCGCCGCGGCTGGCGCTGGCATGGACCACACAGCCCAGCACGTGTTGCAAGGGAATGAAACTGGCAATGGTGCCGCCGGGGTCTACGCTTTGCAGCGGCGCGTCGCCGATGGCCGTGCCCATGCCAAACCACCACGGCACGCCGTTCATGGCGGGCAGCACCACGGTGTCAGGACCGATCAGCGCCGCAATGGAGGGCGCGACGCTCGATAGAACCGGCCCCTTGAGCGCAACGATCACCAGATCCTGCGGACCCAGCTCGCCCGCCTGGTCTGACGCCCTGGCCGGCGTTTGCAGCAATTTTCCGCCCTGATTCAGGCGCCAGCCGTGCTCGCGCAGGGCTGCGAGTGTGGCGCCCTGCGCGAGGGCGCTGACATCGCATTGCCCGGCGGCGGCCAGACGCGCACCGATGAAGCCGCCTATGGCGCCGGCGCCCACGATGGTGACTTTCATGTGTTTTTCTCGGCAGCGATCCGGTAGTTGTCCTTGAAGCGTTCCGGCACCCGTTCATCAAAACCAAAGGCCACGCGTCGTACCTCGGGGCTGTCGGTGGGCTGATGCCCCACACCCAGGGCCGATGCGCGTGGCGCGGGGATGGCCACCACCGTGCCGGCCAGGCGGCCCAGCCCGGTGATCTCGCACTCCACCAGATCGCCGGGATCGACCGAGCGCGAGTGGCAGGGTGTACCCATCAGGATGACGTCGCCCGGCAGCAGGGTGATGTGGCGGGCAATGTCGGCAATCACGTAGTGCGGACCCCAGATGGTCTCGTCGCCGATGTGGGCTTCCTGCACCACCAGGCCGTTGCGGTAGGTGCGCAGGGTCTGCTCGAACAGGTTCACGCCCTTGACGATGCCGGGGCCGATCGGCAGCAGGGTGTCGGCGCCCTTGACGCGCAGCATGCTGCCCTGGTCGGTATCGCGGTAGTTTTGCAGGCCCATGTCCAGCGCCGGGCAAAAGCCTTCAATATAGTCCCAGGCCTCGTCGGGCAGCACGTTGCGGCAGGTCTTGCCGATCACCACGGCGTACTCGCCCTCGTAGTTCAGGTACAGGCTGTCGGCGGGCTTCAGAATTTCGCAGCCATGGCCGTTGATCGAGGTCGGCGGCTTGGTGAAGTAGGTGGGGGTCTCGGTCGGTTTGGGCTGCTTGCGCGTCTCGAAGCTGCGCGAGCTGTAGGAGATGTGCACGGCGATGATCTTGCTGGGCGCGACCGGCGGCAGGTGCTGCACCGTGGCGGGGTCGACCACGCGGCTGTCGTCCAGGCGCAGCAGGCCTTGCCCGGGGCCGTCTTCGATGATGGTGCCCCAGTAGGCGCTGCCGCCCACCAGCACGCGGCGGCGCTCCACGCGCGGGCCGCGCATCACGGCAGGGAGTTCTTTTAAGGGGAATTCAAAGTTCATGCTGCCTCCTGGTCAAACCACATATGGATATTCCCTGTGCCGCGGGCGTTTTCATAGGCCGACAAAGGCTCGCCCTTGGCCCGGCAGGCCGCCCCGCCCATGGCGCCCAGCATCTGCAGGTAGTGCGCACCAAAAGCCTCCCACGGTTTTTTGCGGTACTCGTCGTCCCAGCGCTCCAGCACGCTGTCGTGGCGGCCTTGCTCCATCAATGCGATGGCCCCCTTGTCGCTGGCGATGTTCTCGGGCCGCGAGACATTGCTCTCGTGGAAGATGCGCGGATGGTTCGGCTTCCAGTCAATCGGGTTGAACTTGTGGCTGAGGGCGCCGGAGGCCAGCAAGACCACCTTCAGGTCGCTGCGACGCACGGCCTCGCCAATCGCCTCGCCCGATTTCAGGAAGTGCTTCCAGTCGCAGTTCTGGCAGGAACTGACGGTCACCACCGGAATATCGGCCAGCTCCAGCCGCAGGTGCTTGACCAGGTTGATGGTGGCATATTGCTTGCCCAGCTCGGGGTGGTTGATGACGCGGTTGTAGCCGCCTTGCTCGCGCGACACGGCTTCAATCGCGAGCGCCAGTTCGGGGTGGCCGCGGTAGTCGTAGGGCACGCCGTGCAAATACCAGGGCATTTCGTCCGAGATGTAGTTGCCCTGGTAGCGCGCCGCGCCGTCCACCATGTGGTAGCCGGTGGTGAACCAGTGGCTGTCAAAGACCACCACCACATCAGGCTTGGCTGCAGTGATCTTCTCGCGTAGCCGGGCATAGCCGGGGATGAGGTCTGAATCCGAGCCCGCGCCCTGCAGCACGCGAAACTCTTCGCACTGCATCAGGCCGGGGTGGTGCGAGACGAGGGCGGCGCCCACGATATGTCCCATGGTATGTTTCCTTTGAAATTAACGGTGGCTGAAGCTGGCGCGGAAGGGCTTTTTCGGCACCACCACGTCCTTGATGTCGCAGAAGAATTCAAAGCTCCAGTTGCCGCCTTCGCGGCCAATGCCTGAGCGCTTGATGCCGCCAAAGGGCGCGGCCAGGTCGCGGATGCCGAAGCTGTTGACCCAGATGAAGCCGGTGCGCACCTGCTGCGCAATCGCCGTGGCGTGTTCGGTCTCGCCGTAGCAGACGCCGCCCAGGCCGTAGTCGGTGCCGTTGGCCAGCTCGATCAGTTCCTCGTCGCTGTCGAAGGTCTGCAAGGTCAGCACCGGGCCGAACACCTCGTTCTGCACGATCTCGCTGTCCTGGCGCACATTCGTCAGCATGGTGGGCTGGTAGTACTGGGCACCGAAGGGATGCGGCGCGCCGCCCCACAGCAGCTCGGCGCCGTCGGCCAGCGCGCGTTCGACAAAGCCTTGCACGCGCTCGACCTGGCGCGGGTGGATGATGGGGCCGACCTCGGTGGCGGCGTCGCGCGGGTCGCCCACCGTGAGCTTGTCCACATAGCCGCGCATGGCGGCGACAAAGGCATCGCGAATCTTGCTGTGCACCAGAAAACGCGTGCCCGCCAGGCAGACCTGGCCGGCGTTGCGGTACATCAGCGCGCCGGTGGCGGCGGCGTTGTCGATGTCGGCGTCTGCCAGCACGATGAAGGGCGACTTGCCGCCCAGCTCCAGGCTGCAGGGCACGAGATTCGCGCCGGCGGCCTGGGCAATCCGTTTGGCGGTGGGCACCGAGCCGGTGAAGGACACGCGCGCCAGGCGCGGGTCGCTGACCAGCGCGGCGCCGGTGCTCGCGCCGCTGCCTTGCACGATGTTGAACACGCCCGGCGGCAGGCCGGCGGCGTGGGCGCAATCGGCCAGCAGGCTGCTGGTCAGCGGCGCCCACTCGGGCGGCTTGACGATCACCGTGTTGCCGGCTGCCAGCGCCGGGCCGAGCTTCCAGGTGGCCAGCATCAGCGGTGCGTTCCAGGGCGTGATGATGACGACCACGCCGGCCGGGTCGTGGCGCACGATGTGGTGTGCCTGCTCGGTGTCAATCGGATGGTCTTGCAAGGTGAGCGCGTGCTCGGCAAACCAGCTGATGTTGAGCATGGCGCGCGGCACCACGCCGTGCTGCATGCGCGACAGCAGTACGCCGGCGTCGGTCGATTCAAGCTGGCAAAAGGCCTCGGCACGCTGGCCGATCTCGGCAGCAAAGCGGTCCAGATAGGGCTTGCGCTCGGCCGCCGTCAGGGCCGCCCAGGCCGGGAAGGCGTTTTGCGCGGCCTGAATTGCGGCGTCCACATGCGCCGGCCTGCCTTCCGATATTTGCCCCAGCAGGCTTTGGTCGATTGGGCTGTGCAGGTCGAACAGCAGGTCGGACGCGACGCGCTGGCCATTGATGTAGTGATGCGGCGAGACGCTGTGGCCCGCTACGGTGAGGGTTTCTGTAGACACGGTTTACTCCTGAATTAATAGCTGCTTGTGCAGGCGGTATGAGGGCTAGAGGCTAATTTCATTGAAATTTCAGGACCTTGCCGGGGTTCATCAGCCCTTGCGGGTCCAGCGCCTGTTTGACGCGGCGCATCAGCTGCAGCTCCAGCGGCGACTTGTAACGCGCCGACTCGTCGCGGCGCAGCACGCCCAGGCCGTGCTCGGCCGAAATTGATCCGTCGAACGCGTGTACCGCGTCATGCACCAGCTGGTTCAATGGGCCTTCGAGCGCCAGAAATTCGGCTACCTGTTGCGGTCCGCTGCCAGGCAGCGGCGAGGCGTTGTAGTGCAGGTTGCCGTCGCCCAGATGGCCGAAAGTGACCTGGCGCACCTGCGGGTACCGGGCGGCGATCAGCGCGTCGGTGCTGGAGATGAAGGCCGGGATGCTGGAAATCGGCAGCGAAATGTCGTGCTTGATGGTTTTGCCTTCTGCCCCTTGCGCTTCGGAGATGTTCTCGCGCAGCGCCCACAGCGCCTCGAACTGAGCCAGGCTGGTGGAAAGCGCGGCATCCAGCACCCATTCGCTTTCCATGGCGGCCTCTAACAGGCCTTCCATGGCTTGTGCCGCCTGTGTTTCGTCCGTGGTGGCAGACAGCTCCAGCAGCGCATACCAGGGCGAAGCCTCTGCCAGCGGGCGGCGCGTGCCGGGGATGTGCTGCAGCACCAGCTCAACGCAGGTGTCGCTGAGGATTTCAAAGGCCGTCAGGCCCGCGCCGAGGCGCGCTTGCGCCAGGGTCAGCAGATTCAAGGCTTCCTGCGGACTGGGTACGGCCACCAACGCCACCACCTGCGCGGCAGGCAACGGGAACAGCTTGAGCGCGGCGGCGGTGATCACGCCCAGCGTGCCCTCCGAGCCGATGTAGAGGTCGCGCAGGTCGTAGCCGGTGTTGTCCTTGCGCAGGGGGCGCAGGCCGCTCCACAGTTCGCCTTCCGCCGTGACCACTTCCAGCCCCAGGCACAGCTCGCGCGCATTGCCGTAGCGCAGCACTTGCACGCCGCCGGCATTGGTGGCCAGGTTGCCGCCAATGGTGCAAGTGCCCTCGGCGGCCAGACTCAAAGGGAACAGACGCCCGGCTTCTTTCGCCGCCTCTTGCACCTGCAGCAGGGTCACGCCGGCCTCGACCAGCATGGTGTTGTTCAGCGGATCAATGGCGCGGATTTTGTTGAGGCGCGTGAGCGATAGCAACACCGGCAAGGCCTGGGGCAGGGCCTCCGGAACCGAGCCGCCGGACAAGCCCGTGTTGCCGCCCTGCGGCACCACCGGCACGCCGTGCGCATGGCACCAGGCGACGATGTTCGCCACCTCTGCGGCATTGTCGGGCTGCGCCACGGCCAGCGCCTGGCCGGTCCACTTGCCGCGAAAGTCGGTCAAAAAGGGCGCAGCGTCAACACCGGTGAGCAGGCGGCCACGAAAGGCGGCGCGAAGGGAATCGAGCAGCATGTCAGTACACCCCGCTACTGGAGGCCGGTGCGGACACCGCGGTTTTGAATTGCGCCGCCAGCGCTGCGGTGGCGCGCACCAGGAGCGTGGTGTCCACGCCGACTGCGATAAAGCGCGCCCCCACGTCGAGGTAGTGCCGGGCCAGGGTTTCGTCGGCACACAGAATGCCGGGCGCCTTGCCGGCGCGCAGGATGCAGCCAATGGCCTGGTCGATGGCAGCCCGCACCTCGGGGTGCGCGGGCTGGCCCAGGTAGCCCATGGAGGCCGACAAATCCGCCGGGCCGATGAACACGCCGTCCACCCCGTCTACCGCCGCAATCGCCTCGATGTTCTGCAAAGCGGCCAGCGACTCGACCTGCACCAGCAGGCAGACGCGCTCATTGGCTTCCTGCAGATAGTTGGGGTAGCGCGACCAGCGCGCCGAGCGGGCGATGGCACTGCCGACGCCGCGCACGCCCTGCGGCGGGTAGCGCATGGCGCGCACCAGCGCGGCGGCCTGCTCGGCCGACTCGACCATGGGCACCAGCACGGTGGTCGCGCCGATGTCCAGCACCTGCTTGATGAGGGCCGCGTCGCCGTGCGGCACACGCACCACCGGATGCGTCGGGTAGGCCGCCACGCTTTGCAAGGCGCCCAGCAAAGTGCGTAAGTCATTGGGCGCGTGCTCGCCGTCGAGCAGCAGCCAGTCGAAGCCGCTGCCGGCGCAGAGTTCAGCGGCATACGGGTCGGCCAGGGCCTGCCACAGGCCGATTTGAACTTCGCCCCAGGCCAGGGCTTGTTTGAATAGATTGTCAGGAGTTTGCATGGACCAAAGCCTCACATGAAGCGAAAGGAGATCGCACCCAAAGGGCCGTAATCGGCGTGAAAGGTATCGCCCGCCGCGCCGGCCACCGGGCGGGTGAAGGAGCCGCCCAGCACCACCTCGCCGGCGGCCAGGCCTTCGCCATGAAGCGCCAGTTTGTTGGCCAGCCAGGCGACGCCGTTGGCCGGGTGGTTCAGCACGGCGGCGGCCAGGCCGCTTTCTTCGATCACGCCGTTTTTGTAGAGCAGGGCGCCGCTCCAGCGCAGGTCGACCGCATCGGGTTTGACCGGACGGCCGCCCATCACGATGCCGGCATTGGCGGCGTTGTCGGCAATGGTGTCCAGCACCTTGCGCGGCGCCTTGGTGACGCGGTCGAGCTGCTCGATGCGGGCGTCGATGATCTCCAGCGCGGGCACAACGTAGTCCGTGGCGGCCAGCACGTCAAAAATCGTCACGTTCGGGCCGTGCAGGTCCTTACCCAGGATGAAGGCCAGCTCGACCTCGACGCGCGGCAGGATGAAACGCTGCACCGGGATGTCGGCGCCCTCGGGGAACAGCATGTCATCAAGCATGGCACCGTAGTCCGGCTCGGTGATCTGCGACGAAATTTGCATGGCGCGCGAGGTCAGGCCGATCTTGTGGCCCAGGATGCTGCGGCCCTCGTCCAGCTTGATCTGCACCCAGGCACGCTGGATGGCGTAGCTGTCGGCCATCTCCATGCCGGGGTAGCGTTTGGAGAAATGCTCGACCTGCACGCGGGTTTTTTCCGCCTGGTGCAGTTCGCGCGCCAGGGCCTGGTGGATGTCGGGGGTCAGCATGCCGGTGTCTCCTTGCTTGTCTTGGGTGAGTCTGGGCCTGGTGTGCTGCCTCGCTCTATCTGGAACATAAAACCGCGTCTTTTCACCCAGGATGTCGTTACAAATCCGCGCAATAGCGGAGCTATTGCTGTGGTTTGCGCCTAATCCTGGGCAAAAATCCATCGGTTTTATTTGTTCCATCAAGAGCGATGCAGCACACTAGGATTCGGCGGTGAAACCAATCGCTTTCACGATCGGGCCCCACTTCTCGGTGTCGGCCTTGAGCATGGCGGCCAGTTCCGCCGGACTGGACGATCGGGCTTCCAGGCCCATGGCGGCCAGGCCCTCGATCACTTCCTTGTTGGCCAGGGCGGTGCGAATGGCGGCGTTGGCTTTTGACACCACGTCCGCAGGCGCTTTTCCCGGCAGGTAAAAACCAAACCATTCACCGAAGACCAGGTCCTTGAGCCCTTGTTCCACCAAGGTGCTGGTGCCGGGGGTGAATCTATTGCGGCTGGCCCCCGAGGTGGCCAGCAGGCGGACCTTGCCACCGCTCAAATGCGGCAAGAACTCGCCCACCGGCGCCGACACGGCGGCGATCTGCCCACCCATCATGTCCAGGATGGCGGGCTGAGAACCGCGGAAACCGATGTGCTGCAAGTTGACCTTGCCGGCCCGGCCGATCAGCTCGCCAACAAAATGCGGTACGGAGCCCGGCGCCGGCGAGCCGAAGTTGGCGCTGGCGGGGTGGGCTTTGCACCACTCCAGGAATTCGGGGACGGTCTTGACCGATGCCGGAACTTGGGGGCCCACGGCGAAACCCATGTCGAACACCACGCCCAGCGATACGGGCGTCAAGTCAGCCACCGGGTCGTACTGCAGCTTTCTGTAGGTGTGCGGGTAGATGCCCAGCATCGACATCGGCGTCGCCAGCAAGGTGGCGCCGTCCGGAGCCGAGGCTTTCAGCGCCAATATGGCGATCTGCCCGCCCGCACCGGTGCGGGTGTCGACGACCGCCGCCTTGGCGTAGCTGCCGTTCAGTTGGGTGGCGGCCCGGCGGGCCAGCGTGTCCACCGTGCCGCCGGCCGCGAAGCCTGTCAGGATTTTCGCGGTTTCGATGGTTTGCGCCCGGCTGACCAGGGGCAGGCTGCCGGCGGCGGTGGCCAGGGCGAGGTGCAACAGTTCGCGGCGAGAAGTTTTCATGGGAGGTCTCCTGTCTGGTTGGTGGAACAAAGTGAAGGATCTGGCGAGAGATCAACTTCAGAGGCAGGCAGTTTGCAAGAGTGAACGCGCAACAACAAACGATAAATATTGGTGTATTGCTTAGGTTTTCTTCATAATCAACCCATGTCCTTGCCCCGCTATACCCTGCGCCAGCTCGATGCCTTCGTGACCGTGGCCGAGCTGCTGAGCTTCACCGCCGCCGCTGACCGGCTGGCGCTGAGCCCTTCGGCGGTGAGCCAACTGGTGGTCGAGCTGGAGTCCAGCCTGGACTTCAGGCTGTTCGAGCGCAGCACGCGCAAAGTGGCCCTGTCGGCGGCTGGCAAGGAGTTTTTCAGTTCGGCCCAGACCGTGCTCAAACACCTGCGCCTGGCCGAAGTGGCCGCTACCGACCTGCGCAACCGGGCAGCCGGGCTGGTGCGGGTGGCGGCCCCCATGGTGATCGCCAGCGCCATCCTGCCGCCCATCATTCGGGCCCACAGCCAGGACCGCCCCAAGCTCGTTGTGCGCATTCGGGACGCGGCGGTGGAGCAACTCACCGACATGGTGGCCAGCGGCGAGGTCGATCTGGCCGTCGGCCCCGACCGCCAGAGCAGCGACAACGTGCTGCGCATCAGCCTGTTCAGCAGCCCCTGGGTGTTGTGGTGCGCCAAAGACCATGCGCTGGCGGCCAAACGGGTGCTGCAATGGAGCGATTTACGTTCTCACGCATTGGTAACGGCGGGGCGTGACCACGAACTTAGCGTGGCGCAAATGGGCGCGGCTTTGCCAGAGGATGAGCGCATCAGCCCGCACGATGTGGTGGACAACATCTCCACCGCGCTCGGCCTGGCTGCAGCAGGCCTGGCCGCCACGGTGTCGCCCGCCTACGTGGCGCCCTGGGCCAAACGGCAGGGCCTGGTGATGCGCCGCATCGTGGAGCCCGAAGTCATGCGCCAGGTCTGCCTGTACCGGCCCGCCTATCGGATAGCGTCGCCCGCGACCGAAAGCTTTGCGGAATACCTGATGGAACGGCTCATGAAGGTACGCCAGGCCGCGACCCATGTTTCGTAACTTGTGTGTTTACGTATTAGGCTCTAACAAGTTATGGTTTAACTTGGCAGCATTGAACTGCCGCCGCCGATTTGCAGCCGACGCCTTCCTGGTCCGGCAGGCCCAGAACCCGGTTCAGGCCAATGACAAACAGAGCCTGCTCTGAAACTGCCTGGCCTGCCCGGTCACCGGGTCGGTAAAGGCAATCGATTTGGCCAGCAGTTGCAGGGGCAGGCCGTAGTCGTCCTCGGGTGTGGTTTCGACGGGCGGGTACATCCGGTCGTTCATGATGGGCAGACCCAGCGCGTTCATGTGCACACGCAACTGATGCTTTTTGCCGGTGACCGGGCTGAGCGCATAACGCGCCTTGTCGCCTTTGATTTCCAGCACATCAATACAGGTTTCGCTGTTGGGCTCGCCCGGCACTTCGCGCTGGCGAAAGAACGGCTCGTCCTCCACGATGCGGCTTTTGCGGGTGATGGGGAATGACAAATCATCGCGCCACGGCGCAATGGCTTCGTAGTGTTTGCTGACGCTGCGATGCCTGAACAAGGCCTGGTAGGCATTGCGCTCGGCGGGCTGAACTGAAAACAGCACCAGGCCCGCGGTTTCCCGGTCAATGCGGTGAATCGGGATCAGGCTGTCAATGCCCAAGCTGTTTTTAAGCCGCACCAGCAGTGTTTCTTGCAGGTAGGGGCCCGAAGGTGTGACAGGCAAGAAATGCGGCTTGTCGGCGACCACCAGGTGTTCGTCCTGGTAGAGCAGGATTTCTTCAAACGGAATGCGGGGCTCGTCGTCCAGGGCGCGGTAATAGTACAGCCGCATGTGGCCGCGGTAGGGGCGCCCGGGCGTGACGGCAACGCCAAATTCATCGACGACCAGGCCATCCCGCATGCGCTGAAGCCAGACCTCGCGCGTGATGGCGGGGAAGCGCTCAAGCAGAAAATCAGTGATGGTCGGCCAGTGACCCGCAGGCAAACCGACACAACTTGGGCTGACACCATCGCGGGTTGGCAGTCCATGCGGGGGCAGTCTGTTTACATCGTCGGACACAGAGGGCTCAAATACGCGTGAACACCACATCCCAGACACCATGCCCGAGCTTGATGCCGCGGTTTTCAAACTTGGTCAGGGGGCGGTAGTCGGGCTTGGGGGCGTAACCGTCACCCGACGTGTCAGCCGTGTTTTTCAGCAGGGCTTCGGCGCTCAGCACTTCGAGAATCTGCTCGGCATAGGGCTGCCAGTCGGTGGCGCAGTGCAGGTAGCCACCGGGTTTCAGCCTGGCCGCCAGCTTGGCAATCAGGGGCGCCTGGATCAGGCGGCGCTTGTTGTGTTTCTTTTTATGCCAGGGGTCTGGAAAGAAGATGTGAACGCCGTCCAGGCTGCCGGCTGGCAACATGTTGTCAATGACTTCGACGGCATCGTGCTGAAGGATGCGGATGTTGCCCAGGGCCTGCTCCTGGATACGCTTGAGCAGCGCGCCGACGCCGGGGGTGTGCACTTCGCAGCAGAGGAAATTTTTGTCGGGACTCAGTGCCGCAATGTGCGCCGTGGCCTCGCCCATGCCGAAGCCGATCTCCAGGATGGTGGGAGCCACCCGTTCAAAGGCGGCGGCGAAATTCAGGGGCGCAGGCGTGTAGGGCAGTAAAAACCGGGGGCCCACGTCTGTAAACGCCTTGGCCTGGCCGGCGGTCGTGCGGCCGGTGCGCCGGACAAAACTCCGGATGTTGCGGGGATGGCTCGCGTCGGTGGACGGGCCCTCGGGGAAGTCGGTGGCGTTGGGGGCGGGGTTTTCAATCACAACGCGATTTTAGTGCGCCGCGTCTGGATGACGGCTTGCCCATTGGGGCACCGCCTGCTGCAGCCATGCTGCCGGTGTGCCGGCTGCGGCATTGCCCTGCAGGCCCAGCAATTGACCGGCCTGCTGAAGCACGGCAAGCGGGTGGCTGGTGTCCAGCGGCTGGGCGCCGTTTTGTTTGGACAGCTTTTCGCCGTTGCGCCCCAGCACCAGGGGGGTGTGCAGATAACGCGGCTGGGGCAGGGCGAGTGCGCGTTGCAACAGGATTTGCCGCGCCGTGTTGTCGGCCAGATCCTGGCCGCGCACGATGTCGGTCACGCCCTGGGCTGCGTCGTCCACCACCACGGCCAACTGGTAGGCCCAGAGGCCATCTGCGCGCTTGAGCACAAAATCGCCGACTTCGCGGCTCACGTTTTGCGCCTGGCTGCCCAGCAGCCGGTCTTGCCACACCACGTCGCCACCTTCTTTTGCGATGGCTATTGATGGAACAGCGCGTTGTGTCTGAGGGGATCCTGCCAGCGGCATGTTTTCCCGAGGTGTTTCCGTGAGGAAGCGCCAGGCGCGGGCAGGACGGCCGTTCAGGCCCTGTCGGCAGGTGCCCGGATAAACCAGCTCGCCGTGGCGTGCCCGCGCTTGTCCGCTGGCCGCAAGTGCGCGTGCAATGTCCTGCCGCGTGCAGGCGCAGGGGTAGGCCAGGCGCCGTGCCACGAGCTGATCCAGCGCGCTTTGGTACAAGGCGCTGCGCTGTGACTGGTATACCGGTGCTTCATCGGGCAGCAGCCCGCAGGTTGCGAGCTGCGCAAGAATGGTCTGGTCCGCACCCGGCACACAACGGGGCGTATCGACATCTTCGATGCGCACCAGCCACTGCCCGTGGTGAGCGCGGGCATCGAGCCAGCTCGCCAATGCCGCTACGAGCGAACCTGCATGCAGCGGGCCGGTTGGCGAAGGCGCGAACCGGCCAATGTAGGGGGCTCCCACGCCGGGTCACTCCGCGTGCTGCGCTGTGCCGGCCATGGGTATCGGCTAGGCGATAGCCAGGGCCATTTCCAGGCCTGACAGGAAGCCGTCTTCAACCCGGTGGCCCAGGCACCAGTCGCCGCAGGCGCCAATGCGGGATTTCGGGTCCCAGGCATGGCTCTTTCCCAGGGGCTCGATGGTTTGGGCATGGCGCCAGCGGTGCACCACGGCGTGTGGCGGCTGCGCCCGTATGCCGGTGACTTCCGTGAAGGCCTTGAGCAGTTTGGCTTTCACGCGTTCGGCGTCGTCTTCCAGATGGCGTTCCGACCATTCCGGGCTGGCCTGGACGGTCCAGCGTTCGATCGGGCTGCGCCCGGGCTTGGAGGACTCGCGGGCCAGCCAGGCGATGCGGTGGTGGGTGCTGCGCGCCGCATTCCAGTGCGGGCCCAGATGCGACAGTGTGGGCTGGAGGGCTTGCGGAAAAGCCAGCATCAGGCTCCAGCAGGGCGCCACGCTGACGTCGGCCATCGCCGCCCTCAGCGGTTTGCCCTGTTGTGAGTTCAGCAGCAAGCCATCGGCCTGCGATGAGGGCACGGCCAAAACCACAGCGTCAAAGCCCGAGTGAACCCGGTTGCTGGCGCCAGGGCCGTCGGTCTGCAGCTGCCAGCGCTCCGGGTGCAGCCTGTCGGCTTCCAGCCGGACCACTTCGGTTTCAAGCACCAGTTTACCGGCCGCTGCCAGGGGCTCGGCCCACCGGCGAACCAGCGCGTTCATGCCGGGGGTGGCAACCCAGTGGGCTTCCTTGGGCGGCAGCGAAGAGGCCACGACGCGGCCCAGCTCATCGAGAATGCGAACGGTATTGGCGCTCCAGGGGCGTACCAGCCCGGGGACTGTGGCCAATGCTTTTTCAAAGCGCGCGTCACGCACCGTGAAGTACTGGGTGCCGTGGTCGAATCCACCAAACTCGCTGTCCCGGGTGGCCATGCGTCCACCCGCCCCCTTGCTTTTCTCGAAGACAGTAACCTGGTGCCCGGCTTGTGTCAGCGTGCGCGCACAGGCGATGCCGGCGATGCCGGCACCCACCACGGCGATGTGGCGCTGTTTGAATTTTTCAGGTGAAGCAGTGCGGGATTTCTTTGTCATGTCTCTCTACTTTTTCTGGTTGGGTGAAAGGGGTGTTTGACTCGTCCATCCATCGGTTCAAAAATTCATTTACAGCGCAACCATAAACGAAATCCATAAGCGCACTCTACACGCAGGCGCGGCCAGCCGGCCTGCAGGGCACGGTTTTACAACGGTTTTAAATGGATTGCTCGCGTTCCAGCAATGCTTTGCGGGTGGTGGGATGGTCCAGTTGCCCCAGCCACCACTGCAGGGCACGTCCTTCGCTGCCGGTGGTGCGGCGCCAGGCGTAGCTCACAGGCACCAGGCGCGCCGCCCGCTGCATCCTCTTTTCCACCAGCCGGCCCGTGGCGATGTGGGGCCGCGCCAGGTATTCCGGCAAAAACCCTCCGCCCAGGCCGCGCAGCTGTGCGTCGAGTTTTTCCTGCATGCCCGGCACGGTAAATATGTCCTGGCCGCCTAGCAGGCCCATTGTCACGCCGCTGCCCCGCTGCACCGAGTCGGCGACAGCCACGGCGCGGTGCGGCATGAGCATCGCGTCCGTGATGGGTTCCGCGGCCTGGGCCAGCGGATGATGGGGTGCCACGGCGTAGACGAAATGGATGGTGCCCAGTGGCCTGCTCTGCAGCGCCTTGCTCGGCGCCGGCTTGGTATCCACGTTGATCGCGACACCGATGGCCAGGTCGGCCTGGCCTGAGGTCAGGGCTTCCAGTGTGCCGGACAAAGCCTCTTCACGTATCCGCAAGCGGGTGGGCGGGTCCAGCGCAAAAAATGCCTCGCACAGCTCCATCACGGTGGTGCGCGAAATCACGCTATCGACAGCCAGCGTGAGCTCCGGTTCCCAGCCCGTTGCCACGCGCTTGACGCGATTGGCCACCGCATCGAGTTCAGCCAGCAGGCGGTTGCCTTCGCGCAGCAGTTCCTTGCCGGCTTCGGTCAGTCTGGCCTGTCGCGACGAGCGGTCAAACAGCAGCACATCGAGCGCATCTTCCACCTGGCGAATCCGGTAGGTCAGGGCGCTGGGCACCACGCCCAACTCCCGGGCGGCGGCGGCCATGCTTCCGGTGCGGTGCACGGCACCGATCAGTCCGATGGCTTCGGGGGTGAGGGCATCACGGACCGCAGTGTTAATCATTGGGCTCTAAAGGTTCAAATAATTTGAATGATGCCATCAAATGAAAGCAATTGCCAGGAGGGTTCTGGCTCTTACATTGGAGTCATTGCAACGCACTCAACGCACCTTGAAAGGAGCACGGGATGATGACCTTAAGAACTTCCAGCGAACGAGGCTATGCCGACCACGGATGGCTTAAATCGTTTCATTCCTTTTCGTTTGCCGGCTACTACGACCCGGCCCACATGGGTTTTGGCAACCTGCGCGTCATCAATGAGGACCGCATTGCGGCGGGCAGGGGCTTTGGCACGCACGGCCACAAGGACATGGAAATCATCAGCTATGTGCTGAGCGGCGAGCTGGCGCACAAGGACAGCATCGGTAACGTGAAGGGCATCCCGCCCGGTGATGTGCAGCGCATGAGTGCCGGCACCGGCGTGCAGCACAGCGAATTCAACCATGCCGAAGGCCAGACCACGCACTTCCTGCAAATCTGGATCGAACCGAACGTGACAGGGATTGTCCCCAGCTATGAGCAAAAAACTTTCCCGGAGGCCGAGAAGCGCGGCGCACTGCGCCTGGTGGCCTCGCCGGACGGCGCGCAGGGCTCTGTCATGATCCATGCAGATGCCAGCATTCGTGCGGGCCTGTTTGACGGTGACGAAGCTGCCACACTGGCGCTGGATCCGTCGCGTAAAACCTATGTGCACCTGATCCGGGGGCAGCTTGAGGTGAACGGCCAGCTGCTTCGCTCGGGTGATGCTGCCGCCCTGCAATCGGAAAGCCAGTTGCGGCTGGGCCGGGGGCAATCGGCCGAAGTTCTGGTCTTTGATTTGGCGCCTTGAGACGCTGCAAGACTAAAAGTATCAAAGGCAAGGTTCAATGTGATAGCGCTTGCCTATCATGATTTTTTGATCCATCATTTTCTTCATTTTTCTTCATTTGCTTTTCTAATTAAATAAGGACTCACCATGTTTGCATCTCTCCAAAATCCTTTGTCGCTGATTGGCCGCGTCTTGCTGGCGTTGCTGTTCGTGCCTGCGGGTTTCAGCAAAATCGGCGGCTTCGCCGGCACGACTGGCTTCATCGCATCCCAGGGCGTTCCTTTTCCCGAAGTGGCCACCGCGGCAGCGATTGGTGTCGAGCTGGGCCTGGGGCTGCTGCTGCTGGTGGGCCTGCAAACCCGCTGGGCGGCGCTTGGCATGGCCCTGTTCACGGTCGTGATCACCTTTGTCTTTCACAAGTACTGGGCGGTGCCGGCTGATCAGGTCATGATGCAGCAGCAAGCCTTCTTCAAGAATATTGCCGTGGTGGGTGGCTTGCTCACGGTGGCAGCATGGGGTGCGGGTGCCTGGAGCCTGGACGCCAAGCGCGCGGACTAGTCATGGCCCCTGCCACGGCGGGTGTAGAGCCCCGCCATGGCAGTTGATTTCCGGATTCTTCCTGATTTATTCACCTGCTTTCTTCAACGAGGACAAGAATGCCGAAAGTCGTAGTGCTCTACCACTCCGGGTATGGCCATACCCAGCGCATGGCGCAGTCGGTGGCGGAAGGTGCCGGGGCTGAACTCCTGGCCATCGACGCCGATGGCAACCTGCCCGACGGTGGCTGGGAAATCCTCGATGCGGCAGATGCCATCATCATGGGCTCTCCCACCTACATGGGAAGTGTCAGCTGGCAGTTCAAGAAATTTGCTGATGCTTCTTCCAGGCCCTGGTACACGCAGGCCTGGAAAGACAAGCTGTTTGCCGGCTTCACCAACAGCGCAGCCCTCGATGGTGACAAGATGTCGACACTCCATTACCTCTTTACCCTGGCCATGCAGCATGGGGGTATCTGGGTGAGCCATGGCATCTTGCCCAGTACCGGCAAGGCCGCACAGCGCAACGATGCCAATTACCTGGGCTCCTACAGCGGCGCCATTGCCCAGACACCGTCGGATGCCGGCGCCGGCGAGATGTTTCCGGGTGACCTGGAAACGGCCCGGAGCCTGGGCAGGCGCGTGGCCGAGGTGGCGCTAAAGTTTCAGCGTTAAAGTCAGGTACGCATCAGCTTTTTTGGCGCTGGCCTTTCGTTTTCAGCTTACCTTTCATTCGTACAGGAATTCCTCATGTCCATCGAACTGCAACGCGACCGCTCGGCGGCAATGGCCCAGAAACTCAGCATCCGCAGCCATGCGCTGATGGTCGATGGGAGCGTGGCCGAAGGCGGCGCCGACATCGGCCCCAGCCCGCACGATTTGTACGATGCAGCGCTGGGCGCCTGCAAATCCGTTACCCTCATGTGGTACGCCCGCAAGAAAGGGATTCCGGTCGACGACATCCATACGCTGGTAGAGCGCGACGACTCCGGTGAACGCAGCGGTGTGTACCGCCTGGCGACCACCTTGCGGATCCGGGGTGATCTGACGGAAGCCCAGTTGCAGGAGTTGCAGGCCGTTGCGCAAAAATGTCCCGTCCATAAACTCATGACCACCGTCACCACTGAAATCACAACCGCTGTGGAGAGACTGTCATGAGCGTGCAACTCAAGCTGACCGGGCACAACAAGGACCTGGGCGGAGGCTTCCTGGTGCGGCGCCTGCTGCCCGCGGGGCGGCGGCAGTCCGTGGGACCGTTCATCTTTTTTGATCACTTCGGCCCGGTCACGGTACAGCCGGGCGCCGGCCATGATGTGCGGCCGCATCCGCATATCGGGCTGGCCACGGTCACTTACCTGTTTGAAGGCGCGATGATGCACCGCGACAGCGTGGGCTCTGTTCAGCGCATTGAGCCGGGTGCGATCAACTGGATGACGGCCGGTCGCGGCATTGTGCACTCCGAGCGCGCTCCCGAGGATTTGCGGAGCAAGACCTACGTGAACCACGGCCTGCAGCTGTGGGCCGCCTTGCCCCAGGCGTATGAAGAAGCGGCCCCGGACTTCTCGCACACGCCTGCGTCGGCCATTCCTGCGGTGTCGGTCGATGGGGCTGACGTGCGGGTGCTGATTGGCGAGGCGTTTGGTGCAACATCGCCGGTCAGGACATTTTCCAAAACCATTTACCTGGATATCCAGCTCGCGGCAAATGCGACACTGCAATTGCCGGCGCTGGCCGAGGAGCTTGCGATTTATCCTGTGGATGGTGATGTGACGGTGGACGGCGAGCCGGTTGCGGCGGGTACTCTGGCCACGCTGGCGGCGGGTGCTGGCGCGACCATCAGCAGCGGCGCGCCGGCGAGGTTGGTCGTGATAGGCGGGGAGCCGCTCGATGCCCCCCGGTTTATCTGGTGGAACTTTGTCTCCAGCCAGAAGGCGCGCATTGTGCAAGCCAGTGATGACTGGGAGGCTCAAGCCATGGGTCATGTGGGCGGGGAAACCGAATTCATTCCCCTGCCTGAACGAAAATTCGCCGCCAGTTAGGCGCTGCCTTTTCGCGGCTTTTTTTGCATGTACCTTGCACGTACTTTGCGCGTATCTTGCACGTAAGATGGCGCGATGAAAATCTTCGCGCTGCTTCCCTGGGGTGACTGGCTGGCCATCGTCTGGTTTTTCTCGGGCTGGATAGGCTATGCCTGGTTTGCCCGGCATTACGGCGTGCAACGGCCTTCGCTGCTGCAGACCACCAACCGCTACCGGCACTACTGGCTGTTGCAGGCCACCGCCCGCGACCCGCGGGTCATCGACGGAATCATCACGCAAAACCTGTCGAGCACGCCGGCCTTTTTTTCCTCAACCACCATCATCATCATCGGCGGCCTGTTCGCGCTGCTGGGTACGACCGACAAGGCGACGGAGCTGGTGCGGGAGATCCCGTTTGCGGTCCGGACCTCTGTGCTGATTTTTGACCTCAAGGTCATCATGATGGTGGGCGTGTTTGTGTACGCTTTTTTCCGCTTCAGCTGGTCCATGCGCCAGTACACCTTTGTCGCGCTGGTGATTGGCTCCATGCCGTCGCCGCAGGAGTTTGAACAGGGCAAGTTTGACCGTGAAATGTTTGCCCTGCGGGCCAGTCGCCTGGTGGGGCTGGCCGCCGAGACCTTCAACGACGGGCTGCGCGCCTATTACCTCAGCTTTGCCATCATGGCGTGGTTTTTCTCCACCATTGCCTTTGCATTGGCCACGGCTGTGGTGCTGCTGATTCTCTACAACCGTGAATTTGACTCCGACGTGCTGGGCGTTTTGCGGGAATAAGTAGCCCCCACGCTTGCCACTTCGTGTGCTGCGCTGCCCCCCGAGGGGGCTGTGCTTGCTTGGGGCGGCCCTGCGCGGCGCACGGCCCGGCGGAGAATTTTCTCTTCGTTGAAACTCTCAGGTGATGTCGCGCGCCAGCCGCAGGCCGCTGAACTGCCATTGGGCATCGGGCGGGAAAAAGTTGCGGTAGCTCGCGCGAATATGGCTTTGCGGCGTGGCGCACGAGCCGCCGCGCAGCACAAACTGGTTGCACATGAACTTGCCGTTGTATTCGCCCACCAGCCCCTCCCAGGGTTTGTAGCCGGGGTAGGGGTTGTAGTTGGACTGCGTCCACTCCCAGACATCGCCAAACATCTGCGCGGGAGCGCCCTGGCTGGGCTGCTGCAGTGGCAAGGGGTGGTAGGCCGCATTCTCGACAAAGTTCCCCGGCCGTTCGCCTGGCGGCGCGGGGAGGGCGCGGGCCGCCGCTTCCCATTCAAACTCGGTGGGAAGCCGCGCGCCAGCCCAGCGCGCAAACGCATCGGCCTCAAAGTAGCTCAGATGGCACGCGGGGGTATTCGAGTCTACTTCCACCAGCCCTTGCAGCGTGAAGTTGCGGTAGTTGGCATCCGCGTGGGTATCGGGGAGATCGCCCTGCCAGTAAAGCGGTAAACGGCGCTGACCGGCTTCCACCCAGTCCCATCCCATGGACAGCCATAACTCGGGCCGCTGATAGCCGCCATCGGCGATGAAGGCCATCATTTCCCCATTGGTCACCAGCCTGCTCGCCAGCTCAAAGGGGGCAACATGGACGCGGTGACGCGGTATTTCGTTGTCAAACGCAAACCCGCCATCCCGTCCGGTGTCAAAGCCGTGCTCTGTCAGGCCGCCGGCGTAGCCATGCCAGCGCAGCGGCTGGGGATGGATGCCGGCCAGCGGCCAGCGTCTGGCATAGGCGGGCCGCTGCGGATTGAAGGACAGGGCATGCTTGATGTCGGTGAGCAGCAGCTCCTGATGCTGTTGCTCGTGATGCAGGCCCAGCGTGACGAGTTGCGCGAGTTCGCCCTGGCCGGCCCGCCGGCCTGCAGCCAGCACGTTCAGCACACGTTCATTGACCTGTGCACGGTAAGCCAGTACTTCCTCAAGCGAAGGGCGGCTGATCAGGCCGCGCTGTGGCCGCGGGTATTTAGCCCCAACGCCGTTGTAATAGCTGTTGAACAGCACGCGGAAGCCAGGATTGAAAGGTGTGAAGCCCGGCTCGAACCTCTCCAGGACGAAGGTCTCAAAAAACCAGGTGAGGTGCGCCAGATGCCACTTGGCCGGGCTTGCCTCCGGCATGGACTGGAGCTGGCAGTCTTCAGCGCTTAGCGGCTGTATGAGAGCCTCGGTCTGGGCGCGGACCTGCTGAAAGCGCTTTTCCAGATCGGAAGCCGGCGTGACGGTGCGAAGCACGGGTTGTGAGGGAGTCATGGGTTATCGCCTTGGGGGTGATTTCCGCAGCTTTCCATAGCTTGCCCCCGTCAGCTGTCAGACAAAGCGCCGACCTGCACCCGGGGATTGAGCGCCGGATCCAGGGCCCGGCGTTCGTCAAAGACAAAACACTCGCCCTCAAAGTGGGCGTGGCCGCTTTCCTCAAAATACTTCAGGATGCCGCCGTCGAGCTGGTAAACATGCGCCACGCCTGCCTCCTGCATGAGAATCGCGGCTTTTTCACAGCGAATCCCGCCCGTGCAAAAACTTACAACGGTTTTGTCTTGCAACTCTTCACGGTGATCCAGCAAGGCTTGCGGAAACTCGGTGAACTTGTCGATGCGCCAGTCGATGGCATTCCTGAAGGTGCCGACATCGACCTCAAACGCGTTGCGCGTGTCCAGTGTCACCACGGGGCGACCCTGGTCATCGTGCCCGCTGTCCAGCCAGCGCTTGAGCGTGGCGGCGCCAACGGCTGGTGCCCGGCCGGCAGAAGGCCGGATAGCCGGGTGATTCGTGCGGATGATTTCAGGCTTGATCTTGATCAGCAACTTGCGAAAGGGCTGTCCTGCGGACCAGCTTTCCTTGGTTTCCAGGCCATGAAAACGGGCGTCGGTTCGCAGCCATGCCAAAAAATCATGAATGTCGGTGCGGCCGGCGGCCAGAAAGAGGTTGATGCCTTCTTCCGCGAGCAGCACGGTGCCCTTGATGCCGCGCGATTGCGCGGCCGCCAGCACCCCTGCCTGCAGCTCGGGCAGGCCGTCCAGCGCGACAAATTTATACGCTGCAATGTTCAGAATTTGCATGATGCGGCTAATTGTAGGCAAGGCGCGGGCGGGCAATGGGGGTATTGGCGAAATGGGCGGTGGCCCCAGCCCTAAAATGAAGCACATGTTTGTCCATTTACGTATCCACACCGAGTTTTCAGTCGTCGACGGGACCAACCGCATTGATGAGATTGTTCAGGCCACCGCGGCCGACCAGCAGCCGGCACTGGCCATTACCGACCTGAGCAACCTGTTCGGCACGGTCAAGTTCTACAAGGAAGCCCGTGGCGCCGGGGTGAAGCCTTTGATAGGTGCCGACGTCTGGGTGCAGGTTCCGGGAAAAGATGCTGCGACGCCTGCGGCCCGCCTGCTGCTGCTGGTGCAAAGCCACAGGGGTTACCTCAATCTGTCGGAGCTGCTCACGCGCGCCTGGACCAAAAACGTGGTGCGCGACCAGGCCGTGATCAAGCTGGAGTGGCTTGAAGAACTGAACGAGGGCCTGATTGCGCTGTCGGGCGCCCAGGGTGGCGCCGTGGGCCAGGCCTTGCTTCAGGGGGACGACGCACGGGCGCTGGAGTGCGCCCTGCACCTGGCGGGTCTGTTTCCCCACCGCTTTTACCTGGAGCTGCAGCGCGCCCAGCGTCCGGATGACGAGCGCCATGTGGCGGCGGCCGTCCAGCTGGCTGCCCGGCTTAAGCTGCCGGTGGTGGCCACGCATCCCGTGCAGTTCCTCACCTACGACGACTACGAGGCGCACGAGGCGCGTGTCTGCATTGCCGAAGGTGAAATACTGGGGAACACACGCCGTGTGCGCAAGTTCACGCGCGAGCAATATTTCAAGTCGGCAGCGCAAATGACGCAGCTCTTTGCCGATGTGCCATCGGCGCTGGCCAATACGCTGGAAATTGCCAGGCGCTGCAACCTCAAGCTCGAGCTGGGCAAGCCCATGCTGCCCGACTATCCGACGCCGGAAGTCGATGGTGTGCGCCTGCCCATTGATGCCTACTTTCGCCATGCCTCGTTCGAAGGGCTGGAAGAGCGCCTGGCGCACCTGTACCCTGATGCGGCCTTGCGCGACCAGAAGCGGCCGGGCTATGTCGAGCGGCTGGAGTTCGAGATCAACACCATCCTGAAGATGGGGTTTCCGGGCTACTTCCTGATCGTGGGCGATTTCATCAACTGGGCCAAGAACAACGGCTGCCCGGTGGGGCCTGGCCGCGGCTCGGGTGCGGGCTCGCTGGTGGCCTATGCCCTGAAGATCACCGACCTCGACCCGCTGCAGTACAACCTGCTGTTCGAGCGTTTCCTGAATCCTGAGCGGGTTTCCATGCCCGACTTCGATATTGACTTTTGCCAAACCAACCGCGATCGCGTGATTGACTACGTGAAGGACAAATACGGCAAGGAGGCGGTGAGCCAGATCGTGACCTTCGGCACCATGGCGGCGCGCGCCGCCATTCGGGACGTGGGGCGTGTGCTGGATTTCCCGTACGGGTTTTGCGACGGCATTTCCAAGCTGATTCCCAACAAGCCGGGCCAGCACATCACGATTGAAAAGGCCAAGGAGGCCGAGCCGATCCTGGCCGAGCGCGAGCGCAAGGAAGAAGACGTACGCACCCTGCTGGAACTGGCGCAAAAGCTGGAAGGCCTGACCCGCAACGTCGGCATGCACGCCGGGGGCGTACTGATTGCGCCGAGCAAGCTGACCGATTTTTGCCCGCTCTACGCCCAGCCCGGCAGCGACTCCGCGGTGAGCCAGTTTGACAAGGACGACGTGGAGGCCATTGGCCTCGTGAAGTTCGACTTCTTGGGTCTGGCCACCCTCACCATTCTGGAAATAGCGCGGGAATTCATCATCCAGCGCCATCCGGCGCAAAAGAATTTCAGGTTCGAGGACCTGCCGCTGAACGACCAGAAGGTGTATGCCCTGTTTGGCAGCGGTCAGACCGAAGCCGTGTTCCAGTTTGAAAGTATCGGCATGCAGCGCATGCTCAAGGATGCCAAACCCAACCGGCTGGAAGACCTGATCGCGATGAACGCGCTCTACCGCCCCGGGCCGATGGAGCTGATCCCGACTTACATTGCGCGCAAGCAGGGCAAGGAAGAACCGGAATACCCCGACCCACGCGTCAAGCCCATCCTGGAAGAGACCTACGGCATCATGGTCTACCAGGAGCAGGTGATGCAGACCGCGCAGATCCTGGGCGGCTATTCACTCGGCGGCGCCGACCTGTTGCGCCGTGCGATGGGCAAGAAGAAGAAAGAGGAGATGGATGCCCAGCGCGAGGTGTTCCGCAAGGGCGCCGGCGAGAACGGCCTGACGCTGGAAAAAGCCGACGAAGTCTTTGACCTGATGGAAAAGTTTGCAGGGTACGGCTTCAACAAGTCGCACTCTGCCGCCTACGCGCTGCTGGCCTACCATACGGCCTGGCTCAAGGTGCACTACACCGCCGAATTCTTTGCGGCCAATATGACCGTGGAGATGGACGACACCGACAAGCTCAAGGTGTTGTTCGGCGATGCCCAGAAAATGGGCATCCAGTTTGAGTCCCCCGACATCAACCGCGGCGACTACCGGTTCGAGCCGATCAGCGCCACATCGGTGCGCTATGGCCTGGGCGCTGTCAAGGGCACCGGCCAGCAGGCGATTGCGGCGATCGTGGTGGCCCGCAAGGAAGGCGGCCCCTTCACTTCGCTGTACGACTTCTGCGTTCGCGTGGACCGCAGCAAGTTGAACAAGCGCACCGTGGAAGCGCTCATCAAGGGGGGGGCGTTTGACAACCTGCATCTGAACCGTGCCGAGCTGCTCGCGTCGGTCGACCGTGCCTTCGAGTTTGCCGCCGCCACTGAAGCCAATGCCAACCAGGGCGGACTGTTTGACATGTCCGACTCGCATGCCGCCAGCACCCAGGAGCCGGCGCTGGTCGAGGCGGTTCCGTTCGGCGTGAAAGCGCGCCTGGTGCTTGAAAAAACCGCCATCGGCTTTTACCTTTCAGGCCACCTGTTTGACGAGGTCGAGACCGAAGTGCGGCAGTTTGCCAAGCGCAAGATTGAAGACCTGATTGACTCCCGAGAGCCACAGCTGCTGGCCGCCATTCTCAGTGATTTGCGGGTGATTAACGGCAACCGGGGCAAGCTGATAATTTTCAAGCTCGACGACAAGACCGATGTGCTGGAAGCCTCGGTGGACGAGACTGTCTTCAACGCCAACCGCAACCTGCTGAAAGACGACGAACTGGTGATTGTGCAAGGCACGCTGCAGGGCGCTTCCGAGCGTTTCGGGCGGCGCTTCAAGGTCACACAGGTCTGGGACCTTGAGACGGCGCGCTGCAAGTTCGGCAAATATTTGCGCGTGGCGGTCAATGGCGCAGCGCCCGATATTTCGAGGCTGGTTCGAGACTTTCCACCGCGCCCCGAAATGACGGAGCAGGGGGAACTGAAGCGCGGTTTACCGGTGCGCCTGAGCCTGCGCCGGCAAGACGGCAGGGTGGGCGCCACCGCCGAACTTCATCTGGGTGAAGCCGCCCGGTTCTTTCCGACCGATGCCGCGCTGGCCAGCTGGATGGCGCAGGCCGACCGGGGGTTGGTGCAGATTGTTTATGAGTGAAAAAAGGCCTGAGCCGAACCGATGCAAGGACAGTAAGCTACTGTATTGATAGCGGTCGTCGGTCGTCGTACCGACATGCGGGCCTGTGCCAGGCCAGCGCATGCTAGCCCTTGGGCCTGAATTCCAGAATCATCGGAGTGGGAACCCGCCCGTCGTCGTCGCGCGGCAGGGTGCCGGTACGAATGATGGCTTTGATCACCGCCTCATCCCAAGCCTTGTTGCCGCTTGACTTGACCAGCCGCTGACCGAGGATGACGCCGTCGGGTGTGCTGCGCACTTCAACTTCGGCCGTGGGGTTGCCGGCAATATCTTCGGTGAACACCACATTGGGCAGGACCCTGGCCCTGACCTTTCCGGCGTACCCGGCAGACGGTCCGCTGGATTTTTGGCCTGAACCTTTGGCGTTGGCGTCACCCGTGGCGCCAGCCAGTCCCATCATGCGGTTCAGTGCATCCTGCCGTTGCTTTTGTGCCAGGGCTTCAGCCTGTTTTTTCTTCTCCAGGTCTTTGGCATCCTGCTTTTTGGCTTCAGTTTTCTGGGCTTCTTCAGCGGCTTTGCGCTTGGCCAGTTCTTCCTTGGCCTTTTGCTCTTTTTCTTTTTTGGCCTGCAGCTCGGCTTTCAGTTTTTCCTGCAGCTTCTGCGCCTTCAGCATCTCGGCTTCTTTTTGCTGCTGTAGCAACTTGCGTTTTTTCTCTTGCTCCAGGGCAATGTCCACATTCGGTGTGGGTGGAGCCACCCTGGCTTCCGGCGCTTTGGGCTCCGGTGGCGGCGGAGGTGGTGGCGGTGTTTCGACCAGCTTGGGCGCCGCCTCCTGCGGCACACTGGACCACAACTCGGCTTCAAACGAGGCGGCCCGGTCACTGCGTTTCCAGTGAACGCCCCAGGTCAGTGCGGCCATCAACAGGATGTGGGCAAGCAGTGCCAGGGCGAAAGCGCGCAAGTAGCCCGCATCGCGAGGCGGGCCAAACTCAAGGCGGTCTGCAGCGCTGGGCATGGTGAAGTTGGTGAGGATAGTGGAGATGGTGGATATGGTGAGGAGGGTAGGTTTGAGCCGGCTTGGGGTCAGTTGCTGGTTTGTACCGACAGGCCAACCCGCGACACACCGGCCTTCTGCAGGTTGTCCATGACCTGGACCACGGTTTCGTACTTGATGGACTTGTCGGCACTGATGACGACCGGGACCGCGTCTGCGCCTGCCGCCTGGACGGCCGGCTCCCGCTTCACGATGTCGGCGGCCACGTTGCGCACGTTGCTGGGCAGGGCGTCCGTCTTGATCCTGATCTGGACCTTCTCGTCCTTGCCGATCTCGATCTGCACCGGATTGGGCGGTTTGCTGCTGGCCTTGCCAACCTTGGGCAAGGCAATCATGCTGGGCGTGATCAGCGGTGCGGTCACCATGAAGATGATGAGCAGCACCAGCATGACGTCGATAAACGGCACCATGTTGATCTCGCTGATGGTGCGTCGGCCGCGGCCGCGGGAAGTGACAGCTGGCATGGCGATCTCCTAGGCGGACGGCCGCCGCGAAGGGCCGCCCCGAGATAAATTGGCCCCCGAGGGGCTGGAGCCTGCGGCTCCAATCCTGCTTGAGCAGGATTGGACAGGCGACAGAGGCGAAGCGTCTGGCGAGCCGCGGCCTGCAAGGCCTCGCGCATTACACGAAGTGAAAAGCGTGGGGGTCAACATTTCAGTGGCCCGAAGGCGACTGGGCGCCCAGGTTGCGCTGCAGGATGTTGGAAAACTCCTCGATGAAGGTTTCCAGCCGGTTCGCTACGCGGTCAATGTCATGGGCGAATCGGTTGTAGGCCACCACGGCTGGAATGGCAGCAAAAAGGCCGATGGCGGTGGCCACCAGTGCTTCGGCGATGCCGGGGGCTACCGTGGCCAGCGTGACATGCTCCAGGGCCGCCAGTCCGGTGAAGGCGTGCATGATGCCCCAGACCGTGCCGAAGAGGCCGACATAAGGGGAGACCGAGCCGACAGTTGCCAGAAACGACAGGTTGACTTCGATGGCATCGAGTTCGCGCTGGTAGCTGGCGCGCATTGCCCGGCGCGCGCCATCCAGCAGCGTGCCCGTGTCGGCGATGCGGCGCTCGCGCAGTTTCTGGTATTCACGCATGCCGCTGGCAAAAATACGCTCCATGGCACCCGAGTGCTTGGCGTTTTGCGCGGCCCCTGCAAACAAATCATTCAGGCTGGTGCCGGACCAGAACTCACGGTCGAAGTCGTCGTTGAGTTTCTGAACCTTTTTAAGCGCCACAATTTTCCTGAAAATCGCGGCCCAGCTGGCTATGGAAACGCCAACCAGCAGCGCCACTACCAGCTGGACGACCCAGCTGGCGTTGAGGATGAGGCTGACAATGGAGAGGTCTTGGTTCATGTTGAAGCTTTGCCCGGTTTTAAGCTGTCAGGAAAGGAAGCAGGAAATTATCGATTCGGGTATGCGCGCGGGCTTGAGGCTGGCGGCCTCGACCCAGCCAATCCTGATCGTGCCTTCACAAAGCAAGAGGGGCGATTGCCCGGCCGCCTGCTCTGTTTTCAATAGCGCCTGCTGTCTGATTATCAAAGACGCGCGGCCTGTTTCGACCATGCATGCCGTAACAATCAGTTCATCGTCGAGCCGGGCAGGGCGGTGGTAGCGGATCTGGGTGTCGCTCACCACAAACATGCCCCCCGTGCTGTCCTTCAGGCGCTGCTGTTCAATGCCCAGTGATCTGAGCCATTCCGTGCGCGAACGTTCAAAAAATTTCAGGTAGTTGGCGTAAAAAACGATGCCGCCGGCGTCGGTGTCTTCCCAGTACACCCTGAGCGGCCATTCGAAGACCTGTCGGAGCTGCGGTTGCCGCAACCCCTCGACAGGCTCGGGACGAACGAATGCGCTCATGCCAGCAAGGTCCTGAGCCGCGCCACTGCTTCCCGCAATTGCTCCATGGAGTTGGCGGTTGAGAAACGCACAAACTTTTCCGGTGCTGCCTGTCCGAAGTCGCGTCCGGGCGTGACGGCCAGATGCGCGCGCTTCATCAGCTCGAACGCGAGGTCCCAGCTGCCGCTGACGCCCAGTCGCGCGGCGGTTTCCGTGCAATCGGCATACGCATAGAACGCCCCGTCCGGCATGACCGGAACGCGCAGGCCCAGCCCGTTGAGTTCTGGAATGAAGTAGTCACGGCGCGCCTTGAATTCGGCGCGGCGGCGCTCGTATTCCAGCAGGCTGTCGGGCTCAAAGCAGGCCAGCGCGGCATGTTGCGCCACGGTGCTGGCGCAGATAAAGAGGTTTTGCGCAATGCGCTCCACGACGGGCGCCAGTGCCTCGGGCACCACCAGCCAGCCCAGCCGCCAGCCCGTCATGTTGAAGTATTTGCTGAAGCTGTTGATGCTGACCACACTTTGCCCCAGCTCGCCGGGCATGGCCAGCGCGGAATGCCCGAAGTGTTCTTCATAACTGAGGCCCAGATAGATCTCGTCAATCAGGGTCACGCCGCCCTGGCCATGCACAAACTCATGGATGCGCTGCAGTTCTTCAGGGGCAATGGAGGTGCCCGTCGGGTTGGAAGGCGAGGCCAGCAGCACGCCGCGGGTCTTGTCATTCCACGCCGCCTGTACCTTCTCGCGCGTGAGCTGAAATCGCTCCTCGGCTGTGGTTGGAATCAACACCGCATTGCCTTCCGCCGCGCTGACGAAATGCCGGTTGCACGGATAGCTCGGATCGGGCATCAGGATTTCATCCCCTACCTCGATGAGTGCCAGGCACGCCAGCTGCAGCGCCGCCGACGCACCCGCCGTAACGATGATGCGGCTGGGCGCCACCTGGACACCAAAGCGCGAGGCGTACCAGCCGCTGATGCGTTCGCGCAAAGCCGGCAAGCCCGTCGCCTGCGTGTACTGCGTGGTGCCCCGGGCGATGGCGCGTGCGGCTGCTTCCTGCACCAGCGGCGGGGCCGTGAAGTCCGGCTCGCCGATGTTCAGGAAGATCATGGGTTTGCCGCTGCCGGCAAATTCCTGGGCCAGCGCCGAGGCTGCCTTGGCAACCTCCATGACGTAAAACGGCTCAATCCGCTGAGCCCGCTGGGCGATTTTCACGGCAAGCCTTTCATGGTCAGCAATTTATTTTGTCTGGTCAGCGGCGACTTCGGCGGCGCGCAGGGAGGGCGCCATTTTATGCAGAACCCCGTTGACGTATTTGTGCCCGTCGGTGCCGCCAAACGCCTTGGCAAGTTCGATGCACTCGTTGATCACGACGCGGTAGGGAACGTCCAGGCACTGCCTGAATTCGTAAGCACCCATCCAGAGCACGGCATGTTCAACCGGTGAAATTTCGGCCATGGGCCGATCCAGCAGGGGGGTAATGACCGCGTCAAGGGCGCTGGCGCCCTCAATGCAGCCATGCAGCAGCGCATCGTAGTGCGCCGAGTCTGCCTTGTGGAAACCGACCAGGTCGCGGGTAAAGGCATCAATCGAGTCGGCGTCGTTACGGCCCACCAGGTGCTGGTACAGCGCCTGCAGGGCGAACTCGCGCGCTCGGGTGCGGGCCGATTTGTCGGCTGCTTTTTTGACACCCGTGTCGGTCAGGCCGGTGCGGATTTGGGGTGGTCGTTTGGGTTTGTTGAGGGGTTCAGCCATGAAGCGCCGGTTGGTAATAAATGTTTTCTGGAACTGGGCTTACGCAAGCTCGTCCAGCAGATTGGCCATTTCGACGGCAACGCGCGCCGCATCACGTCCTTTTTCAACCTGGCGCACCTCGGCCTGCGCCAGGTTCTCGGTTGTCAAAATCGCGTTGGCAATCGGTAACTGGTAGTCAAGCGCCAGGCGTGTCACGGCCGAGCCGCTTTCGTTGGCCACCAATTCAAAGTGATAGGTCTCACCGCGAATGATGCAGCCCAGGGCGATCAGGGCATCGTATTTGTCACTTTCGGCCATGGCCTGCAGCGCGCAAGGCACTTCGAGCGCGCCGGGAACCTTGACATGCTTGATGTTTTTTTCTTCCACGCCCAGGGCTGCAAGCTCCTGTTTGCAGGCTTTGGCGAGGGCATCGGTGACGCTTTCATTGAAGCGCGCCTGCACAATGCCAATGGAAAATTTCCTGCCGTCAAGCTTGTCAATCGAACCTTTTTCTGCACCAAACACAATGAGCTCCCTTGATTGAATTATTGAATGAAGTTATTGAATTACTGAGTGATGTAGCCGACGATCTCCAGGCCATAGCCGGTCATGCTGGGCATGCGGCGCGGGTTGCCCATGAGGTTCATTTTGTGCACGCCGCATTCGCGCAAGATCTGCGCGCCGATGCCGTAGGTGCGCAAGTCCATGCGGCCGCGTTCGGGTGCCTGGCTGGCACGGGCGGTGCCTTCAAACTGGGCCAGCAGCTGCGCCGCGCTTTCACCGCAGTTCAACAGCACGGCCACACCTTTGCCTTCCCTGGCGATATGGCTCAGGCTCTGGTCCAGGCTCCACGAATGCATGGAACGCTGGACCTCCAGCGCGTCGAGGACTGACAGTGGCTCATGCACCCGCGCGGCGACGGTATCGTCCGCCGACCACTGACCCCGGACAAGTGCCAGGTGCAGGCCCTGGCTGGGTTTATCCTTGAACGCATGTACGGTAAATTCGCCGAACGCGGTTTGCAGCGTGCGGTTGCCAATTTTCTCGATCAGCGACTCGTTGCGGCTGCGGTGCTCGATCAGGTCGGCAATGGTGCCAATCTTCAGCCCGTGTTCAGCGGCAAATAACAGCAGGTCCGGCAGGCGGGCCATGGTGCCGTCGTCCTTCATGATCTCGCAAATCACGGCGGCCGGTGAGCAGTCGGCCATGCTCGCCAGGTCACAGCCCGCCTCGGTGTGGCCAGCGCGCATCAGAACGCCGCCATCGACAGCCTGGAGCGGAAAGATGTGGCCGGGCTGCACCAAATCGCTGACCTTGGCGTTTTTGGCTACGGCGGCCTGTACCGTGCGAGCCCGGTCAGCGGCAGAAATACCCGTGGTGACGCCTTCGGCCGCTTCAATGGACACGGTAAAGGCCGTCGAATGCTTGGTGCCGTTACGGGTAGCCATGGGGGGTAATTGCAGTAACTCGCAGCGTTCGCGCGTCAGTGTCAGGCAAATCAGGCCACGACCGAAGCGGGCCATGAAGTTGATGGCCTCTGCGCTGACGTGGTCTGCTGCCAGAACGAGGTCGCCTTCGTTTTCGCGGTCTTCTTCATCGATCAGGATCACCATGCGGCCGGCGCGCATGTCGGCAACGATGTCTTCAACAGGGGAAATTACAGTGGTCATGGTCAGCTTTTTCGGGGTGAATGGGTGTCTTTGAGCATGCGTTCAACATAGCGCGCGATCAGGTCGATTTCCAGATTGACTTGGGAGCCCGGCGCCAGTTGGCCCAGTGCCGTGTTTTGAACGGTGTGGGGGATGAGGTTGATGCTGATTTCGCTGCCGCCGGCATCGTCGTCCGTCAGGTCCACGACACGGTTCACCGTCAGGCTTGCTCCATTGACGGTGATGGAGCCTTTGTAGGCCAGGTATTTGCTCAGTTCCCGGGGCGTGCGGATGCGCAGTTCCCAGCTTTCGCCGACCTGGGCAAAGTGCGTCACACGGCCAATGCCATCGACATGGCCGGAAACAATATGCCCACCGAGGCGGTCATTTGCGCGAAGGGCTTTTTCCAGGTTGATGATGCCGGTTTGGGTCAGGCCGCTGGTTTTGGCAAGGGATTCGGCGGAGACGTCGACGCAGAAGCGGTTGTTGGCGCTGTCCAGTGAAGTCGCGGTCATGCAGGCGCCGTTGAGGGCAATGCTGTCGCCCAGACCCACATCGTCGAGATAACCCGCGGGTGTTTCAATGGTCAGTTGCTTGCCATGGTCTGAAGAGCTGCCCAGGCTATGGATGGCGACGATGCGCCCCATGCCGGTGATGATTCCGGTAAACATCCCGCCATTTTCGCAGGGAATCGAGCCATTGCGCCCCGAAAGGGCACTAAAGGCCTGGAAAAGAGCGCCTGAACACCAGATTCCCGGGTATCTGCGCGGCGTTAGAACCGGTCCCGTCCCGCGACGCGGGCGAGTACACGCAAATCGACACCTACCCTCTCGGTGGAAAGAAATTCCAGCGGGATTCCGTCAGAAAGTTGTTGCAAGGGGCCAAAAGAAGCCATGCCATGGCCAGCGCCGAGCAGTTTCGGGGCCAGGTAGACCAGGAATTCGTCGATCAGCCCTTCCCGGAGCAGGGAGCCGTTGAGCTTGTGACCTGCCTCAACGTGCACCTCGTTGACTTCACGCTGCGCCAGATCGCGCAACATGGCGGCCAAGTCCACTTTGTCCGGCGTTCCGGTTTGCCGGCCGGGCAAATAGATCACGGTGGCTCCGCGCTCTTCCAATGCAGTCTTCCTGGCATCATCCGGCACGGCAGCATAGACATAAATCGTGCGGTTACCTGTGAAAAGATTGGCGTTCAATGGCAGTTGAAGCCGGCTGTCCACCACCACCAGATGGGGCTGGCGAGGCGTGGCAGCCAATCTGACATCCAGGCGCGGGTTGTCTTCAAGGACCGTGCCGATGCCGGTGAGGACGGCGCTGGCACGTGCGCGCCAGGCATGCCCGTCCGTGCGTGCCACTTCCGAGGTAATCCACTGGCTTGCGCCATTTTCCAGCGCTGTTTTGCCATCCAGCGATGCCGCAATCTTCATGCGTACCCAGGGGGTTTTGCGGATCATGCGGCTGAAAAATCCGATGTTGAGTTCCCGCGCTGCCAAAGCCACGGGATTATCCGGGTTGAGCACGCTCACTTCGATTCCCGCCTTCTGCATGCGCGCGATACCCTGTCCCGCCACCAGGGGATTAGGATCCTTCTGCGCCACCGCTACCCTGGCAATGCCGGCTTCAATCAATGCATCGCAGCATGGGGGGGTGCGGCCGTGGTGGGAGCATGGCTCCAGCGTGACGTAAGCGGTAGCGCCGCGCACATCGAAGCCCGCCGCACGCGCGGCCCGCAATGCCATGATTTCTGCATGCGCCTCCCCCACGCGCTGGGTATGGCCCTGTCCCAGTGTGCGGCCGTTGGTATCCACGATGATGCAGCCGACGCGGGGGTTTGGATCGCATGCCAGGGTGGCTTGCACGGCTTGCGCGGCGGCTTGCTGCATGGCAGTCTCTGAAGGAAAAGGAGTGGGCATAAACCTGTTTTTACCATTTGTCCGGATGGACCGACCATTTGTCTGCTGCTGCTGGCGGGCGATGGTGGGGCTGCGAATAATCCGGGCATGAAGGAAAAACTTTTGATGCGATGCTTCCGGCAAAGGGGCTTTACCCTGATAGAGCTCATGATCACTGTGGCCGTGATCGGCATTCTGGCTGCTGTGGCCTATCCTTCGTACACCCAGTACATCGTCAGGGCCAACCGCTCTGCGGCGCAGAGCTTCATGTTCGCTGTGGCCAACAAGCAGGAGCAGTACATGCTGGATCGCCGTTACTACGCGGGGGGAGCTACTGCGGTGACGGACTTGAGCATGACGGTGCCTGCGGATGTGTCAAGCAAATACACCATCACTGCCATCTGCACCATGCCCACGGCCGTCGGAAATTGCACGGCATTGGCAGGCATACCGACTTATGTCATCACCGGTACACCGATTGGCGCGCAGTTGACCAACGATACCAAGTGCGGCACCCTGACCCTCAACCAGTTGGGCGCCAAAACGCCTGGCACTTCCGGTTGCTGGTAAGAGGAACTCGCAATGCAATCCAGGTCCCGTGGCTTTACCCTGATCGAGTTGCTGGTGGTGGTCACCATCGCGGCCGTGATGTTGGGCTTGGGCATGCCTTCGTTCAAGAACTTTGTTGCCGGGCAGCGTGTGAAGACGGCGGCTTCGGATTTTTCAAGTGCCGCGGTCTATGCGCGTTCCGAGGCCATCAAGCGCAACGCAGAGGTCGGCGTGCTGGCTGCTGCAGGCGGCTGGAAGGACGGCTGGAGCGTCAAAACCGGTACCGTCACGCTGAATGTGCAGGCGGCCTATCCAGCGCTGACGATGACGAGCGCTGTCACCGAGATCGTTTATCTCGGCAGCGGCAGGCTGAAGGAGCAGGCGCTCGCGTCGAGCCTGCAAGTCGCGGGCGAGGGCGGCAGCCCGGCGCGCTGTGTGTCGTTCGATCTGAGCGGCTTACCCAAAAGCAGACTGGGAAATTGCTGATGAATCCTACCTTCAGGCAACGCCAATCCCAGCGGGGATTCGCCCTTATAGAGGTGCTTGTGACGCTGGTCATCCTGATGCTGGGTCTGCTGGGGCTGGTCGGCCTCATGGTGCAGAGCCAGCGGTCCCAGATGGAGTCCTATCAGCGTGTGCAGGCGCTCGTGGTGATCCAGGACATGGTGAATCGCATGAATACCAACCGCAAGGCCGCGGTTTGCTATGCGGTCACCACGGCGGCGAATGGGGCCCCTTTCTTGGGGACAGACTCTGCTGTGACGCCTACGTGTACCGTAGGAACGGCAGAACAACAGAGTCGAGCTGTTCAGGATTTGACGGAGTGGAATAACCTGTTGCTGGGAAGCGCCGAGAAGTCCGGTACAAGTGATGTGGGTGCCATGCTGGGTGCACGCGGGTGTGTCAGTGTTGTATCTCCCGGGGTGTACCAGGTCAGTGTCGTGTGGCAAGGTAACGGTAAAACAGTGGCGCCTGCGGGCGTGACCTGTGGTACGGGTCTCTATGGGGATGAGGCACAGCGCAGAGCGGTCACTGTCCCCCTTCAAATTACCAGTTTGAGTTGAGATGCCGCACATGAAACCGACCCCATTCCCGAATCCGCGTCCCCGTCCCTTGCAAGGGCGGCGCCATCAGCGGGGCATGACACTGATGGAGTGGATGGTCTCCATCACCATCGGTCTTATCCTGCTCACGGGCTTGGCGGCCTTGATCGCCCGGCAAAGCGGCACCCAGGCGGAACTTGAAAAATCGAGCCGGCAGATCGAGAACGGACGTTATGCCATGCAGCTTTTGCAGGATGACATTCAGCTCGCTGGCTACTATGGAGCGTTTTCCGCTGTGTCTACCCTGGCCGTCCCGGCCTCCCTGCCCAATCCCTGTCTGGTTGCGCCTGCCGACCTGACCAGTGCCGTGCCGTTTGCAATCCAGGGCTACGATTCCCCGGGGGCTTCTTTGCCCGCGGCATTTGCCGACTGCCCGTTGAATGCAGCGAATCACTTAAGTGGAACCGATATCCTGGTTCTGCGGCGCGCCGATCCTGAAGTGGTCACGGGGGCGCTGGTGCCGGGGCAGGTTTATCTGCAGGGCGGCTTGACCGCGTCCGGGCTTGAATTCGGCTATGTGGTGGACAAGGCAACCACCACATCGGTCGATACCGGGGTCTTCAACCTGAAACTGAAAGACGGCATTTCAACCGCCCCCCTTCGCAAGTACCTGGTGCATATTTATTTCGTAAGTCCCTGCAGCGTACCGGCTTCGGGTTCGAATTGTTCAGCCGCCAATACGGATGATGGCGGTGTGTCCGTGCCGACGCTCAAACGTCTGGAGCTATCCGTGCAGGGAGGTGTTTCGAAATTCCTGACGACTTCGCTGGTTGAAGGTATCGAGACGATGCAGGTTGATTATGGGTTCGACTCGACCGGTGACGGTGCCCCCGATAGTTATGCGAAGGATGCGGCGGCGGTGGCGGATTGGGCCAATGTGATGGCTGTGAGGCTTAACCTGCTGGCGCGCAACAATGAACGCTCAGCCGGTCATCAGGATACGAAAACCTACAACCTGGGCCTGGAAGGCACGACGGCTGCGACCAATGACGGTTTCAAGCGCCGGGTATTCAGTCAGTTGATCCGGGTGGTCAACCCGAGTTCACGGAGGGATCAATGAATTCCCCGAAAAACGAGAGGGGGGCCACCTTGCTGGTGAGCATGATCATGCTGGTGGTGCTCACCCTGCTGGTGGTGTTCAGCATCCGGTCCGGCAATATCAATCTTCGCATTGCCGGCAATATGCAGTCCCAGGCGGAAGCCGCTGCTGCGACCCAGCAAGTCATAGAACAGGTGATCGAGCAGATCAAGGGCACTGAAAACATCGCCCTGATCCCCGGGCAGTCGGTGGTGGTTCCCATGGGAGCAACAACTTATACGGTAAAGGTCGAACCCATCACCAAGTGTGCTGTGGAGATTCCCGTGCTTAATTCATCATTGGATCCGACCATCGCGAATGACATCCCCTGCTTTGAAAGCCTGGATGAGGACAAACCGATCAAGGTCGATGGCACGCTGGCGACCAAGCCCTCGGCTTGCAAGTTGCAGCAGTGGGACATCCAGGCGGGTGTGACAGATGGTGCTACGGGCACGAAAGTCACCCAGGTTCAGGGAATCGCCGTCCGGGTGCCGGCAACGGTGGATTGTCCATAAATTTGCACGGGTTATGCCATGAAAACTTTCCGAATTCTCCTCCTTTGCCTGTTGCTTGGCATGTCCTTATTCACCCAAGCCGAAGACATTGATATCTACAGCGACAATGCCGGCACGACAGGGGCGCCTAACGTACTGCTGGTGCTGGACAATGCGGCCAATTTTTCAGCCAGTGCCGGTAATTGCACCTATGTAGATGGTACGGCGCCATCTCTCAACGGGACGGCAGGTGGTATTGAGCAGTGCGCGATTTACAACGTGATATCAAGCTTGCCGGCGGGCTCGGTCAATATCGGCCTGATGGTCTATAACGCCAACAATATTCACGACATTAACAACGCCAATTGCGGTGGCTCGAATGGGGGATGTCTGGTCCAGCCGATCACGCCCATGACCGGCACTGCCAAGTCAAATTTCCTGGCCTGGATCAAGACCTGGAAAACCTCGGGAGGGGCGGGCGATGGTTATATCAAGGCTAACGGCGAGGCCACCGGGGCCACCATGCAGGAAGCCTGGGCCTACTATGCCGGCAACACCGGCCTGTCCGGGCGATCTTACGCGGGCATCCAGCCAACGGCGGGTTGCCAGAAGAACTTCGTCATCTTCATTGGCAATGCGTTCACTACCGCGGGCACGCCGGGCGACGGTGGCAGCACCAGCCCCATGAGTGCTTTGAATACCGCGCCTGGTGTCACGGCAGCCCAGAAGGTAAACATCACCATTCCTTCGGGGTCCTACGGAACCAGCGCTTTCAGCTGTGGCAACTACACCATGGGTACGCACTCGGATTCGTCAGGCCTGTACGCGGACGAGTGGGCGCGCTACATGTACCAGACCGATATTTACGGCGGATTTTCCGGCAATCAGGGCATCACGACCTACACCGTGGGACTGCTTGGATCGAGCTGCAAGCCCGATTTTCCGGCCCTCCTGAGCAGCATGGCCAAGTATGGTGGCGGGAAGTACTTTGCCACGTCGAGCTATGACGAAATCACAACCGCCATCCAGAAAATCCTCAATGAAGTTCAGGCAGTCAACAGCGTGTTCTCGGCAGCCAGCCTGCCGGTCAGCGTTAATGCACAAGGCACGTATCTGAACCAGATCTTTCTGGGCATGTTCCGTCCTGACGCGAGCGCCAGTCCGCGCTGGCTGGGCAATCTGAAGCAGTACCAGTTCATACTGGAGTACCCGGATCCCAGCAATCCCGATCCGAACAAGGCCACACTCAGGCTGGGCGACGCCAATGGTAATCCCGCTATCAGCGCGGCGGGAACCGGCTTCATCACGTCGGACGCGGTCAGTTACTGGACTCAAAAAAATACCGCAACAGCACCCGATTCGACGGGTGGCTTCTTCATCAATGATCAGCGTGGCGCTGGTCTGGCCTTCGATTCGCCTGATGGTGAACTGGTCGAAAAGGGAGGCGCGGCGCAGCAATCGCGCCTGAGCAACCTGACGGTGAATTACAACAGCACACCGTCTTCCCCCCGCAAGCTTTACACGTACTGCCCTGCCGGTTCGGGATGCAATGTGAGCTTGTCAGACAGCAGCAACGCATTTGCAACGACCAACAGCGCCATTACCGACGTCATGTTGAGTTCATCTTCGGGTTTTGCTGTGTCCTCCATTGTGAGAGGCGGCACGGTTGCTACGGTCACAACCGGCTCGAATCATGGTTTCACCACGGGCGATTCCGTCACCATCAGCGGCGCCAACCAGACGGAATACAACGGCAAGAAGGACCTGATTACCGTACTGAGCCCCACCTCCTTTAGTTTCACCGTCGCGGAATACCCGCCCAGCCCGGCAACTGGCGCCTTCACGGCCTCAACCCCGGGCACTCCGCAGGCGGTGAGTTCCATCACACGCACCGGTACCGTGGCAACCGTGACCCTGCCGGGGCACGGTTATTTCCAGGGGCAATCCGTGACCATCACCGGGGCTGCGCAGACCCAGTACAACGGAACCTTCGCGATCACGCTGATCGATGCGAATTCTTTTTCCTACCCTGTCGTGGAGGGGCCTGCATCGCCTGCGGGAGGCGGCACAGCGACGGTCGGAAGCACCAGCCGCACGATCGAGGCTTACAACAGCAATCCAACCCCGGGCGTGGTGCGTGTCGCAGGCAGCACCACGGTCACGGTGACCACCACGTCGAACCATGGTTTTTCGACTGGAAACGTTGTGACCATCGCCGAAGTGCGTGACACGACGGGCGCACTGATTCCGGAATACAACATCGGTCCGGTGAGCTTGACGAAAACAGGAAATAAATCGTTCACCTATACGATTTCAGCTACGACTCCTACGACTCCGGCAACCGGAACCATCAAAGCCGACGGCAGCACATCGCCGAAAACGATTTCCAGCCTGACACGCAGCGGAACAGTGGTCACCGCGACGGCTGCCGGGCATGGTTTCGTCAATGGCGAGACGGTAAGCATCGGCGGCACGGCGGGCACCAATGAAGGAGGCTACATTGGCAGCTTTGTAATATCCGGTGTTACGGCCAACACCTTTAATTACAGCGTGGTGACAACACCTGCCTCACCAGCGACGGGAACGATCATCGTCCAAAAGAGTGGCATCAGCGACCGCACGGCCCTGATCAACTGGGTGCGCGGTGAAGACAATTTCGGTGACGAAGCCAGTCCCGGCAGCGGGTACACGGTCCGCCCGTCCATTCACGGCGACGTGTTGCATTCACGACCGGTCGTGATCAATTATGGAGACACCCGAGGCATTGTGGTTTATTACGGGGCCAATGATGGCGTGTTCCGTGCCGTGAATGGCAGCCAGACGGGCTCCATAGGTTCCGTTCCTGCCGGCGGCGAATTGTGGGGTTTGGTATTGCCTGATTTTTTCGGCAAACTCAATCGCCAGCGGGTCAACAGTCCGGAGTTGAAGCTGCCATCTACCGTGCTTCCCAGTGCCCAGCCCAAAGATTATTTTGTTGACGGCTCAATGGGTGTTTTTCAGCAGCTCAAGGCTGACGGAACCATCGACAAGGCCTACATTTACCTGACCATGCGCAGGGGCGGGCGTTTCATTTATGCCCTGGATGTGACGGAGCCGACCAACCCGAAATTCATGTGGAAAATCAGCTCTACGGATGCCGGGTTTGATGAGCTTGGGCAGACTTGGTCGCGCCCCCGGGTGACGCTGGTCAATGGTTATGCAAACCCCGTGCTGGTGTTTGGCGCCGGCTATGACCCGGCCGAGGATGCCGAGCCACCTACTGCCGACACGATGGGGCGTGGTATTTTCGTGGTGGATGCGGTTACCGGCGTGCGGGTGTGGAAAGCGGTCTACACAGCGGGCGCATCGTCCTGCAGCGGTACCAGCACCCAGGCAACATGCGCAGTGTCCGGCATGAACTGGGCCATTCCGGCGGACATCAGTTTTGTAGACCGCGATAACGACGGAAAGACGGATCGTTTTTACGCTGCGGATGTGGGCGGCAATGTTTGGCGTGTGGACCTGGAACCTGCGGCGGGCAGAACCCCTGACAAGTGGCAGGTCACCAAGCTCGCCGCTCTGGGTTGCGCCACGGGCACCTGCGCGATTGGCACAACGCCGCGTAAATTTTTCTTTCCTCCCAATGTTGTGTCAATCGGCGCCACAGGAGCGACCGGTTCTTACGATGAAATCCTCTTGGGATCGGGGGACCGGGAGCATCCGCTCATAAGCACGGCGACAGGCTCTGCCTACAACGTGGTGAACCGTTTTTACATGCTCAAGGACACCAAGACTGGCAAGGATGCCAATGCCTCACCTGCAAGTACCGTCATTACGGAGGCGGCTTTGTTCGATGCGAGCTCCGTGGCTTATGCGGGCACCGACAAAGGCTTTTTTGTTACCCTTCTTTTCACGGATGAAGATGGCAATTTGCTACGGGGTGAGAAGTCCGTGAATGCGCCCACCACGGTCAGGGGAACGACATTTTTTGGGACCAACGCACCCAAGTTGCCGAGTGCAACATCATGCGTGTCGAACTTGGGCGTCGCCAGGGGTTATGCCTTGAATCCATTTACCGGGGCACTCAGTTTCACGGAGTACGACGGTGGCGGCTTGCCGCCCAGTCCGACGACGGGCATCGTCACGATTCAGACTGCCAATGGACCCGTGAAGAAGACCTTTTGCGTGGGCTGCGGCGGCGGTGGTGGCGGCGGAGGCGGCGGCGGCGGCGGTGGGGATTGCAAATCAGCACTGGGGGTGTGCGATCAGACCAAGCCAGTACCCAAGAACGCGCGCCGGACCTACTGGTACAAGCAATAAGGCCTGCCTGATTGGTGCCACGCTTGTTGTTGGGTTGTGGTTAATGCCCCGGACTTATCCTCCAAATGCAGGATGGTAACTTCTTGATACTTTAGATACGATTTCGGCCATACCCTGTCTCGCCCTTGAGGTAGGAACTGGCCGGCTCAAGACCGGTCTCAACTATCGGGTGGAGGCGGGTTTGAGCAAGCATGGACGTTCCAGGTCTGGCGGCGTCACTTTGATCGAGTTGCTGGTGCTGCTGACGATTGTGGCGATAGTTCAAACGTTGGCGGCTCCGGCCCTGTCGGGGTTTGTCGATTCCATGAGGTTAACTGCGGGGATCAATACACTGTTCTCCAGTGTTCACTTCGCACGCAGTGAGGCGGTCAAGCGTAGTGCCCGGGTTGTACTATGCAAGTCGGCCACGGGTAACGGCTGTACCAGCACGGGTGGATGGGAGCAGGGGTGGATCGTTTTCCACGATGCCAACAACAACGCCTCGCTGGATGCGGGAGAAATACGGCTGTTATGGGAGCAGGCCTTGCCTCACCGATTACGGCTCGCAGGCAACAGCCAGGTCGCCAGTTATGTGTCCTACACCTCCGCGGGGACTACAGGCCTCACGTCGGGCGCATTTCAGGCCGGTACCTTCACACTTTGCCTGCAGTCATCTACTCCTGTGGAAGCCCGGCAGATGGTTATCAGCAGTGCAGGGCGATCCCGTACAACGAAGGCAATGGTGAGTCAGTGCCTTTGAGTCCATTAGACCTCAGGTCATCCAAGGCAGAAACACCTTGCGCCTAGCGCCTCACCTCATCCACCAGTGTCTTGAATTCATCAATGTCTTCAAAGCTGCGGTACACGCTGGCAAAGCGGATGTAGGCTACCTTGTCGAGTTTCTTCAGCTCCCGCATGACCAGCTCGCCGAGGCGGTTGGAGGCGACTTCCCGAACGCCCAGGCTGAGAAGTTTTTCTTCAATCCGCTCGATGGCTGAGTCGATTTGCTCTGTGCTCACCGGCCGCTTGCGCAGCGCCAGGTTCATGGAGCCCAGGATTTTGCCGCGCTTGTATTCAATGCGGCGTCCATCTTTTTTGACAATCGCCGGAAAATTGACGTCTGGCCGCTCGTAGGTCGTGAAGCGCTTTTCACACGCGCCGCACTGGCGGCGGCGGCGTATGAAATCTGCATCTTCCGACACCCGCGTTTCCACCACCTGGGTCTCAAGGTTGCCGCAGAAGGGGCATTTCATCGGTTTGCCAAGACGTCGACGTGCGCTTCAGCGGTAAACAGGGAAGCGGCTGGTCAGGGCATTGACCTTGGCGCGAACCGCTTCGATATTGGCGGCATCGCGGGGGTTGTCCAGCACATCTGCAATCAGGTTGGCCGTGATGCGCGCCTCTTCGTCCTTGAAGCCGCGCGTGGTCATCGCTGGCGTACCGATGCGCACGCCACTGGTGACCATCGGCTTTTCCGGGTCATTCGGAATCGCGTTTTTATTGATGGTCATGTGGGCGCTTCCCAGTACGGCTTCAGCTTCCTTGCCGGTGATTCCCTTGGCGCGCAGGTCGACCAGCATCACGTGGCTCTCTGTTCTGCCGCTGACAATACGCAAACCGCGTTGCGTTAGCGTTTCGGCCACGATGCGCGCGTTCGTCAGCACCTGCTGCTGATACGTCTTGAATTCGGGGGAAAGCGCTTCCTTGAAAGCCACCGCCTTGGCGGCAATCACGTGCATCAGCGGGCCACCCTGCAGGCCGGGGAAGATCGCGCTGTTGATGGCTTTCTCGTGCTCGGCTTTCATCAGGATGATGCCGCCGCGCGGGCCGCGCAGGCTCTTGTGCGTGGTGGACGTCACGACGTCGGCGTGCGGCACCGGGTTCGGGTATACGCCTGCAGCAACCAGGCCCGCGTAGTGCGCAATGTCGACCATGAAGATGGCGCCTACGGCTTTGGCGACTTTGGCAAAACGCTCGAAATCGATGCGCAGGCTGTAGGCCGAGGCGCCGGCGATGATGAGCTTGGGGCGGGTCTCGTGCGCCTTGCGCTCCATCGCGTCGTAGTCGATCTCTTCCTTGTCGTTGAGTCCGTATGAGACAACGTTAAACCACTTGCCGCTCATGTTGAGTGCCATGCCGTGGGTCAGGTGACCGCCTTCGGCCAGGCTCATTCCCATGATGGTGTCGCCGGGCTTCAGAAAGGCAAGAAACACCGCCTCATTGGCGGAGGCACCGCAATGCGGCTGCACATTGGCGGCATCCGCGCCAAAAATCTGCTTGATGCGGTCAATCGCCAGCTGCTCCGCCACGTCCACATACTCGCAACCACCGTAATAACGGCGGCCGGGGTAGCCTTCGGCGTATTTATTGGTGAGCTGCGAGCCTTGGGCGGCCATGACGGCGGGCGAGGCGTAGTTCTCGCTGGCAATCAGCTCGATGTGGTGTTCCTGCCGGGCGTTTTCAGCCTGGATGGCAGCGAAAATTTCGGGGTCGGTCTGTTCGACCAGAATATTGCGATGGTACATGGCAGTCCTTCAAGACTTTGATCCTTGTCCTTGGGTAGCAAGGAAACAAGGGCTGCCCAGGCGAACGGCTGAACGCTGTGGCCAAACGGCTTTGAGCGGTGCGCTTCCCAGTGGTGTCCCCACGTCAGCATCAATGGCCGGCAAGACCATGATACCTATCGCCAGTCGCGCACCTCGCTAGTGTAACTGAGGCCGGGCGTTCGGGGGCAGGCGTGGGTTCAAAAGTAAAAAGCCGGGGAGAAGCCCGGCATGGAAGGAGCGTGCGCCGAACCACCCGCAAAGGTCTGGCGGCCAGCAAGAAGAGGGGCTCAGGACCGGCTGAGGAGCGCTACTTTCTCAGGCGTTTTGCTGCCGTCGCCAGCATCTACCGCGCCGGGTTTTGCCGGCAACGAGGCTGGCATGGGGCGCGCAGGCGCCGGGGAAGCAAAGAACGGCGAGGGCAAAAGGCGCTTGCTCCCCACCACCGCCAGCAGGCGGGCGTGCTCGGCCATGACTTTCCCGGCGTAACCGCCGTCATCTTCCATGTTCGCCGCACCCACGTAATACTTCAGGCCACCCTCGATCGAGCCGGCCCTGGCAATGCACTCCTGCAGCACCTTGACCCCGACGCGAAGGTTGGTAACCGGGTCAAACGCCGCCAGTTTGCCGCCAAAGTTTTCATACTTGTCGTGATGCACCTTGGTCATCACCTGCATCAAACCCTGTGCGCCGACCGGGCTTTGGGCAAAAGGGTTGAAACCCGACTCGATCGCCATGATGGCCAGAATCAGGGTGGGGTCAAGCTTGGCCTTCTGGCCAATCTCAAACGCCTCCGACACCAGAACGCTCAGGGGCTCCGCCGCCACGCCGTATTTTTTACTCAACCAGTAAGCCACTGCCGCCTGTTGGGACGGCAGGTCTTTCGGGTTGGATGCGGTGGCCCGGTCAATGGCGGCGGGCTCGGTAAAGCCGATCGCTTCCTCCTGGCGCTCCTGCAGCCAGGTGATGAGTTCGGATTCACCGGCCTGACGCAGATCGGGCCGGGCAACAAGCGTAATCACCGCGAACACAACGGCCAGCCCCAGCAGGGCAAAGCTGTTGTGGATGATCTCGAAAAAGCCTTGGGCAATGTCGTCAGCAATATTTGAAACACTGCTGCGTGCACTTTTGAAGTGCGCCTCAAGGTACGGCATCAAGCCATGGTTTCCTAGCGCTGTCATAGCACTCCTTTCTACGCCTGCAAAGGCGCGGGGGCCATGCAGACTTTGATTGGGTCGCCATCAAACCAAGGCTTGGCCTTGCGGGTGTTGACCCTCGTTTGACGTTGCCGGGATCGGCAGCGGATTCGGGTTGCCCCTAGGTGGTTTTGGGAGCAAGCCGAATTTTAGTGGCCGCTTTAATAACCTGTCAAGAATAACAAAGTGGTTTGATATGCATTTTTGTGAGATTAGACCCTGCTTTTTATCGAAAAATGGCCAAAGAGCGAGCTGTAGCGCTGCCTTTTAAAGAACCGCCCCAGTTAAATTTACTTACTCAAATTTCACTGTCATCCAAAATCCCGTGTGTCTGCCAGATAGCTTCTCATTGCAGGCGCAGGGCTCCCCCGGCGCTGCCTCAAGAAAACGGCAATCACTCCTGTGCCGACGATTGAAAATTTGGACTTGCCCCCGGCCTGTCGAGGGTTTAACCTCTAATTGCCTGATTAATTCAGGCTCCCGCTGGGTAACCAACCCCGGTAAAACTGGAAGCAATCACTTGCTTCTATCGCACTGTGAGACGATTACTCTCTCCTTTTGCGAAGACCGACGGCATGAGCATTACGCCCGCCGTCAACCCCGGTCAGTCAAGCTGGTCGGGGTTTTTCGTTTTGAATCACCACTTTTTTCAAATAAATCATTGACCTTTTGGCCCGGCCATAAAAAACTCGGGTCTTATGCCAAGCAATGAATTGAAGAACAAGTGGTGGGAGAGGGGACGGAAATTTCAGGCCAAGGTCGGCGTTTGGGTCCGGTCACCGTCGTGGCGGCGCCGTGCGAGCTGGGCTTTCGGGGGGCTGTTGCTGTTGTGGGTGCTGGCCTATGCGGTGGTCCCCGTCATCCTGACATCGCAACTGGAAAAAATTGCCTCTGAAAAGCTGGGTCGCCGGGTGACCGTGGGACAAGTGGACTTCAAGCCGTGGTCGCTGGAGCTGACACTCAATGACCTCGTCATCGCAAAAACCAGCCGCGCCGGCGCCACTACACCGGGTGCAGCCGGGAGCGCCCAGGCCGGCGCAGCGGCTCAGCTCACGATCAAGCGTATCTATATAGATGCGGAACTCGAGTCCCTGCTGCGGCTGGCACCGGTGGCCGATGCGATCGTGGTGCAGGAACCCGTGGCTTCGCTGACTTATCTTGGGGAAGGGCGTTACGACATTGACGACATCCTGGACCGTTTCAAGGCCTCCGCAGGCGAGGTGCCTGGCGAGCCGCCGCGGTTTGCCCTCTACAACCTGGAGCTCAATGGCGGTCAACTGGACTTTATCGACCAGTCGGTGAGCAAGACCCACGTGCTGCGGGACCTGCAACTCACCGTGCCTTTTTTGAGCAACCTGAAGTCCCAGCGCGAGATCAAAACCACGCCGCACCTGGCTTTCCGGCTCAATGGCAGCAGTTTCGACACGGCGGCCGTCGGTACGCCCTTTGCACAGACCCGCAAGACCGACGCCAGCGTCACGCTTAGCGGCTTTGACCTGAGCCCCTACCTGGCTTACTGGCCAGCCAGCCTGCCGTTCCGGCTGCAAAGCGCGGTGCTGCATGCCGATGCCAAGGTGGCGTTCGAGCAGACGCCGGATGCCGTAGTCAGGATATCAGGAACGGCCACGGCAGAGAAAGTTCGCCTGCTGACTGTTCCAAGCCCCGCCCTGCCGGAGGCTTCATCGTCAAGCCGGGACTTCCTGTCCTTCGATCGGCTGCAGATCAGCATGGACGACGTGCGCCCGCTGGAGCAATTCGTCAAACTCTCTGCGGTGGAGCTCGCCGCGCCTACGCTGCAGATCACGCGGGACCGGGCTGGGCGCCTGAATGTGCTGCCTTCCAGTGGACAAAGCGCTACAAAAAACATAGCTGCCGACGGCCAAAAACCGGGAGCAAACCCGCCAAACGATGTCCAACCAAAGGCCGCGGTCAGCGCACCGGTGATCCCGCCCGCTGCAGCGGTTTCCACGGCGGCGACGCCCTGGAAAGTGCAGGTGGGCAAGGTCACCGTGCGCGGTGGTGCACTGAACTGGCTGGATGAAACCCTGAGCTCGCCTGCCCAGATCCGGCTGGCTGGCATCGCACTGGACGCGTCGGCCATTGCCGTGCCGTTTGCTGCCGGCGCACCCTTGCAGTTCAACGGATCGATAGGGCTGGATCAGTCCGTCCAGGAGCCGCCCGCTGCAGCGGCAGGTGCCAACGCAAGCGCACAGACAAAGGCGAAGGCGGCCGGGGTTTCTGCGAAAGCCACCGCGCCCGAGCCGGCCGCCACCCCGGCGTTGTTGACCTTCAGCGGAACGGCCACTGACCAGGCGGCCCAAGTCACGTCCACAGTGGCTGCCTGGCCGCTCAACATGGCAGCCAAGTACGTTGGCGAGTTTTTGCTTCCGGCGTTGAATGGTCAACTCGATGCCCAACTGGGCGTGACGTGGCAGGCCGCTAGCGGCGACAAGGGCCAGGCGCTGCAGGTCACGGCCCCGCAGATCGCCGTCAGCGACGTGGTGCTGGCGCAAGGCAAAACTTCGCTGGTGTCCATCAAGCGTGTGGACCTGTTTGAGGTGGGCATCGATGTGGCCGGCCAGACCTTCAAATCCGCCAAAATGCAGCTGACCCAACCCAGGGCGAAGATCGACCGCGACAGCGACAAACGCTGGATGTACGAGCGCTGGATGGTGAGCCACAGCACGCCATCGCCATCGTCGCCGTCAGCGCCTGTCGCCACCAAAGCAGACGCGCCTTCCTGGGCGGTGGCCATTAACGAGGTGCTGCTCGATGGTGGCGCCATATCGTTTTCCGACAAGGCCGGCGCCAAACCGGTCGCGTTTGAGGTTTCGGCGGCCAGGGCTCAGCTGGGCGGGCTGGTGCTTGATGACCGGCCTTCGGCCAGGGCGCAAGCGGCCAAGCCCATGCCGCTCACCGCCTCTTTGCGTCTGGCTGCCGGGCATTTTGAACCCGGCAAGCTTGACTTCAAGGGCAGTGTGGGTCTCGTGCCGCTGCAGGCACAGGGCCAGCTGGTGGTGGACCGGCTGCCGGCGCAGGCGTTTGAACCTTACTTTGCCGACACGCTCAACATCGAACTGCTGCGCGCCGACGCCAGCTTCAAGGGCCGCGTGGCCTACCGCCAGACCCCGGCCGGGCCGCAGGCCCAGATTGCCGGCGATGTGGCGCTGGAAGAGTTCAAGGCCAATACGCTGGCACCCAGTGAAGACTTGCTGGCCTGGAAGGCGCTGAACCTGCGCGGCCTGAATGTGGCGCTGGATCCGGCCAAGGCCACGCGGGTGGACGTGAAGGAAACCGTGTTGACCGACTTCTTCGCCCGCGTGATCGTCACCTCCGAGGGCCGCATCAACCTGCAGGACCTGCTCAAGCCGGCCACGTCTGCCAGCACCGCGGGGGGCACGGCAACGGTCGCTGCTTTCACGCCTGCATCTCAAGCGGCTACCAAAACCATAGCTGGTGGTGTCCGTCAAACAGAGGCTGTAGCGCCAAAAGGCTTGCAAACCGTAGCGCAATCGCCTGCTTCGACCCCTCCCGTAGCCAGCCCCGGCCCGCCTCCGGCAGTGAGTTTTGGCCCCATGAGCCTGGTCAACGGCAAGGTGCTGTTTTCGGACCGTTTTGTCAAACCCAACTATTCGGCCAACCTGAGCGACCTGACCGGCAAGCTCAGCGCGTTCTCCTCGGTATCCCCGGCGGTGCCATCCACGCCGGGCAGCGGCACAGCTACGACGCCCAACATGGCCGACCTGGAGTTGCGAGGTCGGGCCGAGGGCACGGCGTCGCTGGAGATTTTGGGTAAGCTCAATCCGCTGGCCAAGCCGCTCGCGCTTGACATCACCGGCAAGGTGCGCGACCTGGAACTGCCGCCGCTCTCGCCCTATGCCGTCAAATACGCCGGTTACGGCATCAACCGCGGCAAGCTCAGTATGGACGTGAACTACGTGGTGCTGCCTGACGGGCGGCTCATCGCCACCAACAAGCTCATCCTCAACCAGCTCAGTTTTGGTGACAAGGTCGAGGGTTCCACCGCCAGCCTGCCGGTCAAGCTGGCGGTAGCGCTGCTGGCCGACCGCAATGGCGTGATTGACCTGGACTTGCCCATCAGCGGCTCGTTGAACGACCCGCAGTTCAGCCTCGGCCCCATCATCGTCAAGGTCATTGTCAATGTGATCGTCAAGGCGATTACCGCACCGTTCAGCCTGCTGGCCAGTGCGCTGGGTGGTGGCGGGGACGAGTTGAGTACCGTCAGTTTCAAGGCCGGCAGCGCCCAGCTGGGGCCAGAAGCCAGGGCAGGGCTCGACAAGGTGGCCAAGGCGCTGGCGGATAGACCCGCCCTCAAGCTCACGGTAGTTGGCACCAGCAGTTTGGAGGCCGAACGTGAGGGTTTCAAGCGCGAGCGGCTTGATGAACTGGTAGGGGCCGAAAAGCGCCGCAGCACAGTCAAAGAGGGCGGTACCGCCGGGGCCGCGGTCAGCATCAGCGCCGCCGAGTACCCCGCCTTGCTCAAGGAGGTGTACAAACGCGCGGACATGCCCAAACCGCGCAACCTCATTGGCCTGGCCAAAGAGCTGCCTGTGCCCGAGATGGAAAAACTGCTGCTGGCCGCCATCAATGTGAGCGATGACGCCATGCGCGAGCTGGCGGTGCAGCGCGGCATGGCAGTCAAGGACTACCTCGCCACCCGAAACCTGCCACCTGATCGCCTCTTTCTGGGGGCCGCCAAAGCGGTGCCGCCAGAGGCCAAATGGACGCCACGCGCCGAACTTAATTTGGCGATGCCCTAAAAACAGCGAAAATACGCGCAGTGCTTTATTTTTTAAAGCGTGAGGGTGGGGCGCAGGAGGCAAAGGCCTTGTACGCCGCGACCCGCTTTCCCCGCTGACGGTTCACCACCCATTGCCCTACCTGTGGCAGCAAGTGCTGGCAGGCGCAAGCATCCCGGAGCACAGGGCGCCCCGGCTCGCGTGCCGTCTTCGGCTGTTTTTCTCGAACCGAGTGTTATTAATTTTTTATGCTGCGTTTTCCCATGTCCAAATCTTCCAAAGCCGACGCCACCCCGGCACATGCATCCGCCGTGAAAACCGGCCCGGCCAAATCGGCTGAAGCCCATCCGCTGGACGGCCTGACGGGCGGCGCGTTTTCAGCGCCCACCTCGGGCGAGCGCACGGCGCGCATCCGTCAGTGGCTGGCGACGGAACCCACGGCAGAGCAGATGGCCGAGGTCTACAAGGACCTGGCCAACCGCGACAAGGGCGCCGCCAAACCCCTCAAGGAAAAGCTCGACGAAGTCAAACGCAGCAAAGGCCAGGAAGCCGTGGCGGCTGAATGGGCGGAAAAAGCGCAGGGCCTGCTTGCCTTGCCCAAGCTCAATCTGGCCGATGCCCTGGCCTGGCAGCGCGATGCCGCCAAAGCCGGCGCCCCCTTGTCCCGGGATCCCCTGGCCAGCCTGAAGGTACAACTGGCCGAGCGCGTCAAAACCATCGAGGACCTGCAGCATCGCACCCAGGTGCAGCGCGAAGCCGCCGTGCTGATTGCGCAGCGCATCGAGGTGCTGTCGATCAAACCCTGGCGCGATGCGGAAGCGGCGCTCGATACGCTGCGCACCGACGTGACGCACTGGCAGAACCAGGCCGACGAGATCATGCACGACGCCAACTGGGCCAGTGTCGATGCCAAGTTTCCACCGCTGCTGGATGCCTCGCGTGGCCAGTTGCTCGCTGTGTGGGACGCGTTCCAGGGGGCCCTGGCCGTGGCTGTGAAAGCCGCGGAGGACGTGGCGGCGCCGCTGCCCGCCGTGCCGGTGTGGGCCGACGAACTGCGTGCCGCGCGCGGTGTGCCGGCGCCCGCGGGCGAGCAGCCGGCGCGCGCGCCCAAGGCCAAAATCGACCCCGCCGTGTTGCAGGACATGCGCGAGAAGGCGACGGCGGCCGTGCAGGAGGCGCTTGCCAGGCTGGAGCACGAAGTCACTGAAGGCCATGGCAAGTCCACGCCCAAAGTCGCCGCTGACCTGCGCCATGCACTGAAAGAGCATGTCCGCCACATCGACAGCAAGCTCGAAGCCGCCGCCCACGCCGCGTTGACCGCTGCCGGTGAACTGGAAGGCTGGCAGCGCTGGCGCGCCGACCAGATCCGTGAAGAGCTGGTGGTGAAAGCCGAAGCGCTGGTGGCGCACCCCATGGGCGGCCGCAAGCAACAGGAAGCCTTGCGCGCCATGCGCGAGCAATGGAAGACCAGCGATCAGGGCGGCACGCCCAACCATGCGCTGTGGAAGCGCTTTGACGACGCCTGCAATGAAGCCCATAAAGTGGTCGAGACCTGGCTCGAAAAAGTCAAGGAGCAGACAGAGGCCAGCAAGGCTCAGCGCCGCGCACTGATTGATGAAGTGCTGGCCTGGGCCGAAGCCAACAAGACCAACACCGACTGGAAGCACCACATTCGCAGCCTTAACGGGTTTGTGGAGAAATGGCGCGAAGCCGGGCACCTGGGTGAAAAGGCCTTTGCCGAAATCCAGCCTGTCTGGAAAGCCGCCATGGATGCGGCTGATGCACCGCTGACGGCCGCCCGCAACGAGAGCCTGGCGCACCGCAAAGCCATGATTGAAGAGGCGCAAGTTCTGGGGGCTGAGCCCCAGTTGCGCATTGATGCCGTCAAGACCCTGCAGCAGCGTTGGCAGCATGAGGCGCAAAGTGTGCCGATTGAGCGCAAGCAGGAGCAAAAACTGTGGGATGCTTTTCGCAAGCCGATTGATGACGCCTTCCAGCGCAAAACCGCCGAGCGCGAAAAAGCAGCGGCTGCGCTTGGCGAGTTCGACCGCATGGTGCTCGAGGCCTCCAAAGCGGTGGAAGCCGCCACGGCCAGCGGCGATGCGCAAAAAATCCACGCCGCCGCCAAGGCGCTTGAGGCGATTGTTCGCGGCCAGGTTCCCGTGCCAGCCCCTGTGCCCGTGCCTGCACCTGCGGCTACATCGGAGTCCGACGTGCCGTCGGCTCTTTCGGTCGAGGCTGTGCTTGCCGCCGCCAATGAAACGCATGTTGCAGCAGGAGATGATGCTGAAGCCATTGTTGAACCTGCGCAGGAAGCTACAGAAACAGCAGCAGACCAATCGCCCGTCATGGAAGCCGCTTCTGAAGCGGCCGCCGCCGAGTTTGCGCAAGCCGGCGAGCCTGCCTCTGCACCCGCTGAACCCCCGCCGCCGCCCAAAGCCGCACCCAGGCCTATCGTGGCCATGCGCGGTGACGACCGCCCAGGCATGCGCAAGGCTGAAGCAGCGCCCGCAGGACGAGGCGGCAAATTCGGTGACCGCAAGGATTCGCGCCCAGGCGGCCCGCGCCAAAGCACGGACAACAAGTTCGAGCCTTACCGCCCCGACCGCGATGGCAGCCGTCCCGGCCGTGACGACCGGGGCCCTCGCGGCAATGACCGCCCGGCCTTCGAAGACCGTGGTCCGCGCCTGGGCGATGCCGCTTTCCGCGCCCAGCGCGAAGCCTTTGAGGCCGCCAACCACGCGCTGAAAAAGCTCGCCATGCAGGCCCATGGTGAAGTGCTGACCCACTTGATCACCGCCTGGGAAAAGCGCGATCCGTCGCTGCTGCCCGGCGCGCAGGAGCTGGGCAAGCAGGTCGCGCCCGCCGTGCGCAACCGCTGGGTTCAGGCGGTTGGCGCGCCCTCGGGCAAGGATGCGTCCGAGGCCTTGCTGCGCCTGGAGATTGCCGCCGAACTGCCCACGCCTGCCGAGCACCTCAGCGCCCGTCGCATGTTGCAACTGCAGCTGCTGACCCGGCGCAACGCGCCCGCGCCCGCTGAAACCTGGGGTGAAGACGCCGCCCAGGTGCTGGCAGCCGACTTCGATGCCGGCAACGCCAGGCGTGTGCAGAACGTGTTGAAGGTGTTGCTCAAGCGTTGAGCTGAACTTTAAGCTGACCTCCCGCCCCGCATGGGTTTGAGTTGGGCTTTCACGCTCCCGGTCTGCGTTCTTCGTGTTGCGTTCTGGTGCGGCATGGATGCATGAGGCAGCCGGGAGTGTTCATCTCAAGGATGTCGGTGCCAGCGGCCTGACATCACTGGGCAGGAAATGGGCGGTGCAGTCGCTCATGGCTGGCCGGCTATCGCGTCGACATGCCGTACGAGGAAATACTCAAGCACCTGCCAGCTGCGAATTTCCCGTGCATGCGGTCAGGATGCTATTAAATAGATAGCTTCTTTCTCCTGCACTTCTCTGCTCTTCTCTTCCCTGTGCTTCCCTGTCCTTAATGGGCTGAGGCCCTGTTTCTCTTGAAGTACTCATCAAACAGCCCAGCCAGGGCCGCAAAGTCCTGCGCAAAGCGGGAACGGTTCACAAAATACGCTTCGCAGGTCACGGCGAAGAATTCGGCCGGTGACGTGGCGCCGTAGCGGTCCAGCCAGGGCGGCGCACCGCCAAAACGTTCGGCCATGGCCACCTGTTCGCAAAAGTCGTCGTAGGCCGGTTGCATCACGGCTTGCCAGGCCTCGCGTGCAGCACGCGAGGGCAGGGGTGGGCAACCGTTCGCGGCGCCGTCACGCATGTCGATCTTGTGGATGAATTCGTGAACCACGACGTTGTAGCCGTGGCTGGCCGATTCACCAGCGGCAGCGACATCCTGCCAGCTCAGGGTGACGGGGCCCCGATCCATCGCTTCGCCCAGCAGGACTTCGCTGTAGCGGTGCACCACGCCGCTGCCGTCCGTGACCTCGCGGCGCGCCAGCATGGCCCCCGGGTGCACCACGATGCCTTTGAAGTCGTCGTAATAGTCGAGGCCCAAGTGCAGCACGGGCAGGCAGGCCTGCGCAGCAATCGCAACCGCCATCTTGTCCGTCACGACGAGGCCGTGCGCACCGCTGAATTCCTTTTGGGTCAGAAACTGGCTGACCAGGGTCCGCAGGTGTAACTGCTCGGCCGCGGGGCGCCGGGCCAGAAAAGGGTAGTGGGCCAGCGTGTCCAGCCACAGGGTCTCGGGAATGGCGCCAGGATCGGCGCGGACGAGCCCCAGCAGTGTTCGCAACCAGTTCAGCATGAAGCGGGTGTGTCGATTGCAGGCTTTTGTGAGCAGGCCGGCAGCCGGACCTACAGCAGGGGAATGCGCCGCAGGCCGCCGGCAGAAAGGCGCAGCACTTCGGCGCGCGGCGGTTTGGCCTCTGCGTGCCAGTCGCTGAGGACCACACGTGCAAAACCCTGGCCGAGGTCATGCACCGCCGGTTGGTGGGTGTGGCCGTGAATCAGGGTGCGTGCCCCCGCAGCCTCCAGCCACTGGCGGGCGGCCTGGGCGTCCACATCGGCATAGCCGGCCCCCGATTGCCGGCGGCGTTCATGCTGCTGCTGGCTTTGCTGGCGCAGCCCGCGCGCAATGGCCTGGCGTTCGGCCAGTGGTCTGGCCAGGAAGGCCCTCTGCCAGTCGGGGCTGCGTACCTGCTGGCGAAACTTCAGGTAGTCCACATCACCCAGGCACAGCGCGTCGCCATGCGACAGCAGCCAGCGGTGGGCGGACTGGCCTGGAAACACCAGCACAGTCGGGTCGGCCAGCAGGGTGATGTTGCACAGGTCCATCAGCGTCGGGCCGGTCGGGGTCTGGCCCACCAGGAAGTCGCGGTTGCCGTGCATGAAAAAAACAGCCAGCCGGCCAGCCGTCTCGCCCAGCAGGCGGGCGCAGCGGTCTTCAAAGCTGGTTTCCGGTTTGGTCTCCAGGCCAGTCGCTGGGGCCGACAGATCAGCACTTACCGCGTCGTCGCCGACCCAGACTTCAAACAGGTCGCCCAAAATGAACACCGCATCGGCAGGCGTGCTCTCAAGGTAATGCCTCCAGGCCGTGAAGGTGGCAGGCTCCCCGGCCTGCAAATGCAGGTCAGCAATGAAATCGACCGTGCGCCAGGAAGGCGGTGCATGGAACTCCGCGATCTGGGGCACGGTCAAGGAGGATGTCACGGGCTGGACTTGGGCAGGCTCAGTCCGAAGGGCTTCAGGCCAGCGCTACCGCTTTTTCGATCACCACGTCTTCGAGCGGCACGTCGTCATGAAAGCCTTTGCGGCCGGTCTTGACAGCCTTGATCTTGTCAACGACCTCGGTGCCCGCCACCACCTTGCCAAACACGGCATAGCCCCAACCCGATGCGCTGGGTGCGGTGTGGTTCAAAAAGCCGTTGTCAGCCACGTTGATGAAAAACTGTGAGCTGGCCGAGTGCGGCGCATTGGTGCGGGCCATGGCGACGGTGTAGTTGTCGTTCTTCAGGCCGTTGGTGGCTTCGTTCTCGATCTCGGCGTCGGTGGGCTTTTGTTTCATGCCGACTTCAAAGCCGCCGCCCTGCACCATGAAGCCGGGAATCACCCGGTGAAAAACGGTGTTGGCGTAGTGGCCCTTGTTGACGTAGCTCAGGAAGTTGGCGACGGTCTTGGGTGCCTTGGCGGCATCCAGCTCCAGCGTGATCACGCCGTAGTTCTTGATGTGGAGTTCGACTTTTGGATTGCTCATGGTGGTTCCTGTATCAGTGAGTCAATTGATTAATTGACGAGGGTTGCAGATTGGATGAGAACGGGCGTTTTAGGCACGTCCGTGGGGAAGGGGCCGCCGGGGCCGGTGGGCACCGATTTGATTTTGTTCACCACGTCCATGCCGCTGATGACCTTGCCAAACACCGTGTAGCCGTAGAGCTGGGGAGCGTTGACGAGTTGCGCGCGTGGCGTGTTTTCATAGACCTGGCCCTGGTACTCAAACCGTGGCACCGGGTCGCCCGGCGGGATCGGCGTCGGGTTCAAAAAGTCGTTGTCCTTGACGTTGATGAAAAACTGCGATGACGCCGAATGGGGGTCGTTGGTGCGGGCCATGGCCAGTGTGCCCACCACGTTTTTGGTGCCGCCTTTGGCCAGGGCTTCGCGGCCTTCATGGACCACCGGCGGACGGGTCTTTTTCTCGGCATATTTCGCATCGTAGCCACCGCCCTGCACCATGAAGTTGCCGATCACGCGGTGAAAAATGGTGCCGTCGTAGTGTTTGTCCTTGACGTACTGCAAAAAGTTTTCAACTGTTTTGGGCGCTTTGTCGGGGTAGACCTCGACCACGAACTCGCCTTCGCTGGTCACAAACTTCACCTTGGGGGCACTTTGCGCCAGGGCCGGGCCGGCAAGGCAGGTGATGACGGCAGATGCAGCCATTGCTGCAAGCGCTGCGCGGCGAGCTGCGCTGAATGGGGTCAACGTGGCGGACATGGTGAGCTTGGCAAATGCCATTGAATTACCTCTTCAAAAAAATATTTTTCACTGGCTACCCCGGCGAGGGCTACTACCACTGCGGGTGGCTGGCCCGGCCTGTTCCAACGTCCCAGACCAGTTTGCTAAAGGTTACCACCATCGTGTCGCTGCTGTCGGTCCAGCGCAGGTCTCAGGGCAGCGGCTCATGCAATGCGAAGCACGTGCTACCGGGGCGATGCCCCGGATGCAGGGGCGGGCCTGGCAACCGTCGGGCTGGATGCCTGCGCGCCAGCGGCGGCCGGCTTTTGGCCTTTGGGGTCGGCTGACAACAAGGTGCGGATCAGCGCCAGCTTGGACGGCACGCTGGTGTTGCCACCGTCAAGCTGCAGGGCTTTGCTGTAGGCCTGGCTGGCGAGCTTGGCGTAGACGTCGCCCAGGTTTTCGTGGGCGGTGGCGTAGCTGGGGTTGGTGCGGATCGCCATTTCAAGCGCAGCCCTGGCCTTGTCAAACTGGTTCTGGCCGGCGTAGAGCACTGCCAGGTTGTTGTAAGGCTCCGGCAGCTCGGGATATTCTTCCGTGATTTTGGTGAAGGTGGCAATCGCGTCGCCGGTCTTGCCGGTTTCGGTCTGGATGACACCCTTGAAGAAACGCATCTGGGGGTCGCGTGGCTTTCCGGCGATGTACTGGTCGGCCTTGGCCAGCGCTTCGGGGTATTGGCCGGCCCGTATCAGGTGGCTGACATCGGCGTAGTCGTCGGCATGGGCTGCGGATACCGACAGCATGGCGGCCAGCAACAGCATGCGCAGGGCCGCCGGCAAGGGGTTGCGTGAGTTGCTTGAGAACGGTGCGCGCGTGGGCATGAGAAATCTCGCAATTGTTTGGAAGCGTTGGTTACCCGTCGGGCAGAAAATCGCCATGAAACAGTCCGGCTTTTCAGTGGCCCCTGGATTTGCCGCATGCTGCATGCTGTCAGGTCGGCTGGATATACTGACCAATTGTAGCTGAGGGGGTATAGTTCGTTGCCGCCCGAAAATCGTGCTTTCCCCTTTATGGCAGCTTCTTTTGCATTCCGTTTTTATATTTTTCTGCGCCCAAAACTGTCCGCCAGATTCCGTTTCCTGTCTCCCCTCTGACCGATCGACCGATTCCAGTCAGGCCACGCATCCAGATACTCCATGAGCCTTCGCATTTACAACACGCTGTCGCGTGACGTGGAAGATTTTTCTCCCCTGGTCCCCGGTCATGTCCGCATGTATGTGTGCGGCATGACGATTTACGACCTGTGCCACATCGGCCATGCGCGCATGATGATGGCGTTTGACGTGGTGCAGCGCTGGCTCAAGGCCAGCGGCCTGCAGGTGACTTATGTGCGCAACATCACCGACATCGATGACAAGATCATCAAACGGGCGGTCGAGCGCGGCATCACCATTCGCGCACTGACCGACGAGATGATCGTCGCCATGCACCAGGACATCGGAGCCCTGGGCATCGAGCCGCCCACCCTGGAGCCGCGCGCGACGGAATACGTGCCGCAGATGCTTTCATTGATCGGCACGCTGGAGGCCAAGGGCCTGGCCTACCGTTCTTCGAATGGGGACGTGAACTATGCGGTGCGCAAATTTCCGGGCTACGGCAGGCTTTCCGGCAAATCACTCGACGAGCTGCGGGCGGGCGAGCGCGTGGCGGTGCTGGACGGCAAGGAAGACCCGCTGGACTTCGTGCTCTGGAAACGCGCCAAGCCTGCCGAGCCACCGGAAGCTAAATGGGATAGTGACTATGGGTCCGGCCGGCCAGGCTGGCATATCGAATGCTCTGCCATGAGCTGCCAGACGCTGGGCGAAACTTTTGACATTCACGGCGGCGGGGCCGACCTGCAGTTTCCGCACCATGAAAACGAAATTGCGCAGAGCGAAGGCGCCAACGGCAAGCCGCTGGCACGCTTCTGGGTGCACAACGGCTTTGTGCGGGTTGATAACGAGAAGATGTCCAAGTCGCTGGGCAACTTTTTTACCATCCGTGAAGTGCTGCAGAAATACGACGCCGAAACGGTGCGGTTTTTCATCGTTCGTGCGCACTACCGAAGCCCGCTGAATTACAGCGACGCCCACCTCGACGACGCCCGCAATTCGCTCAAGCGCCTCTACACGGCGCTGGATCTCGTCAGCCCGGCCGACGTGTCGATTGACTGGGCCAATCCGTTTGCAGCGCGCTTCAAGGCTGCCATGGACGAGGACTTCGGCACACCCGAAGCCGTGGCGGTGCTGTTTGATCTGGCCGGTGAAGTCAACAAAACCCGTTCCGCCGAACTGGCCGGTTTGCTGAAGAGCCTGGGCGGCTGCCTGGGCTTGCTGCAGGGCGCCCCCGGTCGCTACCTTCAGGCCGGCGCGGGGCTGGATGACGCCAGCATCCAGAAACTGATCGCTCAGCGTGCCGATGCCAAGAAAGCGAAAAACTTCGCCGAGGCAGACCGCATCCGCAACGATTTGCTGGCCCAGGGCATTGTCCTCAAGGATTCACCTGCAGGCACTACCTGGGAGGTGCAATCGTGAGTTCAGGGCGTAATCATTTTTTTGCGCATTCTGGCTACCCGTCGGCGCAGTGCGGGCGCGGGCAACCATGAAAAAGATAGTAAAAACCGGCCCCGCCAGCGTTGAACTGGCCGATGTTCCCGAGCCCGCCACCACGGTGCCAGAGTACTGGGGCGACGCCTGCAAGCACCTGGTCAAGAAAGACCGGGTGATGAAGCGGCTGATTCCCCAGTTTGGTGATGCCTGTCTTCATGCAAGAGGCGATGCCTTCAGCACGCTGGCGCGCAGCATCGTGGGGCAGCAGATCTCCGTGAAAGCGGCCCAGAGCGTCTGGACAAAGTTCTCGGCCCTGCCCAAGAAAATCACGCCCGCCAACGTGCTCAGGCTCAAGGTTAACGACATGCGGGCTGCGGGCCTGAGTGCACGCAAGGTGGAGTACCTGGTAGACCTGTCGATACACTTCGATACCGGCGCGGTCCATGTGAAAGACTGGCAGGCAATGGACGACGAAGCCATCATTGCCGAGCTGGTGGCCATCCGCGGCATTGGCCGCTGGACGGCCGAGATGTTCCTGATTTTTTACCTGATGCGTCCCAACGTGCTGCCGCTGGACGATCTCGGCCTGATCAGCGGCATCAGCCAGAACTATTTTTCGGGTGAATCCGTCAGCCGCAGCGATGCGCGCGAGGTGGCTGCGGCCTGGGCGCCGTATTGCAGTGTCGCAACTTGGTATATTTGGCGCTCGCTGGACCCATTACCGGTTCTGGGTACCGAGCAAAAATAACGGTAACAGGCCTTAAGTTTTAAGAAGCCTTGAGGAGCATTACATGGCGAAAAAAACCTTTCTCGATTTTGAGCAGCCCATTGCGGAGCTTGAAGGGAAAATTGAAGAGCTGCGCTACGTGCAGACCGAGTCGGCTGTAGATATCTCGGAAGAAATCGACCAGCTGGCCAAGAAAAGCCAGCAGCTGACCAAAGACATCTACAGCGACCTGAACCCCTGGCAGATCACCAAGATCGCCCGCCATCCGGAGCGGCCTTACACGCTGGATTACGTCAACGACATCTTCACCGATTTTGTGGAGCTGCACGGCGACCGGCATTTCTCGGATGACCTGAGCATTGTGGGCGGCCTGGCCCGCTTCAACGGCACCGCCTGCATGGTGCTGGGCCACCAGAAAGGGCGCGACACCCGGGAGCGCGGCCTGCGCAACTTCGGCATGAGCAAGCCCGAGGGCTACCGCAAGGCCTTGCGCCTCATGAAGACCGCCGAGAAGTTCAAGCTGCCGGTGTTCACCTTTGTGGATACCCCCGGCGCCTACCCCGGCATCGATGCCGAAGAGCGCGGCCAGTCGGAGGCCATCGGCCGCAATATTTTTGAAATGGCGCAGCTCGAAGTGCCCATCATCACCACCATCATCGGCGAGGGCGGCTCCGGCGGCGCGCTGGCCATTTCGGTGGCCGACCAGGTGGTGATGCTGCAGTATTCGATTTACTCCGTGATCAGCCCGGAAGGCTGTGCATCCATTCTCTGGAAAACCTCGGAGAAGTCGCAGGAGGCCGCCGATGCGCTGGGCATCACGGCGCACCGGCTCAAGGCCCTGGGCGTGATCGACAAGATCGTCAACGAGCCCGTGGGCGGCGCCCATCGCGACCACAAGCAGATGGCGGCATTTTTGAAGCGGGCACTCAACGACGCGTTCCGGCAGGTCAGCGACCTGAAGGTCAAGGAGCTGCTGGACCGCCGCTACGAACGGCTGCAAAGCTACGGCCGTTTTACCGATACCAAAGCCGACGCCGGGAAATAGGGCGCCACGGCAAGCTCAAGCGAACAAGGCCATGGCCAGCCTGTCCGATCAGGAAATCCGGCACTACCGGGAGCAGGGCTACGTTATTCCGCAGTTCCGGCTCAGCGATGCCTGGGTCCTCCGGATGCAGGATGCGCTGAACACGTTGATCCGCAACAACCCGGGCGTGCGCCCGGAAAAGCTGGTGAGCGCCCATATCGAGGGCCAGAACGATGAGGGTGTGCGGGGCAGCCGGGATTTTTTCGATCTCGCCATGAACCCGGATATCGTTGACCTGGTCACGCAGGTGATCGGGCCCGACGTCATCCTGTGGGGCTGCCACGTATTCTGCAAGCCGGCCAGCGAAGGTTTTGAAACGCCCTGGCATCAGGACGGCCATTACTGGCCCATCCGCCCGCTGGCCAACTGTACCGTCTGGGTGGCGCTGGAGCCGAGCACGCGTGAGAACGGCTGCCTGCGCGTGATCCCCGGCTCGCACGCCGCCAAAGTGCTCTATCCTCACCTGCATGAAGACCGCACCGACCTGACCCTGAACCAGCGCATGGCCGAAGGCAGCTTTGACGTGAATGAGGCGGTCGATCTGGAACTTGAGCCCGGCCAGATGTCTTTGCACGACATTTACATGATCCACGGCGCCCAGGCCAATACCTCTGGCACCAGGCGCACCGGCGTGGCGTTGCGCTACATGCCGGGCACCTCACTGTTCGACCGCAGCCTGCGCCCGTCGGACGGCGAAACCGGCGTCCCGGTCAGCTTCGCCACGCGGCCTTTGTGGCTGCTGCGGGGCGAGGACCGAACGGGACGCAATGATTTTTCGGTGGGCCACCGTGGCTCGTAGCGGACCGGCGCACGGCTTATCCGAAGCGCTGGCTTCTTTCTCTCCGGGCCTGCCTTTCGCTGTAGCGCTCAGCGGCGGCGCCGATTCAACCGCCTTGCTGGTGGGCTGCGCCGAGAAATGGCCCGGTCAGGTCCGGGCCGTTCATATCCATCACGGCCTGCAGGCTGCGGCCGACGACTTTGAACGGCACTGCCAGGCCCTGTGTGCGCAGTTGAACGTGCCGCTTGCCGTGAAACGCGTGCAGGCCCGCCATGCATCCGGCGAAAGCCCCGAAGACGCGGCCCGCAAGGCCCGCTATGCGGCTTTTGGTGCTGTAGCTAATGAGGAATGGGCGCAGATTGGTATCAGAGACATAGCAATTGCCCAGCACGCCGATGACCAGGTTGAAACCATGCTGCTGGCGCTGTCGCGCGGTGCGGGGCTGCCGGGACTGGCAGCCATGCCGGCGCGGTGGGAGCGAGACGGCATCACCTACCATCGCCCGCTGCTGGCGGTGCCCGGGGCGCTGCTGCGCGCCTGGCTGGTCGAACGGGGCGTGCCCTGGGTGGAAGATCCGACCAATGTCGACGAGCAGTTCACGCGTAACCGCATTCGGGCCCGGCTGTTGCCCGCGCTGGCGGACGCCTTTCCGCAGTTCCGCGAGACCTTTGCGCGCAGTGCCCGGCATGCGGCCCAGGCCCAGGCGCTGCTGGTGGAGGTGGCGCAGCAGGATCTGGCCGCGGTCGGCTTGCCGCCTGCCATCACGGCCCTGCAGGCGTTTTCGCAGGCGCGCCAGGCCAATGTGCTGCGCCATTGGCTGCAGCTGCAACAGGCAACGCCCAGCGCGGCGCAACTCGATCAGTTGCTGGTGCAAGTGGCCTCCTGCACCACCCGCGGGCACAAGATTCACCTCAAGGTGGCGACAGGCCACGTGACGCGCGCCGGTGCGGTGCTGCACTACACCGCCGGGGCGGGCCAGACGGACGATTAGGTAATAGCCCTGGGTATAATTGAGGGCTTTGCTGGCTGCCAAAGCCTTCTTCTCACCTTCTTCTCAGAATGCGGGAAGGGCGTCAGGGGCCTGCAAAAAGCAGCACGCAATGTTCGCAACCAACTCCTGAATTGACATCCTGCAATGGCTTTGATCGTTCATAAATACGGCGGCACATCGATGGGCTCAACCGAGCGCATCCGCAATGTGGCCAAGCGCGTCGCCAAGTGGGCGCGGGCCGGCCACCAGATGGTCGTGGTTCCCAGCGCCATGAGTGGCGAAACCAATCGTTTGCTGGGCCTGGCCAAAGAGCTGGCCCCCGGACGGCCCGGTGACGACTATCACCGTGAACTCGACGCGCTGGCCGCGACCGGCGAGCAGGCCTCCAGTGCGCTGCTGGCCATTGCGCTGCAGTCAGAAGGCATGCAGGCCGTGAGCTACGCCGGCTGGCAGGTCACCATCAAGACCAACAACGCCTACACCAAGGCCCGCATCGAATCGATTGACGACGAGCGCGTGCGCGCCGACCTGGACGCCGGCAAGGTCGTGATCATCACCGGCTTCCAGGGCGTGGACGAGGGCGGCAACGTCACCACGTTGGGTCGCGGCGGCTCGGACACCTCGGCCGTGGCGATCGCGGCAGCCCTGAAAGCCCACGAGTGCCTGATTTACACCGACGTGGACGGCGTATACACGACCGACCCGCGCGTGGTGCCCGAGGCACGCCGCCTGCACACCGTGAGTTTCGAGGAAATGCTGGAGATGGCCTCCATGGGCTCCAAGGTGCTGCAGATCCGCTCGGTGGAATTTGCCGGCAAGTACAAGGTGCCGCTGCGCGTGCTGTCCAGCTTCACCGACTGGGACATCGACATCAACGAAGAAGCCAAATCAGGCACTTTGATCAGTTTTGAGGAAGACGAAAACATGGAACAAGCCATCGTATCGGGCATCGCTTTCAACCGCGATGAAGCCAAAATCTCCGTCCTCGGCGTGCCAGACACCCCGGGCATTGCCTACCAGATCCTTGGCGCCGTGGCCGACGCCAACATCGAAGTCGATGTGATCATCCAGAACATCAGCAAGGACGGCAAGACGGACTTCAGCTTTACCGTGCACCGCAACGACTATTCCAAAGCCGTTGACCTGCTGAAAACCAAGGTGCTGCCGGCGCTGGGCGCACAGGAAGTCACCGGCGACGCCAAGATCTGCAAGGTCAGCATCGTGGGTATCGGCATGCGCAGCCATGTGGGCGTTGCCAGCAAGATGTTCCGCGTGCTCAGCGAAGAGGGCATCAACATTCAGATGATCTCGACCAGCGAAATCAAGACCTCCGTGGTCATTGATGAAAAATACATGGAGCTGGCCGTTCGTGCCTTGCACAAGGCTTTTGACCTGGACCAGCCCGCCGCCTGAAAACCGGCGTTAAGTCGTGAGATAATCGCTTTATTGGAAACGTGACCGAGTGGCCGAAGGTGCTCCCCTGCTAAGGGAGTATGGGGTGTAGAGCCTCATCGAGGGTTCGAATCCCTCCGTTTCCGCCAGTACAAAAAGCCGCCTTCGGGCGGCTTTTTTACGTCTATCCCAGGCTGGCCGACAGATCAACTGGACAGCCGGGTTCCACGGGCCACCAGCAGCTCATTTGGCCCTTCCCAGCCGCCTGGCGACTGAAATGCGCTGAGCCTGCTTTCCATCTCAGCCCAGGCGGCGTCCTGTGCTTCCTGGCTCAAGTTGCCCAGAATCTGCACGATCGGCGAGGCCGACGTGCGTATGAAAGTCAAATAGTCCTGGGTCGAGGGCAGGCGAAAGGGCGCAGAAACCCGGGTGCTTGTCACGTCTGTGAATCCCGCGGCGTGGAACAGCTCGTCAAGCAGGCCCGGCTTGCCCAGACTCATCAGACTGCCGGGTTGGTATGGATCTCTCGGCGGCAGGCCTGCATGCTTGAGCGCCGTTGACATCAGGATGCCGATGCAGGGGTTGTGTTGCGGCTCGGAGAACACCAGCACAGCGGCATGCCCATCGGGTCTCAGGGCGTGGTGAACCTGCTGCAGGGCCTGCAGGGGATCGGGGCAGAACATGAGGCCGAGCCGGGACACGGCCGCATCGAAGCTCGCAGCATCAACGCCCAGATGTTCCGCATCGCAGACACGGGTTTCGACATTGGGCAAACCGGCATCGCGCGCGTTGTCTTGTGCGAACTGCAAAATCCCTGGGGAAATGTCGGTGGCCAGCACATAACCGCCGGGCCCGACCCGCCGGGCGATGTCCAGCGTCTGGTCCCCGGCGCCTGCGGCGATGTCGAGCACCCGCATGCCGACTGTGATGCGGGCAGCATCCAGCATGGCCGGTGTGGCTTGTGCGAGCCAGCCATGGATATGCTGTGTTTGAGCGTTCCACCCGCTGGCAGACTTATCCCAGGCTTGCCTGGCGGCCGCCTTGAACTGTTCCGGGCTCAATGCGTTCATGAAAGCTCCCTGGGAGAAACGCGCGGCAGCCAGTTTGATCCGAACCAGTTGCGAACGCAAGCGTAAGCGTTTCCCCTGCCATCCCGATACACAATTTCAGGACACAGCTCGCAAACGTTCGCTGGCTATCGGGTGCCCGTGCGCCCGGTTGACGTCGCCGCACACCATAATCCGGAATTGTTCGAAAAACCGAGTCAACAGGACACCCATGCGCCTTCGCCACATCGAAGTTTTCAATGCCGTCATGCTCACTGGCAGTGTCAGCGGTGCGGCGCGCCTGATCAATGTCACCCAGCCGGCTGTCAGCCGTGTCCTGCAGCATGCGGAGCTGCAGCTTGGTTTCGCGCTCTTTCAGCGCGGCAAGGGCCGACTCACGCCAACTTCTGAAGCGCTCACCCTGTATCCGCACATCGAGCGGCTGTTTGCCCAGCTCGATGAGGTGCAGCGTCTGGCGGCCAACCTCAAGACGGGCGAGAGTGCCAGGGAGTTGCGCGTCCTGACCGTGCTGGCGCTGAGCTACGAAATCCTGCCGCACACCATCAAGCTGTTTCGCGTCAGGCATCCTGATGTGGCCATCACGGTCAAGGCGCTGCATTCGCCGCAAATTGTCTCGGCATTGGCGTTGCAGGAAGGGGATGTCGGCTTTTTGTTCAGCCCGGTAGTGCATTCAGCGCTGGCGCAGGAGCATCTGGCCGACGGCCGCATGGTCTGTATCGCGCCCAAAGGCATGCTGGCCGCGCGCCTGACCAAACGCGGCAGCGTCACGCTGACGGATTTAACCAAGGTGCCCGTCATCGGGCTCGACGTCCTGGATCCGGTGGGCCGCAGCCTGAACCAGGCTTGTCGTGAGGCCGGGGTGGGGCTGGAGTTTTCCATTACCGTGCAGACCTACCATTCGGCGTTAGCACTGGCGCACCACGGGCTCGGCATTGCCGTGGTGGATACCTGCACGGCGGTATCCGCCGATCTGTCGCGCGTGGATGTGTTGGCGTTGGAGCCCCTGATTCCGGTGCCCATCAAGGCTGTGTTGCCCGCGGGCAAGCCGGGCTCGGTCGTGGTGCGGGCGTTTGTGCGATGCTTTCAACAGGCGCTGGCACGGACAGTCTGAACGGGCTCCCGTGGTCCGTGCGGTATCGTGCTTGGTCGTGCTCGGGGGGTAGGAGTCAGGGGCTCAGCAAGCGGCTGATGCGTTGTGCCGAACCAAATGCCAGCGTAAAGCCCAGTGCGCCATGGCCTGTGTTGAACAGCAGGTTGCGAGGGCCTTTGGCGTGCTTGCCGATGATGGGCAAGCCGGTGGGCGTCGCCGGGCGCATGCCGGCCCAGGGGCTCAGGTCCGCCAACGCATTGCATTGCGGGAAAAGCATTTGGGTCGTGGCCTTCAGTGAGGCGATCTGTGCGGGGCAAACAGCGGTGTCATACCCCGAGAGCTCAGCCATGCCCGCCACCCGCAGGCGCGAGCCGATGCGCGCAAACACCACTTTGCGGGCGCTGTCCGTCACGCTCACGGACGGCGCCGCGCGTGGCGCCTCGCCCACCTCCACCGTGATGCTGTAGCCCTTGAGCGGGTAGACGGGAAGGTGCACGCCGAGCGTGCGGGCCAGGCGGGGGGAGTGGGCGCCCAGCGACATCACATACTGGTCGGCTTCGACGAGGCCTTGCGGCGTGGCTGCCGCCACCACCAATCCGCCGCGCACCACCAGTTGCTCAATGGGCGAGGCGAGTAAAAACCGCACACCCTGGCGGCGCAGCACAGCCATCAGCGCACGGCAGGTTTTCAGGCAGTCGGCGGCGCATTCACTGGGCGTGTAGATGGCGCCGGCAATGTGGCGATGGCGGCTTGTCAGCGCAGGCTCAATCTCCACGCAACGGTCGGCACCGACCGCTTCCTGTCTGCTGCCCAGTTCACGCTGCAGCAGCATTTGCCGGCGCGCGGCCGTGAATGACGGCTGGTCCGGATACAGTACCAGCTTGCCGGTGGTGGAAAAATCGCAGTCCAGTTGTTCCTCGTTCATCATGGCGTCGAAGGTCTGCCGGCTGAGCGCCGCCAGTTCGAGCAGCCGGGCCGTGGTGCTGCGCGACGTGCTGCCCTTGCATGCGGCCAGAAACTGTGCGCCCCACAACCACTGTCGGGGGTCCAGGCGCGGACGCAGTTTCAGCGGCGATGAGGGCGAGAGCAGCAGTTTGGGGAGTTGCCGCCAGATGCCCGGATCAGCCAGCGGCTGAACATAGGAGTAACTCAGCTGTGCACCGTTGCCGCCACTGGCGCCGCTGCCGGGACTGGCGCGGTCAAGCACCGTGACCTCGTGGCCGGCACGGCGCAAGCTGTAGGCCGTGGCCAGCCCCACAATTCCCGCGCCGAGTACACAGACATGCATGAAAGTCCTTTCGTCTTTTGTTCTTGAAAGAGGGCCACTTTACGCAGCGCTGGCAGGTTTGAACAATGCTGAATTCGGCACCGCCCATGACCTGTGGTTATGCCCGCGGGCCTGACGCCCCGGAATGGGTAAACCATGAGTTTTTGGCATGGGTTTGCCGTGAAAATGAATGGCACGCATCCTGCTCATGTTCCTACACTGGCAATGCCTTCTTCCTGAAATTCCCAACTCCCTGCCCCCGAAAGGACTCGCATGAAATTCTCGACCCTCATGACCGCCGTGCTGCTGACAACAGGCTTGGCCGCCACCGCCAGCGCGCAGACGCTGAAAAAAGTGGCCGACAGCAACAAGATCACCGTGTCTTACCGCGAGGCGTCGGTGCCTTTCAGCTACCTGATCGGATCGACCAAGGCGGTGGGTTTTTCGGTCGAGCTGACCGAAGCCATCATTGATGACGTGCGCAAGAAGACCAAAAAACCCAATCTGGAAGTGGCCTACATGCCCGTGACGTCCCAGAACCGCATCCCGCTGCTGGTCAACGGGACGTACGACCTGGAGTGCGGCTCGACGACGAACAACTCGGTGCGCGGCAAGGACGTGGCTTTCTCCATCAACATGTTTTACACCGGCACGCGCCTGCTGACCAAGAAGACCTCCGGCGTCAAGAACTACGCAGACCTGGCCAAGAAAACCGTTGCGAGTACCACAGGCACCACGAACGCCCAGGTGATTCGCAAGTACAACACTGAAAAGAACCTGGACATGCAGCTGATCCTCGGTAAGGACCATGACGACTCGCTGCTGCTGGTGGAAAGCGATCGCGCCGTGGCCTTTGCCATGGACGACATCCTGCTGTTCGGTCTGATGGCCAACTCCAAGAATCCGGCTTCCCTGCAAGTGGTGGGTGACTCGCTGCAGGTTGAGCCCTATGCCTGCATGCTGCGCAAGGATGACCCGGAGTTCAAGAAGCTGGTGGATGGAACCATTGCGCGCCTGATGAAGTCCGGCGAATTCACGAAGCTGTACACCAAATGGTTCGAGTCGCCCATGCCGCCAAAAGGCACGAACCTGGGCTTGCCCATGAGTCAGCAGCTCAAGGACAACCTGAAGGCGATGAGCGACAAGCCCGCCACTTAATTCCGAATTCCAGCGAGGCGGGGTTCGCTCACGCCTTGCTGACCGCGCCGTGCTGGCCTCGCGCAAGGCCGCACAGCTCTCACTTAAAAAAAAGACGGGTTTCAGCCCCTTCCGGCCAAGCCGGGAGATGGGCCTTGGCGCGAGCATGCGCGCCGGTTTTACAGGAGCGGCACCACATCATGAATGGGCTTATGCACAAGACAAGGGTTGTAGGCATTCTGGGCGGCATGGGGCCGGCCGCAGGCGCGGACTTTGTCCGGCTGTTTGTACAGGCCTGCGCAGACCGCATGCGCGAGCAGAATATCCCCGTATCGGACCAGGCGTTTCCCGAGCACTGGCTGGCGCAGGTGCCGGTGCCGGACCGCAGCACGGCCCTTGGGTCGCCCGGCCCGGGCGGGCACCAGCCGCTGGACCCAATGCTGCAGGCCATGGGCAAGCTGGCCGCGCTGGGAGCCACCACGGTGGCGGTGGCCTGCAACACGGCGCACGCCTGGCATGCTGAACTGCAAGAGCGCTTTCCGCAGCTCGAAGTGCTGCATGTGGCACGTGAAGTGGCCCGCGCGCTGGCCGGCCGCGGTGTGCGTGAAGTGGGCTTGCTGGCCACAGAAGGCACCTACCGCGCCGGGTTGTATGACCAGGCGCTGCGCCAGGCCGGACTGCAATGCCACATTCCGCTGGCCGAAGAACGCGAACGCTTGATGGACGGTATCTACCACGGCGTCAAGGTCGGCAACATGGCGCTGGCCCGAGACTGCTTTGCCGGTGTGGCCCAGGCGCTGGCCCGGCGGCACGGGCTGTCCACGCTGGTGCTGGGGTGTACGGAAATTCCGCTGGCGCTCGGCGCTGTTCCGGAAATGGATGAGCTGGTTCTGGTGGACCCGGCGGCTTTGCTGGCGCGGGCGCTGGCCAGACGGGCTTACGCCGCCTGAAGGGCTTGGAAAAACCGGATATTGGATAAAACGGGTTCCGGGTGAGTCAGGGTTTATGCAACGTGCTATAAAAAAATAGCAAATTACCCGCCGCCACCACGGCGTGTCATTTCACCCGCTGCACCATCAAAACCCTGCGCGCGTCAGCCGGGTACGCAATGAAAAGCGCTCTGCCGGGTGGTGCGTCACGCTGATCTCAACGACTTCACCCTGCTGGTTGAGGTAGTGGCGCACGATGCGCAGTCCCGGCGCTTGCGGCTCCACGCCAAGGCGGCGGGCCACGGAATCGGGCAGGGGGACGGCACACAGGTCTTGCGTCATCTCCTTGATGTGCTGGCCGTAGTGCGTCTCCAGCAGCGTACTCACCAGTGTGCCGGGGGACTCGCGCACGCGTCCTTCCAGCCCGTCGTAGTCGGGTGCGACATAGACCTCGGTCCAGCCAATCGGTTCACCCTGCGGCTTTTTGGAGCCGGGCCCCTGGCCGTCCAGGCGCAGGCTGGCAATGCGCAGCCAGGGCGTGCCCTCGGCACAGTGCAGCAGGCGCGCCAGCGCCGCCGGGGTGGCAATGCGGTCAATCTGTTGCACCACGCGCGAGTGGGTGGCCCCAAATTGCACCAGATCGTCAATGGACGCCAGCGACTGATGAAAGCCCACGCTGGGGGTGACTGACTCCACCCGCGTTCCCGCATTCTTGCGGCGCGACACCAGCCCCTGTTGCTGCAATTCCTGCAGGGCGGCGCGTACCGTGTGGCGGCTGGTCTGGTAGTGGGCGCACAACTCCAGCTCGGTGGGCAACACGCTGCCCACGGCGAAATGACCAGTGCGGATGGCCTCGCGCAGGTGGTGCGCAATGTCGGAAAAACGGGGCTTGGCAGTCATGGCATCAAGTGTAGGGTGCGCGGCTTGCCATGGTCTTGGCGTGACGAGCAGGGCTGTACGGGTAACTACTGATTTTATTTATGTCCGGACTTATTAACATTCAATATGTCCGAACATATAAAGCCATTTCTGCTTGAACCTAAACCATGAAAACACCGCCACCCCTCTTCAGCGCCAGCACCGTGATGGATTCCATCCTGTTTCGTGATGCCTTCGGCACCCAGGCCATGCGCAACCTCTTTTCAGACCAGGCACTGGTTCAGCGCTACATCGATGCCGAGGTGGCGCTGGCGCGCGCCGAGGCGCGCTGTGGCGTGATTCCGGCTGAAGCCGCCGAAGTGATTGCGCGCGAATCCCGCCTGGACCGCATCGACTTCGACCACATGCGCGAAGAGACCGACATCGTGGGCTATCCCATCCTGCCGCTGGTGCACCAGCTGGTGGCCATGTGCGGCGAAGCCGGGCGCTATGTGCACTGGGGCGCCACGACGCAGGACATCATGGACACTGCCGTGGCCCTGCAGGTGCGCGATGCGCTGGACAGCATCGACGCGGACATCCGTGCGTTGCGCCAAATCCTCGCCAACCTGGCGAAGAAACACCGCGACACGCCCATGGCGGGCCGCACCCACTTGCAGCAGGCCCTGCCCATCACCTTTGGCTACAAGGCCGCCATCTGGCTGGCGATGTTTGACCGCCATCAGCAGCGTCTGGCGCAACTGCGCCCGCGCGTGGCGGTGGTGGAGTTTGCTGGTGCGGCGGGCACGCTGGCGTCACTGGGCGACAAGGGGTTTGCGGTGCAAAAAGCCATGGCCGACGAACTGGGCCTGGGTGTGCCGGCCACCACGTGGCATGTGGCGCGCGACGGTTTTGCCGAGGCCGTGAACCTGCTGGCCCTGGTCACCGGCTCGCTGGGCAAGATCGCGCTGGACATCATGATCATGGCCTCGACCGAGTTTGCCGAGGTCTACGAGCCCTTCGTCAAGGGGCGCGGCGCCAGCAGCACCATGCCGCAAAAGCGCAACCCGATCTCCAGCGAGTTGATGCTGGCAGCCTCCAAGGCCGTGCGCCAGCATGCGGGTTTGATGGTGGATGCCATGGTGCAGGACTTTGAACGCGCCACCGGCCCCTGGCATGCGGAGTGGATTGCCATTCCCGAGAGTTTCATCCTCACCGCCGGGGCGCTGCACCAGGCCCGGTTTGCCTTGGGCGGCCTGGTGGTGGATGCCGACCGCATGCGCCACAACCTCGGCATCACCCGCGGCCTGATCGTGGCCGAGGCGGTGATGATGGGGCTGGCCCCGCACATGGGGCGCCAGCAGGCGCACGACGTGGTGTATGACGCCTGCCGTACCGTCAACGAACAAGGTGGCACTCTGGCCGAAGCGCTGGCCGCCTTGCCTGTCGTCACGCAGTACCTGGACCGCAGCGCCATTGATCATCTGTGCGACCCCGCCAATTACCTGGGCCTGGCGCCGCAAATGGTGGACAGGGCGCTGGCGCTGTCGGCCGGGGTTTGACTGTTCTTTTCTCTTTCTCCCTCCCTTCTTTCCTCCCCCGCTTTTGCATTCATCACGGAGACTTTCATGCGTCCCAGCCCTTTTGTTCGCCCCATTCGCCTCGCTCTCATCGCGCTCGCCGCTGCCGCCTGCAGCTTGCTGGTTCATGCCCAGGACTATCCGCAAAAACCCATCAGCTGGGTGGTGCCGTTTGCGGCAGGGGGCCCCACCGACGCGCTCGCCCGTCACATTGCCGAGCGCGTCGCGCGTGAACTGGGGCAGCCCATCATCATTGACAATTCTCCAGGTGCCGGCGGCACGGTAGGTGCGGCCAAGGTGGCCAAGGCCACGGCCGACGGCTACACCTTCCTGGTCGGCCACATGGGCTATATGGGCGCAGCGCCGGCGCTTTACCGAAAACTCGGCTACGACCCGGTCAAGGACTTTGACGCGGTGTTTCGTTTCCCTGACACGCCGCTGGTGCTGATGGTGCGCGCAGGGCACCCCGTCAAGGACATTGCAGGCCTGATCGAATTTGGCAAGAAGAACCCGGACAAGCTGTTCATCAGCAATGCAGGCGCAGGTTCCAGTTCGCACCTGATCGCGGCACTGGTCGCCAACTCCGCCGGCATCAAGGTCACCATGGTGCCTTACAAAGGGGCCGGCCCCGCACTGGTGGATGTGATTGGCGGGCAGGTTGACGGCATGTTCGACCAGACCAATACTGCCATGCCGCAGATCAGCTCGGGCAAGGTGCGCGCGCTGGCTGTGACCTCCAAGGTGCGACTGCCCCAGTTCAAGAATGTGCCGACGCTCAGCGAGACCGTACTGCCCGGCTTCGAGGCCAGTACCTGGTACGGCATTTACGCTCCCAGGGGCACGCCTAAAGCCGCGCTGGACAAGGTGCAGAACGCCTACCTGAAGGTGATGAAGGACACCGTCTTCACCGGCAAGATGGCCGAGCAAGCGATCCAGATGCTGCCGCCCGAGCAATACACCGGCGCGGCGCTGGCCCGGCATACAGAAACCGAAGTGGCCCGCTGGCGAGCCGTGGCCGCCAAGTCGAACCTGGCCCTGGACTGACGGCTGCTACTATTTTGATAGCTGCTTGCGACCATCGCACAGGAGCAAGCGGCCTTTTTATTCCAGAAACCACCGCTATGCGCCCCATCACCCAGGAAGACCTGGTTCAAAGCATTGCCGACGCACTGCAAGTCATCAGCCACTGCCATCCGGCTGATTTTGTGCAGGCCTTGCGCCGCGCCCATGATGCCGAGACCCATGCTCCGGCACGGGATGCCATGGCGCAGTTGTTGATCAACAGCCGTCTGAGTTATTTCGGCAAACGGCCGCTGTGCCAGGACACGGGTGTGGTGCAGGTGTTTGTGCGTCTGGGCGCCGAGGTGCAGTTCACGCGCGTTGACGGCCAGCGCCTGCGCAGCCTGCAAGCGCTGGTCAACGAGGCCGTGCACCAGGCTTACACCGACCCGGCCAACCCGCTGCGGGCGTCCATGGTGTGCGACCCGCTGGGCACGCGCAGCAACACCCGTGACAACACGCCCGGCATCGTGCAGGTCGAATTGACGGAAGGCGATGCGCTGGAAGTGCTGGTGGTGGCCAAGGGCGGCGGTGGCGACGTGAAGGCGCGCTTTGCCACCCTGAACCCCAGCGACAGCGTGGTGGACTGGGTGCTGGCGCAGCTGCCGGGCATGGGCGCCGGCTGGTGTCCGCCGGGCGTGCTGGGCATAGGCATAGGCGGCAGCCCCGAGCAGGCCATGCTGCTGGCCAAACAAAGCCTATTCAGCCCCATCGACATTGACTTGCTGCGCGAACGCGCTGGCAACGCGCTCGAACTGACCGCCGAAGAGGCGCTGCGGCTGGAACTGCACCAGCGCATCAACGCCCTGGGCATAGGCGCGCAGGGCCTGGGGGGCTTGACCACCGTGCTGGACGTGAAGGTGGTCACCGCTGCCTGCCACGCCGCCACGCTACCGATCGCCCTGGTGCCCAACTGCGCCGCCACCCGCTACACCCGTTTCACGCTGGACGGCAGCGGCCCGGCCACACTGACCTTGCCCCCGCCGGAACTGTGGGACGGCATTCCCGAGCGATTTGAATCACCGCAGGCCACGCGCGTCAACCTCGACACCCTGGACGCGGCCCAGGTGGCCCGCTGGTGCAGCGGCCAGACCCTGCTGCTCAGCGGCCGCGTGCTGACCGGGCGCGACGCGGCGCACAAGCGCCTGGTTGACCTGTTGCATGCGGGGCGGCCCCTGCCGGTCGACCTGAAAGGCCGCGTCATCTACTACGTGGGCCCCGTGGATGCGGTACCCGGTGAGGCCGTGGGCCCGGCAGGCCCGACCACCGCCACGCGCATGGATAAGTTTGTGGACACGCTGCTGGCCCAAACCGGGCTACTGGCGATGATCGGCAAGGCCGAACGCGGCCCGGCCGCCATCGCTGCCATCCAGAAGCACGGCGCCGCCTACCTGATGGCCGTGGGCGGCGCCGCCTACCTGCTGTCCAGGGCCATCATTCACGCCAAAGTGCTGGCCTTCGACGACCTGGGCATGGAAGCGATTCACGAGTTTGAACTCAAGGATTTTCCGGTCACGGTGGCGGTGGATGCGACGGGGCGGTCGATCCATCGGCATATCGAGATAAACGACCTGGTGGATTGAACGCGGTCATGGTGTGATCCGGGTTTCATGGCGCGGCAGGTGTTCTTCAGGCTGCCCGGCTGACAGCTTGGTTTGCAGCCAGCGCAGCAAAGCCTGCACCCTGGCAACCTGAATGCGGCTTTCCGGCACCAGGGCCTTGAGCCACAGGTCCGTTATCGGGTAGTCACTTAATACCGGCACCAAGGCCACGGTACGCAGTGCCGGGGCGGCAAGGTAGGCCCCCAGAATCGCAATGCCATTGCCTGCGAGGGCGGCAGACAGCAACAGTTGCGCCTCGTTGGTACTGAGACGGGGCTCTAACTCCACCCGCAACGGGCCGGTGCCGCTGCCAAACTCCCAGGTGTTGCCGGTGGGCAAAAAATTCAGCGTGTCATGCTGCGCCAGCTCACGCGGATGCGCAGGAATGCCTTTGCGCGTCAGATAAGGGGGTGAAGCACAGAGGATGCGTGGCATGGCACATAGCGGCACATCGACCACACCACCAAAGGCGTAGGGCATCAGGGTGAGGGCCATGTCAAAGCCCTCGTCTATCGGATTGACGGCGCGGTCCAGCGCAATAACTTCCAGACGAATCAGCGGGAACTGCTGCGCAAAAGCATCGAGCAAGGGACCAATCAACACGGCTGCAACCGTGCTCGGCACTTTCAGCCGAATACTGCCTTGAAGGCTGTGGGCCGAACCTTGCACCTCGCTGAACAGGTCATCCACGTCGGCCAGCAGGCGTTGCACCGTGGGCAGGTAGCGCTGGCCTGTCGGCGTCAGGCTGACGCGACGTGTGCTGCGCTCGAACAGCGGGCTTTTCAGGCGCCACTCGATCTGGCTGATGCGCTTGGTGACGACCGAGGGGGCCACCTTCAACTCGCGCGCAGCGCCGACAAAGCTACCCGTGCGTGACACCGCCAGGAAGGCTTTGAGATTGGCCAGAGTATCCATGATTATTCTCGATTAGAAAATTCACTGTTCTTATCTTGATCTATTGTTCTCAAATTCTATCGAAACTAGGATCAAAGCCTCAGCAATAAATGCCCGACCGGGCAGGAGACCAAAACATGCAGACCACAGCCAAGCCAATGACCTTGATGGAACCCAGCCGCCAAACCCCGGTTTGGGGTAGCTATGACGTGGTGGTGCTGGGGGGCGGCCCGGCAGGCATTGCAGCTGCGACCGCTGCGGCACAAACCGGACAATCCACCTTGCTGATCGAGGCTTATGGCTTCCTGGGCGGCATGGGTACGGCGGCCGGGGTGACCAATTTTTGCGGCCTGCATGCCAATGTGCACGGCACCATTGAGCAAGTGGTGCATGGCGTGGCGGGCGACTTGTTGGCCCGCATGCGCGCCTTGGGTGGCCTGAACGAGCCGCATGTCATCTTTGGCAACAGGATTGCCGCCCAGGCCTATGACAACGCAGCCTTCAAGGTCGCGGCCGATGCCCTGGTGCTGGCCAGCGGCGCCCAGCTGTTGTTCCACGCCCAGGCGGTCGGGGTCATCATGAACAAGCCCAACGAAATTGGTGCGGTGCTGATCGAGACCAAATCAGGCCGCTACGCCGTGGTAGCCAAAACCTTTATTGACTGCTCGGGCGATGGCGACCTGGCGACCCATGCCGGTGCGCCGTTCGAGAAAGGCAAGGGGCCGAACGGTCAGGGCCACGACATGATGTACCCCTCCACCATGTTCCGCGTGAACGGCGTGGACCCGGTACGGGCTGGCGACGCCTGGAATCACTTTGGCCATCTGATGGACGAGGCCGAAAAGCTGGGCCGCGAGTTCCCTCGCAAAAGCCCCATCATCCGCCCGCAAAAGAACCCTGCCGAGTGGCGCGCCAACGTGACGCAACTGGCCAATGCCGATGGCAGCCCGGTGGACGGCACCAATGCCGCACAACTGAGCGATGCCGAGGTGCAGGGGCGCAGGCAAATTGTGGATTTCTTTCAGTTTCTGCGTGAATCCGCGCCGGGCTTCGAGCAGTCCTACATCCTGGAAATCGCCCCCCAGGTGGGCGTGCGTGAAACGCGCCGTATGGTGGGCCAATACCAGCTGAATGAAAGCGACGTGCTGCAATGCGCCAGCTTTGACGACACCGTGGGTGTCAACGGCTGGATGATTGAAGAGCATGTGGCGGGCAACATCGCCTTCAAATGGCAAGACATTCCCAACTGCCGTGGCTTTAACCACCTGCCGTACCGCATGCTGTTGCCGCTTCAGGTGGACAACCTGCTGGTGGCGGGCCGTTGTGCTTCCATGACGCACATGGGCCAATCCGCCGCACGGGTCTCGGGTGGTTGCTTTGTGATGGGCCAGGCTGCGGGCACGGCCGCTGCGCTGGCGATCCAGGCGAATGTGCGTCCCCGTGATTTGAATGTGAAAACCCTGCAAGCCAGGCTGGAGGCCGATGGTGCTTACCTGGGGCGAGACAAGTCCTGAGCACCGCATTCCCGATCCATAAATCAACTGGAGACTTTCATGAAAAAACGCAGTCTGAACATCGCGGCATTGGCCGCCACCCTGATCGCCATGGCCCCGCTGGCACAAGCGCAAGCCAATGCCCCTGTCGTGCCGCCATGGCCGACCAAACCAGTGCGCATTCTGGTGGGTTTTCCCGGCGGTTCCACCCCTGATATTGCGGCGCGCACCTTGGCTGAAGCACTCTCCAAAGTACTCGGGCAGCCCGTGATCGTGGAGAACAAGGCTGGCGCGTCGGGCAATATCGCCGCCGACCAGGTGGCCAAGGCCACGGACGACCACACGCTGGGCGTGGTGATCAACGGCAACCTGACCTCCGCCAAGATGCTCTATCCGAAGCTGCCGTATGACCCGGCCAGGGATTTCAGCTACATCTCGCTGCTGGCAACCGCGCCCTTGCTGCTGGTGGCCCCCACCAGCGTGCCCGACGGTGCTGCCTTTATGGCTGCAGCCAGCCAAAACGGCGACCGGTGGAGCTACGGCTCGGTCGGCAACGGCTCGGTGGCGCATTTGGGCATGGAGTTACTCAAATCGAAGACCAAGGGCCTGACGCCCATGCATGTGCCCTTTCAGGGCAACCCTGCCGTCATCACGGCGCTGCTGGGGGGCCAGATTCAGATGGCCTTGGTGCCGCCAGGCATTGCCATGCCGCAAGTCAAAGCAGGCAAGCTCAAAGCCATAGGCCTCACCAGCGGGCGCAGCGCCCTGGTGCCAGAAGTGGCCCCCTTGGCCGATGCCGGTGTGCGCGATTTCAACCTGGAAGTGTGGACCGCGCTGGTCGGACCGGCCAGTCTCTCCAAAGCAGCGCAGGACCGGCTGAATGCCGAAGTGCCCAATATCATCCGCAATGCCGACACACGGCAAAAGCTGTTCAACCAAGGCTGGCAAGCCGTGGGAACTTCACCGGAGGGTCTGAAGAGCCGGGTTAAAGAAGAGGCCAGCATCATGAACGGCATCATTTCTGCGCGGGGGATCAAGCTGGAGTAGTTGCCAGATTTGAGCGCAAGGATTTCCCGGTCCCGGTCCCGGTCCCGGTCACCGTGGCGGTGGATGCGACGGGGCGTTCGATTCATCGGCATATTGGTTTGCGTCTTACGCGCAGCCTGAATAGCTTGAAAAAAACCTGAATAGTGAATAAAACCGGCTTTCGGCCCAATCAGGGCGGACGCAAGCAGCTATTAAAAAAGTAGCAGACAAGCGCCGCGCGGTTAATCCGTCGACGCGCTCCAGCGGCTGTTCCAGGCCTTGTCACGGGTCTTGTCCATCTCGCGGCGGTCGCGTTTGGTGGGGCGGCCGTGTTCCAGGGTGCTGGCCGGGTCGCTGTTCAGGCGGCGCTCTTCGGCCGCCTGCGTCCGCAGCGCCTGACTTTCCGCGGTTTCTTCATACAGCTGTTGCGCCACCGGCGCCGGGCCGCGCTGGCTGCTGATGCCGCGTACCACCAGCGTGCGCATGACCGGGCCTTGCCGCAAGCTCAGGGTATCGCCCACCTTGACCTCTCGGGCAGGCTTGGCTTCCTGGTCGTTGATGCGAACGCGGCCCTTGTCGATTTCTTCAACCGCCAGGGAGCGGGTTTTGTAGAAACGCGCGGCCCACAACCACTTGTCGATGCGTAATTTGTCCATCGATAGGCATTTTGGATCAGGTCGACCGGTTTTCAAGGGTTCAAATTCAACTCCGGGTTTTCCATGGGGTCGCCCATTGGATCGTCTAAACCGGGAAAACCCGTTGGGTCCGTGTCTTCCATGGACCGAAGCGTTGGGCGCCTACGCGGCCAGCGGCAGTCGAACCGTGGCATCCAGCCCCGTCACCTGGCCATGCACCACGCGATTTTCCAGGGAGATGGTGCCGCCCAGCGCCTCGGTGATTTCCCGGCAAATGGCCAGGCCCAGCCCGGAGCCGTGGCGCACATTGCCTGCTGAAAAAGGCTGGTACAGGCGCGTCGACAGCTCGGCTGAAATGCCGGGGCCGCCGTCGCTGATGGTCAGGGCGACATACACGGCATCGCGCACGATGCGCACCGCCAGCGTGCCGCCGGCCGGCGTGTGCTTGATGGCGTTGTGCAGCAGGTTGCGTGACAGCTCGCCCAGCATCCACTCATGCGACAGGATGGGGGCGGGGACTGTCTCGATTTCAAAGTCGATGTCTTTTTCGGCAATCAGGGGGGAAATGTCCAGCGCCACTGAACGCACGACCTGCGCCAGGTCGATGACCTGCAGGTCGGCCTGCTGGCGCAACTGCTCGACCTTGGCCAGCGCCAGCATCTGGTTGGCCAGCGTGGTGGCGCGGTCCACTGTCTGGTTGATTTCGCCCAGGGCTTCGCGTGCATCGATGTCGCCGCGCAACGCGGACTGCACCTGCACCTTGAGCACGGCCAGCGGCGTGCGCAACTGGTGCGCCGCGTCGCGCACAAAGCGTTTCTGGTGTTCCAGCAGGTGTTGCAGGCGGCCCATCACCTCGTTGGTGGCGTCGACCAGCGGTTGCAGTTCGCGCGGCGCATCGGGCGCGGCGATGGCTGTCAGGTCGCCTTCGCGCCGGGCCTGCAATTGGGCGCTGAGCCGGCGCACCGGCCGGGTGGCGCGCTGCACCACGATCACCGCCACCAGGGCAATCACGGCCAGCAGCACGGCCTGTCGCCAGAGCGTATCGATCAGGATCTTGCGGGCCAGCGTCTTGCGCAACTCCAGTGTTTCCGCCACCTGGATGACGGCCATGGCGCGCCCCGTGGGGCTCGCCACCGGCTGAAGCAGCACCGCCACACGCACAGGCTCTTCCAGAAAAACGTCGTCATAAAAATCCACCAGCGCGGAGTAGGGCGGCCTGGGCGGGATGCGGCCTCGCCAGAAGGGAAGCTGTGCAAAGCCCGAAACCATTTCGCCTTTCAGGCTGGATACGCGGTAAAAGAGGCGGCTCTGGTTGTCGGCCTCGAACGCTTCAAGCGCTGCATAGGGCACCGTCACGCGCAACTCGGAATGCTCGTCGTAACCCGACACATCAAGCTGCTCGCCAATCGATTTGGCAGATGCCAGCAGGGTACGGTCGTAGGCTGTGTTGACGGCAGCCAGCGCCTGCTGGTAAAGGCTTACGGTGTTGACCACCACCAGCAGGCCGACAGGCAGCAGGATGCCCATCAGCAGATACCGACGCAGGGACATGGCCCCCGCGCTTGAGGATGTAGCCCCCACGCTCGCCACTGCGTGTGCTTCGCTGCCCCCCGAGGGGGCTATTTCGGCTTGGGGCGGCCCGGCGCCGAAATGCGGCGCCCCCAGCGTTGCCGCGCCTTGCCTTGTGCTGCTGTCGGAAGGGGTTGGCTCGCCGGTACTCACGCATCCACCTTCAGCAAATAACCCAGGCCGCGCAGGGTGACCAGCGTGACGCCGGTATGGGCGAGTTTCTTGCGCAGGCGGTAGACCACCACTTCCACCGCTTCGTACTGCACATCGGCTTCGCCCGGAAACACCAGTTCAAATAACCGTTCCTTGGACACCGCATGGCCGGGCTTGACGATCAGGGTCTGCAGCAAGGCCAGTTCGCGCGGGGTGAGCTCCAGGACCTGGTCGCGATAGTAAATCGCACCGCTGTCTTTTTCATAGCGAAGATTGCCCACGAATTGTGGGGCAGGGCCTGATTCAGTGCCCGAAGCAGGGCGCCTGCGGCTGAGGGCGCGCAGGCGGGCTTCCAGCTCGTCCAGGTCAAACGGTTTGGGCAGGTAGTCGTCCGCACCCGTATTCAGGCCGATGATGCGGTCACCCACGGTGCCGCGGGCCGTCAGGATGAGCACGGGTGTGGCCAGCCCCTGCCGGCGTGCCTGTTCCAGCACCTGCAGGCCGTCCATCCCCGGCAGGCTGAGGTCGAGCACGACCACGTCGGGCTGCACGGTGGTCCATTGAGCGATCGCCTGCCGGCCGTCGGTACAGCCCGCGACCTCGATGCCGCGCCGGCTCAGCGCGCGCTGCAGGGCGGTCTGCATGGAGGCATCGTCCTCGATCAGCAGCAATTTCATGGTTGGCATCATGGGCAGGACATTAGCACTTTCCCCAATGCTTCCGGACAGCCGTTTGACAGGAAGGAGGCGCATGATGGCGAGGTTACTACCCATCCAAGGAGACAATCCATGCGTCGCGATACCTTTTTGAAATCCATGGCCGCGCTGGCCGCAGCGGGGGCCTTGCCCATGCCGGCCTTGGCTGCAACCAACGTGAAAATGATGATTCCGGCCAATCCCGGCGGCGGCTGGGACACCACCGGCCGTGCCCTGGGCAAGGCCTTGATGGATTCCGGTGCAGCAGCGACCGTGACCTACGAAAACAAGGGCGGCGCCGCCGGCGCGCTGGGCCTGGCCCAGTTTGTCAACGGCAGCAAGGGCGATGGCAATGCAATGATGGTCATGGGCGCCGTGATGCTGGGTGGCCTGATAACCGGCAAGCCGCCGGTCAGCCTGTCGCAGGCCACACCGATCGCTCGCTTGACCAGCGAATACAACGTGTTTGTGCTGCCCGCCAACTCGCCGTTCAAATCGATGAAAGACGTCATTGAACAGCTCAAGAAAGACCCCGGCAGCGTGAAATGGGGCGGCGGCTCGCGCGGCTCCACCGAGCACATTGCGGCGGCCATGATTGCGCGTGAAGCGGGCGTGGACCCTTCCAAAATCAATTACGTGGCTTTCCGCGGAGGCGGAGAGGCCACGGCTGCCATTCTGGGCGGCAATGTGACCATAGGCGGCAGCGGCTACAGCGAATTCTCGGAGTACATCAATTCCGGCAAGATGAGGGCGCTGGCGGTCACCTCCGAAACGCGCCTGAAGGGCGTCAATGTGCCCACGCTCAAGGAGCAGGGCGTGAACGTGGTGATCGGCAACTGGCGCGGCGTTTATGGCGCCCCCGGCATTTCGGCCGAGCAGCGCAAGGTGCTCACCGAGATGATTCTCAAGGCCGTCAAGTCCAAGAGCTGGATCGAGGCTTCTGAGAAGAACAACTGGACCCCCGCAGTGCTGACGGGCCCGGCCTTTGACAAGTTCGTCGATGACGACTTTGCCAGCCTGCGTGCCACCATGGTCAAGTCCGGCATGGTCTGAGGCTGCGGCCTCCACCTTCCCACGGCGCGTCGCCTGACCCAGGCGGCGTGCCGTTTTCATATTTAGTTCGACGTGTTGGAGAACCGTAACAATGACAACTTTAGATGCCTTGGCCGACGGGCCATCCGATCAGGCCGCGCGAGCCGCCGAGGCCGTCTGGCCGCAAACCCTGGTGGGTGCCGGTGTGCTGCTCACCGGGCTGGCGCTGGCCTTCGGCGCCATCAGTATTTCTTCTGTGGCAGGTTACGGTGGTGTCGGACCGAATTTTCTGCCGTGGCTGGTGTCTATCATGCTCACCGTCTGCGGCGGGTGGATCATCTGGGAAGCGCGCACCGGGGGCTTTCGTGAGCTGGATCTTCCCGCCGGTGCCCCGCGAGCTTACTGGCCAGGCTTTGTCTGGGTCTCCGCCGGCTTGCTGCTCAATGCGGCGCTGCTCACCACGATCGGCTTCATCCTGAGCTGCACGCTGTGCTACCTGCTGGCGGTGCAGGGCCTGCGGCGCGCCAGCGGTCAGCCGTCGGGCGCGGCGCGCACCTGGGTCATCGACATCGTGACCGGTCTGCTCATTTCAGCGCCAGTGTTCTGGATGTTCACGCAATTCCTGGCCATCAACCTGCCGGGCCTGACAGCAACCGGGTGGCTCTGACATGGATATCTTCAACGCATTGATGCATGGCTTCGCGCTCGCGATTACCCCTGCCAATCTTCTCTGGTGCCTGGTGGGCTGTGCCCTGGGCACAGCCGTCGGCGTACTGCCTGGCATCGGCCCGGCCGTGGCTGTGGCCATGCTGTTGCCCATCACCGCCAAGGTCGATGTCACGGCTTCGATGATTTTCTTCTCGGGTATTTATTACGGAGCCATGTACGGCGGCTCCACCACCTCCATCCTGCTGAACACGCCCGGTGAAACGGCGAGCATGGTCACGGCCATGGAGGGCAACAAGATGGCCAAGAGCGGCCGTGCGGGTGCTGCGCTTGCCACGGCCGCCATAGGCTCCTTTGTCGCCGGCACCATCGCCACCGTCATCGTCACGCTGTTCGCACCCTTTGTGGCGGACTTCGCGGTCAAGCTCGGCCCACCGGAATATTTTCTGCTGATGCTGCTGGCCTTTACCACCGTGAGCGCGGTGCTCGGCAAGAGCACGCTGCGCGGCATTACGGCGCTGTTCATCGGCCTGGCTGCGGGTTGTGTCGGTCTCGACCAGATTTCAGGCCAGAGCCGCTACACCGGCGGCATTCCCGAGTTTCTGGACGGCATTGAAATCGTGCTGGTGGCGGTTGGGCTGTTCGCCGTGGCGGAAGTGCTGTACGCCGTGCTGTACGAGGGCCGGGTCGTGGAGGAGCAGAACCGGCTGAGCCGCGTGCACATGACGGCGCGCGACTGGAAGCGTTCGATCCCGGCCTGGCTGCGCGGCACGGCCATTGGTACGCCGTTCGGCTGCATTCCGGCCGGCGGGACCGAGATACCCACGTTCCTGAGCTATGCGATGGAAAAAAAGCTGGCCAAGGACCCGAAGGACAGGGCGGAGTTTGGCAGCACTGGCGCCATTGAAGGTGTGGCTGGACCCGAGGCCGCCAACAATGCCACCGTGACTGCCGCGCTGATTCCGCTGCTGACGCTCGGCATTCCCACCTCCAATACCACGGCCATCCTGTTGGGCGCTTTCCAGAACTACGGCATCCAGCCCGGCCCGCAGCTGTTCACCACCTCGGCGGCTCTGGTGTGGGCGCTGATCGCCTCCCTCTACATTGGCAACGTGATGCTGCTGGTGCTGAACCTGCCGATGGTCGGGTTCTGGGTCAAGCTGCTCAAGATTCCCAAGCCGCAGCTGTATGCCGGCATCCTGATCTTTGCAACGGTGGGAGCTTATGGCATGCGCCAAAGTGCGTTTGACCTGTTCCTGCTGTATGGCATCGGCGTGCTGGGTGTGTTGATGCGCCGCTTTGACTTTCCGACCGCACCGGTGGTCGTTGGCATGATCCTCGGGCCACTGGCGGAAGCGCAGTTGCGCAATGCCATGTCCATCGGCGAGGGCAGCGCGGTGGTGTTTTTCCAGCGCCCCATGTCGATCACCCTCATCGTGATCATCGTGGCCGTGCTGGTACTGCCGCGGCTGGCAAAGTTCTGGTCGATGCGCAAGGCGGCGATATGATTTTTGCGTTGAGAAAGCCATCAAGTTCACTGGATCACTGGAGCAAAACATGCTGAAAATTCAACGACGCGCGGCTTTGGGTGGACTGGCCATTGCCGCACTGGGCGGCACGGGGTCGCTCTGGGCCCAATCGCCCAAACCCGGCGCGGCCAGCGCGGGAGCGGCTTCCACCAAGGGCAGGGTGGTCAAATTGGCGCCCAAGCTGCGCATCGTCATCCCGGCCAACGCCGGCGGAGGCTGGGACCAGACCGGCCGCGCCCTCGGTACGGCGCTGCTGGGCGCGGGTGCAACGGACGAGATCGAGTATGAAAACAAGGGTGGCAAGGGCGGCACGATTGGCCTGGCCCATTACGCTGAAAAGTACAGCAACGACCCCAACACCCTGCTGATGGGGGGCATGGTGATGGTCGGGGCGGTGGCGCTGCAGAAGCCCGCTGTGGACATGACCCGCATCCAGCCCATTGCCCGGCTGACCAGTGACTACCTGGTGGTGGTCGTGGACGCCAATTCCCCGATTCGCACAGCGAGCGACCTGGCGGCGCGTATACGCGCCAACCCCAAAGAAGTGCCGATTGCCGGTGGCTCGGCCGGCGGCGTGGACCATGTGTTTGCCGGCGTGTTCATGCGGGGCTCGCAGAGCAAACCGGAGGAACTCGTCTACCTGCCATTTGCGGGGGGTACCGAGGTGGTGCAGGCGGTGCTGAGTGGCAAGGCGGTGGCCGGCATTTCAGGCTTCAGCGAATTCAGTGAACAGCTGGCCAGCGGGAAATTGCGCGCCATTGGGGTGTCGTCCAAACGCTCGGTGTTTGGTATTCCCGCGATTCGCGAGCAGGGAGTGGGTGTGGACATGGCCAACTGGCGGGGTGTGTTCACCGGACAGGGCGTGACGGCCGCACGCCAGGCAGAGATGATTGAAGCTGTGAAGGCCGCCACCTTGCATGACTCGTGGCTGAAAACCCTGAAACAGAACCACTGGGAGTCCTCCTGGCTTGCCGGCCCCGCCTTTGGCAGCTTTATCGACTTTGACTTGACGACTTCGCGTGTGATGGTGCATTTGCTCAAGCTGAAAGCCTGAGATATCTGCGCGGGGCCACCTGCGCATGGAAAGCGTCTGCTTCATCCAGCGACCCACTGATGCGGTCTGTCGGCTAAAAGTCGTTGTCGTAAAGCTTTTTGCCGCGTCTTCAAAAATCATGGCGCACTCGCCACAAAAATTTAATCAGCGTGGCCAAGCAGTCACTTTTGCATAAGCGTCGAAAATCATTAGGCATGTAAGTAAAAAGCATAATATTTTTGACAACATGCTTGAATTTGTCTGGCTTGCACCGCACAAAAGTTCGCGGGTGCAGGTTGTCAAGCGAATTTCATGCCCTCGAAATTGTCACTATTTCCCTGAAACAACACCCATCCACCTGTGACGCGCCATGTGCTCACTGATAGCATCACGCGGGGCCCGCGGATGCGGTTTGATGCATCAAAACGAGCTTGCAAGCTGGTGCCTATAAAACTGGTGATGTTAAATTTCGAGGAGGAAATATGGCTTTCAATCCTGGCGATATCTTGCCCGCGCAATACAACCTGATGTATGTGCTGGGGTCTTACGTCGTGGCGGTGATGGGGTCCTTGATGGCGCTTTACCACGCAGGGCATATTCGCCGTAGCGATGGGTCCATTGACAACGACATGGTGATCGGTGCCGCGGTGTCTTTGGGCGGCGTCGGTATCTGGTCCATGCACTTCATCGGCATGCTGGGCTACCGCTTGCCCATGACCGTAGTTTATGACGGCACGCTGACCTTCGCGTCGTTGCTGGCGGCCGTGCTTATTTCCGGCATCGCACTGCGGCTGGCAGGCGGCAGAAGCCAGTTCAGCATCGGGGGCTGGTTGGCGGGAAGCGTGCTGGCAGGGTTGGGAGTTTGCGTGATGCATTACGGCGGCATGTATGCCATGCATTTGCGCGCTGAGATGGTGTTCAACTGGTCGATGGTGGCCGGCAGTGTCGTGATCGCCATCTGTGCGGCGGCGGCGGCTCTCTGGATTGCGTTCAATATCCGCAAGGCGAGCTACCGTTTTGTGGCTGCCTTGATCATGGGCCTGGCGGTGTGCGCCATGCACTACACCGGCATGGCCGCTGCGGATTTTGTGTGTGTTGCCAGCAAGGCATCACCGGGCTGGACCATTGGCGGCAGCTTGCTGCCTTCGCTGGTTTTTGGCACCGTCGGGTTGGTGCTGGTGGTGCTGCTCTGGAATTTGATGGGACGACTGGTCGAGCCTGTGAGAAAGCCACTTAAACAGGGCTGAAAAATCCGGGCATGTAATGCCGCACTAGCGTGGCGCGCCCAGGGCCACTGCCCGTTCGCGTGAACGGTGCAGGGCTTCGGCCTCCGTTGGTGTCCCGGTTGGCCAGCCCGCCAGTTGCTGCGCGCTGAACTCTGCCAGCGCAGCCATCCACACGGGGCTGTCGTTCAGGCACTCGATGTAGTAAAACTCCTTGCCGCCCGCCTGTAAAAAGGCGTGGCGCGCTTCCATTGCGATTTCTTCCAGGGTTTCCAGACAGTCGCCGGTAAAACCCGGGCACACCACATCGACCCGCTGGACACCGGCCTGCGCCATCTTGATCAGCGTGGGTTCGGTATAGGGTTCCAGCCATTTGGCCTTGCCAAAGCGTGACTGGAAGGTGACCTTGTAGCGGTCCTTTCCCAGCCCCAGCTTCTCGGCCAGTAGGCGCGCTGTCTTGTGGCATTCGCAGTGGTAAGGGTCACCCAGCGTGAGCGTGCGCTCGGGCACGCCGTGAAAGCTCATGACCAGTTGCCCGGCCTGGCCATAGTGCCGCCAGTGCGTGCGAATCCGGTCGGCCAGCGCGTTGATGTAGCCGGGGTCATCGTGGTAGTTGTTGACGAAGCGAAACTCGGGAATCCGGCGTATCCGCGCGGCCCAGCTGTAAACCGCGTCGAACACGCTGGCGGTCGTGGTGCCGCTGTACTGCGGATAGGCCGGCAGGATGAGGATGCGGGTGGCGCCGTCCGCCTTGAGCTGGTCCAGCTGCGAGGCAATCGATGGGTTGCCGTAACGCATGGCGTAACGCACCTCCACGGTGTGCCCGCGCGTCGCCAGGTAGCCACGCAGCATCAGGGCCTGCTTTTGCGTCCAGACCTTCAGCGGTGAGCCCTCCGGCGTCCAGATGCTGGCGTATTTGGCGGCGGATTTTTTGGGGCGCAGGCGCAGGATGATGCCGTGCAGGATCAGCCACCAGACAGGCCTGGGGATTTCGACCACGCGCGGGTCGCTTAAAAATTCGGCGAGGTAGCGGCGCAGCGCGGGTGCGGTGGGTGCATCGGGTGTACCGAGGTTGCAGAGCAGGATGGCGGTGGTGGAGGATGCAGCCGGTGGCTTGCCATGAACGAAGGACGGCTCTGAGGCAAAAGACATGGGTTATTCTAGTGCGGGGTGGCGCAACACCGTATCCATGAACTTACCTATGCTTGACCTGACCATCATCAAAGCCATCTCGCTGGACCTCGACGATACCCTGTGGCCGATCTGGCCCGCCATTGAACGGGCCGAAAAGGTGCTTGACGACTGGCTCAGCCAGCATGCGCCCATGACCGCTGCGCTGTTTGCCAATCCCGCGGCTCGGCATGAGATTCGTGAGCACGTGATGCGTTCGCGTCCCGAACTCAAGCACAACCTGAGTGCCATCCGGCGCGAGGCTATCCGGCTGGCGCTCTATCGCTCCCGGGAAAATCCCCTGCTGGCTGAAGATGCGTTCGCGGTTTTTTATGCCGAGCGCAACCGGGTCACGCTGTTTGAAGATGCCTTGCTGGCCCTCGAATTTTTGTCCAGCCGCTTTCCGCTGGTGGCCCTGTCCAACGGCAATGCGGATATTCAGCGCATTGGTATCGGCAACTATTTCCGCACCAGCATCAGTGCCCAGCAGTTTGGCGTGGGCAAGCCTGATCCCCGGATTTTTCACGCGGCTGCGGGGTCCGTCGAGGTGGAGCCTGCTCATGTGCTGCATGTGGGTGACGACGCCACGCTGGATGTGCTGGGGGCCCTTAACTGCGGCATGCAGACGGTGTGGGTAAACCGGACAGAGCATTTATGGACGCACACAGGTGAACCCCATGAAACGGTGGCCTCGCTCACCGAATTGTGTGACCTTTTTCCTCAATGAAGGGGACGGGCTGTCCTGGAGCTGATTGACATGACCCTCAAAATCTACGGCACAGCAGCCTCGCGTGCGGCACGGCCGCTGTGGGTGGCCCAGGAGCTGGGCCTGGCCTATGAACACATTCCCCTGCCTTATCTGAGCGGTGCCACGCGCACGCCGGAATTTCTGGCGATCAACCCGAATGGCCGCATTCCCGTGGTGGATGATGACGGTGTGCTGGTCTGGGAGTCCATGGCGTGCGCGCTGTACCTGGCCGAGCGGTTCAAGCCCCCTGGCGCGCGATCGCTGGCGGCACAAAATGATGTCAACACCCCCATGCTGGCGGCGCGGAGCCATGCCGAGCTGGCCGAGATTTTGCGCTGGAGCTTCTGGGTGGTGACCGAGTGCGAAAAGGATGCGCTGACCATCCTGATGCACCGGGTGCTGATGCCGGCAGAACGGCGCAAGCCGCAACTGGCCGATGAAGCCGAGCGGCGGCTGGCCGGTCCGCTGGGCGTGCTGGAGCAGCATTTGCAAACGCGCAGTTATCTGGCCGGCGAGCGTTTTACCGTGGCCGATATCTGTGTGGCTTCCGTGCTGACATGGGCGCAGAGTGCCATCGAATTGATGGCGCAGTGCCCGCGCACGGCTCAATGGCTGCGCGCCTGTCTGGCGCGCCCCGCTTATAAGGCCGTCAGGGCCATGGCACAAGGTGCATGACCTCGATGATCCGGGGGGCCTTATTGCTATTTAATGGGTAGCAATAGCGTCGGGATTCATCAGGATTAGCCGGGATTAGCCAGGATTGATCGGGATTGTTCAATGCAGGCGCCTGGCCACCTCCAGGCCGGAGCGCACGGCACCTTCCAGGGTGGCTGGATACGGCCCGGCAATGTAGTCCCCACACGCCATCAGGCCCGGAGCGACGGCGGCGCCGGGCCGCTGTACGCCGGGGGTGCAGGCAAAGGTCGCACGCTTTTCCACAATGGTCTGCACCGGCTGCAGCGGGTTCAGCGAATTCAGCCCCAACTGCCGCGCGGCTTGCGCCAGCACCTGCTGCGTCAGTGTGGCGTTGTCGCCCGAACTGGCACTGATCACGAACGCCAGCAAGCCCGCGGGGCCGCCGAGTTGTCCGCGGTCGAACACGAATTGGGCCGGCTCCGTGGCACTTGAAGGCAGCGCCAGCATGGGCTGGGCCAGGCGTGCATCGGACGCGTGGGCATAAACGGTGGTGAGGGCCTCGTGCTGCAAGCCGCGCGTCTGCATGAGCCATTCGTCAGCCGGCACGCCACTGCCTTCGACAAGGCGCGCTGCCTCGTGGGGCGGGCAGGCAAGCACCACGCAATCAAAGGCGACGCTGCTATCGGTGGTCACGACCCAGCTTGAACCGAGAGGGGCGATGGTGAGCACACGAGCGCCCAGCTGTGCGGGGCTGCCCTGCTCATGGAGCCAGGCCAGCGTGGCATCCGGCAGCAGGGCGCTCAGGTCCTTGCGGGGCAAGAGCAGGTTGGAGCCGCCGCTCTGCAGAAACAGCGCATCACGGATCACGCGCAGGAACACCTGGCCACTGGCGCATTGCGCCGGCGTGTTCAGCGCCGACACGCACAAAGGCTCGATCAGCGAAGCCATGGCGCCTGGTGTCAGGCCCTGGCATATATCGGTCACCGACTGGCCCGGATCGCACTGAAATCCCTTGAGTTTCCAGCCCAGCGCCACCTTAAGCAGCGACAGCTTGTCCGCCCATGACCAGCCACGGGCCACGAGGATGCCGGCGAGCGCATCCAGCGGCGCCGGCCACCGGGGCAACTGCAGGCCGCTGCCATTGGGGAAGCGCATGCTCAAGGGCAGACGCAGCATGGCAGCATTCACGTCAACGCCCAGGTCTTCCATCAGGCGCAGGGTTTCGGCATAGGCGCCGATCAGGATGTGCTGGCCATTGTCGAGCGGGACAGACCGGCCCGCCACCGTGCCGCCCAAGCGGCGGGCCCGCCCGCCAGCGGTGCGGGACGCTTCAAAAAGGGTGACCTGATAACCCAGGCGCGTGGCCTCGACGGCTGCGGCGCAGCCCGCCCACCCGGCACCCACGACGGCGACTCTCATGTTCCCACCAACCACACGTGTTAAACCACCCGCCCAAAGGCCTGCGTTTTCCAGGCCAGCCAGAATTTTCGCAAGGGTGTGAGGCTGACCCGCTGGTGCAGCACCTGATAGCCGTCGGCGGCGATCTCGCGCAGCAGCGTGCGGTAAATGCTGGCCATCATGAGGCCGGGCTTCTGGGCCCGGCGGTCAGCCGGGGGCAGCAGGGCCAGCGCCTCGTCATACAGCGCCAGTGCGCGCTGGGTCTGGAACTGCATGAGCGCGGTAAAGCGCTCGGAATACTGGCGTTTCAGGATTTCGTGCGCCTTCACATCAAACTGCTGCAGCTCGTTGATGGGCAGGTAGATGCGGCCGCGCATCGCATCTTCACCCACATCGCGAATGATATTGGTGAGCTGGAACGCCAGGCCCAGCTTGTGTGCGTAGGTGGTGGTGGCTTCGTCCGTCTGGCCAAAAATGCGCGCGGCTACCTCGCCCACGATGCCCGCCACCAGGTGGCAATACTGCATGAGGCCGGGGAAGTCGAGGTAGCGGTTTTGCTCCAGGTCCATCTGGCAGCCCTCGATGACCGCCTGTAAATGGCGCGCTTCAATGCCGTAGCTCCCGGCCAGGGGCATCAGCGCCTGCATGACCGGATGCGTCGGATTGCCGGCATACGACTTGGCCACCTCGGCCTGCCACCAGGCCAGCTTGGTTTGCGCCACGCCGGGGTCGGTCACTTCATCGACCACATCGTCTATTTCGCGGCAGAAAGCGTAAAACGCGGTGATGGCGGCACGCCGCTCGGGGGGTAAAAACAGGAAGGCGTAATAGAAACTGCTACCGGATGCGGCGGCTTTTTGCTGGACATACTGCTCGGGATTCATGCGGCGATTGTTGCACGTGGAAATGACCCCCACGCTTTTCACTTTGTGTAATGCGCTGCCCCCCGAGGGGGCTATTTTTTCTAGGGGCGGCCCGTCGGAAAAATGCTTGGTTCCTGTTATGGGCCGCCTGTGAGTGTCGTGCCTACATCCATAAAGCACGCCAGCCCATCACCGCCACATCCCAGGGCCCGAGCTTGGGGCGTTGCTGCAGCGTGTTGAAGCCCAGCGCTTCGATTTTGTCCAGGATGCGCAGGCCGCCTTGCACCACCAGCCGCAGCTCCCAGCCGCCGCGCCCTGGTATCCTTTTCACCAGCGGGGAGCCTTTGAGCATGGCAGCCCTTGCGGATTGGACGCAGTCAGCTATTAATTTAGTAGTGGCTGGGTTGCTGTCCAAAGCCAGTAGTTGCGCTTCATCGACGCCATGGCGCGCCCAGGCATCGGCCGGCAGGTAGATGCGTCCGCGTGGAATGTCCACGCTCAGGTCCTGCCAGAAGTTGATGAGTTGCAGGGCGCTGCAGATGTTGTCACTCATCTGCAGCGAGTCGCCGTCGTGCACACCATACAGGTGCAGCAGCAAACGGCCCACTGGGTTGGCTGAACGGTTGCAGTAGTCGAGCAGTTCGGCCTGACTGGCGTAGCGCTGTTTCACCACGTCCTGCTCAAAGGCGCTGAGCAGATCGGCCAGCAAATGCACCGGCAGGGCAAATTGCGTGATCACGGGGCCCAGCGGGTCAAACACGGCGGCCCAGCGCGGGGAGGGCGAGAGGCCAGCAGCGGTCGCCATGAGATCGGCGTGGTAGGCGGCCAGGTCGTCCAGACGGGTCTGGGGCAGGGCGTCACCCTCGTCGGCGATGTCGTCTGCGGTGCGGGCGAACCAGTAGATGGCGGCGATGGCGGGTCGCAGGTGCGGCGGGCACAGGACAGAGGCGACCGGGAAGTTCTCGTAATGGTCAACGCCCGCCTTGCGCGTGGTCATAGAGGTCGTGGTCCTGGTTGGGGAAGCGACCGGGGAGGTTGTGGGCGCGTCCGTGCCGGCCGGGTCTTGCGGCAAAGGTCTTGATGTCACTGGCATGCCCGTCAAACCGCCAGCCTGCCTGGCATGCGGGTCATGAAATCGGCGAGGTAAGTCGCTTCCTCCGAGGCCCCGGTGCGGGCATACAGGCCAATCCCGATTTGAATCGGGTTCGGGAATTCAGGCGTTGCCGCGAGCACGCGGCAGCCGGGCGGAATGGTGGCTGAAATCATGGGCCCGATGCCGATGCCCACCTGCACAGCGGTAGCCATGGCCACCAGCGTGGAGGCCTCGCACACCATGCTCCAGCGCAACTGGGCGTCGGCCAGCGACTCCATGACCCGGGTGCGCCAGGGGCAGGCGTCGGTGAACAGAACCACCGGCAAGGCATCGTCCGGCGGCAGCGTCAGGTCGGAGCGCACCACCCACAGCAGTTGCTCGGGCCATTCGACCAGGGGCTTGTGTGCCACCTCCTGGGTGTCGCAGATCAGCAAATCGAGTTTGTCCTGCTCAAACAGCGCGGCCAGCTGCCGGTTGCCCGCGATGATCAGGTCCAGATGCACCTTGGGGTTCTGGTCGCGAAAGGACTTCAAAATCTCAATCAGTCGCGTTGCGGCGAAGTCTTCCACCACCCCCAGCTTGACGCGGCCTTCCATGCGCTGGCCGCTGATGCGTTGCCGGGCTTCTTCATTGAGGGTCAGGATTTCACGCGCATAGGGCTCCAAGACCCGCCCCTCGGCGTTGGCCGTCAGGCCCTTGGGCGAGCGTTCGAACAGCGGGGCACCCGCAATATCTTCCAGGCGCCGGATCTGCATGCTGACAGCCGCCTGGGTGCGATGCAGTGCGGCAGCTGCGCCATTGACGGTGCCGACGTCAATCACCGACAAGAATGCACGCAACAGGTGCGGGTCCAAGTCTTGCATTCAGTTTTATTGATAGGTACGCGACAATTTTGTGACTATCGCTACTTTAGCAGAGCCATTACGATGACTTTGAGATTTTTTGAGGGCTGCGAAACGGGTATTCAGCAAGTCAACAAATTATTCTTATATGTACACCCACACAGGAGAAACCGATATGACACACGATATCCAACGGCGCACCTTGGTCAAGGCAGGCGCTGCGCTGGCCTCGACAGCGCTGGGCTTTCCGGCACTCAATGCGCTCGCCCAAAATCGCAAGTTCTCAGGGAAAACCCTGCGTATCCTGACCTGGTCGGACGATACGGGCCTGGCGGTGCTACGCAACATCGCGCAAACCTTTGAAGCCCAAACGGGTGCCAAGGTCATTGCCGACCGCACGGGCAGCACGTCCGAGATGGTGGCCAAACTCAAGGCGGGCGGAAATCGCCCGCAATACGATGTGATCACGCTGGCAGGTGTCGGCGCCGTCACCCTGGCCAATGCAGGCCTGCTGGAAAAGCCCGACCTGAACCAGTTACCCAACCTCCAGAGCGTGGACGCGCGTTTTCGCACCGGTGCCGATGGCCACGGCATTGGCTATCTGCTGTGGACCGGTGGCATGCTGTACAACACTCGCACCTTCAAGGCGGCACCGACCAGCTACGAGGAAATGTGGAACCCCAAATATGCCAAGCGGGTGTTTTTGCCGCCGGCGACCTGGACGGATTCGCTGGACACCATCGTGGCCGCAGCCAAGCTGACCGGCGGCAGCGCGACCAATGTGGAAGGTGGTTTCAAGAAGCTGGCCGAGCTCAAGGACCGGGTGCTGACCTTCGGCGAGAACCCGACGCAAATCGCCGAACTGTTTCGCTCCAACTCGCTGGACATTGGTGCGGTGTACGCCCCGGCCTTCTTTGCCAAGGAACTCAAGGATCCCAACTCCGGCCTGGGCGCCACGTACAACCTGAAGGAAGGTTTTTTTGCCGACCTGATGTACACCATCATGCCCAAGGCCCACCCCGGCGAATCGTCGCTGATCCATGCCTTCATCAACCATTCGCTGGATCCCGTTGTGCAGGGAAAAATGGCCGAGGACGTGCTCAACGGGCCGGTCAACCTCAAGGCCGTGCTCTCACCCGAGGCGCAAAAGAGCCCCTTCATCATCAAGCCCGAGCAGCTCGGCTCCACGGCGGTGATTCACGACAAGGCGGTGATTGCCTCGGTACGCGACAGCTGGATCAAGCGCTACACGCAGACCTTCTCCTGATCGTCTGCAGTTGATAAACGGCCGGACCGCTTCCCGCGGCCCGGTCGTCAGGAAAGTTTTGACCATGTCCACTCTGAATTCTGGCCGCCTCCGGCTGGCCCTGCTGGCCCTGCCGGCCATCGTGCTCTTGCTGCCCTTTCTGCTGGCTGTTGTCTTCGTGCTCCGCTTTTCCTTTTCGGCGGACACGCAGTCTATTGACGGTTTCAGCCTGGAGCGTTACCTGGGCCTGCTCGACCCGTTTTTTCTTCGCTCGGTCGTTCTGACGCTCAAGCTGGCGGCGCTGAGCACGGTCATCTGCCTGGTGCTGGCGGTGCCCGTGGCCATGCTGATGGCGGCGATTACCCAGCCCATCTGGCGACGCGTGGTCACCAGTCTCATCCTGCTGCCCATGATTTTGAACCTGCTGATTCAGTCCTATGGCTGGATCATGGTGCTGGGGCCCAACGGCATCATCAATGGCGTATTGCTTAAGCTGGGTGTGCTGGACCGCCCGGTGCAGCTGCTGTTCAATGAGATCGGTGTGCTGGTGGGCCTGGTGCAAACCGCCTTGCCGCTGGCCGTGTTTCCCATCCTCGGCTCGATGCGGGCCATCTCGGCGCAATACCTGGAGGCCAGTGCCAGCCTGGGCGCTGCGCCCTGGCGCTCGTTTCGCGACATCACGCTGCCGCTGCTCAAGCCCGGGCTGATCGGTGCGGCCTCGATTGTGTTTGCCTTCAACGCCAGCGCTTTCGCCGTGCCGCTGCTGCTCGGCGGCCGCCGTGTCCAGACCATGGGCGTGGCCATCCGCGACATGATTTCACCGATGTTTGACTGGGCAGGTGCGGCGGCGGCGGGCGTCACCCTCATCGCCATCACGCTGGCAACCCTGATGGCCGCCACCTGGCTGTCCACACGCACCACCCAATGGCAGGGAGCACGATGATGGCAACGGCAACTTCAATTACCCCTTCAGTGACTTCTCCAGCTGCGTCCTCAACCACTTCCCGTGCCGGCCGCGGATCGTTTGGCTGGGTCATGGGCACCCTGGCCGGGCTGGGCCTGCTCATCGCGGCGTTGCCGGTGGTGATCATCCTGATCATGTCGTTTTCGGGCGGCACCAACCTGGATTTTCCGCCGCAGTCCCTGTCGCTGCGCTGGTACGGCGCTGCCTTCGATGTGCTGTTTGGCGACAAGAGCGAGGGCACGATGTCGGCCTTCAGCGCCATGACCAGCAGCCTGATCGTGGGCCTCATCACCATGCTGGCCAGCGTCAGTGTCTGTGTGCCGCTGTCTTATGCCGTGGTGCGCAGCCAGGGGCGCTGGCGCCATCTGGCCGAACTGCTGTTCACCCTGCCCATCGTGTTTCCGCTGGTGGTGCTGGGCGTGGCCTACCTGCTCATGACCGAAGCACTCAGCCGCGAGACCGGCGTGGACCTGGGCCTGTTTCGCCTGGCCATTCCGCACATCACGCTGGCGCTGCCTTTTGTTTTACGCAATTGCCTGAGTGCCATGAATGGCGTGGGGCTGGACCTGGAAGAAGCCGCCATGTCGCTGGGGGCCTCGCCTTTGCGCGCCATCCTGCATGTCGTCGTGCCGCTGATGAAGCCGGGAATCATGGCCGGGCTGATCTTCGCCTTCATCATTTCCTTCAACGAGTTCACGGTGACTTTCTTCATGTACACGATCGACGTGCGCACGCTGCCGATCTGGATGTACAGCCGCACCGTCTCGTCGCTGGATCCCACCACGCTGGCCATTTCGACCCTGATCATTGCGCTGGACGTGGCGCTGATCGCCTGGGTCGACAAGCTCGTGGCCGGCAAGGGCAGCCTGTTTTGAGCGCTGCCCCCAAGAACCTGATTAACGAAAGACTGTTGCATATGGACAAGCATCTGGAACTCCGGGGCGTCAGCAAACGCTTCGGCACGGCGAACGTCCTCAGCGATGTTGACCTGACCATCGCCCGCGGGGAATTTGTATGTTTGCTCGGCCCCTCGGGTTGCGGCAAGACCACGCTGCTGCGCATCATTTCCGGCTTCGAGAGTGCCAGCAGCGGCCAGCTGCTGCTGGACGGCCAGGAGATCAGCCATGTGGCTCCGCATCTGCGCGGCTTTGGCATGGTGTTTCAGTCGCTGGCGCTGTTCCCGCACATGACGGTGGCCGAAAACATTGCCTACGGCATGAAGCTCAAGGGAGTCGCCACGGCGCAGCGCGCCAGCCGCGTGGAAGAACTGCTGCACATGGTGCAACTTCCGGCAATTGCGGATCGCCCGGTGTCGGCACTCTCCGGCGGGCAGCGCCAGCGCGTGGCCATTGCGCGTGCGCTGGCCGTTCCGCCCAAGCTGTTTTTGCTGGACGAGCCGTTGTCGGCCCTGGACGCCCAGCTGCGCGACAGCATGCAGATCGAGCTCAGGCAACTGCAGCAGCAGTTCGGCGTGACCACCATCGTGGTGACGCACGACCAGCACGAAGCCATGATGCTGTCGGATCGCCTGGTCGTGCTCAAGGGCGGGCGCGTCCAGCAATGCGATACGCCCTCGCAGGTGTACCGCAAACCGGCCAATGCGTTCGTGGCCGAGTTCCTCGGGGCCGCCAACCTGCTGCCCGGCATGGTGCGCAGCCCGGGCGTGATCGAGGTGCTGGGCAGCGCCCTGGCGCTTCCCACCAGTTTGCCGGCCGGCAGCGCCGTGACGCTGGCCGTGCGCTCCGAAGACCTCAGGTTCGAGCCGACCCATGCCGATGCACCGGCGCGGCCCAACAGCATTTCAGGGGAGATTGATTTCCTGCGCGACCTCGGTGCCAAGTCGGAACTGATCCTGCGCTGTGGCGATGAGCGCCTGCGCTGCCACGGCGGCGATGCCCAGTTTCAAAGCGCGCGCTGCGGGCAGCGTGTGAATGTGTTGATTGATGCCGAACGCTGTTCGGTGTTCGCTGCTTGAGCGGGGAGGGCGCCATGGAAAATTCTCCATCCACGATTTCCCCGGTTTTTATTGATGCCGCGAGTGTGGCCCGCCATTTACCCTGGCCGGAGCTGCTGCGGGCCCTGCACAGCGCCTTTGCCGCCACCGACCTGAGCACGCCCACGCGGGGGCATTACCACATGGAAGGCATGGGCAGCGCCAGCACACCGGTGTTGCTGTCCATGCCGGCCTGGAGCCCCGGTTTAGGGGTGGGGGTCAAGCTCGTGGCGGTCTATCCGGATAACCATACGCTGGATCTGCCATCCATTCACGGGCTTTACGTGTTGATGGAGGGCGCCAGCGGCCGTCCGCAGGCGGTGCTGGACGCTGGCGAGCTGACGGCGCGTCGCACGGCGGCGGCCTCGGCCCTGGCCAGCCGGTTTCTCTCGCGCCCCGACAGCCGCACGCTGCTGATGGTCGGGACAGGGCGGCTGTCGCAGTACCTGCCCCTGGCCCATGCCCAGGTGCGACCGATTGAGCGCGTGCTGGTGTGGGGCAGGTCGCCAGCCAAGGCGCAGGAGAGTGCGGACGCCTTGCGGGCGCAAGGCGTGAAGGCAGAACCTGTCACCGCGCTGGAAGAGGCTTGCGCCCAGGCCGACATCATCAGCTGCGCCACGCTGTCGAAAACCTCGCTGTTGCACGGTGAGTGGCTGCGTCCAGGCACGCATGTGGACCTGGTTGGCGCCTTCACGCCGCAGATGCGCGAGGCAGATGACCAAGTGTTCATACGCGCCACTTCAGTCTGGTGCGACACCACCGCGGGCGGCTTGGCGGAGGCGGGCGACTTGATCCAGGCGTTGGCGTCCGGTGCCTTGGCGCGCAACCGTATTCGGGGCGAGCTGGCTGACCTGTGCCGGGCGGGCGCACCCATTGCGCGCCGCGACACCGATATCACTGTCTTCAAATCCGTCGGAGCGGCACTGGAAGACCTTGCCGCTGCGCGGCTGTGCCTGGATCGGCTGTCGCGCGGCAGCGCGGCGCCGCAGGCGTGAGCGGCGGCAGCTGCCAGCCTCCCGATTTTTTCCAACATGAACCATTCCATGCATTCCATGACTACCAACGCAGAACATTTGGCCAGATTGCGGGCCCGTTATGCCGGCGCTTCGGGCGCCGACATGTTTGACCCGGCATTCAAGGCCGTCGCTGAACAGATCTTCAGCAGCTCGGACCGCCGCAAGTGGCCGTTTGCCGACGTCCCCACATTTCTCGATGCCCCTTACCGCGCGGATGGCCTGGCCCAGCCTGAGCCGAATCTGGCGGGCCTGGATGTGGCCTTGATCGGCGTGCCGATGGACCTGGGCGTGACCAACCGCGCCGGGGCCCGCCTGGGGCCGCGCGCCGTGCGCAATGTGGAGCGTATCGGACCTTACGAGCATGCGCTGGGCCTGGCGCCGGTGACCCGCCTGAAGATGGCCGACATGGGCGATGTGCCCATGCGCAGCCGTTTCAGCCTGGACGAATGCCATGCCGACATCGAGGCCTGCTTCAACCAGGTTGTGAAAGCGGGTGTGATTCCGCTGGCTGTGGGCGGTGACCATTCGATCACGGGCTCCATCCTGAAAGCGGTGGGACGCGACCGGCCGGTGGGCATGGTGCATATTGATGCCCACTGCGACACCGCCGGAACCTACGAGGGTTCCAAATTTCACCACGGCGGCCCCTTCCGGGAGGCCGTGCTGGCGGGCGTGCTGGATCCGCGCCGCTGCGTCCAGATCGGCATTCGGGGCGGGGCCGAGTATTTGTGGGAGTTTTCGTTTGACTCCGGCATGACCGTCATCCATGCTGAAGAGTTCTCGAAAATGGGGGTGGAAGCCGTGATCCGGCGCACCCGCGAAGTGGTGGGCGACGGCCCGACCTATGTGACGTTTGACGTGGACAGCCTGGACCCCGCGTATGCGCCGGGCACGGGCACGCCCGAGGTCGGTGGCCTGAGCCCGCGCGAAGTGCTCACCTTGCTGCGCGGCCTGGCGGGCCTGAATATCGTCGGCGGCGACGTGATGGAGGTCGCCCCACAGAATGACCCCTCCGGCAACACGGCTCTGGTGGGCGCGCAGATGTTATTCGAGATACTGTGCCTGGTTGCGTTGTCGCCGGCCATGGCGAACCGATAACCGGCGGGAATCATTCCCTCTGTTTTTTTATTTTCACCTTACAACACCTACGAGGAAGACCCCTATGTCCATCCAGCGCATTGAAACCGGCCCCCGCATGTCGCAAGCAGTCGTGCACCAGAAAACCATTTACCTGGCCGGCCAGGTAGCCGACCACGATGCCGGGCCCAGCGTCTTCACGCAGACGCAGCAAGTCCTGGCGAGCATCGACCGCCTGCTGGCCGCTGCCGGCAGCGACAAGACCCGCATACTGAGTGCGACCATCTGGCTGACCGACATGGACACCTTTGCCGACATGAACCGTGCCTGGGAGGCCTGGGTAGTGCCCGGCAGCACCCCGGCACGCGCCACCGTGCTCAGCGCCCGTCTGGCCGCAACCGAATACCGGGTGGAGATCGGCGTGATTGCGGCGCAGGCCTGATCCTTCGTCTGCACTGCCGGCGCCATGCCGGGTTGGCTCGCCCTGGCGACGGCTCCAGGGCCTCACGGCGGCGGCGCGCTGTCCGCCCATGCGTGCGGATGTGTGCAGTGACGTGCAGGTGCGCATGCGTGGTGAGCTGACGGCAGGGTGGCCCGCCCCGCCCGGGCGCTGAAACCTGCGCCCCAACCGGGGCACCTTGCTGCCGCTCTGCCCCATGCCCGGTCAACTTGACCATTGATTCGGCGCGCGGGGCCCCATCGCCCCATCGTTTGAGCAATTTCGAGGCCGCACTCGTCCTTGTCGTCCTCGTACAGGCGGCGGCGTTCAGCCGTGTCTCGGTGTCCCCCATGTCCCATCGGTACTGCCGCGGGTAAATTTTCCCCGGTATTCGGGTGATTTATGCCGAGGCCAAGTGCTTGACAAGCCTCCCCATTTATCCTAGATTACTAACCAGTCAGTCAGTAATTGCCTGGCCTGACCTCCTGCTGATTTCCTGATTCGATCTCCTGTCCCGACTCTTCATCTGAACCAGACCATGAAAAAAACCGTCTTTTCGCTGGTGAGCATTGCCGTCGTACTGGCCGCCTGTTCTCCATCCGCTCCACCTGAGGAGCCGGTACGTGCCGTGAAGGTCATGACTGTAGGGACTGATGCGTTTTCTTCCAGCCACGAGTATGCGGGGGAGGTCAGGGCCCAAGTCGAGTCCCGCCTGGGCTTCAGGGTTGGGGGCAAGATCATCAAGCGGCAGGCCGAGCTGGGCCAACGCGTCAAGGCCGGCCAGGTGCTGGCCCAACTGGACCCGCAGGATTACAAGCTGGCCGCCGATGCAGCCCGCGCCCAAGTTGCAACGGCAACGACCAACCGGGATCTCGCCGCGGCTGATTTCAAGCGCTACAAAGAGCTGAAAGACCAGAATTTCATCAGCGGCGCGGAACTGGAGCGCCGCGAAACGACCTTCAAGGCGGCCCAGGCACAACTGGAGCAGGCCCAGTCGCAGCTGGCCGTGCAGAGCAACCAGGCGGGTTATGCCGCGCTGGTGGCTGATGTCTCGGGTGTGGTGACGGCGATAGAGGCGGAGCCGGGTCAGGTGGTGGCAGCGGGGGTGCCGGTGGTGCGCATTGCGGCCGACGGCGTTCGCGACGTGGTGTTCTCGGTGCCTGAGGACAAAGTGGCCGGCATCAAGGTCGGTGCACCCGTCAGGATTCGCCTTTGGGCGCAACACACCGATTTACCCGGCAAGGTGCGTGAGGTGGCTGCGAGCAGCGATCCGGTGACGCGGACTTACCCCGTCAAGGTTTCCATCGACGCCAAGGAGCCGCCCGTCCTGGGTGCCACGGTGTCCGTGGTGCCTGAAGTGGGCGACGCCGTCGGTATGCCAGTCATCAAGCTGCCGACCACGGCCTTGCGCCAGGAAGGCAATGCCACGGCGGTGTGGGTGCTCGACAAAGGCAGCATGACCGTCAAGCCGCAGGTGATCCAGGTCGCCACCGCCGACGGCAACGATGTGGTGGTGGCGTCGGGCCTGCAGCCGGGCATGCTGGTGGTCAGCGCCGGCGTGCATGTGCTGTCGCCCGGACAGAAAGTCACTATTTACCGGCCCAGCGTGGCGGTGACGACCGCCAGTCCGGCGCAAACAGGTCCTGATTCGATAGCAAAACCTGCGACGGCTGCTTTGGCTTCCAGCGCATCAGCGTCGGTTGCGAAGTGAGGCCGGCATGACGCAGGCAGGCAACGGCACCGGCAGCCAGGCCGGCAACAACCTTGGCAACAACTTCGCCGACAGCGCTATTGACAGCGCTCTTCCTTCTCCCCGGTTCAATCTATCCCGCTGGGCGCTGGAGCATGCGGCGCTGACGCGCTACCTGCTGGTCGTGCTGATGGCGCTGGGTTTTGCATCCTATTTTCAGCTCGGGCAGGACGAAGATCCGCCGTTCACCTTCAGAGCCATGGTGGTGCGCACCTATTGGCCCGGCGCCACCGCGCAACAGGTGGCAGAGCAGGTGACTGACAAGATAGAGCGCACGCTGCAGGAAGTGCCCTACGCCGACAAGATACGCAGCTATTCGAAGCCTGGCGAGTCGCAAATCATTTTCCAGATCAAGGATTCCTCCAAACCCGGCGACGTGGCCAACGTCTGGTATTCGGTGCGCAAGAAGGTCGGCGATATGCGTGGCACCCTGCCGGGCGGTATTCAGGGCCCCTTTTTCAACGACGATTTTGGTGATGTCTATGGCGTGATTTACGCCCTGGAATCCGATGGGTTCAACTATGCTGAGCTCAAGACCTTTGCGGACGATGTGCGCCAGCGCCTGCTGCGTGTGCCGGATGTCAACAAGGTTGAACTGTTCGGCGTACAGGACGAAAAGGTTTTCATTGAAATTTCCCAGAAACGCCTGGCGCAGCTGGGGCTGGATTTCAACCAGGTGCTGTCGCAACTGGGCCAGCAAAATGCCATCGAATCGGCGGGTGCCGTGCAGACCCCGCTGGATGTGGTGCAGGTACGGGTAGCCGGCCAGTTCGAAGCGGTGGAACAGCTGCGCGCCATGCCAATTCGCGGGGCAGGTTACGGGGCGGGAACCAGTGCCGGGGGCAGCCAGCTGCGCCTGGGTGACATCGCGGAAATCAGGCGGGGCTATGTCGATCCCCCGTCCGTCAAGGTTCACCACCAGGGCAAGGAAGTGATTGCGCTGGGCGTGTCCATGGTCAAGGGCGGCGACATCATCGGGCTGGGCAAGTCGCTGGAAAAATTGTCCGAAAGCATCGCCGGCGCCTTGCCTGCCGGTATCAAGCTGGTCCATGTGCAGGATCAGCCCAAGGCAGTGTCGAGGTCTGTGAATGAATTTGTCGGGGTGTTGATCGAGGCTGTGGTAATTGTGCTGGCGGTCAGCTTCATCAGCCTGGGTCTGCATAAACGCCCGCATGAGGGGCTTGGCCGCCTGCCGCTGTGGCGGCGCTATTACATCGACATGCGGCCCGGACTGGTCGTGGGCATCACCATTCCGCTGGTGCTGGGCATGACCTTTCTGGCCATGTGGTACTACGGTATCGGCCTGCACAAGATATCACTGGGATCCCTGATTATTGCGCTGGGCCTGCTGGTGGACGACGCCATCATTGCCGTGGAAATGATGGTGCGCAAGATGGAAGAGGGCTACGACAAGGTGCGCGCCGCCACCTTTGCGTATGAAATCACCGCGATGCCCATGCTGACGGGCACGCTCATCACCGCCGTCGGGTTTTTGCCCATTGGCCTGGCCAAATCGACCACGGGTGAATACACCTTTGCAATTTTTGCGGTGACCGTGATTGCGCTCGTGCTCAGCTGGGTTGTGTCGGTGTATTTTGTCCCTTACCTGGGCACGCTGCTGCTCAGGGTGCCACCGCACGTCAAGGAGGTCGCTGCCGGCCTGGACAGCCCGCACGAGATGTTCAACAGCCCCTTCTACAACACCTTTCGCAAAACCGTGAACTGGTGCGTGCAGCATCGCTGGATCACGATCGGCGCCACGGTGTTGATCTTTGCTTTGGGCATTGTGGGCATGGGCAAGGTGCAGCAGCAGTTTTTCCCCGACTCCAGCCGCCCCGAAATCATGGTGGACATCTGGTTCCCCGAGGGCACCTCTTTTGCGGCCAATGAGTTCACCGCCAGGCGCGTCGAGCAGCGCCTGATGCGGGAAGCGGGCGTGACTTCGGTCAGCACCTGGGTGGGTTCGGGTGTGCCGCGCTTTTATTTGCCGCTGGACCAGGTGTTCCCGCAGACCAACGTGTCGCAGATGATTGTGCTGGCCAAGGACCTGAAGGTGCGCGAGACCCTGCGCATCAAGCTGCCGGCCCTGCTGGCGACCGAGTTCCCCGAGGTGCGGGGCCGCGTCAAGTTGCTGCCCAACGGACCTCCGGTGCCTTACCCGGTGCAGTTCCGGGTCGTGGGTATTGACCCGCTGGTCCTGCGTGAGCGCGCCGATGAGGTCAAAGCGGTGATGCGGGAAAGTGCGAACACGCGCGGCGTCAATGACAACTGGAACGAATCGGTCAAGGTGTTGCGCCTGGAGGTGGACCAGTCGAAAGCACGCGCGCTGGGCGTGAGCAGCCAGTCCATTGCCCAGGCCTCCCGGACCATTCTGGCGGGCACCCCGGTGGGCCAGTTCCGCGAAGGCGACAAGCTGATCGACATCGTGCTGCGCCAGCCGCTGGACGAGCGCAACGCCATCACCGACATTGCCAATGCTTACCTGCCCACGGCTTCCGGGCGTTCGATTCCGCTGACGCAAATCGCCAAGCCGGTCTTCACTTGGGAGCCGGGGGTGATGTGGCGCGAAAACCGCGATTACGCCATCACGGTGCAAAGTGACATTGTCGAAGGGCTTCAGGGTGCAACGGTGACCCAGGAGCTGATGCCCAGGCTCAAGGCGCTGGAGACCCAATGGCACGGCAGCGGCATGACGGGCTACCGCATCGAGGTAGCGGGCGCGGTGGAAGAAAGCAGCAAGGGCTCGGCGTCCATCGCTGCGGGCATTCCCGTCATGCTCTTCCTGACCTTCACGCTGCTGATGCTGCAATTGCACAGCTTCAGCCGCGCCATGCTGGTATTTTTGACCGGCCCGCTTGGCATCGCAGGGGTGGCCGGGGCGCTGATTTTATTGGGGCGGCCGTTCGGTTTTGTCGCTTTGCTCGGCGTGATCGCGCTCATGGGCATGATCCAGCGCAATTCCGTGATCCTCATCGATCAGATCGAGCAGGATCGTGCCCGGGGCGTACCCGCCTGGGATGCGATTGTCGAGTCAGCTGTGCGCCGGTTGCGGCCTATCGTGCTGACGGCCGCAGCGGCGGTGCTGGCCATGATTCCGCTGTCGCGCAGCGTGTTCTGGGGTCCCATGGCCGTGGCCATCATGGGGGGACTGGTGGTGGCGACGGTGCTGACGTTGCTGGCGTTGCCGGCCATGTATGCGGCGTGGTTTCGCGTCAAGCGCGAGCCGGAGAACCCCCTGGCAGTCCCCTGAATGGCACCGGGCGGGTCGATGCCCGTGAAATCGGGCTGCGATAACGGCTAAAATAGAGAGTTGACCGATTTCAAGCGGGGATTCGGAGGTTTTTCGGATTCCCGTTTTTATTTCAGGCGCGCGGGTGGCGAAATTGGTAGACGCACCAGGTTTAGGTCCTGACGCTGGCAACAGTGTGGGGGTTCGAGTCCCCCCCCGCGCACCATCCTTGAGGGTTTACGGGAAGCAGGTGAAGTGCTGCTTCCGGGCCTTCAGGCATTGCGGTATTGCCGCAGCATGTCAGGTGCAAGCCCTGTTTTGAATATTTTTTGATTTTAGGAAACCATCATGGCCGTGACTGTTGAAACCCTTGAAAAGCTCGAGCGCAAAATGACGCTGACGCTGCCCCTCAATACCATCCAGTCGGAAGTCGATACGCGCCTCAAGCGCCTGGCCCGCACGGTGAAGATGGACGGTTTCCGTCCCGGCAAGGTGCCCATGAATGTGGTGGCCCAGCGCTACGGCTACTCGGTGCATTACGAAGTCATGAACGACAAGGTGGGCGAAGCGTTTGCCGTGGCTGCCAACGAAGCCAAGCTGCGTGTTGCGGGCCAGCCGCGCATCAGCGAAAAAGAAGGCGCCCCCGAAGGCGAACTGGTATTTGACGCCGTATTCGAGGTCTATCCCGACGTCAAGATTGCCGACCTGACCCAGGCGGAAGTCGAAAAGGTCAGCGCTGAAGTGAGCGATGCGGCTATCGACAAGACCGTGGACATCCTGCGCAAGCAGCGCCGCACCTTTGCCCAGCGCGCAGCCGATGCGCCGGCCCAGGATGGCGATCGCGCCACCATCGACTTTGAAGGCAAGATCGACGGCGAAACCTTTGCCGGCGGCAAGGCCGAAGATTTCCAGTTCCTGGTCGGTGAAGGCCAGATGCTCAAGGAGTTTGAAGATGCCGTGCGCGGCATGAAAAGCGGCGAGAGCAAGACTTTCCCGCTGAACTTCCCGGCTGACTACCACGGCAAGGATGTTGCCGGCAAGCAGGCTGACTTTCTGGTGACTGTCAAGAAAATCGAAGCAGCTCACCTGCCTGAGGTCAACGAGGCACTGGCCAAGTCGCTGGGCATCGCGGATGGGACTGTGGAAGCCCTGCGCGCCGACATCAAGAAAAACCTCGAGCGTGAAGTCAAGTTCCGCTTGCTGGCCCGCAACAAAAACGCCGTGATGGACGCGCTGGTGGCCAATGCCGAACTCGAGCTGCCAAAGTCCAGCGTGCAGGCCGAAGTCGACCGCATGATCGAAGGCGCGCGCGCCGACCTGAAGCAGCGCGGCATCAAGGATGCTGACAAGGCGCCGATTCCTGACGACGTCTTCCGCCCCCAGGCTGAAAAACGCGTGCGCCTGGGCCTGGTGGTGGCCGAACTGGTTCGCGCCAACAGCCTGCAGGCCAAACCCGAGCAACTCAAGGCCCACATTGAAGAGTTGGCTGCCAGCTATGAAAAACCCCAGGATGTGGTGCGCTGGTACCTTGGCGACAACCGCCGCATGGCTGAAGTGGAAGCCGTTGTCATTGAAAACAACGTGACGGAGTTTGTCCTTGGGAAAGCCAAGGTCAATGAAAAAGCCATTTCGTTCGACGACCTGATGGGTCAGAACTGATAAGGCGAAATTTCTCCTGAAGCTGGGGCTTGTGCCTGACTTGAAGTTGGGGGCACAGGCCCCAATTTATTTTAGGTACAGTACAAACATCTCTGGAGAAAACATGATGGTCCCAAACAGCATTTATGGCGGCGCCTATGGTGGCCCGCAAGCCGGCGCGCAGGATGTGCAAGGCCTGGGCATGGTGCCCATGGTGATTGAGCAGTCCGGGCGTGGCGAGCGTTCGTACGATATTTACTCCCGCCTGCTCAAGGAGCGCGTCATTTTCCTGGTTGGTCCGGTCAATGACCAGACCGCCAACCTTGTGGTGGCGCAGCTGCTGTTCCTAGAAAGCGAAAATCCTGACAAGGACATTTCCTTCTACATCAACTCCCCGGGTGGTTCGGTGACGGCGGGCATGGCCATTTACGACACCATGCAGTTCATCAAGCCGGATGTCTCGACGCTCTGCGTGGGCATGGCCGCCAGCATGGGGGCATTTCTCCTGTCGGCGGGTGCCAAGGGCAAGCGCTTTTCGCTGCCCAATTCGCGTGTGATGATTCACCAGCCCTCGGGCGGTGCGCAGGGCCAGGCGACCGACATTGAAATCCACGCCCGTGACATTCTGAAAACGCGCGACCAGCTCAATCGCATCCTGGCGGACAACACCGGCCAGCCGATCGAGAAAATTGAACGCGACACCGAGCGCGACTATTTCCTGTTTGCGGAAGACGCCAAGGCGTACGGCCTGGTTGACCAGGTGATCTCCAAGCGCCCCTGAATCCGGAAAGCTTCAGGCTGCCCTGCAGCAACGGCGTTTTCTGTAACTGAAAACGCCGTTTTTTATTGGTTATCATTAGGTAACACTTCCTCCAACTCCTCTAGCTCCTCTAGCCATCCTTAAAGGCAACCCACCAATGGCCGAGAAAAAAGGCTCCTCCGGCGAAAAGACTCTTTACTGCTCTTTCTGCGGCAAGAGTCAGCACGAAGTTAAGAAACTGATCGCTGGTCCCTCGGTCTTTATCTGTGACGAGTGCATCGATCTTTGCAACGAGATCATCCGTGACGAATTGCCTGCCGGCGAAGATGTCCACGAGACGCGCAGCGATTTGCCGACACCGGCAGAAATCAAGGCGACACTGGACGGCTATGTGATTGGCCAGGAGCCCGCCAAGCGTACGCTGGCTGTGGCTGTCTACAACCACTACAAACGCCTGCGCCACAAGGACAAGGCCAAAAAAGACGATGTGGAGCTGACCAAGAGCAATATTTTGCTGATCGGGCCCACAGGTTCAGGCAAGACCCTGCTGGCCCAAACGCTGGCACGTACGCTCAACGTTCCTTTCGTCATGGCCGATGCCACCACGCTGACGGAAGCGGGCTATGTCGGTGAAGACGTTGAAAACATCATCCAGAAATTGCTGCAGAGCTGCAATTACGAGGTTGAGCGCGCCCAGCAGGGCATCGTCTACATCGACGAAATCGACAAGATATCGCGCAAATCCGACAACCCTTCCATTACCCGTGACGTGTCGGGCGAGGGGGTGCAACAGGCTTTGCTCAAGCTGATTGAAGGCACCATGGCATCGGTGCCACCACAGGGCGGGCGCAAGCATCCCAACCAGGACTTCCTGCAGGTCGACACGACCAATATCCTGTTTATCTGTGGGGGTGCGTTCTCCGGCCTGGAAAAGGTCATCGAAAACCGCACCGAAGCCTCGGGCATTGGCTTTGGCGCCTCCGTGAAAAGCAAAAAGGCCCGTTCGCTGACGGAGTCGTTCAAGGAGGTCGAGCCGGAAGACCTGATCAAGTTCGGCCTGATTCCCGAACTGGTGGGCCGCATGCCGGTCGTGGCGACTCTGGCGGAACTCACTGAAGATGCCCTCGTGCAGATCCTGACCGAACCGAAAAATGCGGTGGTCAAGCAGTTCAGCAAGCTGCTTTCCATGGAAGGGGTGGACCTGGAAATCCGGCCTTCCGCGCTCAAGGCCATCGCCCGCAAGGCCCTGGCCCGCAAGACGGGCGCACGGGGCCTGCGCTCCATCCTTGAACAGTCACTGATTGACACGATGTTTGACTTGCCCAATGCCAGCAATGTCGACAAGGTTGTGGTGGACGAGTCCACAATCGAGGAAAACAAGGCACCCTTGCTCGTGTACCGCGAAACTGCCAAGAAAGCCTGATCCGGAAAGGGGCGGGTGCAAGGCTTGAAAAGCAATTCTTGCGCCCCACTTCTGGGTTGACTACGCTACTCCTGGCCATGAAACTGGTCGCCACGGCTTACGTTTAAGGTTTTATATGTCCGGACAAACTTCATTGCCTTCCACACCCATCGATTTGCCACTTCTGCCTCTGCGGGACGTGGTGGTCTTTCCCCACATGGTCATTCCGCTGTTTGTGGGTCGGCCCAAGAGCATCAAGGCGCTTGAATCGGCCATGGAAGCTGAACGCCGCATCATGCTGGTGGCCCAAAAGGCCGCAGCCAAGGATGAGCCCTCGGTTGAGGACATGTTCGAGGTGGGCTGTGTGGCCACGATCCTGCAGTTGCTCAAGCTGCCAGATGGCACTGTCAAGGTCCTGGTAGAGGGGCAGCAGCGCGCCAAGGTCAATAAGATCGAGGAAGGCGAACAGCACTTCACGGCCAATATCACCCCTGTTGAGCCCACCGTGGTGGTGGTAGGCGACAAGGGCAGCGAGATTGAAGCCTTGCGCCGCGCCGTGATGCAGCAGTTTGATCATTACGTCAAACTCAACAAGAAAATTCCGCCGGAAATCCTCACCTCGATTTCCAGCATCGACGATGCGGGTCGGCTGGCCGATACGATCGCCGCTCACCTGCCGCTCAAACTCGATGCCAAGCAGGTCATTCTGGATCTCGACAACGTCAAGTCCCGGCTCGAAAACCTTTACGAGCAGCTTGAGCGCGAGGTGGACATCCTCAATGTGGACAAAAAAATCCGTGGCCGTGTCAAGCGCCAGATGGAAAAGAACCAGCGGGATTTTTACCTCAATGAGCAGGTGAAAGCCATCCAGAAAGAACTGGGTGAGGGTGAAGAGGGCGCGGACATCGAAGAGATCGAGAAGAAGATCAAGTCGGCCAAGATGCCGCAGGATGCGCGCAAAAAAGCCGAAAGCGAACTCAAAAAACTCAAGCTGATGTCTCCCATGTCGGCTGAAGCGACGGTGGTGCGCACCTACATCGATGTACTGACCGGCTTGCCGTGGAGCAAAAAGACCAAGATCAAACACGATCTGGTCAACGCCGAGAATGTGCTCAATGAAGACCACTATGGCCTTGAAAAAGTCAAGGACCGCATTGTGGAATACCTCGCGGTGCAGCAGCGGGTTGACAAGCTCAAGGCCCCGATTCTTTGCCTGGTGGGCCCTCCTGGCGTGGGCAAGACTTCTCTGGGCCAGTCGATCGCCAAAGCGACGGGGCGCAAATACGTACGCATGGCTCTGGGCGGCATGCGTGATGAGGCGGAGATTCGTGGCCACCGCCGTACCTATATTGGCGCCTTGCCCGGCAAGGTGCTGCAAAGCCTGACCAAGGCGGGTACCCGCAATCCCCTGTTTCTGCTGGATGAGATCGACAAGCTGGGCACCGACTTTCGCGGTGATCCGTCGAGCGCCTTGCTGGAGGTGCTCGATCCCGAACAAAACCACACTTTCGGTGATCATTACGTCGAGGTCGATTTCGACCTGAGCGACGTGATGTTTGTGGCAACGTCGAACTCGATGAATATTCCTCCGGCCCTGCTGGACCGCATGGAAGTGATCCGGCTTGCGGGCTACACGGAAGACGAGAAAACCAGCATTGCAATGCGCTATCTGCTGCCCAAGCAGCTCAAGAACAATGGCGTCAAGGAAGGCGAGCTGGAAGTGCAGGAGCAGGCCATACGCGACATCGTGCGTTACTACACGCGGGAGGCCGGTGTGCGTTCGCTGGAGCGGGAGCTCTCCAAAATCTGCCGCAAGGTGGTCAAGGGCATTCAGCTCAAGAAAATGGTGGCCAAAGTAGTGGTCGGACCGGATAACCTGAACGACTTCCTGGGCGTGCGCAAATTCGACTATGGCCGTGCCGAACAGCAGAATCAGGTCGGCCAGGTGGTTGGCCTGGCCTGGACGGAAGTCGGTGGCGATTTGCTGACGATTGAGGCGGCCCTCATGCCCGGCAAAGGCGTGATCACGCGTACTGGCTTGTTGGGCGACGTGATGAAGGAATCGGTGGAGGCCGCGCGTACGGTGGTTCGCAGCCGCTCCAGGGTGCTGGGTATCAAAGATGAGATGTTTGAGAAGCGGGACATCCATATTCACGTGCCGGACGGTGCGACGCCCAAGGACGGGCCGAGTGCCGGAGCTGCCATGACAACCGCCTTTGTGTCGGCCCTCACAGGTATTCCGGTGCGCGGCGATGTCGCGATGACGGGTGAGATCACTTTGCGTGGTGAGGTGACCGCCATTGGCGGCCTGAAAGAAAAGTTGCTTGCCGCCTTGCGCGGTGGCATCAAGACGGTATTGATCCCGGAGGAAAATGCCAAGGATCTGCAGGAAATTCCGGACAATGTAAAAAGCGGCCTGAACATCGTGCCCGTGAAGTGGATAGACCAGGTGCTGCAGGTTGCACTGGAGCGTCAGCCCATTCCGCTGAGTGATGAAGAAGTCGCTGTTGCCGCTGCGGCTGCTGTCGCTACACCTGCCGAAGTTGCAGGCACAGTGAAGCATTGAAGCAAAACAGAAGCAAACTTTTTTCGATTTATTGAAAAGCCTGAAAAGTTACGCTATAATTTGAGGCTGTTATCGCGGGAGTAGCTCAGTTGGTAGAGCGCAACCTTGCCAAGGTTGAGGTCGAGAGTTCGAGACTCTTCTCCCGCTCCAATTCAAAAGGGCAGCACTTTAAAAATGCTGTCCTTTTTCTTTGGGACATTCGGTAATCGATAGTCGGTAAAGCTTCCGGGCTTTGGCGATTGAGTGAATCAGATAGAAACACGGCGCGGTAACAAAGCGGTTATGTACCGGATTGCAAATCCGAGTAGGTCGGTTCGACTCCGGCCCGCGCCTCCATCCAGTCATCAACATTGAGCCCCGTCACGGGGCTTTTTTGTTTGACAATACAGAACTGCGACGATACGTTTCGGCCTGAGTGGTGAAATAGGTAGACACAGCGGACTTAAAATCCGCCGCTTCCCTAACAGGGGCGTACCGGTTCGATTCCGGTCTCAGGCACCACCATCGGGCCAACCACCCATGTGCCGGTTGCGCCCCCGAAAACTGGGTAAGATTAAATCCATGGCCCGCTACAACACACCATTTGAAATTCACGTTCACGGCGAAGTACCTTTGCGCGCGGACGTCACCTTTGAGCAGCTGCAGGAGGCCCTCAAGCCCTTGTGGAAGTACGCGGGCTCAAAGTCCCTGGCGGCGGGCGCTGCAAGTGCCTACGAGGAGGAGCCCGGCATACAGTTTGATGTTCACAAGCACCTGCTCCAGATGTGCTGGACCGTGCCCGGTGACGAGGATTTTCGCCAGGCGCTCGACGAAATGTGCATGGGGTTGAACGATCTTGCCGAGATGGGGGCGCCCATTGAAGTGACTTTTTACGACTCTGACTTCGACGAAGAAGAGGGCGCCGAGGATGACGAGGCGCGTGATGACTTTGCCATGTACTTTGTGGGCCCCACGCCGGCCGCCATCATGCAGGTACAGCGCGATTTGCTCGTGCAGGACATGATAGGCCTCATGGAGCGGCATTTCGACGCCTCGGAGTTGGGCGAGGTCGTGGCGGCGGTTGATAAATTATTCGAGCAGCGCTTCGATGCGCTGGTCAATTCCATGCAGCTCGGCAAGCCACCGCGCGGGCTTGGCGGGCCGCAGGGTGGGTCGGGCCACGGGGGCGGCGGGCGCAAGCCCAGGCATTTGCACTAATTTGCACTAGGAAGGCGTTGGCGCAGTCCCTGCTGGTGTGGCGGGGGATGGTCCACCGTTAAAGCCGAGCCCGCCAAGGTAGACGTTCATGACGCTCTGGCCTACCTCGAGAAGGTCAAAAGCCTCCGGGTCCAGCAGCCAGTTTTGTATCAGGCCGTCTATCAGGGCGTGAAACCCCTGTGCGGCAACAGAAGCGGGCATCGAAAGCTTCAATGCCGTCTGGCGGGAGGCGAGGTCAATGCTCTGTTCACAACGGTTCAAGAACCCGTTGCGCACCGCCAGATGCCGAAGGCGGACGGCTTGAAGCTCCTCTACATATTCCACCTTTTGTGTCGCCACTTCAAAAACCCGACGGGTCTGTGTGTCGTTAACGATCTGCTTGAGAGCGTTGACGGTGGCGCGCCGGATGCGGTCAAGCGCGTTGGCGCTGGTGTCAGCGGCTTCTTGCTGATCAGCCCCCTCCTGGTCGAAAGATTCTTCCATGGGCAGCGTCACCCGCTCCATCATGGCGTTGAAGAGGTCGGCCTTGTCCTTGAAGTGCCAGTAGATGGCTCCGCGCGTGGCGCCGGCGCGCCGGGCGATGTCCTGCAGGCTGGTGCGCGACACGCCCTGCGCCTGAAACAGGTGTTCGGCGGCATCAAGCAGCTTGTGGCGAGTCGCCAGTGCCTCTTCTTTGGTTCGGCGGGCCAATGGGTGTCTCCTGAAATCAATTTTCGGGGTGTCTATATACATTCATAAATGTATGTAAACTATAACACTCGTAAAAACCCTTACCCTTTCCCTTTTCGGTGAATGTGCTTGCGTATGCTCTGCACTATTCGCCGACGCTGCGCCACTTTCGCGCTTTTTCCAACATCCGAGGAACAGCATGCCTACGTCCCGCGTTGCCCAGTCTTCCCAGTCTTATTTCCTGCCCTCGTCGTTTATGGGGCTTCAGCCGTTGGCGCTAATTGCTGCGGTCTCAGTTTTTTTGGCCGGTTGCGGCAATGGGGGAACCGCGCAAGGCGGGGCCACCCCACCTCCCGCGCAGGTGGGTGTGGTGACGGTAACCCAGGGCGATGTGGGCCTGGTGACCGAGTTGCCCGGGCGTCTTGAAGCCTCGCGCGTCGCGCAGGTCCGGGCGCGGGCGGCCGGCATTTTGCAAAAGCGGCTGTTTCGGGAAGGCAGTGACGTCAAGGCCGGTCAGCCGCTGTTCAGCATTGACCCAGCGCCCTACGCTGCGGCAACTGCCAGTGCCAAAGCCGGCCAGGCGCGCGCTGAAGCCAATCTGGCGCAGGCGAGCGCCCTGGCCGAGCGCTACAAGCCGCTGGTTGAAGCCAATGCGATCAGCAAGCAGGAATACGCCAACGCCGTGGCGGCGCAAAAACAGGCCGAAGCCGATGTGGCGGTAGGCAAGGCCAATGTGCAGACGGCCGGCATCAATCTGGGCTATGCATCGGTGACGGCTCCTATCTCGGGCCGCATAGGCCGCGCGCTGGTCACTGAAGGCGCGCTGGTCGGGCAGGGCGACGCCACCCAACTCGCCGTGATCCAGCAGATCAACCCCGTGTACGTCAACTTCACGCAATCCGCCTCCGAGGTCATGAAGCTGCGTGCGGCCATGGAAAGCGGCCAGTTCAAGCGCGCCAGCGGGGAAGATGCGGCCAGCGTGCGCATTGTGCTGGAAGATGGCACCGAATACCCGCGTCCCGGCCGCTTGCTGTTTTCAGACCTGACCGTCGATGCCACCACGGGCCAGGTGACCTTGCGCGCGGAGGTTCCCAATCCGGGCGGCCAGCTGCTGCCGGGTCTGTATGTGCGGGTGCGCCTGGAGCAGGCGCAAGCGACCAATGCCGTCACCTTGCCGCAGCAGGCCGTGACGCGTACGGCGCAGGGTGACAGCGTCATGGTGGTGGATGCCACTGGAAAAGTCGCATCGCGCCCGGTCAAGATTGGCTCCGCCAAGGGCTCGCAATGGGTGGTGCTTGACGGGCTGAAAACAGGTGAACAGGTCATGGTGGATGGTTTCCAGAAACTGCAGCCCGGCGCATTGGTCAAGCCTGTGCCGTGGCAGCCGCCGGGTGCCAATCCGGCTGGCGCGGCTTCTGCTCCGGCTGCTGCGGCATCGTCGGCGGGCGCTGCCCAACCGGCGGCATCGGCTGCATCCGCAGCCGCGACAAAATAAGGAGCCCGGCACATGGCCAAATTTTTTATTGATCGGCCGATCTTTGCCTGGGTGATTGCCTTGTTCATCCTGGTGGTCGGCGGCGTGTCGATCACGCAGCTGCCGATTGCCCAGTACCCGCCCGTGGCCCCGCCCGCGATCGTCATCAATACGGCCTACCCCGGCGCGTCGGCCCAGACGCTCGAGGACAGCGTGCTGTCGGTGATTGAGCGTGAAATGAACGGCTCGCCCGGCCTGATCTACATGGAGTCGGTCGCGCAGGCCGACGGTTCCGGCAGCATCACGCTGAGCTTCCAGCCCGGCACCAATGCCGAGCTGGCGCAGGTGGACGTGCAGAACCGCCTGTCGCGCGCCTCGCCGCGGCTGCCAGCCGCTGTGACGCAGCAGGGCGTACGCGTAGACAAGTCGCGTGCCAACTTCCTGTTGTTCACCATGCTGTCGTCCGACAACCCGGCGCATGACCCGGTCGCGCTCGGCGACTATGCCTCGCGCAACATCGTGCCCGAACTCCAGCGCCTGCCCGGCATTGGGCAGGCCCAGCTGTTCGGCAGCGAACGCGCCATGCGCATCTGGCTCGACCCGGCCAAGCTGACGGGCTTCAGCCTTTCGGCGAACGATGTCAATACAGCGATTCGTGCGCAAAATGCCCAGGTGGCCGCCGGCAGCATCGGCGACCGGCCCAACGTGGCAGGCCAGGGCATTGCAGCCACCGTGGTGGTCAATGGGCAGCTCGCCAACGTCGGGCAGTTTGGCAATATCGTGCTGCGCGCCAACCCCGATGGCTCGTCGGTGCGCCTGAAGGATGTGGCACGTATCGAACTGGGCGGACAGTCCTATGCGACGTCGGCGCGTCTTAATGGCCAGCCCGCCGTCGGTATCGGCGTGCAGCTCGCGCCCAGCGGCAATGCGCTCGCATCCGCCAAGGCCGTGCGCGCGAAGATGGCCGAGCTTGAGCGCTACTTCCCGCAGGGCATGAAATGGGACATCCCCTACGACAGCTCGCGCTTCGTCAGGATATCGATTTCGCAGGTGGCCGAGACGCTGTTCGAGGCGGTGGCGCTGGTGTTCCTGGTGATGTTTCTGTTCCTGCAGAACTGGCGCTACACCATCATCCCGACCATCGTGGTGCCGATCTCGCTGCTGGGCACTTTCGCCACGCTGCTGGCGCTCGGGTTTTCAATCAACGTGCTCACCATGTTCGGCATGGTGCTGGTGATTGGTATCGTGGTGGACGATGCGATCGTGGTGGTCGAGAACGTCGAGCGCATCATGACCGAAGAGGGCCTGCCGCCGCTCGAGGCCACGCGCAAGGCGATGAAGCAGATCTCCGGCGCCATCATCGGCGTGACCGTGGTGCTGATCTCCGTGTTCGTGCCGCTGGCCTTCTTCGCGGGCTCGACCGGCAATATCTATCGGCAGTTTTCGGCGGTGATGGTGTCGTCAATCGGCTTCTCGGCATTCATGGCGCTGTCGCTCACACCGGCGCTCTGCGCCACGCTGCTCAAACCGGTAGAGGCCGGGCACCACCACGAAAAGACCGGTTTCTTCGGCTGGTTCAATCGGGGCTTCACACGCACGGCCAAGGGCTATGAAAGCGTGGTTGCGCGCATCCTCAAGCGTGCGGCGCGCTATCTGGTGATCTACGCAGCGATCATCGGCGCGATCGCCGTGGTCTTCCTGCGCCTGCCCACCTCGTTCTTGCCCAACGAAGACCAGGGCAACCTGCTGGTGAATGTGCAGCTGCCTCCGGGCGCGACGTACGAGCGCACGCTCTCGGTGATGCAGACCGTCGAAGCGTTCATCCTCAAGCAGCCTGAAGTGGAAAGCATGGTCGGCGTGCTGGGTTTCAGCTTCTCCGGCCAGGGTCAGAACGCCGCGCTCGCGTTCGTGACGCTCAAGGACTGGAAAGAGCGCGCGGGTGAGCAGCATTCGGCCGGAGCGGTTGCGGGACGGGCCTTCGGTGCGCTCATGGGTGTGCGTGATGCGTTCATCTTTCCGCTGAGCCCGCCGCCAATTCCCGAACTGGGTACGGCGTCGGGATTCAGCTTCCGTTTGCAGGATCGCGGCGGCGCGGGCCATGAGGCGCTCGTCAATGCGCGCAACCAGTTGCTGGGTCTGGCATCCAAGAGCCCGGTCCTCGCGCAGGTGCGTCCCGATGGCCTGGAAGACGCGCCGCAACTGCAGATCGATATTGACCGGGACAAGGCCAATGCGCTGGGCGTACCGTTCGACGCGATCAATTCGGTGTTGTCGACCTCGCTGGGCTCCAGCTACGTGAACGACTTCCCGAACCAGGGGCGCTTGCAGCGTGTGGTGGTGCAGGCCGATGCACCGGCGCGCATGCAGCCCGATGACCTGCTAAAACTGAACGCCAGCAACAGCAAGGGGCAATCGGTGCCGCTCTCGGCATTTGCCACGACGCGCTGGGCCAAGGGCGCGATGCAGACGGTGCGCTACAACGGCTATCCGGCGATCCGCATCGGCGGCAGCGCCGCACCGGGCTACAGCACCGGCGCCGCGATGGCCGAGATGGAGAAGCTGGCGGCGCAGCTGCCGCAGGGCTTCGGCTATGAGTGGACCGGCCAGTCGCGAGAGGAAAAACTCGCCGGCTCCCAGGCGACCCTTCTCTATGGCTTCGCGATCCTCGCGGTGTTCCTGTGTCTCGCTGCGCTATACGAGAGCTGGACCATTCCACTGGCGGTGATTCTGGTGGTGCCGCTGGGCGTGATCGGCGTGTTGCTGGCGACCCTGCTGCGCAGCTATTCGAACGACGTGTACTTTCAGGTGGGCCTGATCACCATCATCGGCCTGTCGGCGAAGAACGCCATTTTGATCATCGAGTTTGCGAAAGACCTTCAGGCGCAGGGCAAGGGCGTGATCGAGTCGGCGCTGGCCGCGGCCCATCTGCGTTTTCGCCCCATCATCATGACCTCGCTGGCTTTCGGCCTCGGCGTGATGCCTCTCGTGCTGGCTTCGGGCGCCGGCTCTGCTAGCCAGCGTGCCATCGGTACCGCCGTGATCGGCGGCATGGTGACCGGCACGGCGCTCGCGGTGATTTTTGTCCCGGTGTTCTTTGTCGTGGTGCGCGGCTTTTTCAAAGGCAGTGCGCGGCAAAACAGGATCTATTCGGAGCATGCCAAAGCGGCAGGCATCTCGGGAGATGAAGGAAATGAAGGTAAAGCCCATGCGTAAATCCAGGCTCCCCCAACTCCTGACGGTGGGCGCCGCGGCGCTGCTGGCGGGGTGCTCGATGATTCCCAAATACGAGCGGCCGGCCGCGCCGATTGCCGCAGAGTGGCCGGCCTCGAGCTGGATGGCTGAATCGGCCCAGGCGACCACCGGTGCGAGCCCTGCCGTGGCAACGGCACCCGCCGTGCCGGCGGCCGACATCGAATGGCAGGGTTTTTTCAGTGACCCCAAGCTCAGGCAACTGATAGAGGCGGCGCTGCGCAACAACCGCGACCTGCGGATTGCGGTGCTCAATATCGAGCAGGCCCGGGCCCAGTTCCAGATCCGGCGCGCCGACCAGTTTCCGACCGTCAATGCCGGGCTCTCGGGCTCGCGCCAGCCCAAGGCCGATGGCAACGGCGACAGCAGTATCACCAGCACCTACTCCGCCGGCTTGCTGGTGACGTCGTATGAGCTCGATTTCTTTGGCCGCGTGGCCAGCCTGAAGGAAGCCGCGCTGGCGCAGTACCTGGCGACTGAAGAGGGCCGCAAGACCACCCAGATCAGCCTGATCGCGGCCGTGGCCAACACCTACCTCAGTCTGCTGGCCGATGAAGAGCTGCTGGCCATCACGCAGCAAACGCTGGCGACGCGCGAAGAATCCTTCAAGCTGAGCAAGCTGCGCTTTGACAATGGCGTGACGTCCGAGCTGGATTTCCGGCAGGCCGAGTCGCTGACGGAAGCGGCCCGTGTCTCCCTGGCCCAGCTGGTCCGCCAGCGTGCCCTGGATCAGAATGCCCTGACGCTTTTGCTGGGCCAGCCCCTCGCGGGCGAGTTGGCAGTGGCGCCGCCGGCGGGCAAGGGGCTGGCTGACACGCCCATGCTGGTCGATGTGCCTGCCGGACTGCCCTCCGACCTGCTGACCCGCCGCCCCGACATTCGCCAGGCCGAGCAGCAGCTGCTTGCCGCCAATGCGGATATCGGCGCAGCCCGCGCCGCATTTTTCCCACGCATTTCGCTCACGACCAGCGCCGGCAGCGCCAGTTCGCACCTTTCGGGCCTCTTCAAGAGCGGCTCTTACGGCTGGACGCTGGCGCCGCAGTTGCTCCTGCCTATTTTTGATGCGGGGCGCAATCGTGCGGGGCTGGATTCGGCCAATGCCGGGCGCGACATCGCCGTGGCCCAGTACGAGAAATCGATCCAGACGGCCTTCCGCGAAGTTTCCGATGCGCTGGCAGGCCGCGCCACGCTGGGCGAGCAGTTGCGCGCGCAGCAGGCACAGGCCAACGCCGAAGCCACGCGCTTCAAGCTGGCTGACCTGCGCTACCAGAACGGGGTGGCCAGCTACCTTGACCTGCTCGATGCCCAGCGCTCGCTGTTCGCCGCGCGGCAGGCCGTGGTGCAGACCCGCCTGGCCCAGCTTCAGAGCCAGGTCACGCTTTACAAAACGCTGGGTGGTGGCTGGAAAGAGCCGGCAGCCTCCGCAGCGCCCTGAGCACATCCTGAGCGTTGGGTAGGGCGATTTTGCCGCCGCGCCCACAGGTATTTGTGAGCGAATGTGAGCGAAGTTGCTCTCAATTGAATAGCATCTTGCGCATGGCATTTATGGGCCGGATGCCTATTCAAACATTGCAATGCCATCCAGACCGGTTTCGCGCGGCCCGCCCCACCGGGTTCGGAGCCATCAAGGCGTTTTGTGTTTTCCGCTTCACCGCGCAAGGGTTCTGCCAGGAGGGCTGCATTGAGCGCGCCAGCCGTATCCGGTTGTGCTTGCAAACGGCTGGTACTCGGCGATGGCTGCCACCTCGGGCACACTTTTTGCGATTAAATTTTTGCGGATAAAGGCGCGCGCCGCGTAACCCATGATGAAAGGGCTTGAAGTCCTTGCTGAAGGGTTAGCCCCTACGAAGGAGCTGTTGGGGCGGCTGTATATTCGCAGCCGAAAGACACGCAAGCGCGGCCTCTCCCCATTGGAGACCCGCCGAACCATGAAGCACAGCGGGCCAAAAGTTCGCCAGTTTTTTATTCAGGAGTGCTACAAGCATGAAGTCAAATCGAACGATGAAGGCGCTGGCAGGCGCTGTGTTGCTGGCCTGCGCTGGCCTGGTTTCTGCGGCCACGGTGCCTGCGGGCGTGAAGCTGCATGAAACGCAGGAACTGGTTCGCAACAATGGCTCTGAGCCCGAAACCCTGGACCCCGCGCTGGCGTCGGGCGTGCCGGCCAATAACGTCATCCGTGACATGTTTGAGGGGCTGACGGCAACCGATGCGAACGGCAAGGTTGTACCCGCAGTCGCGGAGAGCTGGAAGCAGACCGATGAGAAAACCTGGGTCTTCAAACTGCGCAAGAACGCCCGGTGGTCCAACGGCGATGCAGTGACCGCAGATGACTTTGTTTACGGCATGCGGCGCTTTGTGGACCCGGCGACTGCCTCGAAATATGCCGCCACCTACGGTATCTTCCTGCTCAACGCCAAGGAAATCATTGAGGGCAAGAAGCCCGGCACCGAGTTGGGCGTCAGGGCCGTGGATCCGTACACGCTGGAAATCAAGACTCCCTTTCCTGTCGGATTTTTGCCTGATGTCGTTTCCAACCTCCAGCTGGGTCCGGTCCACAAAGCGACGGTGGAAAAGTTTGGCAAAGACTGGACCAAACCTGCCAACATGGTGAGCAATGGCGCTTTCGTCCTGAAAGACTGGCAGGTCAACAGCAAGATCACGCTGGCCAAAAGCCCCACCTACTGGGATGCCAAAAATGTCCAGCTGAACAAAATGACCTACCTGTCGGTCGAAGACGGCAACGCCGATGTCAAGCTGTACGAGTCGGGCGAGAACGACTGGGTGTATCAGCTCCCCCCGGGTACTTTTGACAAGTACAAGGCACAGTACCCGAAGGAAATTCGCAACACGGACATGCTGGGTTTGCGCTATTACTCCCTGAACAATGCGGATCCGGTCCTCAAGGACATTCGCATGCGCCAGGCGCTGTCCATGGTGATTGACCGCGACATACTGGCGCAGCGTGTGACGGCCGATGGGCAGACCCCTGCCTATGGCGTGATCGTGAAGGGCACGGCGGGTGCGGATGTCACCGCCTACGACTGGGCCAAGTGGCCCATGGCCAAACGCGTGGAGGAGGCCAAGAAGCTGATGGCGGCCGCTGGCGTTGCGCCTGGCACCAAAATCAAGTTTTCCTACAACACCAGCGATTACCACAAGAAAATGGCCATTTTTGCGGCCTCCGAGTGGAAAACCAAGCTGGGCGTAGACGTTGAACTGGAAGCGATGGAGTTCAAGGTCCTGATCAAGAAACGCACGGATAAAGACTATCAGATGGCCCGCAATGGCTGGGTTGCAGACTACAACGACGCGACCACCTTTTTGACGCTGGTGCAATGCGATTCGGACCAAAACTACCACAACAGCTGCAACCGCAAGGCCTCCGCGCTGATCGATGAAGGCAACCAGTCGCTGGACCCCGCCAAGCGCAAGACATTGCTGACCCAGGCGGCGAAGATGATCATGGACGACTACCCCATGATTCCCTTGCTGCAGTACACCGTGCCGCGACTGGTCAAGCCCTATGTAGGCGGTTATTCGACGACCAATGCCCTGGACCGCTACCGCGCCAAGGACCTGTACATCATCAAGCATTGATGTCCGGGCTGAGCTAAAGATGGGGCAGACGTCACCACGATGCCTGCCCATCGGTGACCTGCTTTTTCTGACGTTTCCTGACGCCCCATGAGTCGTTCAGGGCCAAGCTGTGGTCGGTTCTCGCTTTCGCTTTCGCTCTCACACTGACATCGACCGGAGATATTCCTCATGTGGTCTTACACCCTCAGGCGCATCCTGGCGACGATTCCGACCTTGCTGGCTGTTGTCACCGTCTGCTACCTCCTGCTCCATGCCACACCGGGTGGGCCGTTTGACGACGAACGTAAGGTGTCCGCAGCGGTTCTGGCCAATCTGCAGGCTAAATACCACCTGGACTTGCCGCTGTGGCAGCAATACCTGCACTACCTCAACAGCCTGCTGCACGGTGATCTGGGCGCCTCATTTCGCTATGCCGACTGGTCGGTCAACGAGTTGGTGGCCAAGGCGTTGCCGGTGTCCGCGGTGATCGGCGGAGGCGCCATTGTGATCGCCTTGTTTGTGGGGGTGCTGCTCGGCACCATTGCCGCCTTGCGCCAGAACAGTGTGGTCGACTACCTCGTGATGTTGCTTGGCAATGCCGGGCACGCCTTTCCCTCGTTTGTGATTGGCCCCGTGCTGATTCTGGTTTTTGCCGTCTGGCTCAAGGTCGCGCCGGCCGGGGGCTGGAACGATTTCTCGCCGCGGTTCATGGTCTTGCCGATGATGTTGCTGGTTTTCATCAACGTCGCCACCATTGGGCGCGTCATGCGCGGCAGCCTGATTGAAGTGCTGCACAGCAACTTCATCCGCACGGCGCGTGCCAAGGGCCTGCCCATGCGCACCATCATCCTGCGCCACGCTTTCAAGCCCGCGCTTTTGCCGGTGGTCTCCATCATCGGGCCCCTGGCTATTTCATCGATCACCTCGGCCATCGTGACCGAGTCGGTGTTTTCGCTGCCGGGACTGGGAAAACTGATTGTGAACGGCGCCGCCAATCGTGACTACACCCTGGTGCTGGGCCTGGTGGTGCTGGTGACGGTGATTGCCGTGACGTTCAATCTGCTGGTCGATCTGGCTTATGCCCTGCTTGACCCGAAGATCCGGTACTGACCGTACTGACCGTATTACCTACGTTGATTGAAAATCAGTATGTTATTCAGGAACAAACAGGAGAAAGATGCTCTGGTCGCGGCCCTGGATACGCTGGAAGTGGCCGATATCTCGGGGCGCAGTCCCTGGGCCGATGCGCGTGGACGTTTTTTGCGCAACAGGGCAGCGGTGTTCAGCCTGTGCCTGCTGGCCTTCATCACGCTGACCTGCATCGCCGGGCCATGGTTGCTGCCGCACGCCTTTGACGCCGCCGACTGGGATGCCATGAGCATGCCGCCCATGCTCAAGAACTGGCACTTTTTTGGCACCGACGAGTCTGGCCGGGACCTGGCTGTTCGCAGTCTGGTTGGCGGCCGCGTCTCCCTCATGGTGGGCTTTCTGGCCACCTTGTCTTCCGTCACCCTGGGCATCGTCTGGGGGGCGACGTCGGGTTTCATGGGCGGCAAGGTGGATGCCTTCATGATGCGCATCGTGGACATGATGTATGCCGTGCCCTATTTGCTGATTGCCATCTTGATGGTGACCATGCTGGGACGGGCGTTTTACCTGGTGGTGATCACCATCACGATGTTCTCCTGGATGGACATGGCCCGTGTGGTGCGCGGCCAGACCCTGTCGCTGCGCTCCAAGGAGTTTATTGAGGCAGCCCGAGCGCTGGGCGTGCCGACGCGCCGCATCATCTTTCAGCACATCGTTCCGAATCTTTTGGGCGTGGTGGTGATTTACACCACGGTCACCGTGCCGGCCGTGATCCTGACCGAGTCCGTGCTGTCCTTTCTGGGACTGGGGATTCAGGAGCCGATGACGAGCTGGGGCGTGCTGATTCACGATGGTGCGTCCGTCATGGAAGTGTCTGTGTGGATGCTGCTGTTTCCGGCCGGCCTGCTGTCCACGACCCTGTACTGCTTTAACTACATCGGGGACGGCCTGCGCGATGCGCTGGATCCCAAAGACCGCTGATTCGCATGAATACGCCATGAGCCTGATTGAAGTCAAAAACCTCGGGGTCCGGTTTCAAACCCAGGACGGGATGATCTACGCCGTCAACGGCATCAACTTTGCGCTGGACCGGGGTCAAACCCTGGGCATAGTGGGCGAAAGCGGCTCCGGCAAAAGCCAGAGCGTGCTGGCCATGATGGGCCTGTTGGCCAAGAACGGCAAAGCCAGCGGCCAGGCCTTATACCAGGGCCAGGATCTGCTGGCCATGAAGCCGGCCGAGCTCAACAAGATACGCGGCAACCGCGTGGCCATGATTTTTCAGGACCCGATGACCTCGCTCAACCCTTACCTGACGGTGGAGCGGCAGATGACCGAGGTGCTGCAGTTTCACAAAGGCATGGATCGCAAGTCCGCGCGCGCCAGGTCCGTCGAACTGCTCGATGCCGTCAAGATACCCGACGCCGCGCGCCGCATCGCGATGTACCCGCATGAGTTTTCCGGGGGCATGCGCCAGCGTGTCATGATCGCCATGGCCTTGCTGTGCGAGCCCGAGGTGTTGATTGCCGACGAACCCACGACGGCGCTGGACGTCACGGTGCAGGCGCAGATCGTTGCCTTGTTGCGTGACCTGCAGCGCGACTTCGGTACCGCCATTGTCATGATCACGCACGACCTGGGCCTGGTGGCCGGCCTGTGCGACGAAGTGATGGTGCTGTACGGCGGGCGTGTGATGGAGCAGGGTGACGCCAACAGCATTTATTACCGCGCGTCCCATCCCTATACCGTGGGCCTGCTCGGCGCCATACCGCGTCTGGACGCGGAGGATGACCTGCTGGTCGCCATTCCCGGTGCGCCGCCCAACATGGCCCGGTTGCCCAGGGGCTGCCCGTTCAGCGAGCGTTGCGCACTGGCCGACGCCGAGTGCCGCGACGTGCTTCCCCCATTGCAGGCGGCCGAGAACAATCCGGCCGTGCACAGAGCCTGCCACAGATCGATTCAGGCCGTGTCCGAACTCGCGGCGAAAGGGGTGAGCCATGTCTGAGGCGGCTCCGCCGATTCTGTCGGTGCGCGATTTGAAAGTGCATTTCAAGGTCAAAACGGGCAGCGCCTGGCCCTGGTCGCCGGCCCGTACCCTGAAGGCCGTGGATGGCATTTCTTTTGACATTCATGCGGGTGAGACGCTGGGCGTGGTGGGCGAGTCGGGTTGCGGCAAGTCGACTTTGGCCCGTGCTGTGCTGAACCTGATTCCTGTCACCGCCGGCAGCATCGTCTGGATGGGTCAGGAAATGACCGGAGCCTCCAGCCAGGTCTGGTTGAGCGTGCGAAAAGACATTCAGATGATTTTTCAGGACCCGCTGGCTTCGCTGGATCCGCGCATGACCATCGCGCAAATCATTGCCGAACCCTTGCGCACGCACCACGCCGACCTGCCCGACGATCAGGTGATGAAGCGCGTCAAGGCGATGATGACCCGCGTCGGCCTGACGGCGCAGCAAATCAACCGCTACCCGCACGAGTTTTCTGGCGGCCAATGCCAGCGCATCGGCATTGCCCGGGCCCTGATTCTGGAGCCCAAACTCATCATCTGCGACGAGCCAGTGTCGGCGCTCGATGTCTCGATCCAGGCGCAGATCATCAATCTGCTGAAGGAGCTGCAAAAGTCCATGGGCCTGGCGCTGATTTTCATTGCCCACGACCTGGCCGTGGTCAAACACATCAGTGATCGTATTTTGGTGATGTACCTAGGGCACGAGATGGAACTGGCCGGGAAGAAAGCGCTGTATGCGACGCCCCGCCATCCCTACACGAGGGCGCTACTTTCAGCCATTCCGATCCCAGACCCGAAGCTGGAGCGAAAAAAGGTGATCCAGTTGCTGCAGGGCGACCTGCCTTCGCCCATGGCCCCGTCTTCGGGATGTGTGTTTCGGACCCGCTGCCCCCTGGCCATCGCACGTTGTGCGCAGGAGGTGCCGGCATTTCGCCGCCTCGATGACCAAACGGAAGCGGCCTGTTTGCTGGCCTGAAGGGTCTTGGAATCTGAAGAAGCGAAGAAGCGAAGAAGCGCCGGCGGGCGGGGCGGCGCCGCTGATCAGTCGGCGAGCGCGGCAAACCCTTGCTGCAAATCACGCAGCAGATCGGCCGGGTCTTCCAGCCCGATGTGCAGCCGGATGACCTGGCCGCGGCCCGACCAGTCGGCCACGCTGCGGGCGCGGCGCATGTCGGTCAGCGTGACCAGGCTTTCATAGCCGCCCCACGAAGCACCTATGCCGAACAGCTGCAGGCTGTCGATCAACCGCTCGGCGGCGGCCTGGTCGAATGCATGCTGCAGCTCGAAAGACAGCAGGCCGTTGGTGCCCGAGCAGTCCCGTTGCCACAAGGCGTGGCCCGGGTGTCCGGGCAGGGCCGGGCAGAACACCGTGGCTACTTCGCCGCGGGTTTGCAGCCATGCCGCCACCTGCAGGGCGCTGCTTTCATGCAGGGCCAGGCGCGCGGCCAGGCTGCGCGCACCGCGCAGCACCAGGTAGGCGTCGTCAGGGCTCACCGTCATGCCGAAGGCGTCGCTGCGCTCGGCCAGCGCCTGCCAGGCGTCCTGCGTGGTGGCTACGGTGCCCATCATCACGTCGGAATGGCCCGACAGGTATTTGGTGGCGGCCATGATGGACACGTCGGCGCCCAGCGCCAGCGGCCGGTATTGGCAGCCGGAGCCCCAGGTGTTGTCGGCCACCAGCAGCAGGCCCCTGGCGTGCGCGATGTCGGCCAGGCGCGGCAGGTCGCACATTTCATAGACGAGCGAGCCCGGGCATTCGGCGTAGATCATGCGCGTGCCGGCCTCGATTTTTTCTTCCACATCGCTGCCGTCGGCCGCAAAGAAAGTGCAGCGGATGTTGTAAGGCGTGAGGAAGGAATGCACTAGCTTGCGCGCCGGCTCGTAGACGCTGTCCGACATCAGCAGGTGGTCGCCGGGCTTGAGGTAGGACAGCAGCGTCATCGCGATGGCGGCCAGGCCGGTGGGGAAAAGCCGCGTGCGGTGAGCGCCTTCTAGTTCGCTCACCAGGTCTTCCAGCGCGAAATTCGTCGGGTTGCCGCGGGCCCCGTAGGTGAACAGGCGCTCATCGCCGCGCCGCATGCGCATCTCGCGCTGCTGCGCCGTGTTGTCAAACAGCACGGTGCTGGCGCGCACCACGGGCGGGTTGACCGGCCGGCCGCCGTCGAAGGCGGGCTGCTTGCCGGCGTGGACCAGACGGGTCAGGGGCGACGCACCGGATGGTGAGGTAGCCGGCGGCGATTTTTTATTCATGCAGGGAGCGCCTTGGTGAACGACAGATCAGGGACACATCGGGGACACGTCAGTCCAGTTTTGCACCTGACAGCTTGACGACGCGCGACCAGCGGGCGATGTCTTCCTTGAGCTGCGCGGCAAAGGCCGCCGGCGTGTTGCCCACCACTTCGCTGCCGCCGTCGGTGATCAGCTTGCTGACTTCCGGCGACTTGAGGGAGCGCACGATGCTGTCGTGCAGGTAGGCTACGCGCTCGGGCGGCGTGCCGGCCGGCGCGAAAAACCCGTACCAGTCTTCAAAGGTGGAGTTGCGGTAGCCCAGCTCTTCCAGTGTCGGGACCTTGGCGAACACGCCGATGCGGCGCGGGCTGGTGACGGCCAGGGCGCGCATCTTGCCGTTCTGTATGAAGCTGGACACCGAGGCGGTGGAGGTGATCAGGATGTCCACCTGGCCGCCCAGCAGGTCGGTGATGGCCGGGGCCGCGCCCTTGTAGGGCACATGGGTCATGCTCAGGGCGCTGTCTTTTTCCAGCACCACGCCGACCAGGTGCGACAGCGTGCCGTTGCCCGGCGTGGCATAGGTGACGCGGCCGGGCTGGGTCTTGGTCTGCGTGGCCAGGTCGGCAAAGCTTTTCAGGGGCGAGTTGCTGGCCACCACTAGCACCAGCGGCGCCGCGTTGATCTGGGTGATGGGCAGGAAATTTTTCAACGGGTCAAAGCCCGGCGAGGCATACAGCGTGGGATTGACCGCCATCAGCGAGACCTGGCCCGTGAGCACCGTGTAGCCGTCGGGCTTGGCGTCGGCCACGGTCTTGGCGCCTATGTTGCCGCCGGCGCCGCCGCGGTTGTCGACCACGGCGCTCTGGCCGGTGATGTCGGACAGGCGGCTGGTCACAAAGCGTGTCGTGGCGTCATTGCCGCCGCCGGCCGGGAAGGGCGACACGAACTTGATGGCCTGGTTCGGGAAACCGCCGACCTGCGGCATGGGCTGCGCCGAGGCGGTGCCGTGCACGGCAAGCACGGCCCAGCAAAGTGAGGCGGCAGTGAATTTCAGCGTGGCAAGCATGGCGGGCTCCTGAAGAAAAGTGAATAAAAAGCAGGTGAAAAAGCGAAAGGCTAGGCGCTTGCGTGGGCAAGCCCAGGTGCGGCATCCGGCAGCCGGAAGGCCTGCAGCTCCTGCGCATCAAGCTGAGCAATCAGGTTGACTTCCCAGGCCAGGTATTGGCGTGCCGCCTCCTTGTTGCCGTCGTGCCGGTCATGCACAAAGAACAGGTAGTCGATGCAGTCGCTGTCGGCCGGAATGTGTTCAGTGGCCTGCAGCGGCAAACCGGCGGCGCGCCAGGCGGCCAGGCCGCCTGCCAGCAGGCTGACCTCCAGACCCAGCGCTTGAAGGTCGACGGCGGCGCAGGCCGCCACGGCGGGCTCGTCGGCAACCAGTACCACGGGGCGGCTGTCGCCGGCCAGTGCCGCCGCCAGGCGCGGCCGGATGGCCCAGCGCGCACCGGGAATATGGCTTTGGCGAAACTGCATGCTGGGGCGCAGATCGATGGCAAGCGCCGCACCGCTTGTCAGCCCGGCGGCCAGGGCTTTGGCGCTGGTGACGGGTAACACAGGCAACACAGGCAAGAGCGCCGGCTGCGCTTCAGGCAAGGCCAGGCCGCTGACCAGGCCCTGGTCCAGCACGCTGGCGTCGTGGCCCAACTGGCGCAGCCAGCTGGCCACCGTCAGCGCACGGATGCCGTCCGCATCGAACAGCACCAGCCGGGCCTGGCGCACGCCCACGTACTGGTCGGTGGCCTGGATCAGTTGGCCGCCGGGTGTGTGCTGCGCGCCGGGCAAGCTGCCGCGTGCGTATTCTTCGGGGCTGCGGACATCGCACAAAAAGAGCGTGCGCTGTGCATCGCCAGCCCAGCCGCGCACGGTCTGCGCATCGACAACGGGCACGCCGAAACGCTTTGCCAGCGCCTGGGCCGCCGCGCGCATGCCGGCGGACTCGCCGGGCTGGGCCGGTTCCTCCGCTTCCTTGTAGCGGCGCGTGCCGCCGTGTTCGAGTTTCAGGTCGGCCAGGTACCAGCCCTGGGTGCCGTTTTCGAGCGCGGACACGGGATTGCGCAGGCCCAGGTTGATCAGCGTCTGCGCACCGATGATGCTGCGCGTGCGCCCGGCGCAGTTGATCACGATGTGGGTCTGCTCGCTGGGCACCAGCTCGCGGATGCGCAAGGCCAGTTCGCCATTCGGGCAGCTGATCGCCGTCGGGATGTTCATCTTGCGGAATTCCGAAAACGGCCGCCCGTCCAGCACCACGACGTCGTCCTGCCGCGCCAGCATGGCCGCCAACTCGGTCGCGCTCACCCGGGGCGTGTGGTAGACCTGCTCGGCCAGCTCGCCAAAGGTCTTGGATGGCACGTTGACGCCGGCAAACAGCGGAAAACCGGCGGCCTGCCAGCCAGCCGTGCCGCCCTGCAGCACCTGCACATCGCTGTAGCCGAGCGCGGTGAGGCGGCGCGCGGCCAGGGGCGCTGCGCCGCAGCCATCGCCGTCATACACCACCAGCCGCACGCTTTGGCGCGGCGCCAGGCGTGGCGCGTCCAGTTCCAGCCGGCTATAGGGCAGGGGAATGCCGTAAAACAAATGGGACTGGCCGTACTGGCCGTGCTCGCGCACATCAAACAGGGCGATTTCCTCGCCGTCGTGCAGCCAGGTTTTCAGCGTGGCGGCGTCTATAAAACGTGTCATGGATAGGGAGCGCGTGGAATGTGTGGAGTGCGTGGAGTGGGAGGGCAAGGTCATCAGCGGCGGGTCTGCACGCCGATCCCCATGGTTTCGTACGTGCCCTTTTCCAGGTCGTAGCCGGTGCGTGTGTTCAGCGTTTCAAGCGCGCGGCCATACATGTGCAGGTGGCGTATCACCTGACCGGCCGGGATCTCCACCGAATGGATGTCTTCCGGCATCAGCGCGATGCCGGTGCCGGGCTCGACCACGACCGAGCTGACTTCCTTGAGCTGTGCCTTGCCCGGCACCGAGGCGTCGTCCTGGCGTTCGTACACGCGGTTGAGCTCGGTCCCTTCCACGGCGCTGATGCAGGCCCAGGTGGTGTGGTTGTGCGGCACGATGCGTTTGCCGGGGCGCATCACGTTGAGGTAGAGCGCGAAGCTCTGGTCAGCGTCTTCGGCGATCAGGTAGCGCGCCTGCAGCTCGGGGCTTTCAGGCGGCGCGAAATCTGCGGCGCTCCACAGGTCCTTGCGGCCGGCCAGCTGGTTCAGCACGGCCAGCACCCCGGCCAGGGACTGGCGCGTCGCCTCGCCGTTTCCAACAATATTTTTAATGTTTTTAATGGCGGCACCAACCACCTGGTTGCGCTCTGCTGCTGCGTTCATGGGTGTTTTCCTAGTGAAATTTCGATTTGATGGACCTAATATAGTCAAGTCATATTTCTGAAACAACTCAAAAATAGAGATAAATACATTAGTATTTGTAATATGTAAATCTTGCTGATGGCTTTGCTGATGACTTGCTGGTGACCTTGAATGAACACGCTTGACCTGGAATTGCTGAGGACCCTGGTGGCCATTGAAGAACGGAACAGCTTTGCCGGCGCCGCCATCCAGCTGGGCAAAACCCAGTCGGCGGTGACGCAGCAGATGCAGCGCCTGGAAGACCAGATCGGCCACCCGCTGTTTGAAAAGCAGGGGCGCCACAAGCGCCTGACGCCGCACGGGCAAAAGCTGCTGGATTACGCGCGCCACCTGCTGGCCATCAATGACGATGCCTTGCGCAGCCTGCAGCAGGGCAACCTGGAGGGCGTGCTGCGCATAGGCGCGCCGCACGACGTGGCCGACACCATGCTGCCGACGCTGCTGGCGCAGGTGGCGCGCGCCTCACCCCTGCTGCAGCTCGACATCCAGGTGGGGCGCAGCCCCTTCCTCATGGAGTCGCTCAAGCGCGGCGAGCTCGACATGACCATCTCCAACCGCAACGACCCGGCGCTGGACGGTGTGGTGTTGCGCACTTCGCCCACGGTGTGGCTGTGTTCGGCCAGCTACGTGCATGACCGCGCCAAGCCGGTGCCGCTGATCCTGGTGGAAGGGCCCAGCGTGTTTTACCGGCTGGCGCGCGAGGCGCTGGACGCCGCCGGCATTCCGTGGTCGCCCAACTACACCGCCTCCAGCCTGATCGGCATCAAGGCCGCGCTGCGGGCGGGCCTGGGCGTGACCGCGCGCGGCATCGAGATGGCCGGCGCCGACCTGCGCGTGCTGGGCGAAAACGACGGCCTGCCGCGTCTGCCCGACCTGGACTACTACCTGTTCATTCGCAGGAACGTTATCAACCCGGTCACGCGCAAGGTGTTCGACATGCTCAAGGCCAACCTGGGTTTGATCCGCAGCGCGGCGGACCCGGGCCCTTCGGCCGCGCAGCCCGTGGCGGAGGCGTGAGCGCTGCCGGCGGCGCCGGAACGCCCGTTGGCCCAGGGTTAATGACGTTTTAAGGCTCTAGCCCTTGCGTGGTGGGTGATGGTTGCTATTATTTTTGTGGCGATTCCAGCGTCGGCCGCAGCGTCAATGCCGCGCTCGATGCGGTCCGGGCAGTACCGGCAACGGCGGTGGCCGGCGACCGCGCCATCGGCACTGACATCTCCGTGAACTATGCTTGGCCCCTCTTCAGGAGCTGAATCATGGCCCTTTTTTCCCAGGATGCCCTCAACCCCGGCGTACGCAAACGCGAGGTGTTTGGCTGGGCCATGTACGATTTTGCGAACTCGGGCTACACCACCGTTGTGATCACGGCAGTGTTTGCCGCCTATTTCGTGGGCGGCATTGCGCAGAAGGCCGAGTGGGCCACCTTTGCCTGGACGGTGGCGCTCAGCGTGTCCTACGCGATTGTCATGCTCACCATGCCCAGCATCGGTGCCTATGCCGACCTGCGCGCAGCCAAGAAACGGCTGCTGATGCTGACGACGGTGGGTTGTGTGGTGACCACCGCAGCGCTCGCGTTTGCAGGGCCTGGCAGCGTGGCGTTCGCCATGTTGTTGATCATCCTGTCGAACACCTTCTTTTCGTATGGCGAATCGTTGACCGCCGCCTTCCTGCCGGAGCTGGCCAGGGCCGAGGCCTTGGGCAAGGTCAGTGGCTGGGGCTGGAGTTTTGGCTATTTTGGCGGCATGCTGGCGCTGGGGCTTTGCCTGGGCTACGTGATCTGGGCCCAAGGCCAGGGCATCAAGGCCGACCAGTTTGTTCCCGTCACCATGCTGATCACGGCGGTGATCTACGGCCTGGCATCGCTGGTCACGTTTCGCCTGCTCAATGAACGGGCCCAGCCCAACCCGGCTGCCTTGCGTCAGAGCGGCATGAAGGCTTCGCTTGCGCAACTGCGCCAGACTTTTCGCCAGGCCAGGCGTTACCAGGATTTCATGTGGCTGCTAGCCTGCGCGGTGTTTTACCAGGGGGGCGTGGCCGTGGCCATCGCGCTGGCTGCGATTTACGCCGAGCAGGTGATCGGCTTCCAGCCGCAGGAAACCATGGTGCTGATCTTCGTGCTCAACCTTGCAGCCGCCGGCGGCGCGTTCGCCTTTGGTTATTTCCAGGATCGCATCGGCCACAAGCTTGCGCTAGGCATCACGCTGGTGGGCTGGATCGCCACTTGCGTGATCGCTGCTATCACAACGACCAAGGGCGGCTTCTGGTACGCAGCCGCGATCGCGGGCCTGTGCATGGGCTCGAGCCAGTCGGCCGGCCGCGCCATGGCCGGCATGTTCGCGCCCGAGAGGCAACTGGCGGAGTTCTACGGGTTGTGGACCTTCGCGATCCGCCTGGCCAGCATCATCGGGCCGTTAAGCTATGGCGCCATCACCTGGATGACCGGTGGTAACCAGCGCATGGCCATTCTGTCGACGGCCGCGCTGTTTGTCGTGGGGCTGGTGCTGCTGATCCCGGTGAACATGCGGCGCGGGCGCGAAGCGGCGCTGCAGGCCAACGCCATCCAGGCCAACGCCATCCCTTAAAGCGAGAGCCAGCGTGCGGCGGCAGATCTTAGCTGCCCAGGCTCGCCGGTCGTCAGCAGCGTCACGCTGCCCATCCCCTCGTTCCTCAAAAGCATCCCGGCTTCCAGCAGTCGCCTTGTCTGCCGTGCGACGGGCTCACCGGTTTCGATGAGTTGGACTGTCTCGCCTACCAGCGACCGAAGAACGTGTTGGGCGAAAGGGTAGTGCGTGCAGCCCAGCACCAGCGTGTCGATCTGTCCGCTTTGCGTGCCGAAGGGCCCCAGGGCCTCCATGTACCGCGCGCAAAGCGTTGTGATCTGCGCCATGTCGTCGTTCTGGATGGCATCGGCCAGGCCGTCGCAGGGCTGGAATACAAACTCGGCCTGGTCTTTCAGCGAGTCGTGCAGCATGCGGACTTTGGTGCTGGCCAGCGTGCCGCGCGTGCCGATGACGCCGACGCGCCGGGTCTTGCTCAACGCCACCGCCGGCTTCAGCGCGGGCTCGACGCCTACCAGCGGCAGCTGCGGATACTCTGCGCGCACCAGGTGAATGGCGGCAGCGGTTGCTGTGTTGCAGGCGATCACCAGGGCCTTGACGCGATCCTCCTGTACCAGGCGCCGCACCACGGTGCGCGTCCGCTCGATCACGTAGCTGTCGCCACGCTCGCCGTACGGCGCAAAGCCGGCGTCGGCAAGATAGATGAAGTCCTCGGCCGGCAACTCGGCGCGCAGCGCCCCGAGGACGCTCAGGCCGCCGACGCCGCTGTCGAAAACGCCGATCAAGAAGAGCCCCCACGGTTGCTCACTGCGTGTAGCGCCCTGCCCCCCGAGGGGGCCGCTGCGCCTGCGGCCCGGCAAAGCCGGTTCCGCGGCCCCGGCTTGAAGTGAAGAAGGGACTCACGCATCTTGCCGATGCTCAAACGCTGGTGACCGGAATCTGCTTGAACTCGCCGGTGGCGATTTTCTTCTGCCACTCGGCTGGGCCGGTGATGTGCGCGCTGGTGCCGCCGGCATCCACAGCCACGGTAACCGGCATGTCCACGACGTCAAACTCGTAAATCGCCTCCATGCCCAGGTCGGCAAAGCCCACCACTTCGGCATGCTTGATGGCCTTGGACACCAGGTAGGCGGCGCCGCCCACGGCCATCAGGTAAGCGCTCTGGTGCTTCTTGATGGCCTCAATCGCGACGGGGCCGCGCTCAGCCTTGCCCACCATCGAAATCAAACCGGTTTGCGCCAGCATCATTTCGGTGAAGCCGTCCATGCGGGTCGCGGTGGTCGGGCCGGCGGGGCCGACCGCTTCACCCTTGACCGGGTCCACCGGGCCGACGTAGTAAATCACGCGGTTGGTGAAATCGACCGGGAGCTTTTCGCCCTTGAGCAGCATGTCGGCGATGCGCTTGTGCGCGGCGTCGCGGCCCGTCAGCATCTTGCCGTTCAGCAGCAGCGTGTCGCCGGGCTTCCAGCTGGCGACTTCTTCCTTCGTGAGTGTGTTGAGGTTGACCTTTTTGCTCTTGTTGTAGTCGGGTTCCCAGTTCACATTGGGCCAGAGGTCCAGCGACGGCGGGTCCAGGTAAACCGGGCCGCTGCCGTCGAGCACAAAATGCGCGTGGCGCGTGGCCGCGCAGTTCGGGATCATGGCGACGGGCTTGCTGGCCGCGTGCGTGGGGTACATCTTGATCTTGATGTCGAGCACGGTGGTGAGACCACCCAGGCCCTGCGCGCCAATGCCGAGCGCGTTGACTTTCTCGAACAGTTCGAGGCGCAGCTCTTCGGTTTTGGTCAGTTTGGCACCCGAAGACGATTTGGCCTGCAGCTCATACATGTCCAGGTCGTCCATCAGGCTTTCCTTGGCCATCAGCACGGCTTTTTCGGCGGTGCCGCCGATGCCGATGCCCAGCATGCCGGGCGGGCACCAGCCGGCGCCCATGGTGGGCACGGTTTTCAGCACCCAGTCGACCACCGAGTCGCCGGGGTTGAGCATGACCATCTTGCTCTTGTTTTCACTGCCGCCGCCTTTGGCTGCCACCGTGACTTCAACCGTGTTGCCGGTCACCAGCTCGGTGAAGATCACGGCGGGCGTGTTGTCCTTGGTGTTCTTGCGGTCGAACTGGGGATCGGCCACCACGGAGGCGCGCAAAGTGTTGTCGGGGTGGTTGTAGCCGCGGCGCACGCCTTCGTTGATGGCGTCGTCCACGCTGCCGGTAAAACCCTCCCAGCGTACGTCCATGCCAACCTTCAAAAACACATTGACGATGCCGGTGTCCTGGCAGATCGGCCGTTGGCCCGTGGCGCTCATCTTGCTGTTGGTCAGGATTTGCGCAATCGCGTCCTTGGCCGCCGGGCTCTGTTCGCGCTCGTAGGCACGGGCCAGATGGGCGATGTAGTCGGTGGGGTGGTAGTAGCTGATGTACTGCAGGGCGGCGGCAACGGATTCAATCAGGTCGGCTTGTTTGATGATGGTCGTCATGGTCAGGTGCTTGGGTGGGGGAATGGCTTTTTCCGGGTTGCTTTTTCGGGGCGGTCTTTTCGGGGCGGTCACTCTGTGCTACGGTAGCCGCAACCCCGTATTTTGACAGGTGTGAACAGGTGGCCCTGCGCCATGAGGAAATGACCATGAAAACCCGTACCGGCACACATAGCAGCACACATAGCAAAACACGTACTGAACACGACACCTTTGGGCCGATTGAAGTCGCGTCCGAGCGGCTGTGGGGGGCACAAACCCAGCGCTCCCTGCAGAATTTCGACATCTCCGGCGAGCAGCAGCCGCGCGAAATTATCCGGGCGCTGGCGGAAATCAAGCGTTCGTCCGCAAGGGTGAACCACGCGTTGGGTTTGCAGGGCGAAAAAAAGACGGAGGCGATTGTGGCCGCCGCCGATGAGGTGATCGCAGGCCGGCATCCCGACGAATTCCCGCTCGTGGTCTGGCAGACCGGCTCGGGCACCCAGACCAATATGAACGTCAATGAAGTGCTGGCCAACCGCGCCAGCGAGCTGCTGGGCGGCGAGCGTGGCGAAAGCCGGCTGGTGCACCCCAATGACGACGTGAATCGCAGCCAGTCCTCCAACGACGTGTTTCCCACGGCCATGCATGTCTCGGCGGTCGAGGCCATCACGCGCCGGCTGTTGCCGGCCATCGCAAAGCTGCGCGCCACGCTGGCCCAGAAGGCCAGCGACTTTGGTGACATTGTCAAGATTGGACGAACCCATCTGCAGGACGCCACCCCGCTGACGCTGGGCCAGGAATTCTCGGGCTATGCGGCGCAACTGGAGCAGGGTGAAAGGCATGTGGGCGCGGCACTGCCGCACCTCTATGAACTGGCACTGGGCGGCACGGCGGTGGGCACCGGCCTGAATGCACCCAAGGGTTATGCCGAGAAGGTAGCGGCCGAGCTGGCCAGCCTGACCGGGCTGCCGTTTGTGACGGCACCCAACAAATTCGAGGCGATGGCTGCTGCCGATGCGCTGGTGCATGCGCACGGTGCGCTCAAGACGCTGGCCGCCAGCCTGATGAAGATTGCCAATGACGTGCGCTGGCTGGCCAGCGGGCCGCGCAGCGGCATTGGGGAGCTGAGCATTCCGGAAAACGAGCCCGGCTCATCCATCATGCCGGGCAAGGTCAACCCGACGCAAAGCGAGGCGGTCACCATGCTGGCCGCGCAGGTGTTCGGCAACGACGTGGCCATCAACTTTGGCGGGGCATCGGGCAACTTCGAACTGAATGTGTTCCGGCCCATGATTGCGCACAATTTTTTGCAGAGCGTGCGCCTGCTGGCCGACGGCATGGTGAGCTTTAACGACCATTGCGCCGCCGGCATTGAGCCCAACCGGGCGCGCATCACCGAACTGGTGGAGCGGTCATTGATGCTGGTGACAGCGCTCAACCCTCACATTGGCTATGACAAGGCGGCGTTCATTGCCAAAAAAGCGCACAAGGAGGGGAGCACGCTGCGCGATGCCGCGCTCGCCTCGGGTTATGTCACGGGCGAGCAGTTTGACGCCTGGGTGCGGCCTGAGAACATGGTGGGCTGAGGCTGGCGGCAACCCGGTTCGGCAGTTGCCCCCTTGACTCATTTGATCAATTGACAGGGTCATAGGGTTTACCCTATGATTGCGCTGACGGTCAGGAATCTTCTGACCACCAAGGGAACATCATGATCACCTTCGCCCTGTATTCGAAGATTGTCCAGCCCGCATTTGGTGCACGCGTACGCAACTTGCTGCGTGAGTTGATCGCCGCCACGCCGCTGTACATCTTCATCTGCGCACTGCGTAGCCGCTAAGTACTGCCTCCTGTCGGCCGGTCTGCGCCAGCGGCGGCAGGCTGCGTTGCGCGGCTTCTTTTTCCAAGTGCTTCCCAGGCCCGGTGCAACGCCGGGCGTTTGCTGATCCACGCATTGCGCGCCAGGCTCGGCTCCGCGTTTGTTACGCCCTCCAATTTCACGAATCAGGTTCACTGCAATGAAGTCCACTGCAATGGACTGTGCCTTGTTCGGCCCTGCCGTATTCGTATCGCATGCAACATCGCGTAAAAATTTTCCAAAATTGATCGTGGTCAAGGGGCTTTTGAAATCACGCTCTGACAATCGGCCGACAACAACAACACCATTAGCCATTGCAATTCCGATTGCAATTTCCACGGTACAAAAGCGACAGGAGACATGAATGACATACGCCAACAAGGCACTTACCGCGCCGTCCAGCGCACATCGCTGGATGCAGCTTCTCATGGGCATCGTCTGCATGGCGATGATCGCGAACCTGCAATACGGCTGGACCCTTTTTGTGAACCCGATAGCCGACAAGCACGGCTGGAGCAAGGCCGCCATCCAGGTTGCCTTCACGATTTTCGTTTTGACTGAAACCTGGCTCGTGCCGATTGAAGGCTACCTGGTCGACCGCTTCGGGCCGCGCCCGGTGGTCATGGTCGGTGGCATTCTTTGCGGCGTGGGCTGGGTGCTCAATTCGTTCGCCGATTCGTTGATGCTGCTCTACGTCGCCGCCGCGGTCAGCGGCATTGGCGCCGGGGCGGTGTATGGCACTTGCGTCGGCAATGCCCTGAAGTGGTTTCCGGACCGCCGCGGCTTGGCTGCCGGCCTGACGGCCGCGGGTTTCGGTGCGGGTTCCGCGCTCACCATTCTCCCGATTTCGGCCATGATCAAGGGCAGTGGCTATGAAGCCGCATTCCTCTATTTCGGCATCATCCAGGGGGCGGTCGTATTTGTTGTGTCGTTCCTGCTGACGCGGGCACCGGAGAATCTGGCCAAGAGCAGTTCGATCTCCACGATCAATGTGCAGCAGAGCCGGCGCGACTACAAGCCGTCCGAAGTCCTGCGCTCACCGGTGTTCTGGGTGATGTACGTCATGTTCGTGATGGTGGCGGCCGGTGGCCTGATGGCTACGGCCCAGCTCGGCCCCATCGCCAAGGATTTCCACGTCGGTGACGTGCCCGTCAGCATCATGGGCCTGGTGCTGCCTGCGCTCACGTTCGCCCTGGCCATCGACCGCGTGCTCAACGGGCTCACCCGTCCTTTCTTCGGTTGGGTGTCGGACCAGATCGGCCGTGAAAAGACCATGCTGATCGCCTTTGGCATCGAATCGATCGGCATCCTGGCGCTGTACCAGTTCGGCCACAACCCGATCGCCTTCGTGATCCTGACGGGCATGGTGTTCTTCGCCTGGGGCGAGATCTACAGCCTCTTTCCCTCGACCTGTGCCGATACCTTTGGCTCCAAGTACGCCGCTTCCAACGCCGGCTTGCTTTACACCGCCAAAGGCACGGCGTCGCTGCTGGTTCCGCTGTCCAGCGTGCTCACCGCAATGACGGGCAACTGGCACGCCGTGTTCATTGTTGGCAGCGTCATGAACGCGATCGCGGCGCTGATGGCCTGGTATGTGCTGCGCCCGATGCGGCGTGCCGAGATGGAAAAGGCCGTGCTGCCGGCAACCACACCGAGCCGCGTTGCCAGCTTCGGCCGGATTGCCCCGTCGGCGGAATGAGGCAAGGCCTTGCGGCCCTGCGTCTTCAGTGGCGCTGGGCCGCAATGGCCGACATCACCTTGTCGGTGTAGGCAATGGCCAACGCTGACAGCAGGAAGGTGATGTGGATGGCGGTCTGTGCAATCAGCACGCGGTCGCTGTAGTTGTCCGCATTGATGAAGGTCTTGAGCAGGTGAATCGAGCTGATGCCGATGATGGCCGTGGCCAGCTTGACCTTGAGCACGGACGCATTCACATGGCTCAGCCATTCAGGCTGGTCGCGATGGCCTTCCAGGTTCATGCGGCTCACAAAGGTTTCATAGCCGCCCACAATCACCATGATCAGCAGGTTGGAGATCATGACCACGTCAATCAGGGCCAGCACCACCAGCATGATGACTGTCTCGTTCAGGGCGGCAATCGGGGTGGCCGTCTTGTAGCCAATGCTGGTGATCAGCGCCTGCAGGGCCGTCTCGCTGCCAAACGCAGCCTCGATCAGGTGCGCGAGCTCCACCAGGAAGTGAACCACATAGACGGCTTGAGCCGCAATCAGGCCCAGGTAAAGCGGCAATTGCAGCCAGCGGCTTGCGAAAATCAGGTTGGGAAGGGGACGAAGCGGCGTTGAATTAGGAAGCGGACGAAGCGAAATTGGTTTTGTTTGTGCGGGTTCTGACATGGGGCGCGTGACTGAAAGGTTGGAAAATTGTAAGGTAGCGGGAGGGGTGCAGCGAAGACCCTCCGCTTTGCGGAATGTTGTAAGGTTCAAGCCAGTCAGTGGCTTGTAAGTGCGAGATATGACAGTATCGACAGTATCACGCATCCCAATGACAAACAGGAGACAAAAGCAATGAGTTCCGCCCCGTCCAACATCGAGTCCGTGCTGGTTGAAAACCGCGTGTTCCCGCCCAGCCCAGCCATCGTCAAGGCCGCCCGCATTTCCGGCATGGAGGCTTACAACGCGATGTGCCGGGAGGCCGACGAGGATTTTGACGGCTTCTGGGCCAGGCTGGCCAAGGACAATCTCAGCTGGAAAAAACCTTTCACCCAGGTTCTGGACGAGTCCAATGCACCGTTTTACCAATGGTTTGCCGATGGCGAACTGAACGCCTCCTACAACTGCCTGGACCGCCATCTTGGCACCCCGACGGAGAACAAGAAGGCCATTATTTTCGAGAGCGACGATGGCAAGGCGACCCATGTCACCTACAAGGAGCTGCATGCGAAAGTCAGCCAGTTTGCCAGTGCGCTCAAGGACCTGGGGCTGAAAAAGGGCGACCGCGTCATTATTTACATGCCGATGACCATTGAAGGCGTGGTGGCCATGCAGGCCTGCGCCCGCATTGGCGCCACGCACTCGGTGGTGTTCGGTGGTTTTTCGGCCAAGAGCCTGCAGGAGCGTATCCAGGACGCTGGTGCTGCCGCTGTCATTACGGCCAACTACCAGTTGCGCGGCGGCAAGGAGTTGCCGCTCAAGGCGATTGTGGACGAAGGCATTGCCATGGGCGGCTGCGAGTCGATCAAGAACGTGGTGGTCTACCAGCGCACCGCCACGGCCTGCAACATGGTGGCCGGGCGCGACAGCCTGATGCACGAGATCACGGCCAAGGCCGCAGCCACCTGCGAACCGGAATTTGTGGGCGCCGAGCACCCGCTGTTTATCCTCTATACGTCGGGCTCCACCGGCAAGCCCAAGGGCGTGCAGCACAGCACTGGCGGCTACCTGCTATGGGCCAAGCTCACCATGGATTGGACCTTCGACATCCAGCCCGCTGATGTGTTCTGGTGCACCGCCGACATCGGCTGGATCACCGGCCACACCTATGTGGCATATGGTCCGCTGGCGGCTGGTGCGACGCAGGTCATCTTTGAAGGCATTCCGACTTACCCGAACGCCGGCCGGTTCTGGCAGATGATCGAGAAGCACAAGGTCACGATTTTCTACACCGCGCCCACCGCCATCCGTTCGCTGATCAAGGCCGCTGAAGGCGATGAAAAAATACACCCGGCCCGCTCGGATCTGAGCAGCCTGCGCATTCTGGGCACGGTGGGCGAACCCATCAACCCCGAGGCCTGGATGTGGTACTACAAAAACATTGGTGGCGAGCGCTGCCCGATCGTGGATACCTTCTGGCAAACCGAGTCGGGCGGGCACATGATCACGCCGCTGCCTGGCGCGACGCCGCTGGTGCCCGGAAGCTGCACCTTGCCGCTGCCCGGCATCATGGCTGCCATCGTCGATGAAACCGGCAAGGACTTGCCCAACGGCTCGGGTGGCCTGCTGGTGGTCAAACGCCCATGGCCGTCCATGATTCGCGGCATCTGGAACGACCCCGAGCGTTTCAAGAAGAGCTACTTTCCGGAGGAGATGGGCGGCACGATGTACCTGGCCGGCGACGGCGCGGTGCGCAATGCCGACAACGGCTACTTCCGCATCACCGGCCGGATTGACGATGTGCTCAATGTGTCGGGCCATCGCATGGGCACCATGGAAATCGAATCGGCACTGGTGGCGCACTCAACCCTGGTGGCAGAGGCTGCCGTGGTGGGCCGTCCTGATGACCTGACCGGCGAGGCGATCGTGGCGTTTGTGGTGCTCAAGCGCTCGCGGCCCACGGGCGATGAAGCCAAGGCGATTGCCAAGGAGCTGCGCGACTGGGTCGGCAAGGAGATTGGCCCGATTGCCAAGCCCAAGGACATCCGGTTTGGCGATAACCTGCCCAAGACGCGCAGCGGCAAAATCATGCGCCGCCTGCTGCGTGGCATTGCCAAGGGTGAGGCCCTCACGCAGGACACCTCGACGCTGGAAAACCCCGCCATTCTCGATCAGCTGTCTGAAAACCTTTGAGAGGTTTCTGAGGAGGCTTTGAGAGATCCTTGAGAGGGGTCGGTACCGGCCGACCACTGACCACTCACTACTGACTAATGAGACTGACCAATGCCCATCGGGCTGGTCGGCCGTACGGTCACCCCGTAGCGCCCACAAAAAAGGCCCGTCATTTGACGGGCCTTTTTCATTTTCATTTGCCGGTACCCGCCAATGCGGGGCAGGTCGTGAGCCAGAATTACTTTTGTGCCAGGATCCAGGCCACCAGCTTTTTGGCCTCGTCAGGGGTGACCTGCGCATTGGCCGGCATGGGCACGGGGCCCCACACGCCCGAGCCGCCCTTGATGACTTTGGCTGCGAGCTTGTCGGCCGCGTCTTTCTGGCCGGCGTATTTGGCGGCCACATCCTTGTACGAAGGGCCCACCAGTTTTTTGTCGACAGCGTGGCACGCCATGCAATTCTTGGCGGTTGCCAGCTGCAGGTCTGCCAGCGCGGGAGTCGATACGGCAAAGCCGGTAGCCACGGAAGCGATTGCCAAAAGAATGCGTTTCATGGATTGTCCTCGTGAGGGAGAGTTATAGATTCAGTTACAGTCAACTAACGCGATTGTAGTGATGCCGGTTGACCCCGTGTTGCAGGGGAATACCCGGCCGCTTTCCCCTCAAAATCCTCAGGAGTTACCCATGTATTTGTTATTGATCGGCATTGTTGGCCTGGTGATGAAGTACCTGGAAATAGACCCGGTCGCAGCCTGGAGCTGGTGGATCGTGCTGTCGCCGTTTGCGCTGGCGGTGGCCTGGTGGGCCTGGGCGGACGCTTCGGGCTATACCAAGCAGAAGGAAGTTGACAAGATGGCCAAGCGCAAGCAGGACCGCATTGACAAGCAGCGCGATGCCATGGGCATGCTCAAAAAACGAAAATAACTGTATTTCGGGCCGCCAGGAGTTCCCCTAAGCGTTGCCCTGTTACCAAAGTAAAGAGCCCGTGAAGTCTGTGACTTACGGGCTCTTTTTTTGTTTTACAGGTCAGCTGGCATCAATAGTCGTCCAGCACCGCGCCCTTGCTGGCACTCGAGGCATTGAAGGCAAACTTGGCCTGCACGCCGCGGTTGTAGCGCGGTGCCGGCGCCTTCCAGCCGACCTTGCGTTTTTCCAGCTCCGCGTCGCTGATGTTCAGTTGCAGCAGCAACTGTTTTGAGTCAATGGTGATGGAGTCGCCCTCGTTGATGAAGGCGATGTTGCCTCCCGCGGCGGCTTCGGGGGCCACATGGCCAACCACCATGCCCCAGGTGCCGCCGGAGAAGCGGCCGTCGGTGATCAGGCCCACGCTTTCGCCGAGCCCGGCACCAATCAGCGCACCGGTGGGCGCCAGCATTTCAGGCATGCCCGGACCGCCCTTGGGGCCGAGGTAGCGCAGCACCATCACGTCGCCCGCCTTGATTTTGCCGGCCAGGATGGCGGCCAGCGCCGACTGCTCGTCGTCAAATACGCGGGCCGGGCCCGTCATGACCGGGTTTTTCAGACCGGTGATTTTGGCCACGCAGCCTTCAGGCGAGAGGTTGCCCTTCAGGATGGCCAGATGGCCCTGGGCATACATGGGGTTGCTGATGGGGCGAATCACGTCCTGGTCGGCGCGCGGCGCGTCGGGCACATCCTTCAGCACCTCGGCAATGGTTTGGCCGGTGATCGTCAGGCAGTCGCCATGCAGCAGGCCGGCCGCCAGCAGGATCTTCATGACCTGAGGAATGCCGCCGGCGCGGTGCAGGTCCACGGCCAGGTATTTGCCGGACGGCTTCAGGTCGCACAGCACCGGCGTTTTCTGACGCACGCGTTCGAAGTCGTCGATTGTCCAGTCCACCCCGGCGGCATGCGCAATCGCCAGAAAGTGCAGCACGGCATTGGTCGAGCCGCCCGTGGCCATGATCACGGCGACCGCGTTTTCAATGGCTTTTTTCGTGACGATATCGCGCGGCTTGATGTCTTTCTTGATGGCCTCGACCAGGACCTTGGCGGACTCTTTGGCCGAGTTCATTTTCTCGTCGTGCGGATTGGCCATGGTGCTGGAGTAGGGCAGCGAAATGCCGAGCGCCTCAAAAGCGCTGGACATGGTGTTGGCCGTGTACATGCCGCCGCAGCTGCCGGTACCGGGAATGGCGCGGCGCTCGATTTGCAGCAGGTCTTCATCGCTCATGCGGCCCGCTGCGTTTTCGCCGACGGCTTCAAACACGCTGACGATGTTAAGGTCCTTGCCCTTGTAGCTGCCCGGCAAAATGGTGCCGCCGTAGACATAAATGGCCGGCACGTTGGCGCGCAGCATGCCCATCAGGCCGCCGGGCATGTTCTTGTCGCAGCCGCCAACCACCAGCACGCCGTCCATCCACTGGCCCTGCACGCAGGTTTCGATGCAGTCGGAGATCACTTCGCGGCTCACCAGCGAGTACTTCATGCCCTCGGTGCCCATGGCCATGCCGTCGGAAATGGTGGGCGTGCCGAACACCTGGGCGTTGCCGCCGGCTTCTTCGATGCCGGCAATGGCCGCATCTGCCAGCTTTTGCAGGCCGCTGTTGCAGGGGGTGATGGTGCTGTGGCCGTTGGCCACGCCAACCATGGGCTTCTTGAAATCGGCCTCTTCATAGCCCATGGCGTAGTACATCGAGCGGTTGGGCGCGCGCGATTTGCCTTCGGTGATGTTTTTGCTGCGGGGATTGAGCTGAATGGTCTTGGTTTCCATGGATGTCTCGTGAGGTTGTGAGGTTGTTGCCGCGCCGGATGTCACATGCGGGCAGGGCGGAGTACGTGGGGCTATACGTGAGGATATACGTGAGGATATACGCGAGGATATACGCGAGGATATACGCGAGGATATTTCTACCGGAAAGCCGAGTATGCGTGTTTTGATTGATTCTTTCCAATCCATTATTTGTGCTGTATTAATATGTATGGCATATGACAGATTCAGCCCATTTCGCTCATTCAGCTCATTCCGTTCCTGCCGTAGGTGGCGAATCCCGCAACCCTCCCTTGATCGAGCTTCGCCTGTGGCGCCAGTTTGCAGCCGTTGCCGACGAGCTTCATTTCGGCCGTGCCGCCCTGCGCCTGAACATGACCCAGCCGCCGCTGACGCAGGCCATTGCCCATCTTGAGGCGATGCTGGGCCTGAAGCTGTTCGACCGCACCAAGCGCAGCGTGCGGCTGACCGCGGCGGGGGCCGCGCTGCTGCCCGAGGCGCGCGACCTGCTCGCGCGTGCCCAGGCCTTGCCCGTGTATGCGCGCGCCACGGCCGATGGCGAAGCAGGGCGCTTGCGGCTGGCCTTTGTGTCAACGGTGGGTTTTGATTTGCTGCCGCGCTGGGTGCGGACCTTTCGCGAGCGCTATCCCAAGGTGCAGCTGGAGCTGATTGAGGCCACCGGCGATGTGCAGCTTCAGGCCCTGGAGCGCGGCGAGATCGACGCCGGCTTCATGCTGCACTCGCCCGGCTTTGCACCCCCCGGCCTGGTTTGCCGGCGCATCTCGCAGGATCCGCTGGTGCTGGCCGTGCCGGAACAAAGCGTGCTGGCTGGCAAGCCCGGGCTGGTACTGCAGGACTTGCTGGAGCAGCCGCTGGTGATTTTTCCGCGGCACATCCTGCCTTCGCTCTACGACGCGATTTTTGCCCTGTACCACGCGGCTGGCCATCTGCCGCGCGTGGCCCAGGAGGCCATCCAGATGCAAACCATCGTCAATCTCGTATCCGCAGGCCTGGGCGTGGCCTGGGTGCCCGACAGTGTGCGGCAGTTCCAGCGGCCGGGCGTGGTGTACCGGGAACTCAAAAGGGGCAAGGGGCAGGTGGTGCCGGGCTGTGAGACGAGCCTGGTGTGGGCTGCCGGGGCGGCCAGTCCTGCATTGCAGCGGTTCATGGCGTTTGCGCCGGGTTGAAAGCGTTCGCCGGGCGGGCAGCGCGGACGGCTCGCGCTGTGAGGGCGCGGCTGTCGGTGGGCTGTGGGCGGGTTGTCGGCGGAGTGTCGGCGCCTATTTCCAGGCAAACGCCGGCTGCTCGAAATGCGCCACACGGGTGGGCCGCTCCTCGATGCAGACCTCGCGAAACTGGTAGATGATCGCCGCCGTCGGCGCCGCAATCCAGTGGTCGCCGACCGGCATGCGCAGCACCGGATGCGCGCCGTGTCCTTCATCGGCCAGCATGGGTGCGTCCGCGCGCAGAAACTCCGCGATGGGAATGCGGTGAATGCTGGCCACCTCGGCCGGATTGGGCCGAATGTGCTGCGCCGCGCCGGCCCAGACGACGACCGGCGTGATCACAAAACCCGAGCGGGTCACAAAATCATCGAGCCGGCCCAGGATGGAGCTGGCATCGAGTTCCAGGTGCACCTCTTCGGCCAATTCGCGCAGGGCCGCCTGCTCTGCTGTTTCGCCGGCGTCGATGCGCCCTCCGGGCAGCGCCCATTGCCCCGCATGCTTGCGCAGGTGGCGGGTGCGCCGCGTCAGCAGCAGGGCCGCCTGGGTGCTCCACGCCGCATGCTGCGGGAAACCCGGCAGTTCGGCGCCATGGCCTTCGTCCGTGATGACCACGGCCACCGCCGCCGCATGCTGCTGGTCGCGCGCGGCCACCTGCAGCGTGAAGGCGCGCAGCGTCTCCTCGATGCGTGTCCTGAGATGCTGGTCCTGCTGCATGTTGCGGCTCGTGTCTGTTGTGCCTGGCGTGTCTGTCATTCCTCCGGTCACCACTGGTTGCGCAGCTCCCGCAGCCTGGTAAACACCGTCTTCGCATCGGGTTCGTCCGGCAGGTCGGGAAAGCTCTCGCGCAGTTTGGCAATGAGGCTGGGGCTGTTCAGGCGCAAGAAGGTGTTGATCAGCTTTTCCTGCGCGAGCGTGGTAACGGCCGACTTCGCGGGCTCATGGTCAGTCACGCTGGGCAACAGGGCTTTCGCGGTGGTGTTGTCGGGCTCGCGCGCCAGGGTGAACCGGAGGTTGTTCTCGATGTAGTCGTGGCCCGGATAGACCAGGGTGTTGTCCGGCAGCCGGGCCAGCTGTTCCTCAAAGGTGGCATACAGCGCGTTGACGTCGCCGCCGTTGTGCACATTGCCGGCGCCCGCATTGAACAGCGTGTCGCCCGAAAACAGCGCCGGCTGGTCGGTGTGCGAGCGCAGGCAGATGTGGCACATCGTGTGGCCGGGCGTGTCCAGGCATTCCAGCTCGACGGTCTTGCCGACCTTGATCACGTCGCCGGCCTTCACGCCCCGGTCCACGCCCGCAATACGCCCGCCGGCCTTGTGGTGGGCGATCAATTTGGCGCCGGTGGCCGCAATCACGGCCGCGTTGCCGCCGGTGTGGTCGTGGTGCTCGTGGGTGTTGAGAATCTGCGTGATCTGCCAGCCCTTGACCTTGGCGGTGGCCAGCGTCTTTTCATGGTCCAGCGGGTCGATGGCCAGTGCCTCGCCGGTTTCGGGGCAGGCGATCAGGTAATTGAAGTTGCGGTAGGCGTTACCGGTCCAGATGCGTTCGACGATCATCGCGGGCTCCAGGGGCTTGTTGACGGTGAGCGGACCATTTTAGGGCGCATGCCTGCAATGGATGGCCTGCTTGCGAAGTAGCCGCAAAGGGGCTGGATTCAGATCGTGCGGCGCAGCCTTGCCTCGCGGTGCCGCTCGATCATCAGGATGGTCGCCGCCACCGCAGCCATGTTCGGGTTCACCTTCAGCGCGCGCTCAAGGTAGGGCTGGGCGCGGTCGGGGTCACCCAGCGCCAGGTAGATCTGCCCATAGCCCGAGAGCGCCCCGAAATGGTGGCGGTTGCGTTTCATGACTTCGTCGCAGTCTTTGATCGACAGCTCGTACTGGCCAAGCAAGTAGTAAGCGGTGGCACGTTTGTTCCAGCCCTCGGCAAAGGCGGGCTTTCTGCGGATGACCTCTGAAAACGTGGCCACCGCCTCGACCAGTTGGTGCGCTTCCATCTGCTGGACGCCGCGCAGGAGCAGGGCATCGATCGCGCGGTCGCCCGAGCGGCTCCAGATCTGCCACAGCGCAGCTTCGGCGAGTTCGCGCACCGGCGCGTCATCATCTCCCAGGTGGGCAACGAGCCGGTCGGCATCGGCCATGACGCCGACTTCGCCCAGGCGCACGACGGCAGCGCGCCGGACGGCGGGCTCGGAGTGCTCGATCGCCTTGCGCGCCTGCAGCCGCGTAATAGTAGGTGGAGTTAGTGGCGTAGGCGGCCCGGCCACAGGCAGCGGCTGCGCAGCCATCATCGTGCCCGGGGCGGCCAGGGTGGCCAGGGCGACGCAAAGGGTCAGCGCGCGCAACATGAGGCTCATGCTGCTCATCCTATACGCCGGGAGGCGCGCCGGCAAATTACTTGATGGCGCCCGCCCGGCGCTGGCGCACGGCCGCCGCCAGCTGCTCCAGCACGGCCACGGTCGCCTCCCAGCCGATGCAGGCGTCGGTCACGCTTTGCCCATAGTGCAGGCCCTTGCGGCCATCGACGATGTCCTGCCGGCCCTCGACCAGGTGGCTTTCAATCATCAGGCCGCAGATGCCGGTCGAGCCGCCGGCCACCTGCTGCGCAATGTCGGCCGCCACGGCGGGCTGCCGGGAATAGTCCTTGTTGCTGTTGCCGTGGCTGCAGTCAATCACCAGACGGGGCGGCAGGCCGGATTTCTCAAGGGCTTCGGTGGCGCGCTGGACGCTGGCGGCATCGTAGTTCGGTCCATCACTGGCGCCGCGCAACACCAGGTGCCCATCGGGGTTGCCGGTGGTCGTGATGACCATGGCCCGGCCTTCGAGCGAGATGGTCGGAAAGCGGTGCGGCTGGGCGGCGACGTGGATGGCATCAATGGCCGCGCCCACGCTGCCGTTGGTGGCGTTCTTGAAACCCACGGGCGCCGACAGGGCCGAAGCCATCTGCCGGTGCAGCGGGCTTTCTACCGTGCGGGCGCCAATCGCGCCCCAGGTCAGCAGCTCGGCGTAATACTGCGGCGTCACCAGGTCCAGGATTTCAGAGGCCGCGGGTACGCCCAGCTGCGCGCATTCGAGCAAAATGCGCCGCGCATGGCGCAGGCCTTCGCCAATGTCGCCCTGGCCGTCTAGCCCCGGGTCATAGATCAGGCCCTTCCAGCCCATGCGCGTGCGCGGCTTTTCGAAGTAAACGCGCATCACCAGCAGCAGCGATTCGCCAAGGCGCGCTGCTTCCTGGCGCAGCCGCGCAGCGTACTCGAGCGCCGACTCGGGCTCGTGGATAGAGCAGGGGCCCACGACCACCAGCAGCCGGTCATCGAGTCCGCGCAATATGTTGCGGGTGGCGGCGCGCGACGCGGCGATGAATTCGGCTTCGGTGTCGCCCGTCGGCAGTTCGTCACGCAGCAGCCGGGGCTCCGGCAGCGGATCGGCCTGGGCGATGTGGATGTCCGAGATTTTGGTGGGCATGGTGTCTCCGTGATTCGCAGGCTGCGTTCTTCAGCCCTTCACTTTATAGCCCACTTGCGTCATTGAGATTTTCATAAATCTTGAAGGCACTTCGCTACCGTTCGCCCTGAGCCTGGTCGAAGGGCTTCGTCACTTCGACCCTTCGACAAGGTCAGGACAGGCTTATGCAGGTTATGAACTGAACGGGCCCTTAATGTGCCTGGCGGTGCGGATGCTCCAGAAAAAACCGCACCATCTCGGCGCTGGCATCCGGCCCACGGGCATCGGTATATGAACCCTCTGCGCTGCCGCCGGACCAGGCGTGCGCCGCGCCGTGCACCAGCCAGTGCTCGGCCACCACCGAGCCATCGTCTGCGCGGTGCACGCGGCGCGTGGTCGCGCGGCCGTCAGTTCCTTTCAGTTGTTCGACTTCGACAGCGGCCGCCGTGCCAACACTGGCCGTGATGACCTGCTCGCCGTTGCCTGGGTGCACTGTGGTATCGGCATCGCCGTGAAAAACGATGGTCGCCACGCCGCTTGCATCGGCGCGCACTTGGGTGCCGCCACCCCTCATCGCGCCCAGCGCCGACGACAGGTCTGTTGCGATGCCGGCCGCCAGCCCCGAGTGCACGCCCACCGCGGCATACAGGTCAGGGTAGGCGTCGCCCAGGATGGCGGCCATGGCGCCGCCCGCAGACAGGCCCGCCACATAGACGCGGTTCGGGTCAATCGCATGGCGCGCCATCACCTCGCGCGTCATGCCGGCCAGCAGCGCCGGCTCACCGCGCCCGCGGGCCTGGTGGCTGTGTTTGAACCAGTTCCAGCATCGCTGCGGATTCATCTGCTGCGACTGCGCCGGGTACAGTACAAAAAAGCCCTGCGCCAGCGCCGCATCGTTCATGGCGGTGCCCGCCGCAAAATCGTCCGGGTTCTGGGTGCAGCCGTGCAGCATCACGACCAGCGGCAACGGGCGCTCGCCGGCGCCCGGCGGAATGTAGAGCTTGAAGTCCCGGTGACCCGACGCGTCGCCATGGCTGCCGGCAATGAAGCGGCCTGCGTCGAGTGCGTCGCGGACCGGCGCCAGTGGCGCCTCGTCGTCAAATGCCCGCGCGGAGTCGGTCACCTCGCGCGCCGCAACGTCGATCACGTCGCGCAGGTCTTGTGCGGCTGCTGTTGCTGCTGCCACACCGCCGCCCAGCGCGGCCTGGATTGCGGCAGTGGCGGCTTGCAGGTCGCCCGCACGGGTGAGCTGGGCGGCATCCTTCATCAGGCGTTGAAAATCAGGGGTCATCAGCTTCTTTCGGTTCGATTCGTGGATTCGTTGACTCGCTGTATTCGCTGTATTCGCTGTATTAGCGGATACGCTGCACGAGCGCGGCTTTGACGGCGGGGCTTGCATGCAGGGCGCCCAGCACGGTCAGCGATTCGATGGTGGCGAGCGCCAGCGCGGGCGATACCTCGGGCGCGATCGTGGCCAGCCCCAGCACGCGGATCTGCAACTTCTCCCCGGCCGCCTGCACGGCCAGCAGGTCCGCCTCGGTGTAGTGCTGGATTCCCAGCACCAGCGTCTTGCGCGAAACGACCTGGCGCACGACCTCGCTGTGCGTGGTGAGCTGGTTGCGAATTGCCGTGCGGATCAGGTCGGTCCGGTTCGCGTAAAACCCTTCCTGCACCAGCAAGTCAATCTGGCCAAGGTCAACACAGCCGAGGTTGATCGTGATCTTTTCGTCGACCGGCTTGGGCGTTGCAATTTGCGATGTTTTGCTGGGTTTTGGCATTTGGCCATCTTAACACCATCCAAGTGGATGTTTATTGGATGGTAAATGACGGCGCGGCGGACTGTCTTAACGGATCTAAGCCTTTTAGACGAAAGCATGAGTGCGACCGCTACCGGTAGAGGTCGGCCCTGCCACCCAGAACGGTAAGTACCGCTCCCAAAAAGGTATTACGTTCCACGGAGATATTGCCGGGGGTAGCAGTCGTTCAACGTCTGAAATCACCGGGCTGCGCGGCTTCTTGCGCAGCTCCGGTGGATTGATGGGTTGGGCGTCATGTCATCCAGGGCGTAAGTTAACCAGCATCGTGCCTTGAGGCGTGACGTCCCAGTATTTCTCGTGCCTAGGGTTGATCTTCCCGTCTTGGTAAGAGTGCTCAAATATCTCTTTTTCAATGGAGGCAATGTCTTCGATATTGCGCTTCGCAATCGCTTGGACTGGAACCTTCGAAATGGACGGGTTGAGGTGGTGGAAGTCGTTGCGAAAGCTTCGCAGAATGCGGCGCATAGCGTCGGCGCAAGCAGTCGAAATGATGTTCTTGCTAGCGAATAGATCGACGAGCACACCGGGCTCTTGATTCGGAGGGATACCGTTTCGTTCAGTGATGAAGCGAATGAGCCCTTCATTCAGCGCTTGCGTTGCCATCGCAGTAGCCATGAAGTAGCCGTCCCGGTAAAGATAGATGCACTCGGTTGACGCCCAAGTGAAGTGATGATGAGGAACGATGGATTGCTGACGGACTTCAAGCGCACGTTGCACTCTTTCTTCAAACGTTGTCTCGAAGCGAGACTTCAGGTAGTGCCGGACTGTGAGTTCGTCGGAGTTCATTGCTTACCAGCCTTACGTGTTACCGCGCTCCACAACGCCAATGAGATGGCGGAGTGCTGCTTCAAGCGCCTCACGTGTCTTTGGCGCTTCTTCGTCGAAGTAGGTGGATGCTTTGCCCCAAGCGTCGTGCTTCTTCTCTATAGCGGCGTCGGCCATGTGCTCTTCCTCTCGCGATAGGTAAACGCCGAACCCAATAACCTTCGATCGCATCGCCCTCAGGAACTCGTCGAGATTCGAGCACAAATCCTTCGGCAGGTATATCCGATTCTTATCAAAAAATCGATAGAAGTCGGTAGCCCTGGTCAGAGCAGTAGCGTACTTTTCGCGCTTGTTCGGCTCGCCTGCCCATTCCATAGGAGATGCGAAGTCCTGCGCGGCCCACTGTGCCTCCACCAGAAGCCCATACAGTTCCGCAATCACCTGCGCCCGTTTTTCATGCAGCTTCGTCAGCAAGAGGTTTCGCTCTTGTGCGGCGAGCTGCAGCTCGTGTTTCGTTCTCTCAACGGAGACGGCGGTAGCTGAGGAGAGCTCAGACTTAAAGCTCTCCAGATCCCTCGACAAGAGTTGACCAATCAGCGATCGGGCCAGCCAAGCCGCAGCACCGACCAAGATGGTGGCCCCGCCCAGGGCGGCAAGGACAGTTTCAGCGGCGTTCATGAATGCCATCTCTCAATTAAGGGGTGGGGGCGACTTCAATGGATCTGCGCCCCGCTGCGACGGGCTAGGTGGCCTAAAGAGCTGATCTGTGCGTGCTTGCGGGACGCTACTCAAGAACTTTGCCAAGATCGCTAAAGCGGCGGACCAATTGGCATCGGCCTCTTCCTTGGTCTTCGAGTAGTCCGTATTGACAAAGATCGAACAGGTGAAGCCAGTCACGTCGATCTCATAGAACGTAGCCAGTTCGAGTTCCCAGTCAAACGCCACTCGCGCATTGAATGCGCTTTGGTGAAGCAGGTTCTCGAAGTGGAACCAAAGTGTGAAATACGAACGAGCATCAGAGATTGCGGACGCTGAGTTGATGCAAATCTCAACATAGCCCGAATCGCGAAAGCCGCTCTCATCTTTTGTCTGATCGCTTACACAGCCAACGGAGAATAGGCCAGTTTCCTCGAGGTTGATCGCGCAGACTAAGTCCATCAGTGCGCGGTCGCGTGAGAGTTCTGGAATTGAGACTAGCAGCTCGGGCTTCGACTTTAGGTCTTTGAAGCCATAGTTTGCGTCTCCGTCCTCTCGCAGAATACCAGAACCTCCATAGGGGATACCTTTCCCCCCATGCTGCATGGATATGTGGTTTAAGTACGGTGGCCTTCTCATTGATATGACTCCGCGTTCGCGCTCCAGGTGGTGGGAGCACAGCCTGATCCCTGGCAGTCGCGATTAGGTGAGTCTAGAAGAAATTTGCCAGCAGGCCCATCCCTCGATCGGGGGACAACGCCCTCACTGCCGGTTTTACCGCTACCTCACCGACTCCAGTGATCGTTGAAACCTAAGTATTCGGGGTCAAATTCCAATTGATCTCCAATAGCCGAGCCGTGTAAGTTTTTCATGCAATCAGCGTCAGCAACGCCACCTCTACTGGCAGCCGTAATACCAGCGCCAGTACGGCACAGAAGGAAACCCCCCGGGCTGCAGCAGCATGTAGATGTGCGCCGGGCTTACCGCCAGTGTCAGGGCGAACAGAACCACAGGAAAACGAAGGCCAGACCCACCCCGCTCGGTGCAGCTTGTATCGAAACGCACTATCCCTCGTCCGCCGACCACTCCGGGCTGTAGCCGCCCAGCGTCGGGTGGTACATCTCGTCGCCCGTGTGCTGGGTGAACTCCACGTTCAGCCGGTCTTCGCGCAGGCCCAGTACTTCGACGCAGTCGTTGATCAGCTGCTTGGCCAGCTCCATCCGCAACTCGGGCGGGCGGCCCTTGCGGATGTCGCACATCAGCACCGAGACCGGCGTGGGCTCGCCGTCGATGGTGCGCCACACGCCGCCGTCGCCGCATTCGCGGATGGCAATGCTGATGCGGCGGATGTCCACCTTCATCATGGCGGCGTAGCTGTCGCACAGCTTGCGGGCCAGGGCCTTCTTCTGGTCCACGGGGTAACGGCCGTTGACGTCAAGTTGCAGGTAAGGCATGGCGGTTTTCCTCTCTCACTGATCGATCAGCCCGGGAACCTGGCGGCTGGCTGCACCAGTGCGGGCATTCTGGGAAAATCATACTTTCCCGTCCAACGAAGTCTCTTATGCCACTCCCCGCACCCCAAGCCCGATCCCACCTGCACACGCGCGCCGTCGTCTTTCGCGGCTATCACCGCGAGGACGGCCTGTGGGACATCGAGGCTGAATTGACCGACACCAAGACCTATGCGCTGGACCGCTTTGAACAGGGCGAACTGCCGCCGGGCACGCCACTTCACGGCATGGCGATTAGGGCGACGGTGGATGACACCCTGACGATCCGCGAGATCGCCAGTTCGATGGACCACACGCCCTTTGGCGAATGCCAGCAGGGCAATGACCCGATGCAGCAGATGGTGGGTGTGACCATGGGGCCGGGCTGGCGCCAGGCCATCGAGCGGGCGCTGGGCGGCATCAAGGGTTGCACGCACCTGCGCGAGTTGCTGTTCAACATGGCGACCGCGGCCTACCAGACCATTCCCGCTTACCGCGACCGCCTGCGCAGGCAAGCCGGCCTGCCCGAGCCTGAAAACGCTGCGCCGCCTTACCACCTGGGCAAATGCATCGCCTGGGATTTCGACGGCCCGGTGGTGCAGCGGCACTACCCCAAGTTCGCGGGCTGGCAGCCGCTGAAGCGGCAGGGCTGAGGGGCCGCCGGCTCGGGTTTTGTTGAAGTCGCGGTGCCGGCCGCACCTTGCTTGAGGAGCGGGTTCATCGGCGCGCGGACCAGGCGGGGATCTGCGTAGGCGATCATCCGCCGCCCAATTCCCCGCGCAGCGACTCGACCACCCCCCGGAACTCCTCGCGGTTGTGCTCGCTCAGCCCCGAGAGCGCCTCGTGCGCGTGCAGAATCCGCTCACGCCACGCCGCCGGGTCGTCGTGCCGGGTGCTCAGCGCGTAGAGCTCGGGCACGGCGGTAATGTCCTCGCGGATGCCGGCCAGCACCCTATCCATGCTCAGCTCTTCGAAGAGCGCGCGCACCGCAGGCGTCACCCCCGCGAGCACCACGCGGCCCCGGCCGACCAACTCGTGCACCGTGCCGAGGCAGGTGCTGTCCAGGTAGTCGCAGCCGGAGAGGTCCAGCACCAGCGGCCGCCCCTCCTCCAGTACGGCACGCGCGGTTTCGTAGAAGGCGTCGCAGTGCATCCAGGTGGCCCGGCCGCGCAGCGCGAGGTGCACGGCGTCCTCCGTCTCCCCGTAGAAGACGACCTCGCCGCCCGGCCGCGCCGCGCCCGAGCCGGCCAGGTTGGGGCTCGCGGCGCCGTTGTCGAACGAGGAGAGGCCGGCGTGCGCGTCGATCAGGAGGAGGGTCACGTCGTCCGGGTCCGGGTCCGCGGCGGCGCCACCGCGCAGCTCTCCCAGCATCTCCTGCGCGCCGGAGAGCGGCATGGAGAGCACCCGCTTGAGCCGTTCCAGCTCCTGCTCCGTCCCCGACGGGAGGAGCCCATCGGTGTAGAGGAGCATTCGATCGCCCGGCGCCAGCTGGAGCCGCTCCTCCTGGAAGCGCGCATCCAGCGCCAGCCCCAGCGCCGGCCCCGTGCGCCGGATCAGGCGCGTCTCCCGGCCCTCGCGCACGTGCAGCACGGGCGGGTGCCCCGCGGAGGCCAGCGTCACGCTACCCTCCACCGTGTCGAGCAGGCCAAAGACGGCGGTCACAAAGAGCCCCGGCGCCTCGATCGACTGGCAGAGCGCGCGGTTCACCGCGTCCAGCACCGCCGCCGGCGCCAGTGCGCGGCCCGTTTCCGGGTCCACCAGTACCAGCCGCTGCTTGAACAGCACCGAGAGCATCGCCGAGGTGACGCCGTGACCGGTGGCGTCCGCCAGGTAGAAGGCCAGGTGCCGCTCGCCGAGACGGACCACGTCATAGAGGTCGCCGCCCACGTGCTGTCCCGGCCGGTAGACTGCCTGGACGCAGTAGCTCTCCACCAGCGGCGGGCTGCCCGGCAGAAGCGCACGCTGGATCACCTCCGCCCGCTCCAGGTCGCGCCGCAGCAGCTCCGACTTTTCCTCCAGCTCTTGCACCTTTCGCTGCAGCTCCGCGTGCAGCCGCGCCTGCTCCGCCAGCAGCCGCCGCCGCTCCAGCGCGTTGCGCACCGAGACCTCCAGCTCTTCCATCCGCGGCGGCTTCGCCAGGAAGTCGAACGCCCCGAGCCGGATCGCCGCCACCGCCGAGTCGAAGGTGTCCAGCCCGGAGAGGACGATCCAGATGGTGCCCGGCGCCGCCTCGCGCCCCCAGCGCAGCAGCTCCAGCCCGTTCATCCTGGGCATCATGATGTCCGTCAGAACCAGCGCAACATCCGGGTGCTCGCGCAAAATCGCTTGCGCCGCGATCCCGTCGGCGGCCTCCAGTACCGGAGCGCAGCCGAGGCGCTCCAGCGCCCGCTTCATCAGGAGGCGGGTCACCGGCAGGTCGTCCACCACCAGCGCGAGGGGGGCGGCGTCGGGAGTCATGGGATACGGGGATAACGGGGGTAACGGGGGTAGGGGGCGCAGGCCGTGTGTCGCACATGCCGTGCGGCGCCCTGTTGTTCTTCTTTTTCTTCTATACGCATCATCGGTTTCCTCCTCGTTGATCGAGTTGCCGCTGCCGTATTGGGATTGGAGGTCCCGCGCCGTATTATTGTCTCTGCACTGCCTGGCGGCAACTGCAGATTGATGCGCCGGTGAGTTCTTCTCGCTATTAAAAGTAGCTTATGGCGACCATCCCACGAGACTGCAGCCAGATGTAACCCCGGAGGGTCGGCAAAGTTACAAACTGGGTTGACTGTCACCTTAAACTTGGTCCATGACCCCGGCCCTCCACCGCGCAGCCACTTTCGCCACTGAACAGGCCCGCCGCCTGATGGGTGCCGTCAGGCGGCATCCCGTGCGGGCGGCTTTGGTGCTGCCCGTACTCATGCTGCTGTACGTGCTGGTGTTGATTCCGTTCACGCCCGGCATTGGCGACCTGCGCAAGGCCAAGTCTGAAGCTCCCTCGGTGCTGCTGGCATCTGACGGCACGGTGCTGGCCGAATACAAACGCATCAACCGGCAGTGGGTCACCCTGGACAAGATTTCGCCCTATGTGGTGAACGCMTTGATCGCCACCGAAGACCACCGCTTTTATGAGCACCACGGCATTGACTTTCGCCGCACGGCTGGGGCGGTGCTCAGCACTTTGTCGGGCAACCTGCAGGGTGGCTCGACCATCACGCAGCAGCTGGCGCGCAACCTTTACCCTGAAGAAATCGGCCGCGCCGCCAGCATCACGCGCAAGGTCAAGGAGGCGATCACCGCGCTGAAGATCGAGGCGGTGTATTCCAAGCGCGAGATCCTCGAGACCTATCTCAACACCGTGCCATTTCTCTACAACGCCTTCGGCATCGAAATGGCCGCGCGCACTTATTTCGACAAGTCGGCCGACAAGCTCGACGTGCTGGAGAGCGCGACGCTGATCGGCATGCTCAAGGGCACGAGTTACTACAACCCGGTGTTGAATCCGGAGCGCGCCGTGCAGCGCCGCAACCTGGTGCTGGCGCAGATGGCCAAACACGGCAAGCTCGACCCGGCCCGGGTTGAAGCGCTGGCCAGGCGGCCGCTGCGGCTGGACTTTGAGCGGCAGACCGAGGCGCTGGGCCCGGCGCCGCACGTGGCCCAGCATTTGCGCAAATGGCTGATTGCCTGGGCCGACCACAGGGGTTTCGACATTCATGCAGACGGCCTGCGGGTGCGCACCACGCTTGACGCCAAGATCCAGAAGGCGGCCAACCAGGCGGTGGCGCGGCAGATGGCGCAACTGCAAACGCTGGCAGACGGCCGGCGCAAGGCGGGGCAGGAGCGTCCCGTGCTGCAGGCCGGCTTCCTCGCGCTCGACCCGCGCAACGGCGCCGTGCGGGCCTGGGTGGGCAGCCGCGACTTTGCGCAGGAGCAGTTTGACCATGTGAGCCAGGCGCGGCGCCAGCCGGGCTCGACCTTCAAGCCCTTTGTCTATGGCGCGGCCTTCATGCTGGGGCTGGACCCGCTGGACACCCTGATTGACCAGCCTGTGGCCATCTCGCAGCAAGGCGGCGAGGTGTGGACGCCCAGCGATGCGACGCCGCCCACCGGCCTGCCCACCACCCTGCGCGACGGGCTGGTGTATTCCAAAAACACCATCACGGCCCAGCTGATGCAGAAAGTGGGGCCCGCCAAAGTAGGGGCGCTGGCGCAGGCCATGGGGGTGCGGCAGAGCAAGCTGGACCTGGTGCCGTCACTCGCGCTGGGCACCAGCCCCGTCACGCTGCTGGAGATGGTTACCGCCTACGGCACCATTGCCAATGGCGGCAGCTACATGTCGCCGGTGCTGGTGCTGCGGGTGGAAGACCGCAACGGCCGGCTACTCGAACAGTTCGAGCCCGTCAGGGAGCGCGAGTTGGCCATGCCGCGTGCGCAGGCGCTGACCCTGGTGAACGCCATGCGGGGAGTGATTGACGAGGGCACGGGCGTGGCCATTCGCCAGCGCTATGGCATCCAGGCCGACGTGGCCGGCAAGACCGGCACCACGCAAGACAACACCGACGGCTGGTTCATCATGATGAACCCGCAACTGGTGGCGGGCGCCCGGGTCGGCTTTAACGACAACAGCGTGACGATGGGCGCCTGGGGGCAGGGCGCCCGCAGCGCGCTGCCCATGGTGGGCGAAGTTTTTCAGCAAGGGTTTCGCAACCGCTGGCTAGACCAGAACGCCGAATTCGACATTCCGCGCCCGCGGCCCGCTCCGCCGGCGCAGGCGCCGATCGTGGAGATCATGAATGGCTTGTTTGGCAGGATTTTCCGGCAGTTGCAGGGGAATTGACCAAAATTGCTACCAAAAATGTAGCTGGCTAACAAGTAAGCAACGCCTTCGAACTGCACACTCAACAACGAACAACGCCGCGTTATTGCGCAGTGAAGCAGTAGTTCGATTCGGTTGACCTGAAATCCAATATGATGGAAAATAATTCCATCATGAAAGAACAAAAGTCAGCCAGCTTGAACGACCGCATTGCGCAGCGCGTGCGGGATTTGCGGGCAGCTCGCAGCCTCTCGCTTGATGCCCTGGCCACGCACTGTGGGGTTAGCCGCTCCATGATCTCGCTGATTGAGCGGGGCGAAAGCAGTCCAACCGCCGTGCTGCTTGAGAAACTGGCGACGGGTCTGAACGTTCCGCTGGCATCACTGTTCGAGGCACCCCAGCCCACCCAAGATCCCGTGGCGCGTTTGGCCGACCAGCTGTCGTGGCGGGATCCCCATTCCGGCTATGTACGAAGAAACGTATCTCCCAGCGGCGTTGCCTCGCCCATCCAGATCGTTGAGGTGTCGTTTCCCGCCAAAGCGCGTGTGGCCTACGAAACCGGCGCCCGGGAGCCACAGATTCACCAGCAGGTGTGGGTGCTCGAGGGCTCCATCGAAGTCACTGTGGGTGACGACCAGCATCGGCTTGGCACCGGCGACTGCCTGGCGCTGGTGCTGGACCGCCCTGTGAGCTACCACAACCCCACTCGCAAGACCGCGCGCTATGCCGTCGTGATCACCACTTTGCCTTCATCCGTTGCCGCCTTCTGGAAATGACATGTCAATGAACACCCCAGTCCCCACCCCCCGCATTCGCCGGCTGTTGGCCGTGACCGACGCACAGGTGCAGGCGCTGGCCGAACTGCTGATCGACTGTGTCGACGGTGGCGCATCGGTGAGCTACATGCTCCCCTTGTCCATGCCCAAGGCGCTGGCGTTCTGGCGCCGCGTGGCGGATGGCGTAGCGCAGGGCGAACGCGGCCTGTTGGTGGCCGAAGATGCCGACGGCATCGTGGGGACTGTGCAACTGGTGCTGGACCAACCCGAAAATCAACCGCACCGCGCTGATGTGTCGAAGATGCTGGTGTACCGCCGGGCCCGGCGCCAGGGGCTGGGTGCGCTGTTGATGCAAGCGGCCGAGCAACTGGGGCGCGAGTGCGGCAAGTCACTGCTGGTGCTCGACACCGCGAGCGGCGATGCCGAGCGGCTTTATGCCCGGCTCGGCTGGCAGCGTTGCGGCGTGATTCCCGGCTACGCGCTGCTGCCGCACGGGGGGCTGTGCGACACCACCTACTTCTATCGGGTGTTGGACAGCTGAGCCTCGGCTGGTGCCAATCACCCGCTTGCCCGACATGCCCGACTTGCAGCCTGCTTGCGTGCACAATGGCAACCCATGCTGATTCACCCTCAAATCAATCCCGTTGCCCTGCAACTCGGCCCACTGGCGATTCACTGGTATGGCCTGACTTACCTGGCGGCTTTTGGCCTGTTTTTTTTCCTGGCGACCCGGCGTCTCCGGCATGAACCCTATGCCTCCATCACCGGCCCCGGCGCCTGGTCGCGCAAGGACATCGAAGACATCCTGTTCCTGGGCGTCATGGGTGTCGTCGTCGGGGGGCGCCTGGGCTACTGTCTTTTCTACAAGCCGGGCTACTACCTGGCGCACCCGCTCGAAATTCTGGCGGTCTGGCAGGGCGGCATGAGCTTTCATGGCGGCATGCTGGGCGTGCTGGTGTCGCAGCTCTGGTTTGCGCGCACGCGCCAGCGGCCCTGGCTGCAGGTCATGGACTTCGTAGCGCCCTGCGTGCCCACGGGGCTGGCGGCGGGGAGGGTGGGTAACTTCATCAATGGCGAGTTGTGGGGGCGTTTCAGCTCGCCTGATTTACCGTGGGGCATGGTGTTCAGGAATAGCGGCTCCATGCTGCCGCGCCACCCGTCGCAGGTCTACCAGTTCCTGCTGGAAGGGCTGTTGCTGTTTGTGCTGCTGTGGCTGTATGCGCGCAAACCGCGCAAGATGGGGCAGGTCTCCGGGGCCTTCCTGGTGGGCTATGGCGTGTTCCGCTTTATCGCCGAGTTTTTCCGCGAGCCGGACGACTTTCTCGGCATTCTGGCCCTCGGCATGAGCATGGGCCAGTGGCTTTGTGTGCCCATGATCGCTGCTGGCGCCTGGCTGTGGTGGTGGGCTTCGCAGCGGGCTGCTTCGGCGCCGGCGGCACGGTCTGAGTGGCCTGAGTAGGGTGAACGGGCCCTAGTCTCCCGCCTCGCGCGAGAAGGCCGGCGCGACCGGTCAGCCGGTTTGCGCCGGCTGTTGCTTTTTGGGTCGCAGGGGGGCAGACTGATATGCGGGGTACCGATTTCGCCGCCCGTTGCCAGGGGGCTGAAAGCGAGCGCAGCGATGAAAGAAAAAGAACTTCGGTTGGCCGTCGTTTTCTTCGGCGGCGTATCGCTGGCGATTTACCAGCACGGTATTAATCGCGAAATCCTCAATCTGGTCAGAGCGTCAAAAATCTGCCACAGGGATAAATCCTATGAAAGCGACGAGACATCAGCATCTGCAGCGTCTGCAGCGTCTGGCTTTCACGACTATTACCCTGATGAGCCGGAAAGCTCGACCGGAGACATTTACCTTGAATTTCTGGAAACCCTTGGGCGGGAGATTGATCTTCGGGTCATCGTCGACGTCATAGCGGGAGCCTCCGCGGGAGGCATCAACGGCGTGGCCCTGGCTACGGCGCTGGCCCATGACCTGAGTCTGGCGCCTATCACGGACATGTGGCTGACCGATGCCGACATGCTCAATCTGTTGGCGCCTGAGGCCAGGGCGCGACTCTGGAGTAAGTGGTATTTTTGGCCGCTCATGCGTCCCCTGCTTACCCGGCTCGACCGCGAGGGCTTGCTACCCGGGAAGGCCGACGCTGAAATGAAGGAGCGGGTCTCGATTTTCCTGCGCTCTCGCTGGTTCAAGCCTCCGCTTGACGGTCGCCGCATGACCGCGCTGATGCTGGATGGCCTGGTGGCGATGGGGAAAACCGGCTCGGCTTCGGAGTCGCTGTTGCCCACGGGAGCCAGGCTTGACCTTCTGGTCACCGTGACCGATTTCAGAGGGCTGGACCGGCCCATCTTCATCCATGATCCGCCGGTTGCGCATGAAAGGGAGCATCGCCACGTTCTTCGCTTCAGCCTGGACCATCGCAGAACCGGCCATCTGCAGAGCGATTTCGATGTTGATAATCTCCCGTCTCTTGCCTTTGCCGCCCGGGCGTCGGCTTCGTACCCCGGGGCCTTTCCGCCAGCGCAGATCCGCGAGATCGACGACATTCTGGCAGAACGCCGCAGGCCGTGGCCGGCGCGCACGCACTTCCTGGCGCGCAATTTCCGCAGGTACCTTGAGCAGGGAGAAAATCCCGAAGACGCGGTACTGGTCGATGGCAGCGTTCTCGACAACAAGCCCATCATGGCCTGTGTGGAGGCCATCCGCACCCATGGCGCTTTCCGTGAAGTGGATCGCCGCCTCGTCTTCATAGACCCTCACATCAGGCGCGAGAAAGCGGCGTCCGGCAATGGCGTTCCGGGTTTTTTCGCCACGTTGCGCGCGGCGCTCTCGGACCTGCCTCGTCACGATCCCGTTTACAACGAACTGGCCGTGATCAGCCGGTACAACCGGCAGGCCCGGCGCTTGAAGGCTGCCATCCTGGACGCGCGCTCCCATGTCGCGAGGATGATCGAGCAGATGACCGCGGGCGGTCTCAAAGGCAACTTCACGGCCGATGATTTGCGGCACTGGCGGCTCTCATCCATGAACCTCCTGTCCGGTACAGCGATTGTCTATGACGCCTGGGTGCGTTCTCTGGTCCTTGAGGGGCTGGACTTTCTCGTTCAGCTCATTGTCAGCGCCTGTCAGTACGCTGCCGATTCGCGGGACGCGCGCCAGATCCAGGAGATTGTCGAGGAGTGGGCCAGAAATCAGGGGGTCATCGCCGCTTCCTACTCCATGCCGGAACATGTTCATGAGTATTCCGAGTTGCCGAGCTTCGGAAAAATCATCGGGAATTTTGGTGTCATCTACAAAAAAAGGCGATTGAATTTTGTCTTGCATGAAATCAACGACCTCTACCAAAACATTGCAGCGGATGGCTCCGGTGCGACCGATCCGCAGTCGCTCGATCTGTTGAAAATAAAAGTACAAAAATGCATTGACGAGTTGTCGGTTTATGACGACATGAATTTTTTGAGTCGCCAGGCCGTTTCCATGTGCCGAAGGTTGTTCGTCGGCAGGTTTGCCCATGAAAAATTGAACATTGATTCTGGCGCGGTTGATTTTCTTGGCAAAGAAGACCTTGATGAAATCTCAAAGCTGGTTGAAAGGCTGGGCCAGGAGTGCGACATGGAGCGGACAATGGACAATACGGATGCCGTGCTGGCATCTCCCTTGCTCCTGCGTATGGCTGAGCGGTGGCGTGTTGCCATACTCACCGGCTATCTTGGCTACCTTTACTGGGACATCATCCTGCGCCCAACGGCCAGTGCCCTGTCACTGGATGCGGGCCCGATCGACGAGATTCTGATCGACCGCATCAGCCCCGAAGATTCGACCACCTTCGGGCTCCATGATCAGAAGAGTGTTCTGCAAGGCGGGTCATTCGCCGGCTTTGGCGGTTTTCTCAGCCGGTCGATCCGTGAAAATGACTATTTGTGGGGCCGGCTCCATGCGGTGGACCGGCTCTTCGATATTCTGGACGGCACGGTTCCGGCGAACAGGCGCGGCGATTTCGATATCGCCGCCCTGAAAAAACGTGCGTTCGGGAAGGTGCTTGAGGAGGAGGCCAAGCGGCTCAGGTTCGTCCCGGAGCTGCTGGCCCAACTCGGGGAGGCCGTTGCTCGCCTTTGATCCCTTTGACCCGGTCGCTATCCATGGGCGCCATCGCCACCGGTTGTCGACCATTCCCATCCTATTTTCTGGCGCCGGAGTGAGGTGAGGTGAGGGTTTGTCCGGATGAAACAAGACTTGCGGTCACGCGTCGACCTGTTCATAATTACGCGTAATTACATGAAATTACAGCCGTGATTTGCAGTGTTCATATCAACTCAGCCCAGAGGAACCCTTGCCATGCGTCTTGTCCAAAGTTCATTGCACCAGGAGGTCGCCGCCACCTTGCGCGAGCAGATATTTGCGGGCCAGTTCGCGCCGGGCAGCTTTCTGGATGAGGTTGCCCTGTGCGAGCGGCTGGAAATCTCCCGCACGCCGCTGCGCGAGGCTCTCAAGGTCTTGACCGCCGAAGGGTTGCTGCGCCATGAGCCGCGGCGCGGCTGCTTCGTCAATGAAGTGACCGAGCAGGATCTGGACGATATTTTCCCGGTGATCGCGCTGCTCGAAGGGCGCTGTGCCTATGAGGCGGCGCGCAATGCCAGCGATGCCGATCTGGCGGCACTCACGACGCTGCATGAGCGGCTGGCCAGCCACGCGCAGGCCGGCCGCATCACTGACTATTACGCGGCGAACTTCGCGATTCACGAGGCCATTATTTTGCTGGCCAACAACCGCTGGCTGGCGCAGGCGATTGCCGATTTGCGCAAGATTTTGAAGCTGGCACGCTTGCAGTCGCTGCAGGCGCCGGGCCGGCTGGCGCAAAGCCTGTCCGAGCACATGACCGTGTTTGCCGCGCTGAAAAGCCGCGACAGCGAAGGCGCCGAGGCCGCCATGCGCACCCATTTGACGCGCCAGCGCGAAGCCTTGCGCGAGTTGGCCCGCAACCAGCGTTCGCGGGTGGCCTCATGAGCGCGGCAGATTGGCTTAACCGTAGTGTGTCGCGTCTTGCGGGCGAGAAAAAAGCATCAAAAGCACCCGAAGTAGCCGTACCTAACCCGCAGGCTGCTCCTAAAAAGATAGCGGCTGCAACCTTGGCCGAGGCCTTGCCGGCAGGACGCTCGACCCGCGAGCGGCTCAAGGCCACGCTGCGGCAAAAGGAGGAAGCCCTGTCGCCGCGCGTCTTGCGCCGTACGCTGGAGGAGTTGAAGGCGATTGTGGATCCGCAGGTCAGCGAGGTCGAAGGTGGGCGCCGGGCCAAGGGCGTTGCGGGGTGGTACGCCAGCGCCGCCCTGAATGAGCGGCGCGACATGTGGCTCCTGATGAGCGAGCAGTTCGTCGCCGACGGGCAAAAAGTCAAACTCGCGCAAGCCCAGTTTGCCGCAGCTGTCGGAACCCCTGACGAGGCCGTGGCCGAGGTGCGCTATCGGCGTGCCACGGTGTCGCCGCGCAGGCGCCTGCTTCAGCGTTTCAGCGCGTTCCCCGAGGGGATCCGGTTTTTGGTGGATTTGCGCGCCGACATGCTGCCCTACCTGAAGGCCGACAAGCGCCTGCACGCCCTGGACGTCGAGATGGAATACATGTTCTCCACGTGGTTTGACGTGGGGTTCCTGGACTTGCGCCGCATCAGCTGGGATTCACCGGCATCCCTGATTGAAAAGCTGATCAAGTACGAGGCGGTGCACGACATCAAGAGCTGGGCCGATGTGAAGAACCGGCTTGATTCGGACCGCCGTTGCTACGGTTTTTTCCATCCCCGCCTGCCCGACGATCCGTTGATTTTTGTGGAAGTCGCGCTGGTCGATGCGATGGCCCATAGCATCACGCCGCTGCTTGACGAGTCGGCCGACGCAGTGGACGTGAACACGGCAACCACGGCGATTTTTTATTCCATCAGCAACACGCAGGTCGGCCTGCGTGGCGTGAGCTTTGGGGACTCGCTGATCAAGCGTGTCGTTGAGACCCTGAAGGAAGAATTTCCGCGGCTCAGGACGTTTGCCACGCTCTCGCCGATTCCGGGCTTTAGAAGCTGGCTGGGCAAGAACGCTGCGGCCATGCTGGAGAGTCTGGGCGAGAAGGAGCGTGTGGCACTGGGCCGTGCTGTCGGGTTTGAACCGCCGGGGGCAGGGCATTTTCTCAGCGCTGCAGAGGGCGCACTGGCTCTGCATGAAAAATCGCCGGTACGCCAGATGCTGCTGCACTGCGCGGCGCATTACCTGGGCCGCGCGCTGGACGACGGCAAATCGATCGATGCGGTAGCGCGCTTTCACCTCGGCAACGGTGCCCGCGTTGAGCGGCTCAACTGGGCCGGTGATCCATCGCCCAAAGGGCTCAAGCAGTCCTATGGTCTCATGGTGAATTACCTCTACGATCTCAAGCGCCTGGACAAGCACCGCGCCATGCTTGCGCAGGGGAAAATCCCCGTATCAGGTGACGTGGAAGATTTGTATATTTGAATGTGTACTTAACATTGATTCCGGATTTCTGATTTCAACAACGACAGGAGACAAAAAATGACATTCAGCCTTGGGCTAAAGGGTTCGCGGCGCGACGTGCTGCGCGCCACGGCTGCCAGCGTTGCCTTATTTGCCATCAACAGCCGTGCCCAGTCGGGCTGGCCGACCAAACCGGTCACGGTGATCGTGCCTTTCCCGGCCGGTGGCGGTACCGATGCGTTTGCCCGGCCGCTGTCGGGTCAGTTTTCCAAGCTCACCGGCAAGCAGCTCATCATCGACAACCGCGGTGGCGCCGGCGGCACGCTGGGCGCCAGCATTGCAGCGAAAGCACAGCCTGATGGTTACACCCTGTTCATGGGCGCAGTGCACCACACCATTGCGCCTTCCATGTATCCCAAGCTGGACTACGACCTCGAGAAGGATTTTGTGCCGCTTGCCCTGATGGCCAACGTGCCGCAGGTGGTGGTGGTCAATCCAAAGCGGGCAGAGGCGCAAAACATCAAGGCCTTCATCGAGTACGCCCGCAAGAATCCCGGCAAGCTCAACTACGGCTCCGCCGGCGCCGGCACCTCCCATCACCTGGCCGGCGAGCTGTTCAAGCAGCAGACCAAGACCTTCATCACGCACATTCCTTACCGGGGTGCCGGCCCGGCCTTGCAGGACCTGATTTCCGGCAATGTGGACATGATGTTCGACGGCCTGGGTTCGTCTGCAGCCCACATCAAGGGCGGCCGCATCAAGGCCTTGATGGTGTCGGGCAGCAAGCGCAATCCGGCTTTTCCGGATGTTCCCTGCGCCGCCGAGGTGGGCCTGCCGGACTACACCGTGACCACGTGGTACGGCATGTGGGCGCCGAAAGGGACGCCTCCCGATATCCAGGCACGCATCGTGGAAGACCTGCGCAAGGCTGCAGCGACCGACGAACTCAAGGCCATCTGGGCCAGCAACGGTGCGGAGTTTGGCAACCTGACGCCGCAGCAGTTTGGTGCTTTTGTCCACTCGGAAATCAAGCGTTGGGCGGATGTGGTGAAAACCTCGGGCGCCAAGCTCGAATAGGTATGACCCCCACGCTTTTCACTTCGTGTAATGCGCGAGGCCTTGCAGGCCGCGGCTCGCCAGACGCTTCGCCTCTGTCGCCTGTCCAAACCTGCTCAAGCAGGTTCGGAGCCGCAGGCTCCAGCCCCTTGGGGGCTAATTTTCCTAGGGGCGGCCCGTCGGAAAATTGCATGTTTCCCACACTTTTCATACGATGAGCGGCGCCATTTTTCTGGAGAGGCAGGGCCCGGTTGCGACAGTGACCCTGTCGCACCCCGGCAAGCTCAATGCCATGTCGCGAGCCATGTGGGGCGAGTTGCGGGCTGCGTTCGAGCAGCTCCAGCGCGGCCATGATGTGACTTGCGTGCTGATATGCGGCCAACGTGTGCCAGCCAGCTCAGAAGACGCCGGCCACTTTTGCGCGGGGGGCGATATCTCTGAATATGCTGATTTCCGGTTCGATGAAGCCAGCCTGCGCGACTTCCATGAAAACGACGTATGGGGCGGCCTGCGTGCCATGCTTGACTGCGACATTCCCATCGTTGCCCAGATCGAGGGCAACTGCATGGGGGCCGGAATGGAAATTGCCAGTTGCTGCGACATCCGCATCGCCAGCGAGACGGCCCGCTTTGGCGCGCCGATTGCCAAACTGGGTTTTCCCATGGCCCCGCGCGAGGCGGCGCTGGTGATGCGCGCTGCCGGCGAGCTGACGGCTCGCGAAATGCTGCTGTCGGCAGCCGTGCTGGACGCGGCCGAGATGAAGCAGCGCGGTTTCCTCAGCCAGGTCGTGCCGGCGGGTGAAGTCGCCCGGGCGGCTCTGGCGTATGCGGCTCGTATCAGCCAGCTGGCACCTCAGGCGGCGCGTCTGAACAAGCAGACTTTCAGGGCGTTGGTGCCTGCCGCTGATCCATCGGTTGCTGCAAATTTAATAGCGAGTGCCTATGCTTACGCGGCCGCGGCCGAACACCGCGAGGGCGTGATGGCCTTTGTTGAAAAGCGCCAGCCCCGATTCGCTTGCTGAACTTTCTGAACTTTTTGAATCCTCAACCTTCGACAGCCTGATCCATGAAAAACCATAACCTGTTTGCTGCGCTGCGCGCCGCGTTTCCCGCCTCGCTGGATGAAGTGGCCCTTGAAACCGACAACGGCCTGACCTACTCGTGGCGTGACCTGGAGCGCGCCACGGCGATGATGGCCAACCTTCTCCAGTCGCTGGGCCTGCCGGACGGCGCCCGGGTGGCGGTGCAGGTTGAAAAATCCGTCGAAGCGCTGATGCTTTACCTGGCGACGCTGCGTGCCGGCTATGTGTTTTTGCCGCTCAACACGGCCTACCAGAGCGCAGAAATCGAGTACTTCATCGGCAATGCGGAGCCGGCTGTCGTGGTGTGCAGCAGCAAGAATTTCGGCTGGGTCAGCAAAATCGCTTTCAAGGCGGGCACGCAAAATGTCTTCACGCTGGACGACGACCGCACCGGTTCCCTGCTGGAGCGCGCCGCGCATTGCAGCGACCGGCACGACATCGCCGTGAAAAAGCCGGGCGACCTGGCGGCCATTCTCTACACCAGCGGCACCACCGGGCGCAGCAAGGGTGCCATGCTGTCGCATGGCAACATGCTCAGCAATGCGCTGGTCCTGAAGGACTACTGGGGCTGGAAGAAGGGCGATGTGCTGATTCATGCCTTGCCCATCTTTCACGTGCACGGCCTTTTTGTGGCCGTCCACGGCGCGCTGATCAACGGTAGCAAGATGATCTGGCTGTCCAAATTCGACCCCCGGCTGGTCGTGAAAAAACTTCCCGAGGCCACTGTGTTCATGGGGGTTCCCACGCTCTATGTACGCCTGCTCGCCGAGCCGGGACTCGATCGCGAGGCTTGCCGCAACATGCGCCTCTTCGTGGCGGGTTCGGCGCCGCTGCTCATTGAAACTTTCAACGCGTGGCAGCAGCGCACCGGGCATACCATTCTCGAGCGCTACGGCATGTCCGAAACGGCCATGCTCACCTCGAATCCGTACGAGGGCGGCGAGAGGCGCGGCGGCACCGTGGGGCTGGCGCTGCCGGGCGTGAGCCTGCGGGTGCAGGGCGAAGATGACAGGCCGGTGCCGGTTGGCGAAATCGGTGCCATTCAGGTCAAGGGGCCGAATGTTTTCCAGGGCTACTGGCGCATGCCCGAGAAAACGAAGGAAGAGTTCACGCCCGACGGCTACTTCAAAACCGGCGATGTGGGGAAAATTGACGAGCGCGGCTACATCACCATCGTCGGGCGCAGCAAGGACCTGATCATCAGTGGGGGCTACAACGTCTACCCGGCCGAGATTGAAGGCTACATCAACGACATGCCGGGCGTGGCCGAGAGTGCGCTGGTCGGCGTGCCGCACCCTGATTTCGGGGAGGTCGGTGTCGCCATCGTCGTTCCCAAGCCTGGCGTCTCGCTGGACGCCGGCCAGATCATCGCCGGCCTGAAATCCCGGCTGGCCAACTTCAAGATTCCCAAGCGCTGCTTCATCGCCAGCGAACTGCCCCGCAACACCATGGGGAAAGTCCAGAAGAACGTATTGCGCGACCAGCAAAAAGGCCTGTTTTCCTGAGACTGCCCGTTCAGGCTGCCGCATTGGGAGGGTCGCGCCGCAGCGGCAGGTCGGTGCAGCGGGCCGGTGAGCCCGACTGGCGGAGCCTGAGCCGGGCAATGAAGACCGGAAGGTGGAGTATTTGGGGGACGGCTATGGCATGCTGCAACTGGTACGGCTTTTGCATCACGCCGGAGGCATCCGGAGCGGGGCCGGCGCTGCCAGGAACGGCCCGGATGCGGTTTACCCGACAAACCGCTCTTATACAATCTGCGGCTGGCTGGCCTGTGCATCCTGTGGCGCCAGCGCCGCGTGTGTTTACCTTCTGTTGTTACCTTTCCTGACGGAGCCCGGACATGATAAGAAAGCATTTGTGGATTTTTGCCTTTTCCGCAGTGGCACTGAGTGCCTGCGGCAAAAAGGAGGAGGCCCCTGCAGTGGCAACGCCGGCCGCCCCGGCCAGCGCGGCTGTGGCGGTGAACACCGAGGAGAAGGTACTCAACGTCTACAACTGGCCGGACTACGTCGCCAAGGACATGGTGGCGAACTTCGAGAAGGAAACGGGCATCAAGGTCAACTACCAGACCTTTGAAAACAACGAAGCCCTGCACGCCAAGCTGGTGGCCGGCAATACCGGTTACGACATCGTCGTGCCTGGCGCCGTGTTTGCCAAGCCGCAAATTGATGGCGGGCTGCTGATGAAGCTGGACAAGTCCAAGATCGGCAACTATGGCAACCTCGACTCGTCCATCATGGAAAAGCTGAACACCATTGACCCGGGCAACGCCTACCTGGTGCCCTGGGCCTGGAGCTTCACCACCGTGGGCATCAACAAAGCCAAGGTTGCCAAGGCGCTGGGCTCAACGCCCATGCCTGAAAACGCCTGGGAATTGGTGTTCAACCCGGTCTATACGGCCAAGCTCAAGTCCTGCGGCATCGCCTTTCTGGATTCGCCGACCGAGGTGATTCCCCCGGCCATGCACTATTTGGGCAAGAACGCCTATTCGAACGATGCGGCCGACCACAAGGCCGCAGCCGCCATGCTGGCCAAGGTACGTCCGCACATCCGCATGTTCTCCAGCACCATGATTGATGACCTGGCCGGCGGCAAAGCCTGTGTGGCGCTGGCCTGGGCGGGGGACATCAACATCGCCCGCGGCCGCGCGCTTGAAAACAAGAGCGGCAACGAGGTCCAGGCGCTGCTGCCGAGCACCGGCGGCCTGATTTTCTTTGACACCCTGGCCATTCCCAAGGATGCCAAGCACCCCAACAACGCGTTGGCGTTCATCAACTATTCGCTGCGCCCCGAAGTGTCTGCTTCGCTGACCAATGAGCTGGGCTACGCCACGGCCAACAAGGCCAGCCTGGCGAACGTCAAGCCGGAAATCGCCCAGGACAAAGCGGTGTTCCCCGATGCCGCCAACCTGCAGAAAATGGTCTCTCCCGCAAGCTTCAGCAACGAAGCGCGCGAATCCATGAGCAACGTCTTCACCCTGTTCAAAAAGGGTAGTTGAGTTTTCGGGCCACGCCCCTTGGGCTGGCTGATCAGGCTGTGTATGCGACCCAGCATGCACAGCCTTTTTGATGTGGTTTTGCAACCTCGGAACTACGCCTCATGAATTTATCTGCGTCGCCTGGCGACGGTTATCTGAGAACCGACCAGCTGGTCAAGCGCTTTGACGGCGTGGCGGCCGTGGACGATGTCTCGCTGTCCATCCATAAAGGCGAAATTTTTGCCCTGCTCGGCAGTTCCGGCTGCGGAAAATCAACGCTGCTGCGCATGCTGGCCGGCCTTGAGAAGCCGACCTCCGGCTCGGTCATCCTCGATGGGGTGGACATCGCCTCGTTTCCGCCCTACGAGCGGCCCATCAACATGATGTTCCAGTCGTATGCACTGTTTCCGCACCTCAACATCTGGGACAACATTGCCTTTGGCCTGAAGCGCGAGGGAATGCCCAAGGCACAGATTGAAACGCGTGTGCAGGAGATGCTCAAGCTGGTGCAACTGGAGACTTTTGCCAAGCGCAAGCCGCACCAGCTCTCGGGCGGCCAGCAGCAGCGCGTGGCCCTGGCGCGCAGCCTGGCCAAGAAACCTCAATTGCTGCTGCTCGATGAGCCGCTGGGTGCGCTCGACAAGAAACTGCGGGAGCGCACGCAGTTTGAACTCGTCAACATCCTGGAATCGGTGGGCGTCACCTGTGTCATGGTGACCCATGACCAGGAAGAAGCCATGGCCATGGCTTCCCGCATTGCCGTCATGAGCCACGGCCGGGTGCTGCAGGTGGGCACGCCGAAGGAAATTTACGAGCACCCGAATTGCCGCTTTGTGGCCGACTTCATTGGCAACGTCAATTTGATGGAGGGTGAGCTCACGCTGGACGAGGCGGACCGTTGCGAGGTCACCACCGGGTACGGCGTGGTGCACGTGGGGCATGGCATCAGCGGCACCCAGGGCATGTCGGTTGCCGTTGCTGTGCGCCCCGAGAAGGTCCACATCTCCAAAACCCGGCCTGACGTCACCGTCAACCTGTTCAGCGGCAAGGTGCGCGAAATCGCCTATTTCGGCAGCTACAACACGTTCATTGTGGAAGTGAAGGGGGAGGGCGGCCAAAGCCGCACCGTCAAGATCACGGAAGCCAACACCACGCGGCATGAAGGCAGCGCGATCACCTGGGATGACCCGGTCTTTTTCTGGTGGGACGGCGATGCACCGGTGGTGCTGACCCAATAAAGCCGCTGCGATGAAAATCCCTTCCTGGCTCCAGTTCAATCCCGGGCGGCGCTTTGTCATCGGCGTGCCCTACATTTGGCTGCTGCTGTTTTTTGTCCTGCCTTTCCTGATCCTGCTGCGCATCAGCGTGACGGACATGGGCAATGGCGTGGATCCTTTTGCGCCGTTGGTGGAGGCCGTCTCGGGTTCCTGGCGCGTCATGCTGCGCTACACCAACTATGTTTCCATTTTTCATGATGCAGGGCAGGGGGCCGATGCCGGATGGGGCAACACCATCTACATGGAGGCCTACGAAACCTCCCTGAAATACGCCTTGTTCACCACACTGTCGTGCCTGGTGATCGGTTATCCGTTTGCCTATTTCATTGCCCGGTCGCGGCCGTCCATTCGCCCGGCCTTGCTGATGTTGGTCATGCTGCCCTTCTGGACCTCGTTCCTGCTGCGTGTCTATGCCTGGAAGGGCATCCTGGCGGACCAGGGCGTGCTCAACAACCTGCTGCTGGCGTTGGGCATCATCGATGAACCCGTGGTGATGCTCTACACCAATGTGTCCATGCTGGTCGGCATGACCTATGTGTATTGCCCGTTCATGATCCTGCCGCTGTATGCCAATCTGGTGAAGATGGATTTCCGCCTGCTGGAAGCGGCCCACGACCTGGGGGCCAGCGCGTGGAAGGCATTTTGGCTGGTGACCGTGCCGCTGAGCAAATCCGGCATCATCGCCGGCTCCATGCTCGTCTTCATTCCCAGTGTGGGTGAGTTCGTCATTCCTTCGCTGCTGGGCGGCGCCGAAAACATCATGATCGGCCGCGTGGTCTGGGACGAAATGTTCAGCAGCAACAACTGGCCGCGCGCGGCGGCCCTGGCGGTCGTGATGATTCTGCTCATCCTGGTGCCTCTGGCCTTTTACTACCGCGCAAACAGCGGTCGCGGTGACGGCAGGGAGCACTGACATGAAAAAGCTGTGGCGTTTTGCGGAAAAGCAGATCGGCTGGCTCTGGCTTGGCGTGGTCTATCTTTTCCTTTACATACCGCTGTTTTTCCTGATCGTCTTTTCCTTCAACAGCACCCGGCAGGATGGCGTGTTCACCGGCTTTTCACTGCGCTGGTATCAGGCCCTGCTGGCGGACTCCCGGCTGGTCGAGGGGTTTTTTCTGTCGCTCAAGGTGGCGTTGATCACCGGCACGCTGTCGGTGGTGCTGGGCAGCTTTGCCGCATTTGTGCTGGTGCGCTACCTGCGCTTCACGGGGCGCACGCTGTTTTACGGCATGGTGAATGCACCGCTGGTGATGCCCGAAGTCATCATTGGACTGTCTTTGCTGCTGCTGATGGTGGCTGTGCAGCGCACGGTGGGCTGGCCCGACCGCGGCTTCATCACCATCGTGACCGGCCACACGCTGCTCGGCATGGCTTATGCCACGGTCGTGATCCAGTCGCGCCTGAGCGAGATGGACCGCTCGCTGGAGGAGGCGGCCATGGACCTGGGATGTCGGCCCATGCAGGTTTTTTTCCTGGTGACCCTGCCCAATATTGCACCGGCCCTGGTCTCGGCCTGGCTGTTGACCTTCACCCTGTCATTTGACGATGTGGTGATCTCGGAGTTTTTGTCAGGCCCGGGCGTGACGACCTTGCCCCAGGTGATTTTCAGCTACGCGCGCCGTGGCGTGAACCCGTCCATCTATGCGGCAGCGACCATCCTGATTGCCGTGGTTTCGCTGGGCATCATCACGTACAGCATCTATGTGATGCGCTGGCAGAAACGGCTGGACCGTGAAATCAGTGCGGCGGCTCGACCGGAACAGAACTTCCCCGACCCCGCCCGGGCAGGGTAGCGAGCACCACGCCGGCCAGCGCGATGGCGAATGCGCCGATCTGGGGGCCGTTCAGTGTTTCCCCCAGCACCACGACGCCGACTGCAGCAGCGCTGACGGGCAACAGCACGGTAAACACCCCGGCCTGGTTGGCGGGGATGGTCTTCAGCCCGGTCATCCACAACCACACCGTCCACACGCTGGCCGCCAGCGAATAAAACAGCAGCAGCAACCAGCTTGACGTTTCCACGCGCGCAAAGTCAAAGCTCCAGGCCATCCATAGCCCCAGCGGCGTGATCAGGGCAAAGCCCCACAGATTGATGAGCGCGGTGATGCGCTTGGGGCTGAGCACACCGGTGAGTTTTTTCCCAATCACGGCATAGGCCGCCTCGCACAGCACGGCACCCACCAGCAGCAGGTTGCCCAGCCACGAGACTCTGGAGGAAAGATCACCCGCTGGCCCCATATGCCCGGACGCGGGCAGCTCATTTCTCGATAGCGAAACCAGGCCGATGCCGATCACCGCGCAGGCAATGGCGCTCCACACCCGCAGGCCAATGCGCTCACGCAGGAACAGCCAGCTCATCAAGGCGACGGCAGCGGGGATGGAAGCCATGATGACGCCTGCCGCGACCGCGCTGGTCATGCTGACGCCAAACAGCATGCAGATCGAAAACAGGAAATTACCCAGAAAAGACTCCAGAAAGAGCAGGCGCCGGGTCTGGCTGCTCATGGGTGTTTCTTCCGCTGGTTTTTTGAGCCAGTGCAGCATGGCGGTACCGCCGATGCCAAAGCGCAGCCAGGCCAGCAGGAAGACCGGCAAGGCGGCGACCAGGGGTTTGGAAAGCGCTACATAGCTGCCCACGAGAGACATGCTGAGCGCGAGGCAGGTGTAGGCCACAAGGCGATTCATTAAACTGGGGGTTCCTGTTGCATGTTGCACCGGCCTTGCGGCGAGTCGGGTTAAGTCGCGGACCTGGCGGCCATGCGCAGGTTGAAATGATGCCTTACTTTGAGCCGCCCTGATCCGTCAACCATGTCGCCACAGCCTGTACATCATGTCCGTCACGTCTTCGTTTACGGCACCCTGCGCCGGGGTGAAGAGCGCGATATCAACCGTCTGATGCCTGCGCCGCGATGGGTCGGGCAGGCGAGCGTGGCCGGCACACTGCACCATCTGGGCGCCTACCCTGGCCTGGTGTTGGGCGGGGAGGGCGTGGTGTGGGGGGAGGTGTATGAAATCAGTCCTGAGCTGGAGCGGCAACTCGATGAAATCGAGGAAGTGTGGCCCCAGCAGAGTGGTGAGTACATCCGGCGCGAAGTTCTGGTGGTGCTTGACCACCCGCCGACCCATCAACCTGCCCATGAACCAACCCATGAACCAGCCTCGTCGCAGCAGGAAGTAGCCGGAACAGTGATCTGCCTTCTTTATGAAATTGCGCCCGGGCATGCCAGGGGCAAACCGGTGATTGTGGGTGGCGACTGGACGCGGTATCGGGCTGGGCACAGCCGCTGAATCACGGCGGTGGACCGGTGCGCCCGGCAGGCAGCCAGGCCGGCGAATCATCTCCGGTGCATACCTCTTGCCTTTGCATCGCCGATGGCGCGCTGAATTTCATAATCCGGTAAATGCATTTTTCAATGTGAAATACTGAATTGGTGCAGTGCAAAAAAATTTCTCAATACAAGAAATTAAATTTCATAATACGGAAAAATAACTGAAGGCCATTGATTTTATTGAAGTTAATTTTTGTCTTATATAAGACATAAGAGCTTCCAAAGGTCTTGTAGAAGACTTAAAGTAGATCCACGTCATCAGTCACTTTTCTTCAACCTACGGAGCCCACCATGCCACAGACCTTCACTGAACAACTGAGCCGCGACCAGCAGATATCTGCCCTGGAAAAAGACTGGGCCACCAACCCGCGCTGGAAAGGTATCAAGCGCGGCTACAGCGCCGCCGACGTGGTGCGCCTGCGTGGGTCCTTTCCGATTGAGCACACGCTGGCCCGGCGCGGCGCTGAAAAGCTGTGGAACCTCCTGCACACCGAGCCTTACGTGAACTGCCTCGGCGCGCTCACCGGTGGCCAGGCCATGCAGCAGGTCAAGGCCGGCGTGAAGGCCATCTACCTGTCGGGCTGGCAGGTGGCCGCTGACAACAACACCTACTCGTCGATGTACCCGGACCAGTCGCTGTACCCGGTGGACTCGGTGCCCAAGGTGGTGGAGACCATCAACAACACCTTCCGCCGTGCCGACGAGATCCAGCACTCCAAGGGCATTGACGCCGGCGAGAAAGACTACATTGACTACTTCGCCCCCATCGTGGCGGACGCTGAAGCCGGCTTTGGCGGCGTGCTCAATGCCTTCGAACTGATGAAGGCCATGATCAAGGCGGGTGCCGGCGGCGTGCATTGGGAAGACCAGCTTGCCTCGGTCAAGAAGTGCGGCCACATGGGCGGCAAGGTGTTGCTGCCGACCCGCGAGTCCTGCCAGAAACTGATCGCCGCGCGCATGGCGGCCGACGTGTGCGGCGTGCCTACCCTGGTGATTGCACGCACCGATGCCGAGGCGGCCGACTTGCTGACCTCCGACTATGACGAGATCGACAAGCCTTTCCTGACGGGTGAGCGCACCGCAGAAGGTTTCTACAAGACCCGCAAGGGCCTGGAGCAGGCTGTGGCCCGTGCCAATGCCTATGCGCATTACGCCGATCTGGTGTGGTGTGAAACCGGCACGCCAGACCTCGACTTCGCCAGGAAGTTTGCCGATGCCGTGCACAAGGTCCACCCTGGCAAGATGCTGGCCTACAACTGCTCGCCTTCGTTCAACTGGAAGAAAAACCTGGACGATGCCACCATCGCCAAGTTCCAGCGCGAACTCGGCGCGATGGGCTACAAGTACCAGTTCATCACGCTGGCTGGCATTCACTCCATGTGGTACAACATGTACGACCTGTCGCAAGACTACGTCAAGCGCGGCATGACGGCCTACATCGAGAAGGTGCAGGAACCCGAGTTCGCAGCGCGCGACCGCGGCTACACCTTTGTGTCGCACCAGCAGGAAGTGGGCACCGGTTATTTCGATGAAGTGACCACGGCGATCCAGGGCGGCAAGTCCAGCGTGACCGCATTGACCGGCTCTACCGAAGAAGAGCAGTTCCACTAAATCACGCCTTCAAAAGCGCACAGCTCCTGCCGGAGTTGGCGCGCAGCTTTCAGCCCGGACAGTGCTTACCCGCCTGTCCGGGCTTTTTTGTGGCGCGGCTTGCCTGGGACGGCACTTAAGACCCGCAACCGGCCTGCTCGACCTGCCGTAAAATAGGGCCATGCAATTAACCAATCAAGAAACAGAAAGGACAGTTCGGGTTATGACACCGCGAACTAGTACAGCGTCCTGTTTCTGGAGTCATCCAGGGCGCTAGCCCGCATCCCTGGCTGACTGATAGTGATAGCTAAAAATTAAATTAGCATCAATCCACACACTCCCAGATCAAAGCGCGGCAAGTTCCGCGCTTTTTGTTTGACCGCTTAACTTTAAAAGCCCATCCGATGATTCAAATCACGCTCCCCGATGCCTCCAGGCGCGAATACCCGCAAGCCGTCACGGTAGCCGAAGTCGCGGCATCCATCGGTACCGGCCTGGCCAAGGCCGCCCTGGGCGGCAAGGTCGATGGCAAGGTGGTCGACACAAGCTACCTGATTGAAAAAGACAGTTCGGTGTCCATCATCACCGCCAAGGATGCCGATGGGCTGGAGCTGATCCGCCATTCCACGGCGCACTTGCTGGCCTATGCGGTCAAGGAGCTGTTTCCCGAGGCGCAGGTCACGATCGGGCCGGTGATTGAAAACGGGTTTTACTACGACTTTGCCTACAAGCGTCCTTTCACGCCGGAAGACCTGGCGACCATTGAAAAGCGCATGACCGAGCTGGCGGCCAAAGACGAGCAGGTGACGCGCCGTGTGCTGCCGCGCGACGAAGCCGTGGCGCACTTCAAGAGCATTGGCGAGCATTACAAGGCCGAGATCATTGCCAGCATCCCCGCCAATGAAGATGTGTCGCTGTACCGGGAAGGCGCGTTTGAAGACCTGTGCCGCGGCCCCCACGTGCCCAGCACCGGCAAGCTGAAATTTTTCAAGCTCATGAAGGTGGCTGGCGCCTACTGGCGCGGCGACCATCGCAACGAGATGCTGCAGCGTGTCTACGGAACGGCCTGGGCCACGAAGGACGAACTGCAGCAGTACCTGACCATGCTGGAGGAAGCCGAAAAGCGCGACCACCGCAAGCTGGGCAAGGAGCTGGACCTGTTCCACATTGACGACCATGCGCCTGGCCTCGTGTTCTGGCATCCCAAGGGCTGGACGGTCTGGCAGGGCGTGGAGCAGTACATGCGCAAGGTCTACCAGAACAATGGCTACCAGGAGGTCAAGGGCCCGCAGGTCATCGACAAGACCTTGTGGGAGAAGACCGGCCACTGGGACAAGTACCGCGACAACATGTTCACGACGGAGAGCGAGAAACGCGAGTACGCGCTCAAGCCGATGAACTGCCCCGGCCACATCCTGATTTTCAAGCAGGGCATCAAGAGCTACCGCGACCTGCCGCTGCGCTACGGTGAATTCGGCCAATGCCACCGCAATGAACCCTCGGGCGGGCTGCACGGCATCATGCGGGTGCGCGGCTTCACGCAGGATGACGGCCATATTTTCTGCACGGAAGAGCAGATTCTCAAGGAGTGCGTGGACTACACGACCTTGCTGCAAAAGGTCTACACCGACTTCGGCTTTAAAAACATCATCTACAAGGTCGCTACCCGGCCCGACGCCCGTATTGGCTCCGACGAAAGCTGGGACAAGGCCGAGCAGGCCTTGATCGAAAGCCTGCGCGCTTCAGGCTGTGAATTTGAAATTTCCCCGGGCGAGGGTGCGTTTTACGGTCCCAAGATTGAGTACACGCTGAAAGACGCGATTGGCCGCCAGTGGCAGTGCGGCACCATGCAGGTCGATTTCTCCATGCCGGAGCGCCTGGATGCCGAATATGTGGGCGAAGATGGTGCCCGCCATCGCCCGGTGATGCTGCACCGCGCGATTGTGGGCAGTCTGGAGCGATTTATCGGGATTTTGATCGAAGAACACGCCGGCGCGCTGCCAACCTGGTTGGCGCCCATTCAGGTTTCAGTGCTCAATATCACCGATTCCCAGGCTGAATATGCCCGAGAAGTTGCCAAAATGCTGCAAAATCAAGGGCTTAGGGTCAACCTGGATCTGCGCAATGAGAAAATTACGTATAAAATACGGGAGCACTCATTGCAAAAGCTGCCTTATATCCTTGTCGTGGGTGACAAAGAGAAGGCCGCCGGAGCCGTTGCTGTGCGCGCCCGGGGTAACAAAGACCTTGGAGTGATGCCTCTCGATGCGTTTGCCCAGCAAATTGCCTCTGACATCGCACAAAAAGCCTGAGCCGCTGGAAAATTCACCAGAATTTACCGGCACTAAAGCTTCTCGTCATTGCAGGACGGGCGCAAGCCGCTATAGCTTTTATAGCAAGAGTTAAAGGATAGAACCATCGCTACTGAATTTCGTGACCGCCGTCACCGTGAAGAACGCAAGCACCGCTTGAACCGTGAAATCATGGCCCCTGAAGTGCGTCTGACCGGGCCAGACAACGAGCCTTTGGGCATTGTCAGCATCATGGAGGCCTTGCGCCTGGCAGGTGAGGCCGACGTGGACCTTGTTGAAATCTCCCCCACGGCGGTTCCGCCGGTGTGCAGGTTGATGGATTACGGCAAGTTCAAGTACGCCGAGCAGAAGAAGGCGGCCGAAGCGAAGTCCAAGCAAAAAGTGATCGAGATCAAGGAAATCAAATTCCGGCCCGGCACTGACGATGGCGACTACAACATCAAATTGCGCAACATCAAGCGCTTTTTGGAAGAGGGCGACAAGTGCAAGATTACCCTGCGCTTTCGTGGTCGGGAAATCACGCACCAGGAACTGGGCTTGGCCCTGTTGGCGCGTATCCGCGATGAGCTGGCGGATTTGATTGTGGTGGAGCAGTTCCCCAAGCTTGAAGGCAGGCAGATGGTCATGATGATCGCGCCGGGCCGCAAGAAGCCAGGTGCGGGAAAACCGGCAGCCGAAACGGCTCCGGCACCGTCCGCAGCCTGAGGTGGCGGACAGAAGATAAGGATAAGGGGCGCTTTGTGGCGTTCCGGTGAAAGCAGGCGCAAGCCGGCTTTCCGAAAGTGAAGGGGTCAAACCTTTTGCGGCCAGTGAAAAGTCGAAAGATTTTTCACTTAACAAGTGTCTCGGGGCCATCAAGTCTGCGGAAGGTTCGCAGCGCCTCACGAGCACAAATGAAAAGGAGCATTTACATGCCCAAAATGAAGACCAAGAGCGGCGCTAAAAAGCGTTTCCGCGTTCGTCCTGGTGGCACCGTCAAGCGCGGCCAAGCCTTCAAACGTCACATCCTGACCAAGAAGACCACCAAAAACAAACGCCATCTGCGTGGTGCGGTGACTGTTCATGAGACCAATATGGGTCACATGGCACAGATGCTGCCAGGCCAGGGCATTTAATTAACGACGAACAAGGAGTACACACATGCCTCGCGTCAAACGTGGTGTAACGGCTCGCGCCCGCCACAAAAAAGTTTTAGCCCTTGCAAAAGGTTTCCGCGGCCGCCGCGGTAATGTCTTCCGCATCGCCAAAGAAGCGGTGATGAAGGCCGGGCAATATGCCTACCGTGACCGCCGTACCAAAAAGCGCGTGTTCCGCCAGTTGTGGATCGCCCGTATCAATGCTGCCAGCCGTTCATTCGGCATGACGTACAGCCAATTCGCCAATGGCCTGAAAAAAGCCGGCATCGAGATTGACCGTAAGGTTCTGTCCGATATGGCCATTCACGACAGCGCCGCTTTCGGCGCCATCGTCGAGCAGGTGAAAGCCAAGCTGGCTGCCTGATTTTCAGGGCAGTATGCTATTGAATAAATAGCTGCTTGCGCACGAAAATAAAGGGCTGGAGCTTGAAAAGGCTCTGGCCCTTTTTCATGGCCTTTTCTACAGCGCTCACTTGCTGACCTGCTGACCTGTTTGCTCACCGGGTTGCCTGAATGGTGAGAGTGTTGTTGAAAACGCCTGAGCTGTTTCCTTATGTCGAACAAGAGAATGTATGAATCAACCTGATGCCCTCAACGACCTGGTCAGCAGCGCCAAAGCCAGTTTTGCGCAGGCCACCACGCCTGCCGACCTGGAAAACGCCAAGGCGCAGTTTCTGGGTAAATCGGGCCGTGTCACCGAGTTGATGAAAGGCATGGCCGCCCTCAGCGTGGACGAAAAAAAATCCCGCGGTGCGGCCATCAACCTGGCCAAGCAGGCGATTGAGGCGGCGCTCAACGATAGACGGCAGGCTCTGGCCGATGCCGAACTCGAAAAGCAGCTCAAGGCTGAGGCCCTGGATGTGAGCCTGCCGGGTCGCCAGCGCGCACAGGGCGGGCTGCATCCGGTGTCACTCACGCTTGAGCGCATCGAGGCCATTTTCGGCTCCATGGGGTTTGACGTGGCGCAGGGCCCGGAGATAGAGACCGACTGGTTCAATTTCACCGCGCTCAACACGCCGGAAGACCATCCGGCGCGCTCCATGCACGACACGTTTTATGTCGAAGGCGGCACCGAAACTGCGCCCAATTTGCTGCGCACCCACACCAGCCCCATGCAGATCCGCTATGCGGTCCAGCATGTCAAAAAGCACCGTGCGCTCATCGACGCGGGCGGCCGGATGCCCGAGATTCGCGTCATTGCACCGGGGCGCACCTACCGCGTGGACAGCGATGCTACCCACTCGCCGATGTTCCACCAGTGTGAAGGCCTGTGGATAGGCGAAAACGTGAGCTTCAAGGATCTGAAGTTCGTCTTCACCGATTTTTGCCGCACCTTCTTTGAAAGCGACGACCTCGTGCTGCGCTTTCGCCCCAGCTTTTTCCCGTTCACCGAACCCAGCGCCGAAATCGACATCCAGTTCCAGACCGGCCCGCTGGCCGGCCGCTGGCTGGAAGTGGCCGGATCCGGCCAGGTGCATCCGAACGTGGTGCGAAACATGGGGCTGGACCCCGAAAAATACATCGGCTTTGCCTTCGGCATGGGCCCGGACCGCCTGACCATGCTGCGCTACGGTGTGAATGACCTGCGCCTGTTCTTTGACGGCGATATCCGCTTCCTGTCCCAGTTCCAGTCCTGAAATACAAGAACAAGAAAAAATCAAGGTAAGACCATGCAATTTCCAGAATCCTGGTTGCGCGAATTTTGCAATCCGCCGCTCAATACGCAGCAACTCGCTGAAACCCTGACCATGGCCGGGCTTGAAGTTGAAGAGCTCAAGCCGGTGGCGCCGCCTTTCACCAAAATCGTCGTGGGTGAAATCAGGGAAGCCGCCCAGCATCCCAACGCGGACCGCCTGCGCGTCTGTCAGGTCGATGTGGGGCAGGGCAACCTGCTGAACATCGTCTGCGGTGCGCCCAATGCTCGTGCAGGCATCAAGGTGCCCTGCGCGCTGGTCGGTGCAGAATTGCCGCCCGGCGAAGACGGCAAGCCCTTCCTGATCCAGGTGGGCAAGCTGCGTGGCGTAGAGAGCCAGGGCATGTTGTGCTCCGCGCGCGAGCTCAAGCTCTCGGAAGACCATGGTGGCTTACTCGAGCTGTCCGCGGACGCGCCGCTGGGCCAGGACATCCGCGAGCACCTGCGGCTCGACGACACCCTGTTCACCCTCAAGCTCACACCCAATCTGGCCCATTGCCTGAGTGTCTATGGGGTGGCGCGTGAGGTCGCGGCATTGACGGGGGCACCCCTCAAGGCGCCCTCATTTCCTCCCGTGCCGGTAGCCGACGCGACTCAAGTACCCGTCAAAATCAGTGCGCCGGATTTGTGCGGCCGTTTCTCGGGCCGCGTCGTGCGCAACGTCAACACCCAGGCGGCCACCCCGTCCTGGATGGTGGACCGTCTGGCGCGCTGCGGCCAGCGCAGCGTGACGGCGCTGGTGGACATTTCCAACTATGTGATGTTCGAGTTGGGCCGGCCGTCGCATATTTTTGACCTCGACAAGATCCATGGCGGGCTCGACGTCCGCTGGGGCAAAGCCGGCGAAACGCTGAAGCTGCTCAACGGCAACACGGTCACGGTCGATGAAAAAGTAGGCGTGATTGCCGATGACGCGCAGGTCGAATCCCTGGCCGGCATCATGGGCGGCGACGCGACCGCTGTGTCGGACGACACCCGGCATGTTTATGTCGAGGCCGCATTCTGGTGGCCCAAGGCCATCGCCGGCCGTTCACGCCGCTACAACTTTTCCACCGATGCCGGCCATCGCTTTGAGCGCGGGGTGGACCCGGGCCAGACCGTGGAACACATCGAGCGCATCACCCAGCTGATCATCGACATTTGCGGCACGCCCGATACGGTGTGCGGACCCATGAACGATGCGCAGGTCAACATGCCCCAGGCCGCGCCCGTCACCATGCGCGTGGCGCGCGCGGCCAAGGTGATCGGCATGCCGCTGACGCAGGCGCAATGCCTCGATGCCCTTCAGCGCCTCGGCCTGCCGGTGGCGCAAGGCGAGGGTACGCTGACGGTGACGCCGCCCAGCTATCGCTTTGACATGCAGATCGAAGAAGACCTGATTGAAGAGGTGGTGCGCATGGTGGGCTACAACGCGCTGCCCGAGACGCCGCCGCTGGCGCCCATCACGGCGAGGATCCGGCCGGAAGCCGAACGCAGCCCGTTTGCCGTGCGTCGCGCGCTGGCTTCGCTGGGCTACCAGGAAACGATCAATTTCAGTTTTGTGGAAGAGCGTTGGGAGCATGAACTGGCGGGCAACCCCAACCCCATCAAGTTGCTCAATCCCATTGCCAGCCAGATGAGCGTGATGCGCTCCTCGCTGCTGGGATCCCTGTTGCAGGTACTCAAGTTCAACCTGGACCGCAAGGCACCCCGGGTGAATGTGTTCGAGGTGGGCCGGGTGTTTTTGCGCGATGCACAAAGCCTGAACACCGATACGACGGTGGCCGGCTTCCATCAGCCCATGCGAGTGGCCGGCCTGGCTTATGGCCCGCGCGCCGCGCTGCATTGGGGTCAACCTGACAAGGCGGCGGACTTCTTCGACATCAAGGGCGATGTCGAGGCTTTGCTGGCGCCATTGCAGGCCGTTTTTGCGCCTGCAGTGCACCCCGCCATGCACCCTGGCCGTTGTGCCAGCGTGTCGGTGGCGGGCCGGCAAATCGGCTTCGTCGGCGAACTCCATCCGCAATGGCGGCAAGGGTACGAGTTGGCCCAGGCACCGCTGCTGTTTGAGCTGGAGCTCGACGCCGTGCTGCAGCGCCAGGTGCCATCGTTCAAACCGGTCAGCAAGCTGCAGCCGGTAGAGCGCGACATCGCTGTCATTGTGCAGGAGAGTGTGACGCATAGTGCCCTCATGGCCGCTGTCCATGGCGCTGACACGCGAGGCTTGCTCAAGGGCGCGACCCTGTTTGACGTCTATCGGCCGCAGCAGGCCAGTGCCGGCATGCATCTGGGCGAGAAGAGCCTCGCTGTGCGCTTGGTGCTTTCCAGCGATGCCGCTACACTGACCGACGACGATATTGAAGCAGCCGTCCAGGCAGTGCTTGCCAATCTGCAGCAACAACTGCAGGCCCGTCTTCGTGCTTGAAGCGTGCATGCAGCCGCCACAAAAACAATAGCCGACTGGAGGATCGCCTCATGGAATTTTCTGTTGAAAGCCTGGAAACCCCGGCGCTGACCAAAGCGCATCTGGCTGAGTTGCTGTTTGAGCAGATCGGGCTCAACAAGCGCGAATCGAAAGACATGATTGACGCGTTTTTTGACCTGATTTCCGACAGCCTGGTCGACGGCAATGATGTGAAGATTTCCGGGTTCGGCAATTTCCAGATCCGCACCAAGGCGCCGCGTCCCGGCCGCAACCCGCGGACAGGCGAGGCGATTCCCATCCAGGCCCGCCGGGTAGTGACTTTTCACGCCAGCCACAAGCTTAAAGACCAAATCCAGGGCGACAGCGCTGCCGATTCTGCCGAGTAGTCAGGGCAACGGCCCCGTCAGTGTCCCGCCAACTCCGGTATTCCGGGAGAGAATGCCGACAGAGGCGGGCTGTAACTGAATGTCATGTTTGTGACATAACAACACATTTCAAAAAACCGCCATAACCCTTTGCGCTTACTTTCCACTTAGAGTAGATTTGAAAGTTTCCTCCTTAGCGCATTGATTTAATTGGAGAAAACCCTTCCCCCCATCCCCGCAAAGCGTTACTTCACCATTGGCGAGGTTAGCGACTTGTGCGGCGTCAAGCCTCATGTTCTCCGTTATTGGGAGCAGGAGTTTACGCAGCTGCGTCCGATGAAAAGACGCGGTAACCGCCGTTATTACCAGCACCATGAAGTGCTGATGATCCGCAGAATCCGCGATCTGCTGTATGACCAGGGCTTCACGATCAGCGGTGCCCGCAACAAATTGCAGGAAATCGTACAAGCCGAACGTGACAAGCGACGCAATGGCGAAGTCATGCTGGAGGGCCTGGAAGTTCTCGAAGTGAGCGACTCCGTGCTGGAGGATTTTGGCGACTCTATTGACTTTCAGGACAGCGAAGCCGAGAACGCCGATCTGTCCACCGCCAGCGCTGCGCTGCAAAGACTGCAACTGGTGCGACGCGAACTCTTCGAAATACGCGATCTACTTAGCTCGAACAGTTAGAACCCGTCTGGGCCGCGTTATAATTTAAGGCTTGTCGGTGTGTGGCGCAGCCTGGTAGCGCACTTGCATGGGGTGCAAGGGGTCGAAGGTTCGAATCCTTTCACACCGACCATTAGTTCTGACAGAGGCCTTCGGGGAGAAATTCCTGGAGGCCTTTTTCATTGGGAATTTTCATCGGGATTGCAGGCTCACACAGCCGCGAGCCCCACCAACCACCATTGACTCCACCCCGGCAGCGGAACAGTGGGCGTGGTTGTTGATAACCGGCGGCCCGTGCCCGGCCCTCTCATTCCGAAAGTCCTTGACGGGAGCGCTGCGTCTGTAACACTAGGCCGGGACAGGTAACGAATCAATTCCGGGGTCCGAATATGAATGAGTTAGCGACCGCGCGGTTTGCCAGGCAGGTGGGGTTTGGTCTGGGCCCCGACGAAGCAACACCCCCGGACGCCGTGGGATGGGCCAGTGGGCAGCTTGACTCTGCGCCGAAGGTGAAGTTTCTGGCCAGCCGGGCAGGGGACGAGTTAGCTATGCCCCCCGAGATCCGGTTGCTGGAGAGTCAGGAAGAGGTTGCCCACGCGCTTCAGCGCCACATTGATAGCCGGCTGGCGGTGCTTGCGGCCTCTCGCACGATGCCCAAGCCGCAGTGGGAGGCCCTGCGGTTCCAGACGATGCAACCGTTTCTCAACCTGACCGGATGGCAGGAAGGGCTGGCACGCGGCTGCATGGCCGTGAATGGCCCGGCACCGGTCTTTGAGAGGTTCTGGCATTTCTGGACCAATCATTTCACAGTGGCGCCGTCCGCCAACAACAACAGCCATACGGCGGTAGGGCCGTACATGCGCATGCTGCGCAGGCACATGACCGGCAGCTTTCGCGACATGCTGTTCGAGGCGGTCACGCACCCGGCCATGGTCCTTTACCTGGACAATGCGAGATCGACCGGAGCCAATTCGATTGCCCGGCGGTCCCGGGCCACCACGGACGAGATCAATGAAAACCTCGGCAGGGAGCTGCTGGAACTGTTCACCGTCAGCACGGCAGCGGGTTACAGCCAGCAGGATGTTGATGCGGTGACGCACATCCTGACGGGGTGGGGTGTGCAGCTCCCTAACAGGGCCGCCCGCCCGGGCATACCCCTGGGCAGCTACTTCAATTACGATCGCCACGAGCCGGGCAACCAGACTTTCATGGGCAAGAGCTACAGCGCCGTCATCAGGCACGACGGGAAACTGAACGATCTCATTGACGATCTGGCTGCCCATCCGTTAACGGCGCAGCACATTTGCACCAAGATTGCCACCGCGTTCCTGGCCGACAAGCCGCATCCGTCAAGCATTGCCAGGCTGGTCACGGTTTTCAGCAGCACCAAGGGCAATCTTCCCGCGTTGCATAAAGCTGTCGTGCGGGAGGTCGCCGAGTCGAGTCCCACATTGCGCAAGTTCGTCGATCCCCAGACCTGGCTTTGGACCGCGCATCGTGTCAGCGGTGCCCGCTTGCCGACGGCGCCGCCGCAACGAGGCGTGGCGGGCGAGCGCATTCACGGCACGCTGGATGAATTGGGGCAGGCGGTTCATGACTGCCCTCAACCCAATGGCTGGTCTTTGCAGAGCCAGGACTGGATCTCCCGCGAGATGATGGAACGGCGCTTGCGCTATGGCTATCACCTGACCCGGCGCATCGCACAGCCTGCCGAGTTGTTGCCTCAGGTTCTGGCGCGCCAGCATGGTCCTGACAGCGACCTGGTCAAGCAGCTGAACGGCCTCAAGGCCAAGGGCCTGGATGCCAAGGATCTGTGGACCGCCTACCTTACGTCACCTGCATTCTTGTGGAGCCAAGCATGAAGCGTCGTACCTTTCTCGGCTGTGGGGCAAGCCTGTCGCTGGTTGGCGCCGGGGCGCTCGCGGCCAATGGTCAAAGCCAGAGACGTCTGCTGGTTTTGCTGTTGCGCGGCGCAATGGATGGTCTGTCAGCGGTCCCCCCGCTGGGTGATCCCGAGCTTCAGGGCATCCGGGGCAGCCTGGTGCCACCCGATGCATTGCCTGGCAACGGCTTTTTCGGCGTGCATCCCGCCTTGCCGACTTTCGCGGGGCTGATGGCGGACAAGCAGGCCCTGGCCATTCACGCCGCGGGCTTCGGCTACCGGGGGCGATCGCACTTCGAAGGCCAGGACATCATGCAAAGCGGGCTTGTCAAACCCTTCACTTCGCCATCGGGCTGGCTGGGGCGGGCGCTGCAAAAAGCCAGTGTCGGCACCGGCGTCGCCATTTCAATCCCGATGCCGCTGATCTTGCGTGGCGACCCTTCGGCTGAAACCGAATTTCCGACGTGGCTGGAAAAGCCTCCGCCAGCGACCTATTCGGCCGTGCAGGAGCTGTGGGGCCGGGATGCCGATCTTTCATCGATCAGCCAACGGATTGCAGGAGGCCAAGGCTTGTCTGCTTCGGCATCAATGAGCCCAATGAGCACACCCGAAAGCAATCAGCTTATGCGTTCGCCCAAGAGCCTTGCGCATCAGGCCGGGCTCAGGATGTCTCGTGATGACGGGCCGATGGTGGGCCTCATCGACTTCGTGGGATTCGATACGCACGCCAGCCAGGGCGCGACGGAGGGCGAGCATGCCAACCGCCTGAAGATGGTCGACGACGTGCTGGGCACATTCAAGACCACCTTGGGAGAGCGCTGGAACGATGCGCTGGTGTTGACCGTGACCGAGTTTGGCCGCACGGCCGCGCAGAACGGAACGACAGGTACAGACCATGGCTGGGCCAGCTGCATCCTGGCGGCGGGTGGCCTAGTCAAGACGGCGGGGATTGTGGCGGATTGGCCGGGGTTGGCGAAAGCCAGGCTCTTCGAGGGGCGGGACCTGGCCGCCACGGTGGATGCCAACGCTGTCTATGCCGAAGCGCTGAGCAGTGTCTTTGGCTTGACGTCAGGGCAGATCAGGGACGGGGTTCTCGCCCATGCCGCAGCGCCCCTGGCTCGAAACCTGTTCAAGACCTGAGCAGCTGAATCCGCAGCCCCCGCAGCGTAACGAGGTGAGTCGGCCGCCCCGGCGGTGCTGGATGGTGAGTAATCCTGTTGTCAGGTGATGTCCAGGGTGTGCACACCGAACGTGCCGGCCCGGCGATCGGCGAAGTAGCATTCCAGCGTTTCCCGGACCGTTCTGAAGGCGATTTCTTCCCAGGGGATTTCCGACTCCATGAACAGCCTGGCCTCTATGGTTTCATGGCCTGGGTTGAAGTCAGGGCTCAGCAGCCGCGCACGGTAAAACAGGTGGACCTGTCCGACGCGCACTACATTCATCACGGTGAAGAGCGATTGCAGTTCAAACTGTGCACCTGCCTCCTCATGGGTTTCGCGCGCAGCGCCTTCCGAAGTGGTTTCGCCCAGTTCCATGAAGCCCGCAGGCAGCGTCCATTTGCCCCAGCGGGGTTCGATATTGCGCTTGCACAGCAGCACCTGCCCGCCGTCTTCGCCCCAGATGGGCACGGTGCCCACCACATTGAGCGGGTTTTCATAGTGCACGGTGTGGCAGGCCGGGCAGACGGCCCGTTCCTTGGTATCACCATCATCGGGGAGGCGGTAAGCGACAGCGGTACCGCAAACGCGGCAGTGTTTCAGGGGAGGGCGGTGCATGCAAATAAGTGTAGCGGCTTTGCCTCTGACGGGCACCGCCCGCAACCCTACCGGCCGAAGTGTTTGCTATTAAAAAAATAGCGCACGGCGGCCGACCTGTTTGCTTGAGAAACGCAAAACCCCACAGCACCGCCGAGATCACTCCGGCTTGATGCCTGCGGTCTGGATGGTTTTGGCCCAGAAGTCGGTGTCCTTTTTGACCAGGGCTTCCAGCGCCGCCGGCGGGAGGTAGCGCAATTCAACGCCGGCGCCATCGGCGCGGGTCCTGGTTTCCGGCAGCTCAAGCGCAGCCTTGATCTGGCCACTGAGTTTGCCCACAACATCGGCGGGTGTGCCGGCCGGCGCGAAGATGCCGACCCAGGCCTCCAGTTCAAAGCCCTTGAGGCCCGCCTCCGCCGTGGTCGGCACGGCAGGAAGGCCGGGATGGCGGCTCTTGCCGGCCACGGCCAGCCCCTTGAGCTTGCCGACCTGCACCTGCCCCATCACCGACGGCGGTGTGGTGATGAACACCTGCACCTGGCCCGAGAGCACATCCTGAAGGGCAGGGCCGGAGCCGCGGTAGGGAATGTGCACCATGCTGGTCTGGGTTTGCAGCTTGAACATTTCGGTGCCAATGTGCGAGAGCGAGCCGTTGCCCTGGCTGGCATAGCTGAGCTTTCCCGGGTTGGCCTTGAGGTACTTGATGAATTCACCAAGATTGTTCGCCGGTACCGACGGGTGAACCGTGATGACGTTGGTGGCGACCGTGATCAGCGCCACGGGCAAAAAATCCTTTTGCGCCCAGGGCAGTTTGGGTGTGAGGTTGGGGTTGCCAACGTGGTAGGCCGAATAGGAGTTGAGCAGCGTGTAGCCATCGGGATTGGCGCGCGCCACGAACTGGTAGGCCACGTTGCCGCTGCCGCCGCCGCGGTTGTCAACCACCACTGCCTGCCCCGTGACCTTGGCCAGCGAATCAGACAGGATGCGGGCCGAAGCGTCGACAAAGCCGCCGGGCGGGTTGGGCACCACCAGGGTCACCGGCCTGGAAGGGTAGCCCTGGGCGAGGGCTGCGCCCGCGAGCAGGGTGCCGAGCACGGCGGTGGCTGCGCCTGCCAGCATGCGGTGTAGCGGCAGGTGTTGGGTAAGCGTGATCATGGGGAAAGTCTCCTGTATTAGTTGTGTGCTTGTATTGTTACTCGAGGTGTTGTGCGCGGGGTGCTGCTTAGTAGCGACCCGACAGCAATGCGCCGGCGCCGGGCACGCGGCGCTCCAGCCCGAGGCTCTTGAGAATGGCATAAGTCGTGCACACGGCGCTGGACACCACGGGCAGGCCGCTCGCAGCCTCGATGAGTGGCACGGAAGCGAGCGAGGGCATCTGCACGCAGGCCGAGGCGACGATGGCATCGGCGCCCTTGACATTGAGCTGCTTCCACAACTCGGCCGGTGCCTTCGGGTCGCGCGCACCGACCGCGAGGTTGTCGTGGATTTCCAGCGAAATGCTGTCAATCACTTCAATCCCTTCGTTTTCGATGTAGTCGATGACGAGGCGGGTCAGCGGTTTCATGTACGGCGCGATGATGGCCACGCGCTTGGCGCCCATGGCCTGCAGGCCCTCGACCAGCGCGCCTGCGCTGGTGATCACCGGTGTGGATGCGCCGTTGGTCACGGTGACTTCGTGCAGGCGGCGCTGGGATTCGCGGTGGTAGCCCTTGCCCATGCTCATGATGGCCACCAGGCAGGCGTAGCCCATGGCATCCATGCGCGCGTCTGACAGCTCGAGCGCGCAGCGGTCCGAGTCGCGGTCCATGGCTTCCAGTTCTTCCTTGGTGACTGATTTCATGCGCATGCGGCTGGAGTGAAACGTGAAACGTTCGGGCAGCACCTGTTCGCGGGCGCGCAGCATGGCCGGGATTTCCGTCTCCATGGTGGTGTTGGAGCTCGGCACGATCAGGCCGACACGGTAATTTCTGGCGACGGGCAGTGTGTCGAGCCGTGTGTCGGGAAGTGTGGCTTGTTGTGCGGCGGATGGCATGGGCTTGTCTCCTGAATGGCTGTGAATTTGCCTATTCTTGGTGGTTTGATCCATACTGGCAAATACATAATCAAGATAAATCCATACTTAAACCAGATCAATCACATTCAACGGATCAATCACTGATCAATCCAGACCATGGAACTGCGCCAGATTCGCTACTTCACCGTTCTCGCCGATGAGCTGAGCTTCACGCGGGCGGCGCGCCGGCTGCACGTGTCGCAGCCGCCCCTGAGCTTTCAGATTGCCAGCCTGGAGGCCGAACTCGGTGCGCGCCTGTTTAACCGTACCAGCCGCAGCGTCGCGCTGAGCGAGGCGGGCAAAGCCTTTTTGCCGCATGCGCAAGCCGTGCTGGCGCGCCTGGAGGAGGCCCGCGGCCACGTGCAGCGTGTGGCCAGCGGCCTGCAGGGACGGGTGCAGGTGGGCCTGGCGGGTTCGCACTTTCTGGGGCCATTTCCGCAATTTATCCAGCAGTTTCGCCTGCAGCGTCCCGCCGTGGAGATCGCCCTGCACGAGATGAAACCGTCGGACCATCTGCAAGCCTTGCGCGATGGCCGGCTGGACCTGTGCGTCTCGCGCAATCCGCTGGAAGACGCGCAGATCAGCGCCGCGCTGTTATGGCGTGATCCGGTCGTGGTGGCCCTGCCGCCGGGTCACCGGCTGGCGGCGCGCAGCCGCCTGCGGCTGGCCGAGCTGAAGGATGAAGAATTTGTATTTCTGCGCCTGGACTCCTCGCCCTTTGCCGCGCGCTTGTTTGAGGCTTGTGTGCAGGCGGGATTTGCTCCGCACATCGCGCAGCAGGTGGTCGAGGTGCCGGCCGCGCTCAACCTGGTGGCGGCGGGCCTGGGCGTGGCCCTGGTGCCGGGTTCATTGGCGCAGCTGCGTGCCGATGCGGTGGGCATATGCAGCCTCAGTCCATCCATGCCCAAGCGCGCGCAGGCGGAGGGCAAGACGAAAATGACGGGCGGCCTGAACGGGAACGGTCCGGGCACTATCAATGGTGACGTGTACGTGCTGTGGCGTCGCGAGGACGCAGCGCCTGCGGTGACGACGTTCAGGACGCAGCTGCTGGACTGGGCACGCGCCTTGCCACCGCAGACGGGGCGCTGATGGCCTGCGCTGATTTGATGCCAGGTTGATAGCCACTTGCCTCGTCTTTTTTGGGCTGGACGGCAAAAACCATAAAAAAAACCGGGCCACAGCCCGGTTTTTCTCTTGTCGCCCCCAAGGGCAGGGGGTCAGGCCTTGGTGGCCTTGGTGTGCTTTTCAATCAGGCTGCGCGCCGTGTCCAGCAGTTTTTTGCCGTCAAAGCCTTTCTTGTTCATGTCCTCGACCCACTCGACTTCCACCGTACGCGACTTGCGGCGGAAATCCTGAGCCTCGGCTGCGCTCACGGTGTAGATGGTGTTGCCGCGGTCGCTGGCGCTCTTGCGGCCGGGCACGTCATTGCCCTGCTGTACCTTGCCCAGCCAGGCCGAGGTGGCCATGCCGGAGTTGTTGTCAATGACTTTTTTCAGGTCGGGTGGCAGCGAGTTGTACTTGGCCTTGTTCATGGCCATCACGAAGGTGGTGGTGTAGAGGCTGCCACCGGCGGGGTCAAACTCGGCGTGAAACTTGGTGAGTTCGTTGACCTTGACCGAGGGCACCACTTCCCAGGGGATGACGCAGCCGGTGATGGTGCCTTTGCTCAGCGCGTCCGGAATGCCCGGCAACGGCATGCCCACTGGCGTCGCGCCCAGAATGCCCAGCAGCTTGGTGACCTGGCGTGTGGGGGCGCGCAGCTTGAGGCCGCGCATGTCGGCAATCGACTTCACGGGTTTGTCGACGGTGTGGATCACGCCCGGGCCATGCACATGAAGGGCGAGGACCTGGGTGTCCTTGAATTCGTCGGCCGCCATGGTCTGCACATACTCCCAGTAGGCCTTGGATGTGGCTTCGGCGTTGCTCATGATGAAGGGCAGTTCAAACACCTCGATGCGCGGGAACCGGCCCGCGGTGTTGCCGGGCAAGGTCCACACCACATCGACCACCCCGTCCTTGACCTGGTCGTACAGCTGGACCGGCGTGCCACCCAGTTGCATGGCGGGATAAGCTTCAAACTTGATGCGGCCACCGGATTCCTTTTCGACCTTCTCCATCCAGGGCTTGTGCATGCCCAGCCAGACGTTCGATTGGGGTGACATGAAGGTATGGAACTTCAGGGTCACGGGTTGCTGGGCCAGCGCCGACAGCGTCGGTGCCCCAAGGGCCGCAGCTGCGCCGGATTTGAGAAGGGTGCGTCGCTGAATCATGGGTTGTCTCCGGTTTTGATGGTCTTAACTTAATGGAACGAGGCTGGTTTGAGAAGCCGTGAATGCCCTGAGGGGGGCGCCGCTAACCGATGTACTGCACCAGCCAGAGCGAGATGGCCGGGAACAGCAGCAAGACGATGGTGCGGAGGGTGTCGCTGATAAGAAACGGCATGACGCCCCGGTAGCTCTCGCTGATCGGCACGTCTTTGGCCAGGCCGTTGACGATGTAGACATTGAGCCCGACGGGCGGTGCCAACAGGCCGAATCCCACCGTCATCAGCACCATGATGCCGAACCAGATCGCCACGGATTCCCGAGGCATGCCGAAGTCCAGCCCAATCACCATTGGAAAAAAGATCGGAATGGTCAGCAGCAGCATGGACAGCTCGTCCATGACTGCTCCCAGCACGACGTAAAACAGCAGGATGGCCGTGACCACCATGATTGGGGACAGGCCCCAACCGCCGACGACCCCTGCGAGTTGGCCCGGCACCTGGGTCAGTGCCAGTGCGGAGTTCATCAGGTCGGCACCAATGAAGATCAGGAAAATCATCGCTGAGCTCTCGGCCGTGGCATAAAAGCATTGCTTGAACTTGGCCCAGGTCATTTCGCGCTTGAGCAGCGCGGCCACAAAAGTCGCCGCCGCACCCACGGCAGCGCCTTCCGTCGGCGTGAAGTAGCCACCATAAATGCCGCCAAAAACAATCACGAAAATGATGGCAATCGGCAGGACGCCCACCATGGTCGCAAGAGTCAGGGCCGTGCGCTCCTCGTCCACTTCGGGGGCCTGACCGGGTACCAGCCTGACGTAAATGGCGATGGCCACCATGTAACCGAACATCGCGATGATGCCCGGCACCATGGCCGCCGCAAACAGCTTGGCAATGTTCTGTTCGGTCAAAATGGCGTAAATCACCAGCGGCACGGAAGGCGGAATCAGGATGCCCAGCGTGCCGCCCGCAGCCAGCGTACCGGTGGCGAGCCGGCCCGAATAGCCATGGCGCTTCATTTCGGGCAGGGCCACGCCGGTGATGGTGGCGGCGGTGGCCACCGAAGAACCGCAGATCGCCCCAAATGCGGCGCAGGCGAGCACCGAGGCCATCGCCAGCCCACCCTTGAAACGACCCATCACGGCCGCCGCGAACTGGAACAGCGACTTGCTGATGCCACCCTGTGTCGCGAAGTGCCCCATCAGGATGAACAGCGGAATCACCGACAGGTCATAGCTGGCAAAGCGCGCAAACGCCTGGGTGTTGATGAAATTTGAAAACGGAGCCCAGCCCGTCTGCATGACATAGCCAATGCTGCCGGCCGCGAACATGGCCACCGCAATTGGGACCCGCACGGCCATGAAGACCAGCATGACGCCGAAAATGATCAGGGCAAGCGTGATGGAGCTCATGGGCTAACCTCCGCGCCACGCGCTGCGGTGCTATTCGCCTTGGGAGCGGCCCGGCGGCTCATGGGTTACCCTCCGCGCTACGCGCTGCGGTGTTATTCGCCTTGGGAGCGGCCCGGCGGCTCATGGGTGCGCCTCCACATCCTTGCCAAATCCGAATATCGTTTGGTACAGGCCGATGACACTGGTCAGCACAAAGGGCGGCACCATGGCGGCATATACCACCCATTCCGGAAACCCCAGGATCTGGGTTTCGGAATGAGTGCGCCAGGAGTTGAGGCCTCCGAGCGTGGTGCGCCAGGCCAGCAAGGCAAACAGCAATGCCAGCAACAGGGCGCCGAAACGGTCCAGCCTGTCGTTGCTCGCATCACTGAGTTTTGCCGTGAAGAAATCAACAATGATGTTGCCGCGCCTGATCTGACAAAAAGGCATGAACAGCGCAATGGCAGCGCCAGCGGCGACGCCGGTCAGCTCAAAATCGCCGGCCAGTGTGGCTCCGGCGACATTGCGGCCAATCAGGCTGACACAGGTCATGAGCGTGATCACCGTGAGCAAGAGGCCGGCCAGCACAGCGCAGAGCTTTGCCAGGTGTTGCAGTAGATTCAAGCGAGGTCTCCCGAAGTAAGCGTCTGCGGGCCATGTGACAGGAGAGGGCCCCGCAATTTGTCCGGCCGATTATGCAAATACCTGCACGCTGCGGGCAGGTGGCTTACCCGCAGCGCAACGGGTATTTGCGCGATGATCGGAGTGGGTGTGCGTCCATCGCGCAAGCAGGCTGCGGCATCAGGTCGCCCGCGCCGGGGCGGGAGCCTGGCACCGCGGCCGGCGCGCCACTTCAGGCGACGCGCACCGTCAGCGTGCCGAGGCCGGCCACGCCGCCCACCATGGTGTCACCCGACACCACGGCAGCCACACCCTCTGGTGTGCCGGTGTAAATCAGGTCGCCGGGCTGCAACTCCCAGGCCACGGACAGGTGTTCTATGGTTTCGGCGATGTTCCAGATCAGTTTGGAGACATTGCTGCGCTGGCGGTCTTTTCCGCCGACCTGCAGGTAGATCTCGGCGTTGCTCACATCGCCGGCCTGGGCGACGGGCGTGATGGGGCCGATGGGCGCGGAGTGGTCATAGGCCTTGCCGATGCACCAGGGACGGCCCTGTTTTTTCATCTCGCCTTGCAAGTCCCGGCGCGTCATGTCCAGGCCGACGGCATAGCCGTAGATGTGCTTGTGGGCATCGGCGGCCTTGATGTTTTTGCCGCCCGTGCCAATCGCCGCGACCAGTTCAATTTCATGGTGCAGGTTGTTGGTCAGGCTCGGGTAGGGAATGGTGCCCGTGCTGCCGGCGTCAACCACCACAAGGGCGTCTGCCGGTTTCAGGAAGAAGAAGGGGGGTTCGCGGCCAGTGAAACCCATCTCCTTGGCATGCTCTTCGTAGTTGCGGCCCACGCAGTAAATGCGGTGGACGGGGAAGCGTTCTTTGACTCCCACGACGGGTACGGAAACCGTGGCGGGTGGGGTAAATACATAACTCATGACAACCTTTCCTCTTTGTGTATGCCCAGGGCCTGATGCACCGGGCGGTCTGAAAAACTGAACAGCACACAACCTTGCTGCGAGTGCAGTTGGGCAGTGTGCCACGACGGAATCACAAAATGGTCGTGCGGGCCAAAGTCGAATGTCCAGGACTGGCCATTGCGCTCGATGGTGACGCTGCCGTGGCCTTCCACCACGCTGAACACCGCTCCGTCGGTCTGGCGCCAGGGCTTGCCCGCAAAGCCCGCCGGCAGGCGCTGCATGAAGGTGGCCATGGTTGGCATGGGCGAGCCGCCCATGGCCGGATTGACATAGCGCAGCTTGGTGCCGTCCCAGGCATCGATCTCGGCATGGGCTTCCAGCTGGTGCAGGGCCTCGCGCGTGCGCTCGTAGGGGTAGCTGAAGATCGGAGAGGTCTGGCCAAAGGGCGCGTCGTAGCGCACCGGCAGCATGTTGGCGCCGTAGCGCTGGTAGCTGATGCCTTCGGCCTTGGTCACGGCTTGCTGTTGGGCGCTGCCGTTTTCTGCAAAGCCGGCGTCGAAGAAGCGCAGCATGGGGATGTCCAGGCCATCCAGCCAGACCACGGGCGCATCTGATTCCACACGGCCGGGGTGGCCGTGGTCGTGCCAGGTCCAACTCGGGGTGATGATGAAATCGCCTGGCTTCATCTGTGTGCGCTCGCCGTCCACCGCGGTGTAGGCGCCCTGGCCTTCGACGACAAAGCGCAGTGCGCTTTGCGTGTGCCGGTGGCTGGGTGCGATTTCGCCCGGCATGATGACCTGCAGGCCGGCATAGAGCGACTGGGTCACGCAGGACTGCCCGCGCATGCCGGGGTTTTCCAGGATCAGCACCCGGCGCACCGCCTCTTCGGCGGTGATGAGCTGGCCCGCCTGCATCAGGAAAGGGTGTACCTCGGCGTACTTCCAGAGCGCGGGCTGGCACGGCGTCGTGGGGGATGGGGGCACCAGCGCGTGCAGCACCTCCCACAGCGGCGTCATGCTGTGGAACGAGATGGCGTCATAGAAGGCCTTGCGTGCCGGGTTGTCGGCGCGGGCCGGCTGGCCTGGGTTGGGGGGAGGTGTCATGTCCATGAGGGTGTTCCGCCGCTGGTTAAATCCTGTTGACTTGCTCGCCGGTGGCTGCTCAGTCGGCGCTTTCGTCGAGGTAAACGCCGTCCTGCCTGAGCAGTTGCTGAAGTTGCCGGATGTCGATGTCGGCAAAAGTCTGGTCTTTATTCAGCAGCGCTGCCGCCGTGCCCGCCGCCTGGCCCATCACAAAGCAGCCACCGCTGGCGCGGGCCGCCGACTGGCCTTCGTGGGTCATGGAGGCGCAGCGTCCGGCCACCAGCAGGTTGCCCGTGGTGGTGGGCACCAGCATGCGCCAGGGCAGGTCGTTGTAGGCGCGTCCTTCGGCTGCATCCACGTTGCGCGGGAACTGCCAGTCGATGCGGCCGTCGGCATGCAGTTCCATGGGCCAGGCATTGATGCCGATGGTGTCGTCGAAGCGGGCCGACGAAAGGATGTCTTCGCCGCTCAGCGCGTACTGGCCCTGAATCCGCCGTGTTTCGCGTATACCCACTTGTGGCGCGATGTCGACGATGGCTGATCGTTCAAAGCCCGGCACTTCGTTACGCAGGAAGCGGAAATATTCCGTGATCTGGCGCCGGCCCTCCAGTTCGCCGTCGCTGAGCTGGCGCGCATCGGTGGCGTCCATGGCCGTGCCCTGGGCATTGCGGATTTGCGTGACGTTGGCACGCCATTCGGCCGGGTTTTTCTGGGGGCGAAGAATGGCGCCTTCGCGCGGGAATTGGTAGCGGCCCGGTTCACGGGCCTGGCTTTGCGCCATCAGCGCGTTGATGGCCTTGAAGTCACCCACGGCTGCCAGTGCGCGTGCTGCATCCACATGGCCAACGCGAAACATGGTCGAGGGAAACAGCGCGCTGCCATGCCCGTCGCCGAGTTCAAACGGCACGCCGGCAAAGTGCGCCACGTCGGCGTCGCCCGAGCAGTCGATAAAGCACCGCGCGCGAATCGCCTGGCGGCCGGATTTGGTTTCCACCACGAGTGCGCTGATCTGCCGGTCTTGCATGACCACAGCCGCGGCCCAGGCGTGAAACAGCAACTGCACACCCGAGGCCAGGAGCAACTGGTCGGCCGCGCATTTGTAGGCCGATACATCGTAGGAGCGAACGCGAATGCGGCCCTGCATGCCATCCTGCGGCGCGTTGAGGCCGCCCAGCGCGTCGATGCGCGCCAGCAGGTCATCGACCACGCCGTGCACCACCTGCTGCATCTCGCCGTTTTTTCGGCCATACAGGCCGGCAAAGTTGGTGACGCCGCCCGCCGTGCCCATGCCGCCCAGGAAGCCGTAGCGCTCTACCAGCAGGGTGCGTGCGCCATGCTTTGCGGCACTCACGCTGGCCGCCAGGCCGGCAGGGCCGCCGCCCACCACGACCACGTCAAATTCGCCATAGACGGGCAAGGTGCGGGCGGGTTCGGTGATGAAGTTCAAGTTGGACCCCCGTCCAGGCTCACTGCGTGTAGCCTGTTCCTCCCTCGAGAGGGCGGTGAATTAGCCCACCCCTGTCCAAGCTCACTGCGTGTAGCTTGTTCCCCCCTCAAGGGGGCGGCGCCTGCGGTCTGGCAAAGCCAGTCCCGCGGCACCCTGGTTGTGCTCCCTGAAGTCTTTAACCCAGCATGGACAGGCGACAGAGGCGAAGCGTCTCGCGAGCCGCGGCCTGCAAGGCCTCGAGAGCTACACGCAGTGAGCGAACGTGGGGGCTCTCCAACCCAGCAGGGGCCGCGGAACCGGCTTTGCCGGGCCGCAGGCGCAGCGGCCCCCTCGGGGGGCAGAGAGCTACACGCTGTGAGCGAACGTGGGGGCATCATTTATTCGATCCTGATGCCGCGCGTCTGGATGATGTTGCCCAAAATGGCGGCCTCATCCTTGACGCGGCTCTTCAAGCCGTCGGGCGAGGTGCCCACGGCTTGCCAGCCCTGGTTGAAGAGTTTTTGCCGCGTGTCCGCGTCGCGGATGATGCGTGGCACTTCCTGCGCCAGCCGCGCCTGGGCGGCTTTGGAAAGGCTGGCCGGGCCGATCAGTGCTGTCCAGACTTCCAGGTTGACATTCTGCAAGCCGGCCTCCGAGAGCGGGGGCACGTCGGGCACCAGCGAGGAGCGCCCACCCGCCAGACCAATGGCCCTGAGCTTGCCGGAACGCACATGCGGCATGGCCACACCCGGCGGGATCAGCGCCATCTGGATTTGCCCGCCCAGCATGGCGGTCACCACCTGCGGGTTGCCCGGAAACGGCACATGCACCGGCAGCACGCCCGGCGCACGGCTCTTGAGCAGTTCCATGCCCAGATGGGCGACCGAGCCGTTACCCACCGAGCCGTAGTTCCACTGCCCGCCACCCTCGCGGGCGGCTGTGAAGAATGCGGCTCCGCCAGGCTGGCCGGCCGGCGCCACCAGCACCAGCGGTGCGGTGGTCAGTAGCGAGATGGGGGCAAAGTCTTTGGCCGGGTCGTAGGGCAGCTTGGGGTACAGCAGCTTGGCCGAGGTCAGGTTGCCGTTGATGACAACGCCCAGCGTATGGTCGTCGGTGGCCTTGGCTACCTGGTCGGCGGCAATGTTGCCGGAGGCGCCGGGCTTGTTTTCAACAATGACCGGCTGGCCCAGTACTTTGGCCAAGGGCTCGGCAAGGGTGCGCGCGGCCATGTCGGGCGTCGAACCACCGGGAAAACCGACCAGAATACGGACCGGCCGGGTTGGCCAAGGGCTGGCAATCTCTGCTTTTTTTGAGCTATTTTGTGCTCCAACCCAGGCGGGAATGGTGCAGGCGGCTATCAAAAGTGTGGCGCGGATTGCGGCGTTGGAGAGCGCGGCAAGCGTTTTCATGGGATTCTCCGGAAACTGTAAAACTTTTATTGGAACAGTTTTGAGGGCTCGATTCCGTCGTACATCCACTTCAGCCCGGCAAACCCGGCACTCTCCGTTCCGCTCTGGAACAACTGGTTGCGCAGCTCGCGCTGCACCCCCGCCGCATGGTAAATGTCACCATAAAAGCGGGCTGTCAGCTGCACGCGGCCGGTGCGCAGGTAGCGGGCCTGCTGGTACTTCAAAAAGGCCTTCTGGATGTCGCCGCGGGTAAAGCGCAGTGCTTCGCGCAGCACCACGGCATCTTCGATGGCCTGGCCGGCGCCCTGGGCCAGGTACTGCATCATGGGGTGCGCCGCATCGCCGAGCAGCGTCACGCGCCGGTCCGTCCAGTTCTTCACGGGTTCACGGTCGCACAACACCCACATTTTCCAGGTTTCGATCTTGCCCAGCAGTTCCTTGACCTGCGGGCATGCCTCGGCAAAACGCTCGTTCAGCTCGGCCGTGTCGCCAAAGGTGTTCCAGCCTTCGTCGTACTTGTTGCTGTGGAACACCGCCACCAGGTTGAACAGCTCGCCCCGGCGAAGCGGGTAGTGCACCAGGTGTGTTTTTTCGCCGCCCCACAGCAGCACGTCGTCACTCCACAAATGGGCGGGCACGTCTTCGCGCTTGAGCACCGCGCGGTAGGCGATGTGGCCCGACACGCGCGGCTTGCCGTCACCCACAACGACTTCCCGTATCCTGCTCCAGAGGCCGTCGGCGCCAATCAACGCGCTGCCCTGCACGGTTTCGCCATCGGCCAGGCGAACGCTGACACCCCCTTCGGATTGGTCGAACGACTCGACCTTGGCATGGGTGCGCAAGGTTACATGGGGCTGCGCCCGGCAGGCATCCAGGAACACCTGATGCAGGTCGGCGCGGTAAATGACGCCATACGGAAAACCATAGGTGGCCCGGGCCATGTCGCCCAGCGCCACGCGAACGACTTTCTCGCCGGTACGCACATCGTTCATGCCCAGACCCGCCGGGAAAAATGCCACGCGATTAACGACTTCGGTCAACCCCAGATAGTCGAACATTCGGAAGATGTTGGGACCGAGCTGGATGCCGGCGCCGATTTCACCAAAAGCGGCGGCCTGCTCCAGCACGGTGACGGGATGGCCGTCCTGCGCCAGCACCAGGGCCGCCGCCAGGCCGCCAATGCCGCCGCCCGAGATGATGAGGGGAGATGTTTGTGCCATGATTTTTACAGGATGAAAATCGGGAAGGGTTCGGGAGAGGTTCGGGAATAGCCCGGGAAATACCAGGGCGCCCATAAATGATAAGTATACATATCATTTATTGACTTAGTACTTACCCTGAGCGTTTAAACTCCGCACATGGCAAAAAGCTTTAATTTCAGTGACGCTCCGGGGCACCTCATTCGCCGGGCACAACAGCTTGCAGTGGCGATCTTCATGGAGGAGACGGCGGGTTTTGACGCGACGCCGGTGCAGTTTGCCATCCTGAACGCGCTGATGGATGACCCTGGCGAAGATCAGATCACGCTGTCAGGGCGGGTGGCGTTCGACCCAGCCACTTTCGGTTCGGTGATCGGGCGGCTGGAGGCCAAAGGCTGGGTCAAGCGTGAGGCAGATCCGGGCGACAAGCGCCGCAAACTGCTCTGGATCACGCCGGAAGGGGAGAAGGTTGCGCTGCAGATGAAACGCGCGGTGAGCCGGGCCCAGCAGCGCATTGTGGGTCCGCTGGATCCTGACGAGCGGGCGCAACTGGGCGCGCTGCTCGGCAAGATGATCGCCGGGCACGAAAAAGCTGCCAGGCAATGATGGCATCTCAATGATGGCATCCTGAAGGCAGTAAATAAGAAAAACAAAGAAAAACAAAGAAAAGCGGGGCTAAAAAACCCCGCTTTTCTTTTGGTCGAACGGTTGGCTCAGGCCGATTTGGCCAGCAGGTCGAAATGCTCCACGGTGGGCGGGCCGGCAAAAAACGGCCCGACAATGGCGCGCCAATCGGCAAAGGCTGGTGACTGGCGGAAGTCCACGGTGTGATTTTCCAGCGTCTCCCAGAAGATTTGCAGGATGTAGCGCTCGGGGCTCTCAATGCCTTTGTTGACTTTGAAACCCTGAAATCCCTTGGCCTTGGAAATCACGGTGCTGACGCCACGCTGGATGGCTTCGTCAAAAGCGGCTTGCTGGCCGGGGTGGATGCGGATGTCGGCGAGTTCGAGAATCATGAACGGTCCTGTGTTGATGTTGCGCACTATCGGGGTCAATACTGCGTAGGGGGTAACTCTAGCGCCAAACTATCGAGCGCTGCGGTCAGCCTGATCTGGCAGCTGTCAAATCACCACAGCCGCACGCCGGTTCAGCAACGCGTTGGCCAGGCTGTAGGCTGTCACCATCGAGGTCTTCGGGTTGGTCGAAGAAGCTCGGCCATCGATGCGGATAGAGATGCGCCCGCTCGCGCCATCGGCCTCGATTTCATGGACATTACCGTCCACCTGTGGGTCTGCGATCAGTTCGACCTGGGTTTCGTCGAAACCCAGGCCCGCCAGTGCAATGGTTGCTGCGACATTGGCATTTTTCGGATAGGCCAGCGCCGCCATGCGAGCGCTGCCGCTGAAGAACACCGTGGGCCCGGTCAGCGCGTCGAGGTCGATGCAGGATTCGGCGGCCGTGTCGCGCCAAGCGGCAGGGGGCTTGCGTGAGCGGTATTGGACGAAACTGAGTCCGGCCCGCCGCGCCGCGCCGAGGATGTCTATGCCGCCGACGGCACCAGAGGCCAGCAACAGCTGGCGGCCACTGTTCTCAGCGGCCCGACAGAGCCTGTTGTGGCGCGCGGCATCCGCCAATGAGCCGGCCGAAACCAGCAGCAAGTCGCATCCCGCGCGCAGGACCTGTTCACCGTAGGCATCCACGGCCTGGTGGCCCGCGCATTCAACAACGATGTCCGGCGCGCTGTGCAGCAGGTCCGCAAGCGAGTTCCATCGCGGTGGGCCGGGATCCGAGCCTGGGGGAGGGGGGGTGATGGCTGTGCCGCCCATGACCAGCGCGCCTTGCACATCGACCAGGTCCGGCGACGTTTGAAGCACCCGGTACAACTCGGCGCCGATCGCGCCAAAACCGATCAATGCGACCCGCAGGGGTGGTGGGGATTTCCTGTGACATGGTGATTTTGTGGCCTTGTTTCCGCTGATGCCGAATTAGAAGTGGGAGGCCTGTCTCCATACAAACGGATTTTTTTGCTGGATTGATCACCTGGCGCGCTGAATGTCAAAACTGCGGTTAACGGCTGCGTCGAATCCGAACGATCGGGTATCGTTGCCATCGGATTTAACTGCGCGCAAATTTATATTCACATGGCCAGCAACAAGTCGGGGTTGATCGACAGCCTTTTTACAGCGTCGCCATTGGCACGGGCCAATGTGACCTTGAGACAGCTTCGCGCCTTTGTTGCCCTGGCGCAGGCCAAGAGCTTTACGGCTGCGGCGAAACAGATTCACATCACCCAGTCCGCGCTAAGCGCGCTGGTCCGGGAGCTCGAGGAGGAAGTCGGCTCTCGTCTGTTCGACCGGACCACACGCAGCGTCGAGTTCACGGTCGCCGGGTTGGAGTTGCTGCCTGTGGCACAACGCGTCCTGCACGACCTGAACGGTGGCCTGGAGGTGCTGCGTGACCTGAACCTCAAGCGCAGGGGCCGCGTCACAGTTGCCGTGACGCCGCTGCTGGCGGCCAGCTTCGTGCCATCGCTGTGCGCGGCGCTCGGCCGACGGTTCCCCGAACTGCGTGTGGTGGTTCACGACCGGCTGGCGGCAAACAACATCCATGGCGTACGCTCGGGCGAAGCCGATCTGGCGATAGGGAACTTCGGCCCGGTGAGTGACGACATCGCGCTGACATTGATTGAAGGCAGCCGGGTTGGCGTTGTCGTTCCCCGCGGGCACCGTTTCGCCGCCCAGCGTGGCGTGAACTGGGCGCAGCTCGTCGGAGAGCCCTTGATACCTGTTGAACAAGGAGAGTGCCTTCCGCCGGGTGGTCGAGCAAGCCTTGTCGCGGGCCGAGGTGATGCAGGAGCCCGCCTACGAAGTGGCCTACATGGGCACAGCCATCGGCTTGGCGCAGGAGGGGCTGGGGATCGCCATCTGCCCCTTGCATATTGCGCGGTCGCTTGACAGCACGCTGGCGCGGTTTGTTCCAATGGTCGGCCCTGCGGTCACCGATGGTGTTTACATCGCAACCCTGAAGGGGCGCTCGCTGTCCCCGGCCGCGCAGGCGTTCGTTGACCTCATCCTGGCCGGTCGGCCATGGGCTTCACTGACGGGTGTGAAAATCGGCAAATGAGCGCAGGTGCCCTGTCCTTTGGGGACACCCCAGACGGATGGCAGTGTCAGCAAGACCGTTTCAGTCCTGGGCCACCTGCAGCACCAGTTTGCCAAAGTTTTCCCCGTTGAAAAGCTTGAGCAGCGTCTCGGGAAAGGTGTCCAGGCCGACCACCACGTCTTCCTTGCTTTTCATGGTGCCGGCCCTCAGGTAACCCGCCAGCTCAGCCACGGCCAGGTGGTAGCGGTCGGCGTAGTCAAACACGACAATCCCTTCCATGCGCGCCCGGTTCACCAATAGCGAGAGGTAGTTGGCCGGACCCTTGACGGGCGTGGTGTTGTTGTACTGGCTGATCGCGCCGCAGATGATGATGCGCGCGCCGCGTGCGAGTTTGGCCAGCACCAGGTCGAGAATCTCGCCGCCCACGTTGTCGAAGTAGATATCAACGCCTTTGGGACAGTGCTCCTTCAGGCCGGCCCGCACGTCGCCGTTCTTGTAGTCGATGCAGGCGTCGAAGCCCAACTCGTTAACCACCCAGTCGCACTTGGCCTTGCCACCGGCAATGCCGACCACGCGGCAGCCCTTGAGCCGGGCGAGTTGGCCCACGGTTTGCCCCACGGCCCCGGCCGCGCCAGAGACCACCACAGTCTCGCCCGCCTTGGGCTGGCCGACGTCCATCAGGCCAAAGTAGCCCGTCATGCCCGGCATGCCCAGCACATTGAGCCACTGGGTAAGTCCCAGGCGCGGATCGATCTTGAACATGCCGCTGCGCTTGACCTGGTCCGCCGGAATCAGGCAGTACTCCTGCACATTCAGCCCGGCATTGACATAGTCTCCCACGGCAAATGCCGGGTTTTGGGAGGCGATGACCTTGCCCACGCCGCCGGCGCGCATGACCGCGCCCAGCTCGACCGGCGGGATATAGCTTTTGGCGTCGTTCATCCAGCCGCGCATGGCCGGGTCGAGGGAGAGGCAAAGGGTTTTAACCAGCACGCCACCTGGGCCGGGTTCCGCCACCGGTTCGGTGGTGAAGTCCCAGTTGGCGCGGGTGGGCAGGCCCGCCGGGCGGCTGGCCAGGCGGATCTGGCGGTTAACTAATTCGGTGATGGCGCTCATGAGGTGTCTCCATGGAGGGCAGGTTGCAGGTGACCGCTTTTTGCGGCAGCTGCGCATGGTAGCCGCGCCAGGCCCGGCCGCGAGTCGCGCAGGTGATTCGGCGGAACCTGTACAGGTCGGCAACACTTTTACAGGCTGCGCGGATGGCTGGCACCCAGCATTTCAGTTTATGCTTTCAGGATGAAGCTTCACAACTATTTCCGCTCCTCCGCCTCCTTCCGCGTCCGGATTGCGCTGGAACTCAAGGCCCTGGACTATGAGTACATTGCCGTGCACATTGCCCGGGGTGACCATAAAAAAGAACCCTATGCAGCCCTTTCTGCCGACACTTTGGTGCCGCTGCTGGAGGTGGACGGTGAAAAGCTGTCGCAGTCGATGGCCATCATCGAATACCTGGACGAGAAGCATCCGTTGCCACCACTCCTGCCCGCCGATGCGGCAGGCCGCGCCAAGGTGCGTGCGCTGGCCCAGTCGATTGCCTGCGAAATTCATCCGCTCAACAATCTGCGCGTGCTCAAGTATCTGGTGCGGGAGCTCAAGGTGGAGGAAGAGGCCAAAAACACCTGGTACCGCCACTGGTGCCGCGAAGGGCTGGAAGCCTTCGAGCGGCAGCTGGCCCAGTTGCCGGCCTCCACTTATTGCTACGGCAACACCCCCACGCTGGCCGACTGTTGCCTGGTGCCGCAGATTTTCAACGCCAAACGCTTCAATGTGAACTTCGACGGTTTGCCGCGCACCATGGCGGCGTATGACGCCTGCATGGCGCTCCCGGCGTTCCAGAAGGCCCAGCCTTCGGCCTGCCCCGATAACGAAGCCTGAAAATGTGGCCCCCACGCTCCCCACTCCGTGTGGTTCGCGAGGCCTTGCAGGCCGCGGCTCGCGGGACGCGTCGCCTCCGTCGCCTGTCCAAACCTGCTCAAGCAGGTTCGGAGCCGCAGGCTCCAGCCCCTCGGGGGCTAATTTTCCTAGGGGCGGCCCGTCGGAAAATTGCTCTGCAGACCAGGTCGCTATGGATGCACGCTGGCTGATTCCCGACTGGCCTGCGCCCAAAGGTGTTCGGGCTGTGTTCACAACCCGTTCAGGAGGCGTGTCTGCCGCGCCCTACGACAGCATGAATCTGGGTGACCATGTGGGCGACTTGCCTGAGCGCGTGGCCACCAACCGCTCGCTTTTGCAGGGTGCAACCGGCACCCGCTCCGTATTCCTCAAGCAGGTTCATGGCAGCGAGGTGCTGGAGCTTGGCCCGGACACCGCCGATGGCCAGCAGGCCGATGCCTGCGTCACGGTGCAGTCCGGGCTGGCCTGCACCATCATGGTCGCCGATTGCCTGCCTGTGCTGCTGGCCACTGAAGACGGGGCCGTGGTAGCCGCGGCGCATGCCGGCTGGCGGGGGCTGGCGGGTAGTGGAACTCAGGGTGGGCGAGGTGTTCTGGAGACGGTTTACAGCTCTTTTACCGCGCTCGCCAGGAAGAGGCGGGCGCAGGATACTATCAAAATAGTAGCTTGGCTGGGTCCGTGCATTGGGCCCTCGGCGTTTGAGGTGGGCCCTGAAGTCAAGGCGGCATTTGAAGCTGCACAGCCTGAAGCCGGTAGCCTGTTTGCGCTGGCCGGGGCTGGCAAGTACCTGGCCGATCTGCCCGCGCTGGCCCGCCTCCGGTTGCTGGCCTTGGGTGTCACGCAAATTTATGGCAATGACGGCAGTGCTCCCTGGTGCACCGTGAGCAATCCTTCAAGGTTCTTTTCCCACCGGCGGGACGCGGGCGTTGGCGGCAACGGTTTCGGCACTACGGGGCGCATGGCTGCCTGCATCTGGATGGAATGACGGGGTTGCCGTGTCCGAGATCGCACCGGCGGCGTCAACATCATCACCTGCATCGGCGCGCGTTCGCTGCGCGAACTCTTCGGCCTCGCGTTTCTTGATCGCCCTGCTGCGTGCCGGGGCACCCATTAGGTAAACCACCAATGCCGCAGGACCCGCGCCATAGAGTACAAAGGTAATAAGCGCTCCCAACACCGTTCCGTTGCTGTTGGTGGCTTCAGCAACGCTCATCATGAGCACGACGTAGATCCAGGCGATGACAATCAAATACATATAAAACTCTGAGTTCGGTCAGAAATTTCGAAGAAAACCCTACGATACTGAAAGCCTGTGTAAAAAGGCGAAAAAAGGGTCTTCAGGACTCCATCTCATCAAGGAGGCAAGATGAATTCTGACGCGCAGTGGTCCCAGGCGGCCCGACAGATGCAAGAAACTTTTGGCGCGGGCTTCCAGCAGGTGCTGGGCGCATTCGGCACAGCGCACCCACCAGCCGGTTTGCCGCAAATCGATCTGTCCACATTCCAGCAGGCTCTCCCGTCCCTCCGCTTCGATCCTGTCAAGCTGCAAGAACTGCAGCAGCAATACGTCCAAGACGCCTCAGCGCTCTGGAACCAGGGCGTTCAGACCGGTACCGCCGCCGCCGCCGTCTCTGACCGGCGCTTTTCCGGTGAAGCCTGGAATGCCAACCCTGTCTCCAGGTTCTCGGCCTCCGCCTACCTGCTCAATGCCCGCACCTTGATGGGACTGGCCGAGGCGGTGGAGGGCGATGAAAAAACCAGGGCGCGCCTCCGATTTGCCGTTGAGCAGTGGATGGCGGCAACGGCGCCCAGCAACTTTTTGGCCCTGAACGCCGAAGCCCAGCAAAAAGCCATTGCCAGCAAGGGCGAGAGCATTGCCCGGGGTATCCAGAACCTGCTGCACGACATGAAGCAGGGCCATCTGTCAATGACGGACGAAAGTGTTTTCGAGGTGGGCAAAAATGTTGCCACGACCGAAGGCGCGGTGGTATTCGAAAATGAATTCTTCCAGCTGCTGGAGTACAAACCACTGACGGAGAAGGTCTATGAAAAGCCCTTTCTGCTTGTTCCGCCCTGCATCAACAAGTTTTATATTCTGGATCTGCAGCCCGAAAACTCGCTGATCCGCTATGCAGTCAGCCAGGGCCACCGGACTTTCGTGGTGAGCTGGCGTAACCCCGACGAGTCCATGTCCGGCAACACATGGGATGACTACATCGAGCACGCCGCCATCAAAGCTATTGAGGTGGTGCAGGAGATCACCGGCGCCAAGACCATCAATGCGCTGGGATTTTGCGTTGGAGGCACGATTTTGGGAACGGCGCTCGCCGTGCTCGCCGCACGCGGTGAAAAGCCGGTGACCAGCGTCACGTTGCTGACCTCGCTTCTTGACTTCACCGACACCGGAATCCTGGATATCTTCATCGACGAAAATTCCGTCAAGTACCGTGAGGCGGAGATGGGAAAAGGGGGGCTGCTCAAGGGGCAGGACCTGGCGGCTACTTTCAGCTTCCTGCGACCCAATGACCTGGTCTGGAACTACGTGGTGGGCAACTACCTGAAAGGCGAAACGCCGCCGCCGTTTGACCTGCTGTACTGGAACAGCGACTCCACAAACCTGCCGGGCCCGTTTTACGCCTGGTACCTGCGCAACACCTATTTTGAGAACAACCTGATCAAGCCAGGCAAAACCGTGGTGTGCGGCCAAAAGGTCGATCTGGGCAAGCTCGACATGCCGGTTTATATCTACGGCTCGCGCGAGGACCATATCGTGCCAATTGGCGGGGCCTATGCGTCAACGCAGCAGCTGCCGGGCAAAAAGCGTTTTGTGATGGGCGCTTCGGGCCATATTGCTGGCGTGATCAATCCACCGGCCAAGAAAAAACGCAGCTACTGGACCAACGACAAGCTGCCGCAGGGCAAGTTTCCCGCGGAGCAGGCTGAGTGGCAGAAAAATGCCACGGAACACCCCGGCAGCTGGTGGACGGACTGGTCCGACTGGCTTAAGGGCTATGCCGGCAAGCAAATTGCCGCGCCCAAGGGCTACGGCGGTCGCCAGCACAAGAAGATCGAGCCCGCGCCGGGCCGGTACGTCAAGGTGAAGGCCTGAGGATGACCGTCTCAATCTTCATCTCAAACCTCCATAAAAACATGGAAAGTATCCAATAATTTACAGGGCTCAGGTATCAAAAAAGCCCATGGCAGACGTTCAACCGACGGGTACCTCCGGGAGAATGTCACGACAAGACTTTGCAACACGACTTCACACCAAGGATAGACATCATGGAAGACATTGTTATCGTTTCAGCAGGCCGCACGGCCGTTGGAAAATTTGGCGGTTCCCTGGCGAAAACACCTGCAACCGAACTTGGCGCAGCCGTGATCAAGGCGGTGCTCGAGCGTTCAGGCTTGAGTTCCGAGCAGGTGGGCGAAGTCATCCTCGGCCAGGTTTTGACGGCTGGGGTGGGCCAGAATCCGGCGCGCCAAGCCGTGATCAAGGCGGGCTTCCCGAACGGCATTCCCGGACTGACCATCAATGCCGTTTGCGGCTCCGGCCTCAAGGCCGTCATGCTGGCGGCGCAGTCCGTGGCGACAGGCGACAGCGAAATTGTGATTGCCGGCGGTCAGGAGAACATGAGTGCGGCGCCGCACGTGCTGAACGGCTCGCGTGACGGCCAGCGCATGGGCGACTGGAAAATGATTGACTCGATGATTGTGGACGGCCTGTGGGACGTCTACAACCAGTACCACATGGGCATCACCGCCGAGAATGTTGCCAAAAAATACGGCATTGGCCGTGAGGCGCAAGACGCCCTGGCGCTGGCCAGTCAGACCAAGGCCGCCGCTGCTCAGGACGCCGGTAAATTCAAGGACGAGATTATTCCGATTTCCATTCCGCAGAAAAAAGGCGACCCGCTGGTGTTTGCGGCCGATGAGTTCATCAACCGAAAAACCAATGCAGAGGGCCTGGCCGGCCTGCGCCCCGCCTTTGACAAGGCCGGTGGCGTTACGGCCGGAAATGCCTCGGGCCTGAACGATGGTGCGGCGGCGGTGATGGTCATGACGGCCAAAAAGGCTGCTGCGCTCGGCCTCAAGCCGCTAGCACGCATTGCAAGCTACGCCACGACCGGCCTGGACCCGGCCTACATGGGCATGGGCCCGGTTCCGGCATCGACCAAGGCGCTGCAACGCGCCGGCTGGAAGGCGCAGGATCTGGACTTGCTGGAGATCAATGAGGCTTTTGCCGCGCAGGCCTGCGCGGTGAACAAGGAAATGGGCTGGGACACCAGCAAGGTCAACGTCAATGGGGGCGCAATTGCCATCGGCCACCCGATTGGTGCGTCCGGTTGCCGCATCCTGGTGACGCTGCTGCACGAGATGGCGCGACGCGATGCCAAAAAAGGTATTGCCAGCCTGTGCATTGGCGGCGGCATGGGCGTGGCGCTCACGCTGGAGCGCTGAACCTCAGGTAAAACAGCCCGATGCCCGCGCAATTACCCCGCTGAAGGCTATTGAATAGATAGCCGATCGGAATGGAGCAGAGTAGATTAGGGTAAACAAGAGCAACGCAGAGCAACTCAGAGCAAAGCAGAACAATTTCGCAAAATTGCATATCAAGGAGAGAACGACATGAGCAAAAAAGTAGCGTATGTGACCGGCGGCATGGGTGGTATTGGAACCGCCATTTGCCAGCGGCTGGCCAAAGATGGCTTCACGGTGATCGCAGGTTGCGGACCCACGCGTGATTTCACCAAATGGCTCGACGAGCAGAAGGCGCTGGGTTACACCTTCTACGCCTCCGTCGGCAATGTGGGCGACTGGGATTCCACGGTGGCCGCCTTTGACAAAGTCAAGGCAGAGCATGGCCTGGTGAGTGTGCTGGTGAACAATGCCGGCATCACGCGCGACGGCCAGTTCCGCAAGATGAGCAAGGCCGACTGGGATGCGGTGATTTCGACCAACCTCGACAGCATGTTCAATGTGACCAAGCAGGTCATTGAAGGCATGATTGAGGCGGGCTTCGGCCGCATCGTCAACATTTCATCGGTCAATGGCCAGAAAGGCCAGTTTGGCCAGGTGAACTACTCTACCGCCAAGGCCGGCCTGCACGGCTTTACCATGGCGCTGGCGCAAGAGGTGGCGAGCAAAGGCGTGACGGTGAACACCGTCAGCCCGGGCTATATCGGCACGGACATGGTCAAGGCCATACGCCCTGATGTGCTGGAGAAAATTGTGGCTGGCGTCCCCGCCAAGCGCCTGGGCCAGCCAGAAGAGATTGCCTCCATCATTGCCTGGATTGCGTCTGAAGAAGGTGGTTATGCTACCGGCGCGGACTTCTCGCTCAATGGCGGTTTGCACATGGGCTGAGTGCCCGCATGCAGGATAAAAAAACCCGCTTCGGCGGGTTTTTTTATTGGGCACTTGACTTGATGACTGCAGATCGTACCGGTCACGGCCAAATTTTTAGCGGAGGTTCAATCAGGCTTGATGCGCGCCTGCCGCACGATGTCCTTCCAGATGGCCTGTTCACCGCGAATGAAGGCTGCGAATTCTGCCGGCGGCTGCCCGCCAATGGTTGCGCTGTCGCCCGCAAAGCGCTCAGCCGTTGCGGGTGATTGCAGCGCCTTGGCCGACTCCTGCTGCAGGCGCTGGACAATCTCGACGGGTGTGCCGGCCGGGGCCAGAATGCCGTACCACTGCACAGACTCGAAGTTGCGGTAGCCCATCTCGGCCACGGTGGGGACGTCCGGCAGGGCTGGCAGTCTGGCCGGCGTGCCCACGGCAATCGCGCGCAGGCGGCCACTGCGGATGTGCGGCAGAAGCGCTGGTGTTCCGGCAGAGAAAACCTGCGTCCGCCCTGCCAGCAGGTCGGTCAGCGCCGGTCCGGTGCCGCGGTAGGGAATATGTGTCATGAAGGTGCCGGTGACCAGCAGGATCGACCGGCCATGTGGATCCATTTCGACTGTTCAGCAGGAGCCCATCATCGATTTACGCCGTCTTGAATATTTTGTGGCCGTTGCCGAGGCCGGCAGCTTCAGCAAGGCTGCAGCGGTGCTGGTGATGTCGCAGCCCGCGCTTAGCCAGCAGGTGGCCCTGCTCGAACAGGAAATCGGTCAACGCCTGCTCGACCGCACAGGGCGTGGCGCCGAGCCTACCGACGCGGGGCTGGCGCTGCTGACGCATGCGCGGGCGATTTTTGAGCTGGCGGAACGGGCCCGGGCTGACATGCAGGAGCGCAAGCTCATCCCCAGCGGTCGCATCACCATCGGCCTGCCGCCGCGCGTCGCCCACGCCATGACGGCGGATTTGGTGGAGCGCTTTCGCGCCGAGTTCCCTGATGCCGCCATCAGCGTGGAAGAGGGGCTCAGCATTCGTCTGCGTGAATGGCTGGTGGCCGGCCGCCTCGATGTGGCGGTGCTGTTTGACCCACCCGCGTCGCCGCTGCTGAATATTGAAACCATCGTGCGTGAGCCGTTGGTGCTGATGGCCTCAACCTCCCTGCCACCACGCATCCGGCTGGCCGAGGTGGCGGCACTGTCATTGGTCCTGCCCAGCAAGCCCAATTCCTTGCGACAACTGCTTGAAAACGAGGTCAAGCCCCGAGGTTACCTGCTCAAGGTGGTGGCGGAGGTGGATTCGATCAAAACCGTGCTGTCGCTGGTTGCGCGCGGCGTGGCCGCAACCGTGCTACCGGCCAGCGCCATACGGGAGTGGACGCATGACACACCGCCTTTCATGGCTGCCATCCACGCACCCGTGATTCGCAACCGCCTATGTATTGCGGTTCCCAAGGCGCGCCCGGCTACCCGCCTGAGCCGGTTTCTCGTGAGCCTGACGCGGGAGCTGTGCGAACAATATTACGGCGATGCTGCGCACCAGCGAAAGCCGTGAACCCGGTGCTTCAGAACGCGCACTACCACGCACTGTCCCGGACTATCGCGTACTATTTTTGCTTCGCCTTGTTTCCTTCTGACTGTAGTAAATTAGATCGGCGCACTGCCTTGCGCGGCTTTCGTTCGCGCCCGCCTCTCTCCGCCTCTTGTTGAAGGAACCCCTCCCGCATGCCCCATAGCGTCTCCCTCATCAGCACCATCGCCGCCGGCCTGGGTCTGGCTTTGATCTTTGGCTTTGCGGCTGCACGGTTTCGCTTGCCCGCCATCGTTGGCTATCTGCTGGCGGGCGTGATCATCGGGCCCTTCACGCCGGGCTTTGTGGCCGATGCCGGGATTGCCAGCCAGCTTGCCGAGATTGGCGTGATGCTGCTGATGTTTGGTGTCGGTCTGCATTTCTCGCTGGATGATTTGCTGGCGGTACGCAAGATTGCCGTGCCTGGCGCTGTGGTGCAGATGACTGTGGCGACTGCGCTGGGTATGGGGCTGGCGCACTGGTGGGGCTGGAACCTGGGCGGCGCGCTGGTGTTCGGGCTTTCGCTGTCGGTGGCCAGTACGGTGGTGTTGCTCCGCGCGCTTGAGAGTCGGGGGATTCTTGATTCCGTCAACGGGCGCATTGCCGTGGGCTGGCTCGTGGTGGAAGACCTGGCCATGGTGCTGGTACTGGTCTTGTTGCCGCCGCTGGGCAGCTGGCTATCTGGTAAAACCGATGCCTCCGCCGATGTCAACATGCTGTGGAAAACGCTGGGCATGACGCTGTTGCAGGTTGGCGGCTTTGTCGCGCTGATGCTGGTCGTAGGGCGGCGGTTTTTTCCGTGGGTGCTGTGGCATGTGCAGCGCACGGGTTCGCGTGAGCTCTTTACCTTGTGCGTGGTGGCGGCAGCCGTCAGCATTGCGTTTGGTGCGACGGCGCTGTTTGGTGTGTCGTTTGCGCTGGGCGCATTTTTTGCCGGCATGGTGATGCGCGAGTCCGAGTTCAGTCACCGTGCCGCAGAAGAGTCGCTGCCGCTACGTGACGCTTTTGCGGTGCTGTTCTTTGTTTCAGTCGGCATGCTGTTTGACCCCTGGGTGCTTCTTGAGCGCCCGCTGCAGGTGCTGGCAGTGGTGGGCATCATCATCGTGGGCAAATCGCTGGCGGCCGGGCTGCTCGTCATGGCGTTTCGCTACCCGCTCAATACCGCGCTCACGGTGTCTGCCAGCCTGGCGCAGATCGGCGAATTTTCTTTCATTCTGGTAGCCCTGGGTGCGTCGCTTGGACTGTTGCCACCGGAGGGGCAAAGCCTGGTGCTGGCCGGAGCGCTGATCTCGATTGCGCTGAACCAACTGGTCTTCAAGGCCGTTGAACCTTTTCAGCAATGGATACTGGGCAAGTCCGCACTGGCACGCAAACTGGAAGCACGTGACGACCCGACGGCCCAGCTGCCGGCCAGCACTGAAGCGAAGTATCTCTCGCACCATGTGGTGCTGGTCGGTTATGGGCGGGTAGGGCGGCGCATCGCGGAGGCGCTTGGGGCCCACCACATCCCTTTTGTCGTGGCCGAGCAAAACCGCGAGGCGGTTGAACGGCTGCGGGAGCAGGGTTTGCCTGCGGTGTCAGGTGACGCGTCGGAGCCTGATGTGCTGATTCAGGCGCATATTGCGCAAGCCCGCATGCTGGTGATCGCCACACCCGACACGCTGGATGTGCGGCAGATGATTGCGACGGCCCGGGCGCTTAACCCGGCGATTGAAACCGTGGTGCGCACACACAACGAGGCGGAGGCCAAGCTGCTGGATCAGGAGAATGCCGGCAAGGTGTTTCTGAGGGAGCATGAGTTGGCACAGGCGATGACGCGCCATGTGCTTGAGCGCTCGGCCGCCAGTGTTGTGCATTAGCGGAGGCTTTTAAGCCCGCACACGAACGAAGCGCGGCGGACACGTGGGGTTGCTCATGAAGCAGCGTTTTCAATGAAGACCGAGAGGTGAGGGTGCTCACGCCTGATCAACTGCGCTTCGTGGCCATCGGTATGCATCATCTGGAAATCGGAAAAATCGAATCCGGGGCCAACCATGCAGGCCACGAGGGTGAATCCGTCGGGATGACCGGCCAGGGGCCGGGCGGCTTGCCAGAGGCCCGCCGCAATGACGTGCTGGGGTTGATGCGAGAGTGGCCCGGCCATGTCCTCCGAGGCGCTGACGCGACCGAGCGGGATACAGCTTGCCTGGTGGCGGGTCGCATCCCACGCCCAGAGTTCAAGCGGCCCGCCTTCGAGGTATACCCAGACCTCATCTGAAAGCACCTTGTGCCAACGGGAATGCTGCCCGGCCTCCAGCAGGAAGTAAATGGACGTGAGGGCTTGGCGCGCCGGCCGCCCATCCGCAGGCTGTACCTGCAGGTCCGAGCGGAAGACTTCGCGGTACCAGCCGCCCTCGGGATGGGGCTGCAGTTGCAGGCAGGCAACCAGTTGCCGGGCGCGCTGTTCACCGGTAAGGCGAGGCTGGGTCTGGGTCATGGGGCGCAGTTTGCCTCAAGTCCGATGATCCTTCACCCCCATCTCGCAGAGAGAGAGGCTTCTCGGGATGAGGCCAGAGGCTACTCCAGGTCCTCCATGGCCAGCGAGTGGTATCTCTGGGCATAGGAAAACGGCACCTTGCGCACCACCGCCATCACGCGCTCGGTGTCCTCCCCGGAGTGCACGGGAATCATCAGTCCATAGTGGCCTTCCCGTGCCAGATCGCCGAATTTATGGACGGTCGCCCCTTCGGTACCCACAGACGGCAGATGTACATCTGAATGTCCATCGGCCGGGCTGATTTCCTTGAGGATGGTTTCCGGGCTCAGAAGCATGACGCCGTCGTTGCCTGCCTCAAGTTCACTGGCAACCTTGCGGGCGTCTGCGGCATCCGGAAACATGATGACCGCGTAGCCCGTCGGGTAAAAAACACCGCCCATATTCAGTATTTTTTTGGTCAATTCAAAGTTTTTCATGGCCTGTCCTTTTTGCATCAACCTGATCATTAAGGCGCGAAAATCCTCTGCGCCCGGTCAGCCATGACATCCTCTTCCTGTCAGACTCAGGCGTCAAGACCATCGCCCACCAGTTGGTGGACCGCAGAACGGCTCAAGAGAATGGCTCAAGGCAAGTCTTCGAATTTGATGGCCGGCTCGGCCATCACGCGCACGGTGCTTTGCAGGCTGTCCACGATCTGGTTGGCAAAATAGCTGCTCTGTGTGTCGGGCTCCAGCGCGGCAAGCACGAGGTTGCCCAGAGGCTGGTTGAGCGGCACGTAGTAGCTTCCGCGCGGCACATCGACCACACCGCGCAGCAGGCTCACTTGCGTCTTGATGACCGGTGCGCCGCCTGCGATCGTGCCGCGCACGTCCTGCCGCTCGCCTGTCGTGCGCGAGCTTTCCCGGTAGCTGTCGCCCAGCAGGGAGCCGGGCTCTGCCACGCGCAACACCTGTACGCCGTGCAGGCGCAGCCGGTCCACGGCTTTGCCCGAGTCTGCGGACAGCCAGTACCCGCAGGGACGAGCGCGCACCTTGACCTTGCGCAGCGCGAGCGCCGAGTCCCAGTCCACTGTGACAGCCTTGTCGGCACCGCTCACGGGATCCAGCATGAGCAGCTCGTACTGGGCGGGCGTAGCTGCCGCTTCCACAATGGCTTCGTCCTTGCATGCCTGGGCGCTGACTTCCTTGTCGAGGTAGGGGCGGAGCTGGTTCAGGTCGCTGGCGCGCTGAGCAGTGCTGGCGAGCACGCTGCTGATGGCCGTCACGTGGGTATGCACGCGCCGCTGTATGTGCAGCCGCCCGATGCCCACACCGCGTGTTTCGATCAGCAGGCTCACGGCATTCTTCAGGCCGTTCACATTGCGGCCCGTATCAGGCTGTGTGCCGCCCATGGAGATCTTTTTATCGGCCAGGTCGGTGGATGTGGTGTAGTACCACTCGGTGCTCAGGCCCTGGGTTTTAAGGGCTGCCAGCAGGGGGCGGCGGTACCACTCCTCGGCGGCTTTGGTCAAAAACTCGGGGATATTGGCAGTGGTGGCGTATTGCAGCAGCGCGTCGAACTTCTGCACCGTGCCAAACTTTTGCTGGAAGCGGCCGACCACGGTGTATTCGTGTGCATCCACGACCACCATGGGGCGGTAGTCACGCGTAAGCTGGGCCAGTGCCTGGGCTTCAGGCGTGTTGAGCAGCAAATGGTCGCGATTCATGTCCAGCCCACCGGTGGTCACCCGCTGGTCACTGGCCGAGCCATCGGGATTGGCACGCGGAACAATGACAACATTGATGTGTTCCAGCACAGGCCGCAAACGGCCCTGTGCAAGCTCCGTGGCAATGATCAGCAGCGCCTCGCTGCCGGCGGGTTCGTCGCCATGCTGCTGCCCCACCAGCAATACCGTGGGCCGGCCTGCCGTCTGGAGGGCGGACGGGTCTGTACCGCCGGCATGGGTCAGGACCAGCGCCTCAAGGGGTTCGCCACGCTGGGACCGCCCGATGGGCAAAACGGCCGCCGTGACGCCCGGCGCACGCGACGCGGCCATCGCCTGATCGCGCAGCCAGGTCTGGATTTCAGTCTGGGTGGTGAAGCTGGTGCGGCCGGCTTGCAGGCCGGGTGTGTTGTAAATCACCGAGGGTGCCGGAAAGCGGGCAGCGACAGCGGCGCTGTACGGTGCTGGCGGATCGGCGGGCGCTGTGGAGGGCGTTGCAGCAGCGGCGGCAGACGGCGATAGGGATGAGGGTGGGGCGACCGGCGATATCTGCACGGCCGCAGAGGGCGCAGCCGGTCGTGCCACGGTGGCAGCAATGGGCCGGGGACTTGCCGGTGCGCTTGCGACCGGAGCTGGCGAGGAAGGTGTCCAGGGTGGCAGGTGTACCGACGCGCACGCCGCCAGCAAGGCCAGCGGCACCGCCGCCAACCCGATTCGTCCGGCCCAGGGCCGCTGGTCTGGCGACCGGGTGCCGGATGCATGGGGGGGTACCGCGGGTTTGCTCATGCTGTCAATTCCTTCGTGTTGTGCGCCAGCCGTTTCAGGACATGTTACCCGGCTTGGGGACGCGGTCTGCCTCGCTGGCGTGCCCCCGTCTTGCCCAGAGACAACGGGGGTAACTGTAGGCTTTTTACTCTGCTGGGATAATTGGACCCATGTCAACGCCTGTTCCCGGCTTAGCCGATTCTTTGCCTTCAATTACCGATAGCCGCGCGCATTCGCCGTGGCGTTTGAGCGTTGCCCCGATGATGGACTGGACGGACCGGCATTGCCGCTACTTTCACCGCCTGCTGACGGGCCACGCCTTGCTGTACACCGAGATGGTGACAACGGGCGCCCTGGTTCATGGCGACGTGCCGCGGCATCTGCGGTTTGGCGTGGAGGAGCACCCGGTGGCCTTGCAGCTGGGCGGCAGCGAGCCGGCCGAACTGGCCCAGTGCGCCACGCTGGGCGAGCAGTGGGGCTATGACGAGATCAACCTGAACTGCGGCTGCCCCAGCGAGCGGGTACAGCGCGGCTCCTTCGGCGCCTGCCTGATGGCCGAGCCGCAACTGGTGGCCGATTGCGTCAAGGCCATGGTCGACGTGGTGTCCGTTCCCGTGACGGTGAAGCACCGTATTGGCATCGACAAGGGCGAAAGCTACGGTTTCGTGCGTGATTTTGTGGGCGCGGTCAGCGAGGCGGGCTGCAGCACCTTCATCATCCATGCGCGCAATGCCTGGCTCAAGGGCCTTTCCCCGAAGGAAAACCGCGAAGTGCCGCCGCTGCGCTATGAACTGGTGCACCGGCTCAAGGCCGAGTTTCCGCAACTCACCATCGCCATCAACGGCGGCATCACCACCAGCACCCAGGTGGCCGAGCAGCTGCAGCAACTCGACGGGGTGATGATTGGCCGCGAGGCGTATCACAACCCCTGGTGGCTCAGCGTCTGGGATGCGGCGTTCTACGGTGCGACTGATGTCGGGCGGACGCGAGAATCCGTTGAAGCGCAGATGGTGGACTACATGGCACGCGAAGCCGCCGAGCACGGCACGCCCTGGAGCGGCATCGCACGCCATATGCTGGGCCTTCGCCATGGCCTGCCCGGTGCACGCCGCTGGCGGCAGGTATGGAGCGACCACAAGCTCAAGGCTCTGCATCCGCGCGATGTGATGGCGCTGGCGCATGGAGCTGTGCAGGAGGCTGCATAAGCCGGTTACCCCTTGTTTGAGACTAAATTGACCATTAGCCCTTGGTTAATGTAGGGCAATCAGCTATTAAAAATGTAGCAGTTGGCGCTGCCTGGAGCTGGTTGCAGCTTTTGGAAGCGCCGGGGAGGGCGGCCAGGATGGCCTGGTGCGCCGGGAGCAAATTGCTGATGCGGCGTGCGCAGCCTCCCTTGCTTCTGTACTCCCCTTGATTCCCTCAGGTCTGTGAGAGCCCGACGGCGCTGCGCCGGTCGATCTTGCGGCTGAGCACGATGGACGTCTGTGTGTGGTTGACGCCCTCAATCAGGCCGATGCGGTCCAGCAGCGTGTTGAGCTGCTCATGGGTTTCACAGCGCAGGAAAACCAGGTAGTCGAACTGTCCGCTGACGGCCGACACCTCTTCAATCTCGGGCATCTGCGCCAGTGCTTTGAGGACGGAGGCTGCTGTCTTGGGCAGGATGCTCAGACTGCAGTAGGCGCGCACAGCGGCACTGTCCAGTCTTTGGCCCAGTCGCACGCCGTACCCCGCCACCACGCCGTCGCGTTCAAGCCGTGCCAGGCGCGCCACCACCGTGGTCCGCGCCAGCTTCAGTTTGCGCGCCAGGGTGGCGGCAGGCTCGCGCGCATTCGCCTGCAGGAGGCTCAGCAAGCGCCGGTCAGTGTCATCCAGATGCATGCTCATACAAATTGACTGTTAATAAAGTCGTTATGACCAATATAAAACACGTTTTCGACGGAATTGTCAATACACATTGACAGTGATGAGTCGTACGATGAAGGTGAATGAGGCCTGGATGGAGCTTCGAGATGGAGCAGTGATGAAGTGGGCTGAAGCAGGTGTTTAGTCCTCCATAGCCGCAACAGTACGAGAACAGCACGAAAAACAGCATGAAAGGAAAGGGTATGGCCACCACTGTCAAGCCCATCACCATACTGGGTGCCGGGCAAATCGGTTTTGCCATGGCCGTGTTGCTCAAGCAGGCCGGCGATTATGAGATTCTGGTGGCCGACCAGGACAGCAACCGGCTGAAACCGCTGGCCGCCCTGGGTGTTGATGTGATGGTGGTAAATGACGAGGCCTCGCTGGCCCGCGCCCTGTCTGGGCGCTACGCCACGCTGAACGCGCTGCCCTTTCATTGCGCCCTTACCGTTGCCGGCATGTGCGCCAAGGCGCGTGTCCATTACTTCGACCTGACCGAGGACGTAGGAAGTGCCCAGGCCATTCGCGCACTGGCGGTGGATGCCGCCAGCGTGCTGATGCCCCAGTGCGGGCTGGCACCCGGCTTCATTGGCGTCGTGGGGCATGATCTTGCGCGCCGGTTTGACCGTCTGCTGGACCTGCATCTGCGCGTCGGCGCGCTGCCGCGCTATTGCCTCAACGGGTTGCGCTACAACCTGACGTGGAGCACCGAGGGACTCATTAATGAATACTGCAATCCGTGCAACGCCATCGTGGATGGCGAGCCCACGCAGGTCACGGCACTCGAAGGTTACGAGACCTTTGTACTGGACGGCGTGGAATATGAGGCCTTCAATACATCGGGCGGGCTGGGTACCCTCGCGGAGACCCTGCGCGGAAAGGCGCGCAACGTCGACTACAAATCGGCCCGCTACCCCGGGCACTGCGCCGTCATGAAGTTATTGCTGAACGACTTGCGGCTGCGTGAACGCCGGGACTTGCTCAAGGATATTCTGGAGGCAGCGATCCCGGTGACGGGGCAGGACGTCATTGTGGTGTTTGCCTCCGCTTCTGGCTACCGCAATCAGCGTCTGGTTGAGGAGTCGTATTTCGCGCGCATGGTGGGTACCGAGATTGACGGGAACTCCCTGAGCGCCATACAGTTGACGACAGCCGCCGGAATTTGCACCGCGCTCGACCTGGTGGCGAAGGGCACCTTGCCTCAAGCCGGCTTTATCGGGCAGGAGCAGATAGCGCTCGACGAGTTTTTGCAGAACCGGTTTGGCCGCGCCTGCATCGAAAATTTTGCGGAGGCAAAATCCGTATGACGACCTGCTTCAAGCTCCGCATCGAGGCTCCCGTGAGGACATGCTACGGTAAATGCAGCATGCTGGCAGTCGTGTCAGGGTGGCGCTGCCTTGCTGTTGCGCTGCTGCTGGCGAAGCATCTTCGAGCGGCTCTGCGAAACAACGTGAAACTCTTTCCGAGGTGTTTTGCCGGAGGACGGCGCCATTTGGCATTACGCTGGAGGTTCGGTGTGCGCGTCAACCGTTGCGTATTTGAAAAAAAGAAGGAGTGGCGTGCAATGCTCCTTTACCGGAACTTTTATCTGACCTTAAAATCTACCTAGCACCAAGACTTGAGGTATACATTCGAGTCATAAGCGGTAATTGAAGAGATTCTTTGCCACGGGTCGAGAACCTTCATTTGCCGCATACATAGGAGGCCCTATGGATGTCGTTCGCAATTTCCTGGCGCGGTATGAGCAAACGCGGGAGGAGGAGTTGTCCATCGAGGAATACCTCGAGGCGTGCAAGCACAACCCTCTTGTCTATGCAACGGCGGCTGAGCGAATTCTCGCAGCCGTTGGTGAACCTGAGCTGCTGGACACCCGGCATGATCAGCGGCTGTCACGCCTTTTCGGTAACAAGGTCATCAAGATCTACCCGGCATTCCGGGACTTCTACGGGCTGGAAGATCCGATCGAGCAGGTGGTGTCCTACTTCCGCCATGCCGCACAGGGCCTGGAGGAGAAAAAGCAGATCCTGTATTTGCTGGGGCCTGTGGGCGGCGGCAAATCGTCGATCGCCGAGCGGCTCAAACAACTGATGGAGCAAGTGCCTTTCTATGCATTGAAAGGCTCGCCCGTCAATGAGTCACCGCTCAGCCTGTTCAACAATGCCGAAGACGCCCCGGTGCTCGAATCCCAGTACGGCATTGCGCCGCGCTATCTGCAGCGGGTGATGTCGCCATGGGCGGTCAAACGGCTTGACGAGTACGGGGGGGACATCCGCCAGTTCCGTGTGGTCAAACGTTTCCCCTCCATCCTGAAGCAATGTGCCATTTCCAAGACCGAGCCTGGCGACGAAAACAACCAGGACATTTCTTCGCTGGTGGGCAAGATCGATATCCGCAAGCTGGAAACCTACGCCCAGGACGACCCGGATGCCTACAGCTATTCCGGTGGGCTGTGCCTGGCCAACCAGGGTCTGCTTGAATTTGTCGAGATGTTCAAGGCCCCCATCAAGGTGCTGCATCCGCTGCTCACTGCGACCCAGGAGGGCAACTTCAAGGGTACCGAGGGCTTTGGCGCCATCCCGTTCGATGGCATTGTGATGGCTCACTCCAACGAAAGCGAGTGGAAGGCTTTCAAAAACAACAAGAACAACGAAGCTTTCCTCGACCGCATCTACATCGTCAAGGTGCCGTACTGCCTGCGCGTGTCGGAAGAAGTCAAGATATACGAAAAGCTGATCCGCAACTCTTCCCTGATCAACGCGATCTGTGCCCCCGGAACGCTGAAGATGATGGCGCAGTTTGCGGTGCTGACGCGTCTGAAAGAGCCGGAAAACTCGAGCTTGTTCAGCAAGCTGCAGGTGTATGACGGTGAGAACCTGAAGGACACCGATCCCAAAGCCAAGAGCTACCAGGAATACCGCGACTACGCGGGTGTGGATGAGGGCATGAGCGGCATCTCGACGCGTTTTGCCTTCAAGATCCTGTCCAAGGTGTTCAATTTCGATTCCACCGAAATCGCGGCCAATCCGGTGCACCTGATGTACGTGCTGGAGCAGCAGATCGAGCGCGAACAGTTTTCGCCCGAGACCGAGCAGCAATACCTGGCCTACATCAAGGAAACCCTGGCGGTGCGTTATGCCGAGTTCATCGGCAAGGAAATTCAAACGGCCTATCTGGAGTCGTATTCGGAATATGGCCAGAACATTTTCGACCGCTACGTCACCTACGCCGACTTCTGGATTCAGGACCAGGAATACCGGGATACCGATACCGGGGAAATCTTCGACCGTTCTGCGCTCAATGCCGAGCTTGAGAAAATTGAAAAACCGGCAGGCATCAGCAACCCGAAGGATTTTCGCAACGAAATCGTCAACTTCGTGCTGCGCGCGCGGGCCAACAATGCGGGCAAGAACCCGATGTGGACAAGCTATGAGAAGCTGCGCAGCGTGATTGAGAAGAAGATGTTCTCGAACACCGAAGACTTGCTGCCCGTGATTTCATTCAATGCCAAGGCGAGTGCGGACGAGCAGCAAAAACACGAGGACTTTGTCAACCGGATGGTCGCCAAGGGGTATACCACCCGCCAGGTCCGGTTGTTGTGTGACTGGTACCTGCGCGTTCGCAAAAGCTCCTGAAGTTCGCAGCCTGTCGCACGGGCGCGCCATTTTGCATCAGACCGGAGATCACAGTGCTCCAGCAAGTCATTGATCGGCGGTTGTCGGGGAAGAACAAATCGATCGGCAACCGCGAACGCTTCCTGCGCCGCTTTCGCGCGCAGATCCGGGAAGCCGTTCGCCGTGCCGTGGCTGGCCGCAGTATTCACGACATCGAGCAGGGCGAGGACATCACACTGCCGCGGCGCGACGTGTCCGAGCCGGTGTTTGGACATGGATCCGGCGGCATTCGCGAGACCGTCCACCCCGGTAACCGTGACTATGTGCGCGGCGACCGGATCGAGCGTCCGTCGGGCGGTGGAGCCGGCGGGCCAGGTCCGGGTGCCAGCCAGGACGCCACCGGCGAAGACGACTTCGTGTTCCGCATCACACGCGAAGAGTTCATGCAGTACTTCTTTGACGATCTTGCGCTGCCTCATCTGGTGCGGACCCAGCTCTTGCCCGATGCACCCGAGTGGAAGTTCCGGCGTGCGGGCTTCATCTCCGAGGGAACGCCGACCAACCTGCATGTGGTGCGTTCGATGCGGGTCGCGCTGAGCCGGCGTATTGCCTTGGGCGGGGATACCCGGCGGCGGCTGCTGGAGCTGGAAGCGCAGCTGGCAGAAGCCATGCGCCAGACGCCGGCATTGCCTGGAGAGATTCATGCGCTGACCGTGCAAATTGAGGCGCTACGTCGACGGATTGGGAAGATCCCGTTTTTTGATCCGTTTGACCTGCGTTACCGTAACCGGGTCAGGGTGCCTCTGCCGACTGCCAAGGCGGCGATGTTCTGTCTGATGGATGTTTCGGGCTCGATGGACGAGGCGCGCAAGGATATTGCCAAGCGGTTTTTTATTTTGCTGTACCTGTTCCTGAAACGCCATTACGAGAGGACCGACGTCATCTTCATTCGCCACCACACGCAGGCCACCGAGGTTTCCGAAGAAGAATTCTTCCAGTCGACTGAAACCGGTGGCACGGTGGTGTCCAGTGCCTTGACGCTGATGCACCAGATTATCCAGGCCCGCTACCCGCCGGGCGAATGGAACATCTACGGAGCCCAGGCTTCGGATGGCGACAACTGGCATCAGGACTCGGCCAGGTGCCGCGAGTTGCTGATGGGCAAGCTGCTTCCGGTGTCGCGGTACTTCGCTTATGTGCAGGTGGGCGAGGAAGACCAGAACCTGTGGGAAGAGTACACCCAGGTGCAAGATACCAGCCAGAACTTCGCCATGCGCAAGATCAGCGATGCCGCGGAGATTTACCCGGTGTTCAGGGAACTGTTCAAGAAGGGCGCCAGCACATGAGCAGAACAAAGCCGCGCGTGCGCTCCGGAATGCCGCAGGCGGAACTGCCGGCTATCGAACGCCGGCCTGAGCGCCTGCCCAGCCCGCCGGACTGGTCTTTCGAGCTGATAGAGACCTATCACACCGAGATCGCGCGGGCAGCCCGGAAGTTCGGCCTGGACACTTACCCGGTACAGCTCGAGGTGATCACGGCCGAGCAGATGATCGACGCCTATGCATCCGTCGGCATGCCGGTGAACTACCGGCACTGGTCGTTTGGGAAGCAGTTCATTGCCACCGAGAAAAATTACCGTCGGGGCCAGATGGGGCTGGCCTACGAAATCGTGATCAATTCCGACCCTTGCATCGCCTACCTGATGGAAGAAAACACCATGCCGATGCAGGCGCTGGTGATGGCTCACGCCTGCTATGGCCACAACTCCTTCTTCAAGGGAAACTACCTGTTCCGCATGTGGACGGACGCCAGCTCGATCATTGACTACCTCGTGTATGCCCGTAGCTACATCGCCGAGTGCGAGGAACACCATGGGTGGGAAGCGGTTGAGGAGCTGCTGGACTCCTGCCATGCCCTGATGAGCCACGGTGTGGACCGTTACCGGCGTTCACAGAAGCTCTCGCTGGCGGAGGAGGAGGCGCGGCGCAAGGACCGCGAGGCCTATTTGCAGCAGCAGCTCAATGATCTGTGGCGCACCGTGCCCAAGTCAGCGGACAAGCAGGTTGAAAAAACCAGCCGCCGCTTTCCGATAGAGCCGGAAGAAAATATTCTTTATTTCATCGAGAAGAACGCGCCGCTGCTGGAGCCCTGGCAGCGCGAGGTGGTTCGCATCGTGCGCAAGATCGGCCAGTATTTTTACCCGCAGCGGCAGACCCAGATCATGAACGAAGGCTGGGCCACGTTCTGGCACTACACGCTGCTCAATTCCCTGTACGACGAGGGCTTGCTGACCGATGGCTTCATGATCGAGTGCCTGCGGTCGCACACCAACGTCATTTACCAGCCGCCGGTCACACACCCGGCCTACAGCGGGATCAACCCCTATGCGCTGGGCTTTGCCATGTTCAGCGACCTCAAGCGGATTTGCGTTGCGCCGACCGAGGAAGACCGTCAATGGTTCCCCGACATCGCCGGAACCGACTGGCTCAAGACGCTGGATCACGCCATGCGGCACTTCCGGGACGAAAGTTTCATCGGGCAATACCTCTCGCCTCATTTAATGCGCGAGTTCCGGCTTTTCTCCATATTGGACGATGCCGCCGAGACAGAGCTGGAAGTGTCGGCGATCCACGACGAAGCGGGTTACCGGCGGGTGCGTGAAGCGCTGTCGCGCCAGCACGACCTGAATCATCGCGAGCCCAACATCCAGGTCTGGAACGTGGACGTTCGTGGCGACCGCTCCCTCACCTTGCGCCATTCTCGCAACAATGACCGCCCGCTTATTGACGAAGCCCAGGAAGTGTTGAAGCATGTTGCCCGCCTGTGGGGTTTTCGGGTGCTGCTCGAGAGTGTGGACAAGCACGGGAAGGTGCTGCAGCACTGGGAGGCGCTGCCACACGTCTGAACGGCTGGGAATGTGTGGTCGGGAGCGAGAGGCCGCCCGGCAGGACTTTCTCTTTCCTAAGCTGCCGCTTCCAGTCCATTTTTGAAATGTTCGCGCATGCGTTGCGCCGTGCCCTCGGCGTCGCGCGCCGCCAGCGCCTGCATGATGGCCCGGTGCTCCTGCAGCGATTCTTCAATGCGCCCGGTTTTGAGCAGGGAATTGTGGCGATTGAGCTTCATCACCTTGCGCAGGTCGGCGACCATCTGATCGCGCCAGCGGTTGTTGGCAATTTCGAGCAGGCGCATGTGAAACGCTTCATTGATCTGAAAAAAGCGTTCGCGGTCGACCACTGCTTTTTCCAGTTCCTGGTGCAGGCCCTGCAATTCCTTGAGCTGGGCCGCAGTGGCGGCTGCGGCCACGACGCCTGCGGCATCGCTTTCCAGCAGGGCCAGCAGGTGGTAGACGTCCGCGAGGTCACGCTCGGAGACCTCGGTGACGTAGGCGCCGCGCCGCACTTTCATGGTGACCAGCCCTTCGGTGGCCAGCACCTTCAGGGCTTCACGCAGGGGGGTGCGGCTGATGCCGTATTCCTCCGCCAGCTTGAGCTCGTCAATCCAGCTGCCCGGGGCCAGTTCGCGGTTGAAAATACGCTGACGCAAAAGTTCAGCGACTTCTTCATAAAGCGCTCGGGGGGTGAGGGACGTTGCGGCCATAGGGGTGACTGGTTGGTGCTGACGTGACGCCTGGTGGCGTCGGATGTTGTATCTTACGTCAAACTGAATTTTGCATCAATAATTATAAATAATGTAAACTTGCCGAATTGTTAAAACGCAAGGTAAACAGGTAAAGTGGTTCGATAGAGTGCTTCGATCCTCTTGCCGCACACCCGTCATGAGCTCCAAAAAACCTTTCCCCCAGCCCGATTTCAATCCCGCCAGCCTCGAAGCATGGGCCAAATCGGCTGCCAAATCAGCGCCTGGCGGTGATGTGAGTGCGCTGAACTGGCACACACCTGATGGCATCAGCGTCAAGCCGCTTTACACCGCTGAGGACATCGAGGGCCTGCCCTACACCAACACCTTGCCGGGCTTTGAGCCCTTCATCCGCGGTCCGCAGGCCACCATGTATGCCGTGCGTCCCTGGACGATCCGCCAGTACGCCGGGTTTTCCACTGCGGAAGAATCCAATGCGTTCTACCGCAAGGCGCTGGCTGCCGGCGGGCAGGGGGTCTCGGTCGCCTTTGACCTGGCCACGCACCGCGGCTATGACAGCGACCATCCGCGGGTAACCGGCGATGTCGGCAAGGCCGGCGTGGCGATCGACAGTGTGGAGGACATGAAGATCCTGTTCGACCATATCCCGCTGGACAAGGTCAGTGTCTCGATGACGATGAACGGCGCGGTGCTGCCGGTGCTGGCCGGCTATGTGGTGGCCGCCGAAGAGCAGGGCGTCTCGCAGGATCAATTGAGCGGAACCATCCAGAACGACATCCTCAAGGAGTTCATGGTCCGCAATACCTATATTTACCCGCCCCAGCCCAGCATCCGCATCATCGGCGACATCATCGAGTACACGGCACAGAACATGCCGAAGTTCAATTCGATTTCAATCTCGGGCTACCACATGCAGGAAGCCGGCGCCAACCAGGCGCTGGAGCTGGCCTTCACGCTGGCCGACGGAAAAGAGTACGTGAAAACCGCGCTGGGCAAGGGCCTGGACGTGGATGATTTCGCCGGGCGCCTGAGCTTCTTCTGGGCCATCGGCATGAATTTCTACCTCGAGGTCGCCAAGATGCGGGCCGCGCGCCTGCTGTGGTGCCGCATCATGAAGGGCTTCAACGCCAGGAGCCCCAAATCGCTCATGCTGCGCACGCACTGCCAGACCTCCGGCTGGAGCCTGACCGAGCAGGACCCCTACAACAACGTGGTGCGCACCACCATCGAGGCCATGGCCGCCGTGTTTGGCGGCACGCAGAGCCTGCACACCAATTCGTTTGACGAGGCGATTGCGCTGCCGACCGAGTTCAGCGCCCGTATCGCCCGCAATACCCAGCTCATCATCCAGGAAGAAACCCACATTCCGCACGTGATCGACCCCTGGGCCGGCAGCTACATGATGGAAAAACTCACCCAGGACATGGCTGATGCGGCCTGGGCCATCATTGAGGAAGTCGAAGCCATGGGCGGCATGACCAAGGCGGTGGACAGCGGCTGGGCCAAGCTCAAGATTGAGGCGGCCGCGGCTGAGAAGCAGGCACGCATCGACAGCGGCAAGGACGTGATTGTCGGCGTCAACAAATACAAACTCAAAACCGAAGACGCGATTGAGTCGCGCGACATCGACAACGTGGCTGTGCGCGACGGGCAGATTGAGCGCCTGAAGGCCATCAAGGCCAGCCGCGACGGGGCCGCCGTGCAGGCCGCGCTGGACGCATTGACCGCTGCGGCTGAAAATAACCACGGCAACCTGCTGGACCTGAGCATCAAGGCCGTACGTCTGCGCGCCACCGTGGGCGAGGTCAGTGATGCACTGGAGAAGGTTTACGGGCGCCACCGCGCCGATACGCAAAAGGTGACCGGTGTGTATGCAGCTGCCTATGACTCAGCCGAAGGCTGGGAAACCCTCAAATCTGAAATCAACGCCTTTGCCGAGGCGCAAGGCCGCCGGCCCCGCGTGATGATTTCAAAACTGGGCCAGGACGGCCACGACCGCGGCGCCAAGGTGGTGGCTACTGCCTTTGCCGACCTGGGTTTTGACGTCGATATGGGGCCGCTGTTCCAGACGCCCGAGGAATGTGCCCGCCAGGCGATTGAAAACGATGTGCACGCGGTGGGCGTCTCGACGCTGGCTGCAGGGCACAAGACGCTGGTGCCGGCCATCATCGCCGAACTCAAGAAGCAGGGCGCCGACGACATCATCGTGTTTGTCGGCGGCGTGATTCCGCGGCAGGACTACGAAATGCTTTACGAGGCAGGCGTCAAGGGCATTTACGGCCCGGGTACACCGATTCCGGCCAGTGCCAAGGATGTGCTGGAGCAGATCAAGGCTGCGGTGAAGGCTTGATCCAGGTCATGCTCTCTCTTGCCCCCGTTGCTGCCTGCGATTTCGAGGAGATGCTGGCAATTCGCATGGAGACCCTGCGCGAAAGTCTTGAGCGCTTGGGGCGCTTTGATCCGGCCCGTGCGCGCGAGCGCCTGGAGGCTGGATTTGCGCCAGAATACATGCGACACATTGTGCAGGACGGCCAGCGTGTGGGCTACATCACGCTGCGTCCGGCATCCGGGCAGGTGCCGCCCACTTTGCAGCTGGATCACTTGTACATCCGGCCCATTTTCCAAAGCGGTGGCATAGGCGCATGGGCGCTGGATTGGGCCAAGGCGCAGGCTGGACTGCAAGACTGTGACATTACATTGTCTGCACTGAAACAAAGCGCAGCCAATCGCTTTTATCTGCGTCACGGATTCATTCAGGTTGGCGAAAGCGAGTTTGATCTGGATTACCGCTGGTCCCAATCACGCGGAGTGCCGGCGTGAGCACGCTTGAATCGATCATTCACGGCGCGGCGCTGGCCCAGCGCCGCGCCATCGCCAAAGCTATTACCTTGCTGGAGTCGACGCGCGCCGACCATCGCGCCCAGGCCGATGAATTGCTCACCAGCCTGCTGCCTTACACCGGCAAATCATTCCGCCTTGGCATCAGCGGCGTGCCTGGCGTGGGAAAGTCCACCTTTATTGAGGTGCTGGGCCTGTATTTGATAGCGCAGGGCCACCGCGTCGCCGTACTCACCATCGATCCGTCTTCTACCGTCTCCGGCGGCTCCATCCTCGGAGACAAGACCCGCATGGAAAAACTGTCGGTCCACGAGCGCGCCTACATCCGCCCCAGTCCGTCCAGCGGCACGCTGGGCGGCGTGGCGGAGAAGACGCGCGAGGCCATGCTGGTTTGCGAAGCGGCCGGCTATGACGTGGTGATTGTCGAAACCGTGGGTGTCGGCCAAAGCGAAACCGCCGTCGCCAACATGACCGACATGTTCGTGCTGATGCAGCTGCCCAATGCCGGCGATGACCTGCAGGCCATCAAGAAGGGCGTGATGGAGCTGGCCGACCTGGTGATCATCAACAAGGCCGACCTTGATGCCGATGCCGCCATGCGTGCCGAGGCGCAAATCACCTCGGCCATGCGCCTGTTTGGCCTGGTCAACAACGCCATGGGAAGCGCACAGGCCGGTGAGTTCGACAAACACTGGCATGCCCGGGTCGTCCAGCTCAGTGCGCTGCACAACAAGGGCGTCGACGCCTTCTGGGCAGCGGTGACGCAGTTCAAGAACCTGCAAACCAGCGATGGCAGGCTCGCGGAGCGCCGCCGTCACCAGTCGCTGTCGTGGATGTGGGAGCGCATCGATGCTGGGCTCAAGCAGGCTTTCAGGCACGACCCGGCCGTCAGCGCGATGCTGCCCGCACTGGTGGCCCAGGTGGAGAACGGCAGCATCCCCGCCTCAACCGCAGCACGGAATCTGCTTGCAGCCCAATTGGGATGTGCGTCGGCAGCCATCAAATAAAGAGCATCTCAAAAGGTACAGAAAGTAAACCATGCAAGACATCCTCGAACAACTCGAAAAAAAACGTGCTGCAGCCCGCCTCGGCGGTGGTCAGAAGCGCATTGACGCCCAGCATGGCAAGGGCAAGCTCACCGCGCGTGAGCGCCTGGAGCTGCTGCTCGATGAAGGCACCTTTGAAGAATGGGACATGTTTGTCGAGCACCGCTGCACTGACTTCGGCATGGCCGACAACAAGATTCCCGGCGACGGCGTGGTCACCGGCTACGGGATGATCAACGGCCGGCTGGTGTTTGTCTTCAGCCAGGACTTCACGGTATTCGGCGGTGCACTCAGCGAAGCCCATGCCGAGAAAATCTGCAAGGTGATGGACCAGGCCATGAAGGTCGGCGCGCCGGTGATTGGCCTGAACGACTCGGGCGGCGCGCGCATCCAGGAAGGCGTAGCCTCGTTGGGCGGCTATGCCGACGTGTTCCAGCGCAACGTGATGGCCAGCGGCGTGATCCCGCAGATCAGTATGATCATGGGGCCCAGCGCGGGCGGCGCGGTGTACTCACCGGCCATGACCGACTTCATCTTCATGGTCAAGGACAGTTCCTACATGTTCGTCACCGGCCCCGAAGTGGTGAAGACCGTCACGCACGAAGAGGTGAGCGCCGAGGAACTGGGGGGTGCCATCACGCACACCACCCGCAGTGGCGTGGCCGACCTGGCCTTCGAGAACGACGTCGAAGCACTGTTGATGCTGCGCCGCCTCTACAACTATCTGCCGCTGAACAACCGCGAGAAAGCCCCGGTGCGCCCCAGCGCCGACCCGGCCGGGCGGATGGACCTGAGCCTGGACACGCTGGTGCCCGAGAACCCCAACAAGCCCTACGACATGAAGGAGCTGATCGTCAAGACTGTGGACGATGGCGACTTCTTCGAGATCCAGCCCGAGTACGCCAAAAATATCGTCATCGGCTTTGCGCGCATGGAGGGCCAGTCGGTCGGCATCGTGGCCAACCAGCCGCTTGTGCTGGCAGGCTGCCTGGATATCAAGAGCTCGATCAAGGCCGCGCGCTTTGTGCGGTTTTGCGATGCATTCAACATCCCGGTCATTACGTTTGTCGACGTGCCAGGTTTCATGCCCGGCACCAGCCAGGAATACGGCGGCATCATCAAGCACGGCGCCAAGCTGCTTTACGCCTATGCTGAGTGCACCGTGCCCAAGATCACGGTCATCACCCGCAAGGCCTACGGCGGTGCCTACGACGTGATGAGTTCCAAGCATTTGCGCGGCGACGTGAACTTTGCCTGGCCCAACGCCGAGATCGCCGTGATGGGCGCCAAGGGCGCGGTGGAAATCATTTTTCGCGAAGACAAGGGCGACCCGGCCAAGCTGGCGGCCAAAGAGGCGGAATACAAAGCCCGCTTTGCCAATCCGTTTGTCGCCGGTGCACGCGGCTTTATCGACGACGTGATCCTGCCGCACGAAACGCGCAAACGCATTTGCCGTTCGCTGGTCATGTTGCGTGACAAGAAGATCGAGAACCCGTGGCGCAAGCACGGGAATATTCCGCTGTGATGCAAATCGCCAAACCCATGAGCGTTCCTTTGACATGGCCAGCCTGAGCATCTGGCTTGACGCCAAACTGGCCGCAGGGTCCGTCAAGCAACATCGTCAAATTCAATCACCTGCGCTCAACACGCGGTGGCTGCAGACACCCGCCGGCACGATGCGCGTATTTGACTCTGGGGGTGACAAGCCTTGCGTTGTCATGGCCCCCGACGGCCCGAACGTGCTTGAGCATTACCAGGGCTTGTTCGCCTTGTTGGCGCCGCAGGTGCGCGTGGTGTGTTTTGACATGCCGGGCTTTGGATTTTCAGCGCCGAGTGCAGCGTATGACCACTCGCTGGAACAAGGCGCAGCGGCCATCCTCTCGGTTCTGGATCAGCTGAATATCGCCAAAGCGACGCTGGCTTTGAGCTGCGCCAATGGGTTCTACGCAATGCGGGTGGCACAGCGCGCGCCGCATCGCGTCGCCAGTCTTTTGCTGTCACAAACGCCATCGGTCGAGGCCATGCACCGCTGGACTGAGCGGGTCGTGCCACGGCCTTTGACGGTGCCCGTGCTGGGGCAGCTGGTGAGTCGGGTATTTCGGCAAAAAATGGCGGTGTCCTGGTACCGCATTGCATTGCCCAAGACGACCGACGGCGCGCCATTTCAACAAACAGCACGCCACGCCTTGCGCTGCGGCGGCTGCTTCAGTCTGGCTGGTGTGGTGCAAGGTTTGATAGGCGAGTCCGTCGATGCCACCCAAGGTATCGGCACACCCTGCACCGTGCTGTGGGGCAGTCAAGACCGCTCGCATCGGCTGACCGACCCGCTGGCTATCCTGCGCGATGTCCCGCATGCCGAGGTCGTCCGGTTTGACGATTGCGGTCATTTCCCTGATCTGGAAAACCCGCAACTGTTCGTTCAGACGCTCTTGTCACAGATGGCCCGCTACAAGCACGCTTGAGATTGCCCAGCTCAACGACTCACCATGCCCAAAGCCGAAACCGCCGCCCGCGCCAAAGTCTTGACGGACATTCCGAACATCGGCGCGTCGATTGCACAAGACCTGCAATCGGTTGGCATCAACACGCCGGCGGATGTGGCACACATGGACCCGCTGGCGGTGTTTGAAGCCCTGCGCACCCCCATGGGCCATCGCCATGACCCCTGTGTACTCGATACTTTTATGGCAGCCAAGAAATTCATGAATGGTGGTCCACGCCAACCTTGGTGGGACTTCACGGCAGAGCGCAAGGCGCTGCTGGCAAAACACGATAGGAGATAAACATGTTTACGAAAATACTGATTGCTAACAGGGGAGAGATCGCCTGCCGCGTCATCCAGACCGCCCGCAAGATGGGCATCAAGACGGTTGCCGTCTATTCCGACGCTGACAAGGACGCGCGCCATGTGGAGCTCGCCGACGAAGCTGTCAACATCGGCCCGGCGCCCAGCCGCGAGAGCTATTTGCAGGCCGACAAAATCATTGCTGCCTGCAAGCAGACGGGTGCGCAGGCCATACATCCCGGCTACGGCTTTCTGAGCGAAAACGCCGAGTTTTCGAAGCGGGTGGAGGAAGAGGGCATCATCTTCATTGGGCCCAAGCACTATTCGATTGCCGCGATGGGCGACAAGATCGAATCGAAAAAACTGGCGGGTGCAGCAGGCGTGAACTGTATCCCCGGTGTGAACGATGCCATTGAAACCGCCGAAAAAGCGGTGGAGATTGCCAGGGGGATTGGTTACCCGGTGATGATCAAGGCCAGCGCAGGCGGTGGCGGCAAGGGCCTGCGGGTGGCCTTTAATGACAAGGAGGCGCTGGAGGGCTTTACCTCTTGCCGAAACGAGGCGCGCAGCAGCTTTGGCGACGACCGCGTTTTTATTGAAAAGTTTGTTGAAGAGCCGCGGCACATTGAAATCCAGTTGCTGGGCGACAGCCACGGCAATGTGGTGTACCTCAACGAGCGAGAATGCTCGATCCAGCGCCGCCACCAGAAGGTCATTGAAGAGGCGCCGTCGCCCTTCATCAGCGACGCCACGCGCCGGGCCATGGGCGAGCAGGCGGTGGCGCTGGCCAAGGCGGTGAAATACCAGAGCGCCGGCACCGTGGAGTTCGTCGTTGGCAAGGACCAGAGCTTTTACTTTCTGGAAATGAACACTCGCCTGCAGGTGGAGCATCCGGTAACGGAGTGCATCACCGGGCTGGACCTCGTGGAGCTGATGATTCGCGTGGCGGCCGGCGAGAAACTGCCGATCGAACAAAAAGACGTTCAGCGCAATGGCTGGGCCATCGAATGCCGCATCAACGCGGAAGACCCATTCCGCAGTTTCCTTCCGAGCACCGGGCGCCTGGTGCGCTTCCAGCCGCCCAAACAAACCATGTTTTCAGCCGACCCCTCGCAACTCTTTGGCGTGCGGGTCGACACCGGCGTGCAGGATGGCGGCGAAATCCCGATGTTCTATGACTCGATGATTGCCAAGCTCATCGTGCATGGCAAGGACCGCCACGATGCGATTGCCAAAATGCGCGAGGCGCTCAATGCATTTGTGATCCGCGGTATCAGCAGCAACATCCCGTTCCAGGCGGCGCTGCTGGCGCACCCGAAGTTTGTCGCGGGGGATTTCAATACCGGATTTATCGCGGAAAACTATGGCAAGGGTTTTCGTGCCGAGGATGTGCCACATGACGACCCGGACTTCCTGGTGGCGCTGGCAGCCTATGTGAATCGCCGCTTGCTGGGCCGGGCTGCGGGCATCAGCGGCCAGCTGCCGGGCCACGGCTTGACGGTGGGGGAAGAGTTTGTGGTCATCAGCCTGGGGGCGGACGGGCAGAACAGCCCGCGTCCGGCGCTGGTTCGGGATTATCAAGCGGAGTCTGGCTCCAGCGTCGTGGAAACAGGTGACAAGTGCTATGAAATATGTAGCGGTTGGCATCTGGGCGGCGCCCGCATCCGTGGCACGGCGAACGGCCAGCCCTTCGCGGCCCAGGTTGAGCGCGGCGTGGGCAAAAACCCGTTGGCCATCCGCATTGCGCACAACGGCACACGGCTGGATGCCCTGGTGCTGTCGCCTCGTGCCGCACAGCTTCATGCCCTGATGCCCTACAAGGCGCCTCCAGACATGAGCCGCTATGTGCTGTCGCCGATGCCAGGCCTGCTCGTCGAAGTGGCCGTGCAACCGGGGCAGAAGGTGCAGGCCGGGGAACGGGTCGCGGTGATTGAAGCCATGAAAATGGAAAACGTGCTGTTTGCCGTGGCTGACGGCGTGGTCGGCAAGGTGCTTGCAGCGAAGGGTGAGTCGTTGGCAGTGGACCAGCCTATTGTGGAGTTCGCATGAATGTGGCCCCCACGGTCGCTCGCTTTGCGTAGCTTCCTGCCCCCCGAGGGGGCCACTGCGCCTGCGGCCCGGCGAAGCCGGTTCCGCGGCCCTTGCTTGGATAAGACAGCCCGCGCCTGTCACCTCGGGTTGATCGGCGGCGATGATTGTTCGTTGAGGAAAATAATATGACGCGTCCCTTTAAAGTGCTGGGCATCCAGCAGATCGCCATAGGTGCAACCAGCAAGGAGCGTCTGCGTACCTTGTGGGTCGACATGCTGGGCCTGGAAGTCACCGGCAATTTTGTCAGCGAGCGCGAGAATGTCGATGAAGACATTTGCGCCATGGGCAGCGGCCCCTTCAAGGTCGAGGTGGATCTGATGCAGCCGCTGGACGCGGCGAAAAAGCCGGCCGTGCACACCACGCCGCTCAATCATGTCGGGCTCTGGATTGACGACCTGCCCAAGGCGGTGGAATGGCTGACGGCGCAGGGCGTGCGTTTTGCCCCAGGCGGCATACGCAAGGGGGCCGCCGGCTTTGACATCTGCTTCCTGCACCCGAAATCAAATGACGAGTTTCCAATTTCGGGAGAAGGTGTGCTGATCGAGATGGTGCAGGCGCCGCCGGAAGTGATCAAGGCATTTGCCGCCATGGGCTGAACGGCCCCGCACCGGTGGGCGAATCGGGCAGGCGGCACAATACAGGCTGCTTTTTTATAAAACCGATTCGTCTGGAGCATCGTTTCATGGATTTGAGCCGTTTCCCTCGCCGTCGTTACACTCAGGGGCCAACGCCGCTGGAGTTTCTGCCCCGCTTCACTGAAGCACTCCGCGCCACTTGCCCCTCCGGCAGTGGCCCCAATATCTGGATCAAGCGCGACGACATGCTGGGCCTGACGCCCGGCGGCAACAAGACGCGCAAGCTGGAGTTCCTGGCTGCCGACGCACTGGCCCAGGGAGCCGACACGTTGATTACCTGCGGCGCGCCACAGTCCAACCATTGCCGCGCCACGCTGTGCGCCGCCATCAAGGAAGGGCTCAAATGCCGCTTCGTGATTGAAGAACGGGTGCCCAATAGCTACAAGCCAGAGGCCAGCGGAAACAACTTTCTCTTCCGCCTGCTGGGCGTCGAGGCCATTACCGTCGTGCCTGCGGGTACCAACATGATGGAGGCCATGCAAAAAGTCGCCGCCGACCTGGCCAAAGAAGGCCGCAAGGGCTATATCGTGCCGGGTGGTGGTTCCAACGCGGTTGGCGGCCTGGGCTACGTGGCCTGCGCGCAGGAACTGCAACAACAGTTTTTCGAGCAGGGCGTGCAGATCGACAAGATCGTCGTGGGCTCCGGCAGCTCGGGTACGCACGGCGGCCTGCTGGCCGGCTTCCTGGGTAACCACATCCACATTCCTCTTATCGGCATTGGCGTGAGCCGCGACCCGGCGGACCAGGATCCTCTCGTGCACAAGGAAGCCCAGGCCGTGGCTGACCTGTTGGGCCTGAACATGACCATTCCGCGCGAAGCGGTCGTGAGTTTTGGCGATTGGTGGCGGCCCAAGTATTCGGTGCCCAACCAGGCCATGGTCGAGGCCGTGCAAATGCTGGCGCGCACCGAGGCAATTTTGCTGGACCCGGTGTACACCGGCAAGATCATGGCAGGGCTGATCGGACTGGCCCGCAAGGGCTATTTCCGGCAGGATGAAAACGTGCTGTTCATCCACACCGGCGGGGCACCTTCGCTGCATGCCTATGAGGCCGAGGTTTTGGGCCTGACTGAATTGCGGGCTTGAGTGGCCTGAGTAGCCGGAGCAGGTGAAGGGCTTGGCCCGAGCTTGTGTCGTGGCCTGCCCGAATTTTTCGGCTATGGTTTATTTTGTCGCTGTGCCCGGGCCCGGGCCAGCGCCGCTTCAATCACCGCACGCTTGCGCTCCACGATAGCGGTATCCGACTCTGGCCGTGCAGGCAGGCCCGCAGCCGGAAGCTCTGGTTTTTTCTCCGCACTTTCAGGTTTTTGGGCGACCTCAACCTCGTCTTTCCCCAGTCTTTTGCTGTGAAAAGAGTAGCGTGCGAGGGCGGTGTCGGCCGCTTCCTGCGACCAGGCACCCCAGCCGGTACGCGTGCCCGTGACATTTTCCAGGCTGATGCAGTCGACCGGGCACACCGGGATGCAGAGCTCGCAGCCAGTGCAATAAGGCTCAATCACGGTGTGCATCATTTTGTTGCTGCCCACAATGGCATCGGTCGGGCAGGCCTTGATGCACAGCGTGCAGCCTATGCACCAGGCTTCGTCGATGATGGCAACCCCCCGCGGGGCTTCGGTGCCGTGCACGGGGTTCAGTGGCAGAACGGGCAGCCCGGTGATGCTTGCCAGCCGCTGGATACCCTCGGCGCCGCCGGGCGGGCACTGGTTGATGGCGGCTTCGCCGCTGGCAATAGCCTGCGCATAGGCCGCGCAGTCGGGATAGCCGCAGCGGGTGCACTGCGTTTGCGGCAATGCGGCATGGAGTCGGGCAGTCAAGTCGTTCATGGGGGTGTGCGGCGGCCGGAGATGATAAGCCCTTGTTCAGGCCGGTGTGGGGAATTGTTTGATCGGGTCGGCTTATTGCTGGGCCGGAATGGAAATCACGCGTTGGCCGTCGGGCATTGTTTTTATGTCTGCCGCCTTGGTGTTCTTTTTCGTTTTTCCGACCTGCACCGGGATAGCCAGCGCTTCGGCCATTTCCCCGGACCGAAGGTACACATGAATGTAATGCAGTCCTTCGCTTTGCGGCACCAGGCTCAGCACATAGTCCACTGACGCCGCCGTTTGCACCGCATTGCTCGCCGGCAGGTTGCTGTCCAGGCGCAGGCCGCCGCTGGGAGCCAGTTCGATGGTCAGTGGCTGTCCGGAGGCAGGGCGCTGCACCTTCAGGCGCACCTGGCTTCGACCGCCCACGGTGGGACTGTCGACGGCATAACGGATGCGAACGCCCATGTTGGTCTTGGCCGTACGCGCCAGCCCGGTGGTGGCCTGTACCGGCTTCCCGGCGACTTGCTGTTCGGCCGGTACGAGCTGGCCGGCTACCATGCTGCCCCCGGCAAGGGCAGGTGAGGACAGCATGCAGGCCAGCACACAGACCGGGATGAGGGGGGAAAGAGGGGAACGAGGAGGGAAGGGGGAAAGAACCTGGCTATTTTTCATGGCGAACTCCTGGGCCCACGGCGTCCTGGTTACTGCACCGTCAGGCTGAAGCAGGCGCTGGTATTGCCGCCGCTGGACGTCGGGCGGAAAAGCCTGAAATCGGTGATGGCCAGCACATAGTCACCAGCCGGCAGATTCCAGTTCGCCGTTTCTGAATTGGACACGGTCCCGTTGGCCTCCAGCAGCCGGCCCGCGCTGTTGTACAGGACGAAGTCGGGATCGCTCACATTGGTGGTGCTGCTGCTTTGCGCGACAACGACGGTGCGGTTGCCCGCCGGCAGCGTCAGGCGGACGTGGCGATATTCCCCCGCCTTGTTGGCGTCAAGGTAGGGATCGACCGCATTGCCCACGCACACATTGGCGAGGACGGTATTGAGCGAACCATAGGTGAGGTAGATCGGATTGATGTTGGCAATCACCGGGCTGCCGAAGTTGGTCTCATTGTCGGCATAGGGTGTCGTGGGTAGAGCGATGCTCTGCGTGGCCAGAATGCTGGCGACGAGAGCATTGTTGGACGTGTCATTTGCAAGCACCCGGGCAAATGAGTGGATGCTGGAGAGAGCGGCTGAAACCTTCAGCCCCGTCTTCAGGGTGCTCCAGACCTGGCTGAAGCCAATCGACGCGTGGTTGCTGAAATCCCAGAACATCTTTTCCACGCTGTGTTCCTTGAACCAGCCCGGGTTTGTGCTTTCGCCGACGGACACATTGAAACTGCCGCCGCTGGCCTGGCTGGGCCCAATCGTGTCTGAGTAAATCGGGTTGTTGAGCGCAATGCCCGACCAGCCGTTGCTCCAGCCTTCCGAGAACGCCACGCGCAGGTCAAGGGGGTCGTCGGGCCCCCCATGCAGGCCACCCACCGAGTCGTCGCGTGCGAAGGCTTCCTGCAGGTAGTGCCCGAGTTCATGCGCCACCACATGCGTGTCGTACTCGTCGGTGTCGTTGTCGGCAAATCCCAGGAAGTAGAGGTTGCGGAGCACGGTGTTGCCGCTTGTCGAACGCTGGTAAGACGATGTCCCTATTTGTCCCAATGCAACATCGCCATTTGACGCAACATTGTTGGGACTCCAGTTCACAGTCAGTTTGGGAAAGCTGACGGCCGGATCTACCGAGATGATTTTCTGGGCGGCCTGGTAAATCGTATCCAGAATCGCGAACGGGCCCGCGGCACGCTCGGCATCGATGTAGGCGTTGCCGTTCCAGCCCGAGGCGGCGTGGAGGTTCTGGGTCAAGGCGGGGCTGACGCCGGTTGCAAAGGGGGCGCCGTCAATGGCCCACTGCGCACCGGCACTGGTATTGTCGATCACCGATATGTCGGCTGCATTGCCGCCAATCGCCTTCATGGTGGCTTTTGCGCGAATAAACACGGTTCGTCCAGCTGCCAGGGTAAAGGTGTAGTCGCCTGCGGCATTGGTGCTGGCCGTGGCCAGGATCGACTGGGCGCCCGCATCGACCGCCTCAACGACGACTGAACGCGCAGGCCGGCGGGCCGTGTGGTCATAGTCGAGCCGCGGAAGCGCGCCTGTGAGTGCGACGGGCACGAAATCGAAGGTGACCTTGCCGCTGACCACCGTCGGGCCGCCTGTGCCGGAACTGGAGGACCCGCCGCCACCGCCACCGCAGGCTGCCAGCAGGAAACACAGCACACAGGCACCCGCCAGTTGTCGCATTTTTGCTTATCCTCGAACGAAGTATCAACAGGCGCCACGACAAGGTTCGCCGTCACGGCGCGGCCCCTTCATGCCAGGGCCTCATGCCATTCATTGGTTACCCGGCCCGGCGGTGCATTGCTTGAACTCAATCCTGAACCCGTGCCCGCACCGGCAGCAGCTATCCAGGTTTAGGGTGAAGCGGCTTCGTAAAGTTCAAACACCAGAGCAGCTTGTTTTGATCAGCTTGTTCTGCGCACCGTCTTTGTGGCTCCACGGCCTGACGGTTTTGCCGCCGCTTTTGCGGTTGGTTTTGCCGTTGGTTTTGCCTTTGAGGCAGCTACTGCGGCCACTTTGCCGGTATGGCGTTTCGCCGTGCCGCCCGATGGCGCGGCTGGCTTTGCCGGTTGTGCAGCCAGAGGAGGTGATGTGTTGGCGGCCTTGCGCTGGCCGTGTTGCTCAAAAATAAAGGCTTTGACCTGCGGGTAAACGATCTCGCGCCAGCGGCGGCCGCTGAAGATGCCATAGTGCCCGGCGCCTTTGACTTCCAGGTGTTTCTGGCGGGCCTTCGGAATGTTGTAGCAGAGGTCATGGGCGGCTTCGGTCTGGCCAGAGCCGGAAATGTCGTCCAGTTCACCTTCAATGGTGAAGTGGGCTGTCGTTTTGATGTCTTCGGGGCGTACGCGTTCGATCTTGCCGTCCACACCCACGACATCCCAGGTACCGTTGACCAGCTTGAACTCCTGGAATACGGTGTTGATGGTCTCAAGGTAGTAATCGGCGTCCATGTCGAGCACCGCGTTGTATTCGTCGTAAAACTTGCGATGGGCTTCCGCGCTGGCATCGTCGCCCTTGAGCAGATCCTTGAAATAGTCGTAGTGGCTGCTGGCGTGGCGGTCGGGGTTCATGGCTACAAACCCGGTATGCTGCAAAAAGCCGGGGTAGACCCGCCGTCCCGCACCCGGGAAGTTGCTGGGCACCCGGTAGATCACGTTGTTTTCGAACCACTCAAAGCTCTTGTTCATTGCCAGGTTGTTGACCGCGGTCGGCGACTTGCGCGCGTCAATCGGCCCGCCCATCATCGTCATGCTCAGGGGGGTCAGCTCGCCGCGCGACGCCATCAGCGAAATGGCCGCCAGCACCGGCACGGTGGGCTGGCAGACGCTGATGACATGGCAGTTGCCGTAAATGCCCTGGAGATGGCGAATGAATTCCTGCACGTAATTGACATAGTCATCGAGGTGGAAAGAACCCTCGGACAGGGGGACTGTGCGGGCGTTTTTCCAGTCGGTGACGTAGACCTTGTGGTCCTTGAGCATGGTTTTGACGGTGTCGCGCAGCAAGGTGGCGTAGTGGCCCGACAGCGGCGCGACGATCAGCACCGCCGGCTCGCCCTTCAGGCCGGTCAGCGTGGCAGGGTCGTCGGTGAAGCGCTTGAAGCGGCGCAGCTCGCAAAACGGCTTGTTGATTTCCACCCGTTCGTGGATGGTCACATCCGTGCCGTTCACATCGACGGTCTTGATGTCGAATGCCGGCTTTTCGTAGTCTTTGCCCAAGCGGTAAATCAGGCTGTAGCCGGCGGCCACACGCTGCGCAAAAGGGTTTTGCCCCATCGGCGACAAGGGGTTGCTGTAGAGCTTCGCAGCCGCTTGCGCAAAATCAACAAAGGGCTCCATCAACGTGCGCTGGGCTTCATAGACTTGGTAGAGCATGGGACAAACCTTCGTAATTTCTGGATTAATCTGGGGCGAAATCTGTGCGAAATCGGTGCATGTTGCAGTGCAATATAACAGGCGTTGACCCCTTCAGGCCTGAGGGGTACTACCCATTTGGGGCCGTTTTTAACAGGGATTCGGCCAAAGTGCCACTTGTGTGGGGCTGCTGACTTCATTTGGTGGTTCGTCTTCGGCCTCCGGTCCTCCCTATTCCCCAAAAAGAACTTGCCGCCTTGTCCCGCTGGCAACAAGTCCCTGTTTGCAAGGCTTAATATCTGAACATGTTTGCGAACCGGTAATGTCCCCGGTGCTGCAACACCCCGCTACAGGAAAACACCCATGCTTCCCATCCCTGACGCCGCCACGCTGGACCGGCTCGCAGCCCTGAAGAAATCAGAAAGAATGCCGGTGTTTTTTCTGGGCCATGGCAGTCCCATGAACGTGCTTGGCGACAACGAATACCGGCGTAGCTGGCAGGCTCTGGGCGGCGAATTCGGCTCCAGGTGGCCCCGTCCGCAACTGATTCTGTGCATTTCCGCGCACTGGCTGACCGAAGGCTGGTGGCTGACGGCCATGGCGCAGCCCAAGACCATCCATGACTTTGGCGGTTTTCCGCAGGAGCTCTTTGACCAGCAATACCCTGCACCGGGCGACCCCGCGGCGGCGCAGGCCATCAGCCTGCTGGTGCGGCAGCGCGCCTCGGCACCGCTGGGGCTGGACGTGGGTGAATGGGGACTGGACCACGGAAGTTGGTCGGTACTCAAGCCCATGTTTCCCGATGCGGGCATCCCGGTCATTCAGCTCAGCATGGATTACAGCCGGGCGCCCGAGGACCACTATGCGCTGGCGCAGCAGCTTAAGCCACTGCGCGACCGGGGCGTGCTGATCGTGGGCAGCGGCAACATCGTCCATAACCTGCGCCAGATGCAGCGGGGTGCCACTGGCAGCCAAGCCTACGATTGGGCCCTGGAATTTGACCAGACGATTGGCGGCTACCTGCAGCAGGGTAACCTCGCCGCCCTGCAGGGTTTCCAGAAGCTCGGGCAGGTGGCCAAAATGGCCCACCCGACCCACGAGCACTATCTGCCGCTGTTATACGCGGCGGGAGCCGTCGAGGCCCGGGAGCCGATGCGTTTTTTCAACACGAGTTTTCAGGCCGGCTCGATCTCGATGCGCTCGGCCATTTGGGGGTAATTAGTGCAAAGGGCCTTCATGCCCAGTGCTCAGGCTGTCCTGAATTTGCTATTAATTCGACAGCATGATGTGTATCTATTCAGGGGGTTGCAGCCGTTTTTTCGTCAAGAAAATCTCAAGGCGGCCAGCAAGCTGTCTAGTGGCGGATTTCGAGCCAACTCCAGCGTGCCTGATAGTCCAGCGCCTTTTGCTCGAACAGCGGGCGATGGTTGCACAGCGGGTTGGGGCTCAAAAGCCCTTGGTACAGTCCGTCCAGGCCGTTTGGCGCATAAAGCTCGAGGCCTGAAGGGCCCGGCTTCAAGCCCACGCAGGTGCAGCGCACCAGAAAACGGTCTATGCCCTCGCGCGAGCTGCGCAGGGCCGGGTAGGGGAAACCGAAATACGCTTCGTACCAGGTATGGACGCGGGCCTGGTTTTTAGCCTCGATCAGCACGCCAAGGTCGGAAAAGCAGGCCTGAACCTGTTGGTTGACCCGGGTTTCGGCCGACTCCGACAGGTCGGTGGCGTCGAAATAGAACAGGTCATAGTCTTTGATGCCGATCCCGGGTTCGCGGCCTGAACGCAGGTTCCAGGCGGTCTGGAACAGACAGCCCGCCACCAGCCAGGCATCGGGCAGGTTCAGGCGGGGAAGGCGATCCAGGATCGCGCGGTTGTGCGGGTTCTCAAGCACGTCCCGGGCGAACTGTTCGCCGTCGGCCGGCACGGCGCTTAGATGACCTTGGCGATGGACGCGCAAACGTAGTCGATGTTCTTGCTGTTGAGCGCGGCCACGCACATGCGGCCGGTGTCGGTGCCGTACACGCCAAACTCGTTGCGCAGGCGCACCATTTGGTCTTTGGACAGGCCGGAGTAGCTGAACATGCCGATCTGGGTGGTGATAAAGCTCATGTCCTGCTTGACGCCAGCGGCCTTCAGGCCGTCGACCAGTTTCTGGCGCATGGCCTTGATGCGAACCCGCATCTCGCCGAGTTCCTTTTCCCACAGCGCACGCAATTCGGGGTTGTTCAGCACCGCAGCGACCACCGCGCCGCCATGGATGGGCGGGTTGGAGTAATTGGTGCGGATCACGATCTTGAGCTGGCTCAGCACGCGGGCGGCTTCTTCCTTGCTCTTGCACAGCACGCTCAGGGCGCCGACGCGCTCACCATAGAGGCTGAAGCTCTTGGAGAAGGACGTGGAGACGAAGAAATCCAGGCCGGAAGCCACGAATTTTCCGATGACGGCGCCGTCTTCGGCAATACCGTAGCCAAAGCCCTGGTAGGCCATGTCAAGAAAGGTCACAAGGTCTTTGGCCTTGACCGTGGCAATCACCTGGTCCCACTGGGCGGGTGTGATGTCATAGCCGGTCGGGTTGTGGCAGCAGGCGTGCAGCACGACGATGGTGCCGGGTGCGGCGGCGTTCAGGCTGGCCAGCATGCCTTCAAAGTTCACGCCGCGTTTGGCCGCATCGTAGTAGGCGTAGGTGTCGACCGTGAAGCCTGCATTGGTGAACAGGGCGCGGTGGTTTTCCCAGCTGGGGTCGCTGATCAGCACCTTGGCATCGGGGTTGAGGTGCTTGAGAAAGTCTGCGCCGATCTTCAGGCCGCCGGTGCCGCCGATGCCCTGGACCGTGGCAATACGGCCGGAGGTCACAGGTTCGCTGTCGGCGCCAAATACCAGGCCCTTGACGGCCGCGTCATAAGCGGCAATACCGTCAATCGGCAGGTAACCCCGGGCCGTTGGCGTGGCCATCATGGTTTTTTCAGCGGCTTGCACGCATTGCAGCAGCGGCAGCTTGCCGTTGTCGTCGAAATAAACACCTACCCCGAGGTTGACTTTGGCCGGGTTGGTGTCTGCGTTGAACTGCTCGTTCAGGCCCAGAATCGGGTCACGCGGGGCCATTTCGACAGCGGTAAACAAAGACATGAAAAAATCCTCAGGAAGTAATGAAAGAAAGAATCAGCGGAAGAGAGCGGAAGAAGCAATCAATGCAGGCAGGCCGGTTTTACTGGGTTTACTGCGGAGCGGGCATTTCGGGGGTTTTGAGCTTGTTATTTCAGATTTCGTCCGAATGTCGTATTCTGTTTAGTTGCCCTTGATTTTAACGGGCCCAGATTGAGGTTCTATGCCAGAAGTCACTGAAGTCATTACGGATTTGCCTGATTTATCCCCTGCCGGAGAATTTGTCAGCTTTCCTGATTCGCCCTTTGAGTTGTTCATGCCTTACCCGCCGGCGGGCGACCAGCCGACCGCGATTGCCCAACTGGTGGAGGGTATCAACGATGGCGAGGTGTTTCAGACCCTGCTGGGCGTGACGGGTTCCGGCAAGACGTTCACGATGGCCAATGTCATTGCACGCCTGGGGCGCCCCGCGATCGTGTTTGCGCCGAACAAGACCCTGGCGGCACAGCTTTACAGCGAGTTCCGGGAGTTTTTCCCGAAGAACGCGGTGGAATATTTTGTCAGTTATTACGATTACTACCAGCCCGAAGCCTACGTGCCGCAGCGCGATCTCTTTATTGAAAAAGACTCGGCCATCAACGAGCACATCGAGCAGATGCGCCTTTCAGCCACCAAGAGCGTGCTGGAGCGCCGCGACACCATCATCGTCGGCACGGTGAGCGCCATTTATGGCATTGGGGCGCCTGAGGACTACACCCAGATGCGCTTCATTGCGCGTATTGGCGACAAGATGGGGCAGCGCGACGTCATTGCCCGCCTGATCCGCATGCAGTACACCCGCAACGAGCAGGATTTCGCGCGCGGCACTTTCCGGGTGCGCGGCGATGTGATCGACATTTTTCCGGCCGAGCATTCCGAGCTGGCCATCCGCATCGAGCTGTTTGACGACGAGATTGAATCCCTGCAGCTGTTTGATCCGCTCACCGGGCGTATCCGGCAGAAAATTCCGCGTTTTGTGGTGTATCCCAAGAGCCACTACGTGACGCCGCGCGACAAGGTCATGACGGCGGTGGAAACCATCAAGCTGGAGCTGTCAGAACGGGTGGGCCAGTTTATTGCGGACGGCAAGCTGGTCGAGGCCCAGCGGATCGAGCAGCGCACCCGGTTTGACCTCGAAATGCTCAGCGAGATCGGGCACTGCAAGGGGATTGAAAACTACACCCGCCACCTGAGCGGCGCCGCGCCGGGCTCGCCGCCGTCGACGCTGTGTGACTACCTGCCCAAGGATGCGCTGATGTTTCTTGACGAGAGCCACGTCATGATCGGGCAGCTCAACGCCATGTACAACGGCGACCGGGCGCGCAAGACCACGCTGGTGGAGTATGGTTTTCGGTTGCCCAGCGCGCTGGACAACCGGCCGCTCAAGTTTGAAGAGTTCGAGTCCAAGATGCGGCAGGCCATATTTGTATCGGCCACACCCGCGGCTTACGAGCAGGCGCATGCCGGCAACGTGGTCGAGCAGGTGGTGCGGCCCACGGGCCTGGTGGATCCCGAGGTTGAAGTGCGGCCGGCAACCCACCAGGTTGATGACGTTCTGCAGGAGATCCGCATCCGGGTCGAGCGGAACGAACGGGTGCTGATCACCACGCTGACCAAGCGCATGGCCGAGCAGCTCACCGATTACCTTGGCGACAACGGGGTGAAAGTGCGTTATCTGCACAGCGACGTGGATACGGTGGAGCGGGTGGAAATCCTGCGCGACCTGCGGCTGGGCGCGTTTGACGTGCTGGTCGGCATCAACCTGCTGCGCGAGGGGCTGGATATTCCCGAGGTTTCGCTGGTTGCCATCCTGGATGCCGACAAGGAGGGCTTTTTACGGGCCGAACGCAGCCTGATTCAAACCATTGGCCGAGCCGCCCGAAACCTGAACGGCCGCGCCATTTTGTACGCCGACCGCATCACGGACTCCATGAAAAAGGCCATGGATGAGACGGAAAGACGCCGCAACAAGCAGATCGCCTTCAACCTCGAGCACGGCATCACCCCGCGCAGCGTGGTCAAGCGCATCAAAGACCTGATTGACGGCGTATACAGCGAAAAATCCGGCAAGGAAGCGGAAAAGCTCGAAATGCAAAAAGCGCTGGTGGAGGACATGAGCGAGAAAGACATCGCGCGGGAAATCAAGCGTCTGGAAAAGCAGATGATCGAGCACGCCAAAAACCTGGAGTTCGAGAAAGCCGCCAGGATCCGCGACCAGTTGCACATACTGAAAGAGCAGGCTTTTGGCGCGCCGGGCGTGGACAATGTCGCGGTTATTGCCGCTGCAGGCTCAGGCCAGCGGTAGTTTGTCTGCGCCGTCGCGTCAGCACTTGCGTGATTATTTTGCACCTAAATGGTGCAAAAATGCCGCCTGCTACGGGTTACTACCCGTCCCAGGGGGCATACCCATGCAGAAATCGCGCCTATGTTATACTTGACGAAAACAGTCAAGAACAACCTGGCAACAAAAAGAGCCCCTGCGACACCCCGTTGACTGACCTGGGCTGCTGGAGGACGAGTTCTCTGAGGGTCACAAGCTTTCAGGGTGAAAACGACAGTCAAGCCAACTTAAAGGAGCTTGTTATGCGCCTCACAACCAAAGGCCGTTTTGCGGTCACTGCGATGATTGATTTGGGACTGCGCCAGAATAGTGGCCCGGTCACCTTGGCTGCCATCAGCCAGCGTCAACAGATTTCCCTGTCCTATCTTGAGCAACTCTTTGGCAAATTGCGCCGGCATGAGCTGGTGGAGTCCACCCGGGGTCCTGGTGGTGGCTATACCTTGGGCCGCAAGGCCTCGGAGATCACCGTTGCCGACATTATTGTGTCGGTGGACGAGCCGATCGACGCGACCCAGTGCGGTGGCAAGGAGAATTGCCTGGGTGACGGCGGGCGCTGCATGACGCATGAGCTGTGGGCCTCCCTGAACAGCCGCATGGTGGAATTCCTTGATTCCGTGACTTTGCAAAAACTGGTGGAAGACCAGTTGGCCAAAGGCGTGGTGGTCGAGAATACTCCTCAGGTGAAAAAGGCCGTTTTTGCTGCACCGGTGGTCAAACCCATCCGCGTCAATGCGCCCAACTCCGTATTCGCCCTGGGGAACGCATTTTCCAAATCCTGAGGGCCTTAACGCGGTATTTTGCCGGTGTCGACCTGCGGATGAACTGAGGTCGTCGTTTTGAGCTGCCAGCCAACCTTGTGAATTAAAAAAGCTAGCTAAATGGATACCCCACACTTTCCTATTTATATGGACTACAGCGCTACCAACCCGTGCGATCCGCGAGTGGTGGATGCCATGATTCCCTGGTTGCGCGAGCATTTCGGCAATCCGGCTTCCCGCAGCCATGCCTGGGGTTGGGAAGCAGAAGCTGCCGTTGAAAAAGCGCGCGAGCAGGTTGCCGCACTGATTGGCGCCGATCCGCGCGAGATCGTCTGGACCAGTGGTGCGACCGAGTCCAACAATCTGGCGCTTAAAGGTGCCGCCCATTTCTACAAGACCAAGGGCAAGCACCTCATCACGGTCAAGACCGAGCACAAGGCTGTGCTTGACACCTGCCGTGAGCTGGAGCGTCAGGGTTTTGAAGTCACCTATATGGATGTGCAGGCCGATGGCCTGCTTGACCTGGAGGCCCTCAAGGCCGCCATGCGGCCCGACACCATTGTGGTCAGCGTCATGTACGTCAACAACGAAATTGGCGTGATCCAGGACATCCCTGCGATTGGCGCCCTGTGCCGCGAACGGGGAATTATTTTCCATGTAGATGCTGCGCAGGCGACTGGCCGCGTGGACATCGACCTGGCGACGCTGCCGGTGGACCTGATGAGCCTGACCTCGCACAAGACCTACGGCCCCAAAGGCATTGGGGCGCTGTATGTGCGCCGCAAGCCCCGCGTGCGCCTGGAGGCCCAGATGCACGGTGGAGGCCACGAGCGCGGCATGCGCTCCGGCACCTTGCCTACGCATCAGTGCGTGGGCATGGGCGAGGCTTACCGCATTGCCAAAGCAGAGATGCACGAAGAGAACAAGCGCATCGCCGCCCTGCACGAGCGCATGCTCAACGGTCTCAAGGATGTGGAGGAAGTGTTCCTCAATGGACATGCTGAAAAGCGCGTGCCGCACAACCTGAACATGAGTTTCAACTATGTTGAGGGCGAATCGCTGATCATGGGCATCAAGGGTCTGGCTGTATCGAGTGGCTCGGCCTGTACCTCAGCCAGTCTGGAGCCCAGCTATGTGTTGCGTGCCCTGGGTCGCAGCGACGAGCTGGCGCACAGCAGCCTGCGCATGACGATTGGCCGCTGGAGCACCCAGGAAGAAATCGATTATGCGGTCGCCACCATCAAGGAAAACGTGGCCAAGTTGCGTGAACTGTCCCCCCTGTGGGAGATGTTCAAGGACGGGGTTGACCTGTCCACCATCCAGTGGGCAGCCCACTGAATCGGCCCGCCAAATCAGCAGATCAGACAGCTAAAGAGGTAAACAAATGGCATACAGCGAAAAAGTGGTAGACCACTATGAACATCCCCGCAATGTCGGCTCTTTTGAAAAGGGTGACGAAACGGTAGGTACCGGCATGGTGGGCGCCCCCGCGTGCGGCGACGTCATGAAACTGCAGATCAAGGTCAACCCGGTCACGGGCGTGATTGAAGATGCGCGTTTCAAGACCTATGGCTGCGGCTCGGCGATTGCTTCCAGCTCACTCGTGACCGAGTGGGTCAAGGGCAAAACGCTGGACGAAGCGGCAAGTATCAAGAACAGTGCCATTGCCGAAGAACTGGCTTTGCCGCCGGTCAAGATCCACTGCTCCATTCTGGCGGAAGACGCCATCAAGGCTGCCGTGAACGACTACAAGCAAAAGCACACGCACTGATAGCCCTGCCTAATTTTTGAGTCATTGAAATGTCCGTTACTCTCACCGATGCTGCTGCCCGCCACGTGACCCGCTATATGGCCAAACGCGGGAAGGGTGTGGGCGTGCGTTTGGGCGTCAAGACCACAGGCTGTTCGGGCCTGGCGTACAAGCTTGAATATGCCGACGAGATCGCGCCTGAAGATGTGGTGTTCGAAGACAACGGCGTCAAGGTGCTGGTGGATCCCAAAAGCATGGCCTACATCGACGGGACCCAGCTCGACTTTGTGCGTGAGGGGCTGAACGAAGGCTTCAAGTTCATCAATCCCAACGAGCGTGATCGCTGTGGGTGTGGTGAAAGCTTTCGGGTTTGACGGGCGCACTTGCGCCAGCCCAGACATCCAGTACAGCCGTTTTCGCAGAGCCGCCTTCACTGACTGTGCTGGCGGCTTTTTCTTGACATGAACCTCCAATCCACCGATTTCGAATTGTTTGGCGTGCCCGTGCGCTTTGCGCAGGACCGTGCCGCGCTTGATGCCCGCTGGAAAGAGCTGCAGCGCGAGGCCCATCCCGACAAGTTCGCAGCCCAAGGCGCGGCCGCCCAGCGTGTGGCCATGCAATGGTCGGTACGCATTAATGAGGCTTACCAGCGACTCAAGGACCCCTTGAAGCGCGCCGGCTACCTGTGCGAGTTGCATGGGGCTCCGATCCACGCCGAGAAAAACACGGCCATGCCGCACGATTTCCTGGTCCAGCAAATGCAGTTGCGAGAAGCGCTGGATGAAGCCCAAACCATTGAAGACCTGGAGGATATTGCCTCCGAGTCCTTATTGACTGCGGAAAAGCAGCTATCAAAAATAGAGCACGCTCTTGACATCAACAAGGACTTTTCCGCTGCGGCGCAGCAGGTCAGAAGCCTTATGTTTATTGAGCGTTTTGCCAGCGAGGTGGATGCGCGCATCGACCAGCTGGGACAATGAAGAATCATCCGAAGAACGACATGGCACTCCTGCAGATATCCGAACCCGGCCAGACGCCAGATCCGCACCAGCGGCGCATTGCCGTCGGCATCGACCTGGGCACGACGCATTCCCTGGTTGCCAGCGTGCGCAACGGCGTCTCCGAGTGCCTGCCTGACAGCGAAGGCCGCGTGATTTTGCCCAGCGTGGTGCGCTATCTGGACGCCAATCGACGCCAGATCGGTTTTGAGGCGCTGGCGGCACAGGTCGAAGACCCCGGCAACACCATTTCGTCGGTCAAGCGCCTGATGGGGCGGGGCATTGACGACATTGGCAGCCGCGCGCAGTTGCCCTACCAGCTCAACGACAAGCCGGGCATGGTCACGCTGCAGACTGTTGCGGGAGAAAAGAGCCCGGTCGAGATCAGCGCGGAAATTCTGGCCACGCTGCGTTATCGCGCTGAAGACACCTTCAATGATGATATTTACGGTGCCGTGATCACGGTACCCGCGTATTTCGACGAGGCCCAGCGCCAGGCGACCAAGGACGCGGCGCAACTGGCCGGCCTGAACGTGCTGCGTCTGATCAATGAGCCCACGGCGGCTGCAATCGCTTACGGCCTGGACAATGCCAGCGAAGGCGTCTATGCCGTCTACGACATGGGCGGGGGGACGTTTGATATTTCCATCCTGCGCCTCACGCAGGGCGTGTTTGAGGTGGTGTCCACCGGTGGCGACTCCGCGCTCGGAGGCGACGATTACGACCGCGCGTTGGTGGACTGGGTGCTGGCCAAAGCCGGCCTGGCGGCCGATGTCCTCACGCCCTCGGACAAGGCGGCCCTGCAACGGGCAGCGCGCGCCTGCAAGGAGGCCTTGTCTGCCGCAGATTCGGCCCCGTTTTCCGTGCAGCTGGCCAAGGCGCTGGTCAATCTGGAGATGAAGGCGGAAGATTTTGAGGCCGCAACCGCTCATCTGACCCAGCGCACACTGTCGGCCGTGCGCAAGGCCTTGCGCGATGCCAAACTGGCCAAGGATGAGATTCACGGCGTTGTGCTGGTGGGCGGCTCCACGCGCATGCCTCAGGTGCGCAAGGCGGTGGCCAGTTTCTTCGGCCGTGAGCCGTTGACCAACCTCAATCCCGACGAGGTGGTGGCCCTCGGCGCTGCCATTTCTGCCAACCAGCTGGCTGGCAACCATGGCGGGAGCGACTTGTTGCTTCTCGATGTGATTCCGCTCTCGCTGGGTATCGAGACCATGGGCGGACTGGTTGAGCGCATTGTGCCGCGCAACCAGACCATCCCGACGGCCATGGCGCAAGACTTCACCACCTACCAGGACGGCCAGACGGCGCTCGCCCTGCATGTGGTGCAGGGCGAGCGTGATCTGGTGGCCGATTGCCGCAGCCTTGCCCGCTTCGAGTTGCGCGGCATACCGCCCATGGCCGCTGGCGCTGCGCGCATCCGGGTGACTTTCACCGTGGATGCGGACGGCCTGCTCAGCGTCAATGCCAAAGAGCAGGGCAGCGGGGTGGAGGCACGTATTGACGTGAAGCCCTCCTACGGCCTGTCTGATGACGAGATTGCCCGCATGCTGCAGGAGAGTTTTTCCACCGCCCAGCAGGACATGCAGGCGCGTGCCCTGGCCGAGGCGCAGGTCGACGCCGACCGCATGATTCTTGCCACGCAAAGCGCGCTGGCGGCGGACGCGGACCTGCTGAGCCCCAATGAACGGGCGCAGGTTGACAACCTGGTCGTCGGACTCACCGATGCGCGTGCCCATGGCGACGTCGCCACCATTGAAGCCGCCACCCAGGCGCTGGCCAAAGGCACCGAGTCCTTCGCGGCGCAACGCATGAACCGCGGCATTCGACAAGCCCTGGCGGGGAAAAACATCGAGGCGGTCTGAGCGAGCGTTTGCGCCAAGCCCCAACAAGTCAGATTGACACCATGCCCATCATCAAAATACTGCCCCATTCCGAATACTGCCCGCAGGGCGCTGAAATCTCGGCGCCTGCAGGCACGTCCATCTGCGAGGCCTTGCTCGACAACAAGATCAATATTGAGCACGCCTGCGACATGAGTTGCGCCTGCACCACCTGCCATGTGATCGTGCGCCAAGGCTTCAACTCCCTGAACGGGCTCGACGAAAGCGAAGAAGACCTGCTCGATCGCGCCTGGGGACTGGAGCCCAATTCCCGCCTGAGCTGCCAGGCGTTTCTGGCGCAGACCGATGTGACGGTTGAAATACCGAAATACTCCATCAATCACGCCAAGGAAAACCACTGACAGTGCGGCTGGCAGTGCGGCTGGCCTGAAGCGGAAAACCGGCTCATCCGGATCCGCAGGCGGCTGCGGCAGAGAGCGATAATCCAGGTCATGCGCCAAATCGTTCTAGACACAGAAACTACGGGTCTTTCCGCTGAAAACGGCGACCGCATCATTGAAATTGGCTGCGTGGAGCTGGTGGGTCGCAAGCTCACAGGCAACAACAGGCATTTTTACTTGAACCCCGAGCGCGACAGCCATGAGGATGCGCTCAAGGTGCACGGCATCAGCAATGAGTTTTTGAAGGACAAGCCCAAGTTCGCTGCCGTGGCAGAAGATCTGCTGGAGTACCTGCGGGGCGCCGAGATCATCATCCACAACGCGCCCTTCGATGTGAGCTTCCTCAACAAGGAACTGGAGCTCATCGGCAGGGACCCGATCCGGCACTGCGTGGCCAAGGTGACGGACAGCCTGATGATGGCCAAGGAGCTGTTCCCGGGCAAGCGCAACTCGCTCGACGCACTGTGCGACCGGCTGGACGTTGACAATTCGGGCCGAACGCTGCACGGGGCGTTACTCGATGCCGAACTGCTGGCCGACGTGTACATCAATCTCACGCGGGGGCAAAACTCCTTGATGATGGACGTGGGCGGTCCGGCGCAGGACGGCGACATGGCCCCATTGATTGACCTGAGCGGTTTTGATTTGCCACTGCTGTTGGCCAATGACCAGGAAATTGCCGCGCATGAAGTATTGCTGGCCGATATTGACAAGGCCAGCAAGGGGAAAACAGTTTGGCGTGCCGCCACGGTCTAGGCCGAAAAATCACTCAAAAACAGCCTATAATCGAAGGCTGACCAATAGGGCGGTTAGCTCAGGGGTAGAGCACTGCATTCACACTGCAGGGGTCGCAGGTTCGAAGCCTGCACCGCCCACCAGAATTTTGAACTCAAATGACTTGCGGGATTCCGCAGGTCTTTTTTTTGCCCGTGTGATGGTGCCATCATTTGGTCGATGGTCGCCTTACAGCCCCGGGATTCCCCCGTCCGAAGGCCTGCCAATGGTGTTAATGGATCAGCCGGGCTGCCTGCGCTTTTTTCCTGATGCAGAGCTGCCACCTGCCGCACCGCTCGCTTGCGGCTGGTTTGAACGGTCCGGCTCCGCAGGCATGGAGATATTTCCCAAGGACGCGGCGACATCTGCATCCTCATCGGGGTCCTTGGCTGCAATATCGCCCAGGGAAATAATTCCGACCAGCCGATCCTGACCATCAACCACCGGCAACCGGCGAATCTGGCTCTCAGCCATCTCGCTGAGAACTTCGTCCACGTCCTCGTCCTCGCGCGCCGTGCGCACGTTTGTGCTCATCACATCCGCCAGGACGGTGGTCTTTGCGTCGAGTTCCTGCGCCAAGCCGCGCACGACAATATCGCGGTCGGTCACCATGCCGACCAGCTTTTCACCGTCGCAGACAGGAATGACGCCCACATTGAGTTCATCCATGGCTCGCGCCGCGGATGTCACGGTATCGGCGGGCATCAAGGTCCGCACACCGCGAGTCATAAGCTCGGAAACTGTTGTCATCTCAAACTCCTTGAGTTGCGCCGGCACAGCGTCAGCGCGTGATTCAAGCCTAATAGGACTATCAGTCGAGCCTGTCGGCAAGCTCGCAAACCGGCGTAGGACTGGCGCTAAGAAGGCAAGGGGCCTGTCTTTAGGCGAGGAGCCTGAGGGTTCCAATGCGGCATCGCGGCATCGTGTTGTACGACGGGAACTGGCGTTCCGGGGAATTCAGGATTAACCGGGGTCGTATTTTCAGGACTGAATTTCGGGCGTAAAAAAGGCCAGGTCATGCAACCTGGCCTTTTTACTTTTTACTTTTTACTTTTTACTTTTTACGTTTCCCGATTCGCTGTCGCGTTGCTCCGGCGGCTACAGCACCTCACTGGCAAAGTCGGCCAGCCGTGAGCGTTCCCCCCGCGCCAGCGTGATGTGCCCGCCATGCGGCCAGCCCTTGAAGCGATCGACCGCGAAGGTCATTCCCGAGGAGCCTTCGGTGAGGTAGGGGGTGTCGATCTGCGCCAGGTTGCCCATGCAGATGATCTTGGTACCGGGGCCGGCTCGGGTGATGAGGGTCTTCATCTGCTTGGGCGTCAGGTTTTGCGCCTCGTCGATGATGACGTACTTGTTGAGGAAGGTGCGGCCGCGCATGAAGTTCATGCTCTTGACCTTGATGCGCGAACGGATCAGCTCATTGGTGGCTGCGCGTCCCCACTCGCCGGAACCACTGTCGGTTTTGCCCAGTACTTCCAGGTTGTCGTCAAGCGCGCCCATCCATGGACCCATTTTTTCCTCTTCGGTGCCCGGCAAAAAGCCAATGTCTTCACCGACCGAAACGGTCGCTCGCGTCATGATGATCTCGGTGTAGCGGCGGTCGTCAAGCACCTGCGTGAGACCGCTGGCCAGAGCCATCAGTGTTTTTCCGGTACCCGCCGTACCCGCCAGCGTCACGAAATCCACTTCCGGGTCCATCAGCAGGTTCATCGCAAAATTTTGCTCGCGGTTACGCGTGGTCACACCCCATACCGCATTTTTCAGGTGGTTGTAATCCTTCAGGGTCTTCAGCACGGCGGTTTTGGCCCGGATTTCCGTGACACGGGCATACAGCGGAGGTTCGCCCGGGGCTTCGAAAAACACAAACTGGTTGATCAGCAGGCTGGCCACGATAGGGCCGGTGATGCGGTAAAAGGTGTGACTGCCTTGTTGCCAGCTTTCAACGGTTTTGCTCTGCCGCGTCCAGAAGTCAGGGGGCAGGGCCAGCGAGCCGGCATACAGCAGATCCCCGTCTTCCAGGGTTTTGTCGTTCTGGTAGTCATCAGTGGCCAGACCCAGCGCGCGCGCCTTGACCCGCATGTTGATGTCCTTGGACACCAGCACCACTTCGCGCGGCGCATATTCCTTGCGCAGGGCCTCGACCACGCCCAGGATCTGGTTGTCGGCCTTGCCCTGCGGCAGGCTCATCGGCAACGTGTAGTCCATCGGTTTGGTCTGGAAAAACAGGCTGCCGCCTGCCTCCGGGTGGCCGGTGGTGTCCAGTTTGAGGCCCTTGCCAATGTCGGCGCCCTGGGCGCCGGCCAGCGCATCCAGCGTGCGGCTGGTCTGGCGCGCATTGCGGGCCACCTCGGTCATGCCTTTTTTATGCCCGTCGAGCTCCTCGAGCACGATCATCGGCAGAAAGATGTCATGTTCTTCGAAGCGGAACAGGCACATCGGGTCGTGCATCAGCACGTTGGTGTCGAGGACAAACAGCTTGGCGGGCCCGGGGTGCCTGCTTTTTTTCGGCTTCAGGGCTGGCTGGGGCAGCGAAATGCTCTCTTTTTCATAGCTGTCTTCGCCGGCTTTTCCTGGGCGGGGAGGCTCTTTTCCCTTGTAAGCAACGGGATGATCACCACCGCCGGCCGTCACCGTACGGTTGTCAAACAGGTCCAGTACAGGGGGCTTGCGGCCTGATTCGGCGTTGTCCGTCTTTCGTGCGGCTTTGGAGGGCGAACGGGCTGGGGCATCCAGGACGTCGGTGGAGAGCAGGGCGGCACGCTTGGTCGGGGCGGGGGGCAGAGGCATAGTGCTTAAAACTCTCTTGAAGGGTGGTTCCAGAAGCAAAAAAGCCGCCTCAAGGCCGGGGCGGCTTTTTGTTTTGACGCAGTTGCGAAGGTCAACAGCATGAGTTCATTATGCACAACTGAGGTGACAGGGCAATCCAGTGTTGCCGGGCTCTGTTGCGCACTGGCGTCAACAGGCTTTCAGGCAGCCTTTTTGAGGGCCTTGACGGCCTTGAGGACATCCTCGACATGGCCGGGCACCTTCAGGCCGCGCCATTCTTCTTTCAGCTGTCCGTCGGCGCCGATCAGGAAGGTGCTGCGCTCAATGCCCTTGACCTTTTTGCCGTACATGATCTTGTTCTTGACCACGCCGAACATGTGGCACATTTTTTCTTCGGTATCTGCAATCAGCTCGAAGGGGAGCTCGAGCTTGGACTTGAATTCGTCATGCGACTTCATGTTGTCGCGCGAGACGCCAAATACGGTCGCACCGGCCTTGACGAAGTCCTTGTAGTGGTCGCGGAACTGCATGGCCTCGGTGGTGCAACCGGGCGTGTTGTCCTTGGGGTAGAAGTACAGCACGACGACTTTTCCCAGATGGGACTGGTTGGACACCTTGATGCCACCCGTGGCGTTCGCTTCAAATTCGGGGAGTGGTTTATTGACGACGACTGCCATACTGAGTAGACCCTGACGAAAGTAGTTGTAATTAGCCGGCTATTGGCAATGCTTTTTGATACGCAACCCCTGGTGCTAGTCCTGAAGGTGTGAGACCAAACGCAACCCTACATTTTACCCTGAAAGAGCCGGTCTTTCAGTTCGCCTGGCCTTCTTCTCTTTCAATCAGCAGGGCCGCAATAACCTGCCGGCCTTCACCCGCCAGGATGTTGTAGGTACGGCAGGCGGCCAGCGTGTCCATGGTTTCAATGCCGATGCGCTGGTCCATCAAGGCCCGCAAAAATGCCGGAGGCGGGAAGCGCAAGCGCGTGCCGCTGCCGAAAATCACCAGTTCGGGCCGGGTTGCGGCAAGCAGCGCGAAATGCTCCGCAGTGAGATCGTCAAAGCGTGCGCAATTCCAGTCGAATTTTTCGCCACGTGAGCCGATCACGATGCTGTGTTCGATTTTTTCAGCCACGCCGTTGTGCCCCAGGCCGACCCATCCGGGACCGTAGCCGAGGATGGATTGCACGTCGAGGCGGTCTGGTTGAAGTTTCATGCGGGGATTGGAGGACTCAGGGGTTTGGGGTTCAGGGGCTCAGGAAGACCTGTCATGCGGGAAAGCGGGCAATGGGCAAGGGCTATTTGCCTGTGAAACGCGGGCGAAATACGCGTTTTATGTGGTCAAATTATAGATTCCGCCCGAATTTCCCGTTGGCATGCTGGCGTTCTCCCACCTACGAGTGGGTTTGTCAGCGCGTTTGACGGTGTGGTCCTGGCTCCCTATTCGACAATGCATATGAAACCGATCACCAAATCCGCCAAGCTGGCCAATGTGCTCTACGACATTCGCGGCCCGATCATGGACGCCGCCAAGCAGATGGAGGAAGAAGGGCACCATCTCATCAAGCTCAACCTGGGCAATCTGGCGGTGTTCGGTTTCGATGCGCCCGAAGAAATCCAGCAGGACATGATTCGCAACCTGCCTTCGTCGGCCGGCTATTCGGACAGCAAGGGCATTTTTGCGGCACGCAAGGCGGTGATGCACGAGACCCAGAAACAGGGCATCAAGGGCGTGACGCTCGATGACGTTTACCTGGGCAACGGCGCCAGCGAATTGATCGCCATGGCCACCAACGCGCTGCTCGACGACGGCGACGAACTGCTGCTGCCAGCACCTGACTATCCGCTGTGGACCGCCTCCACCAGCCTGTCGGGCGGCAAACCGGTGCACTACCTCTGTGATGAAAACAACGGCTGGATGCCCAACCTTGACGATATTCGCGCCAAGATCACGCCCAAGACCAAGGGCATTGTGGTCATCAACCCCAACAACCCGACCGGCGCGCTGTATTCCGACGAACTTCTCAAGCAGATCGTGGAGATCGCGCGCGAGCACGGGTTGGTTATCCTGGCCGACGAGGTTTACGACAAGGTGCTGTATGACGGCGCCCACCATACCGCCATCGCCAGCCTGTCGACGGACGTGCTCACGCTGACTTTCAATTCGCTGTCCAAGAGTTACCGCTCGTGCGGCTACCGCGCCGGCTGGCTGGTGGTGTCCGGCCCCAAGAAGCGGGCGGAGGACTACATCGAGGGCCTCAACATGCTGGCCAACATGAAGCTGTGCTCCAACGTGCCGGGTCAGTGGGCCATCCAGACGGCCCTGGGCGGCTACCAGAGCATCAACGACCTGACAGGCGAGGGCGGGCGCTTGCGCCGCCAGCGCGATCTGGCGTACGAGCTGATCACGGCCATCCCGGGTGTGAGTTGCGTCAAGCCCAGCGCGGCGCTCTACATGTTCCCCAAACTCGATCCCAAGGTCTATCCGATCAAGGACGACCGGCAGTTCTTCCTCGAGCTGCTCAAGGAAACCAAGGTGATGCTGGTGCAGGGCACCGGCTTCAACTGGGCCGCGCCGGACCACTTCCGCATCGTCTTCCTGCCGCACGAGGAAGACCTGCGCGAGGCCGTGGGCCGGATTGCAAAATTCCTCGAGAATTATCGAAACAACAACATCTGAGCCGGTACTGGCAAGTACGGAAAGTACGGAAAGTACCGCAGGCATTTTTGACTATTGAGCAACATGAAACCGAAATCGACAAATCTCAAATCCATCCAGGTCGGCTTGCTGGGCATAGGCACCGTAGGCGGCGGTGTGTTCAACGTATTGCGGCGCAATCAGGAAGAGATCCTGCGCCGTGCCGGTCGGGGCATTGAAATTACCATGGTGGCGGACCTCGACACCGCCCGCGCGCAGGCTGTGGTGGGTGACAGCGTGCAGGTCGTCGCCGATGCCCGCGCGGTGATCGCGAATCCCGAAATCGACATCGTGATTGAGCTGATCGGCGGCTACGGCATCGCCCGTCAGCTGGTGATGGAAGCCATTGAAGCGGGCAAGCATGTGGTGACCGCCAACAAGGCCTTGCTGGCGGTGCACGGCACCGAAATTTTTGCCGCTGCGCACCGCAAGGGCGTGATGGTGGCCTTTGAAGCTGCGGTGGCGGGTGGCATTCCCATCATCAAGTCGCTGCGTGAAGGACTGACGGCCAACCGCATCGAATGGATCGCCGGCATCATCAACGGTACGACCAATTTCATCTTGAGCGAAATGCGCGACAAGGGCCTGGACTTCGACGTGGTGCTCAAGGAGGCGCAGCGCCTGGGTTACGCCGAGGCTGACCCCACCTTTGACATCGAGGGCGTGGACGCGGCGCACAAGGTCACGCTGATGTCGGCGATTGCCTTCGGCATTCCGGTGCAGTTTGACAAAGCCTATGTCGAAGGCATTACCCGGCTGGATGCGCAGGACATCAAGTACGCCGAGCAGCTCGGCTACCGCATCAAGCTGCTGGGCATCACCAAAAATACCGCCAAGGGCATCGAGCTGCGTGTGCATCCCAGCCTGGTGCCGATGAAGCGCCTGATTGCCAATGTGGAAGGCGCCATGAACGCCGTGATGGTGCATGGCGATGCCGTCGGCACCACGCTGTACTACGGCAAGGGCGCCGGCAGCGAACCCACCGCCAGTGCCGTGATTGCCGACCTGGTCGACATTGCCCGCCTGCACACGGCTGACGCCGCGCATCGCGTGCCGCATCTGGCGTTCCAGCCCGACTGGATGAGTGATACGCCGGTGCTGGCCATGGGTGATGTGGTCACGAGTTATTACCTGCGCCTGAAGGTGGCCGATGAAGCCGGCGTGCTGGCCAGGGTCACCGGTATTCTCGCCTCGCTGGGCATCAGCATAGACGCCGTGCTGCAGCGCGAGGCCGATGAAGTGGGCGGCGAAGGCTCCACGCAGACCGACCTCATCATCCTCACACACGACTGTGTGGAAGCGAAGATGAACGACGCGTTGGCACAGATGCAGGGCTTGCCCACGGTGCTGGCGCCTATCACGCGCATCCGCAAGGAGGAATTGGCCTGATGCGCTACATCTCCACCCGTGGTCATGTTGACCGCAAGCGCTTTTGTGAAATCCTGCTTGAAGGCCTGGCACCGGATGGCGGCTTGTACCTGCCGGAGCGCTATCCGCAGGTTGACAATGCGACGCTGACGAAATGGCGCAGCCTGCCTTATGCGGATCTCGCGTTCGAAGTCCTGTCACTGTATATAGATGACATTCCGCCAGCGGACCTGAAGGCGATCTGCGAGAAGACCTATACCGAAGATGTTTTTGGAACGAAAGAGATTGTTCCGCTGAAAAAACTGCAGGAGGGCCTGTACCTCGAGGCTCTGTCGAACGGGCCCACGCTCGCCTTCAAGGACATGGCCATGCAATTGCTGGGCAACCTGTTCGAATACGAACTGGCGCGCCGCGGTGAAGAGCTGAACATCCTGGGCGCCACCAGCGGAGATACCGGCAGTGCGGCCGAATACGCCATGCGCGGCAAAAAGGGCGTGCGGGTTTTCATGACATCGCCGAATGGCCGCATGAGCCCGTTCCAGCAGGCGCAGATGTTCAGCCTGCAGGACGAAAACATCCACAACCTCGCGCTGGACGGCGTGTTTGACGACTGCCAGGACATCGTCAAGGCGGTGTCCAATGACCTGGATTTCAAGCGCCAGTACAAAATCGGCACGGTCAATTCCATCAACTGGGCGCGCCTGATGGCGCAGGTGGTTTATTACTTCGCCGGCTACTTCCAGGCCACCAAATCAAACGCCGACAAGGTCAGCTTTACCGTGCCGTCGGGCAACTTCGGCAATGTCTGCGCCGGCCATGTTGCCCGCATGATGGGCCTGCCCATCGACAAGCTGGTGGTGGCGACCAATGAGAACGACGTGCTCGACGAATTCTTTCGCACCGGCGTCTACCGTGTGCGGGCTGGCGCCGACACGCATGAGACCTCCAGCCCGTCAATGGACATTTCCAAGGCCTCGAACTTCGAGCGTTTTGTGTTCGACCTGCTGGGCCGGGACGCGATGCGCATCGCCGAGCTATTCGGAAACCGGTTGTCGGCACAGGGCAGTTTTGACCTGAGCCGCGATGCCGCCTTCCAGGCAGCCGCGCAGCGCTACGGGTTTGCCAGCGGCACGAGCACCCACGCCGACCGGCTGCAGACGATTCGCGACACCTTCCAGCGCCTGGGCACCATGATCGATACGCACACCGCTGACGGCCTGAAGGTGGCGCGTGCGCACCTGCAGGTGGGTGTGCCCATGATCGTGCTCGAGACGGCCCTGCCGATCAAGTTCGCCGAAACCATCGAAGAGGCGCTGGGCCGCTTGCCGACCCGGCCCGCAAAGTTCGAAGGCATAGAGGACTTGCCCAAGCGTGTGCAGGTCATGCCCGCCGACGTTGACCTTGTCAAGGCCTATATTGCCAACAACGTGCATTGAGTGGCTCTCCAGTCCCTTTCGGATGGCCATGGCCAGCCAGTGAATCAGTAGCAAACCAGGATCGGTGAAAAACTGTTTATGAACGTGGTTGCATTTGCCGGCTATTCCGGCTCGGGGAAGACGACGCTGGTGGAAAGGCTGATTCCCGCGCTTAAGCTGCGTGGCCTGCGTGTCTCGGTCGTCAAACATGCACACCACAAATTCGACATTGACCACCCGGGGAAGGACACCTACCGTCACCGGGAGGCCGGGGCCTTCGAGGTGGTTGTCGCGTCGGAAAACAGGCTGGCACTGATCCGTGAGTTCGAACGGCCGACGACGCTGTCGGTGCACCACCTGATTGCCGAGCTGTACGAGGGTGTGGACTGGGTGCTGGTGGAGGGCTTCAAGAGCAGCGACCTGCTGAAGGTGGAAGTCTGGCGCGCCGCGTCCGGCAAGCCGGCACGTTATCCGGACGACGATTTTGTGGTGGCAATTGCCACCGACTCGCCGGAGCAGCTGCCGCAAACTACCCTCAGGCCGGTGCTGGATTTGAATGACGCCGATGCCCTCGCGCTGTGGTTGATCGACAATCAGGAACGCTTTGCCTACCGCCCCGAGTCGTATGCATGAACACTTCCCAAATCACCCCTGCATCCACCTCCACCGCACCAGCTGCCCGTCCCGCGCTTAAGCCACTGGACGATGCGCTGGCCGAGTTGCAGGCCCAAGCCACCCCGTTGGCAGGCCTGGAAACGGTCTCCACATTTGAGGCCGACGGCCGCGTGCTGGCGCAAGACGTGGTCTCCGCGCTGCAGGTGCCACCCGAAGACAACAGCTCGATGGACGGGTATGCGGTGCGTACTGCCGATGTACAGCAGGCCGGTACCGCTTTGCGTGTGTCGCAGCGCATCCCCGCCGGCAGCGCAGGCCCTGCGCTGGAGCCGGGCACGGCCGCGCGCATCTTCACGGGCGCGCCCATTCCGGCCGGGGCCGACGCGGTGATGATGCAGGAAGACTGCGAAGTGCTGGCGGAGCCGCAAGGTTTTATCAAGATCACGCAGCCGCCCAGACCCGCGCAGTGGATTCGCCGCGCCGGCGAGGATGTCACGCGTGGCGCCATCGTGCTCTCAAAAGGTGAGCGGCTCACGCCAGCCGCACTTGGGCTGGCGGCCAGTGTTGGCATGAATGTTTTGCAGGTGGCGCGCCGGCCGCGGGTGGCGCTGTTTTCCACCGGCGATGAGCTGGTCATGCCCGGCGAGGTTGCCCCGGAGCAGATGCGGCCGGGCGCCATCTACAACTCCAACCGCTTCTTCCTGCGTGCCTTGCTGTCGCGCCTGGGGTGCGAGGTGACGGACATGGGCATCGTGCCGGACCGGCGCGACGCCACGCTGGACGCGCTGCGCAGCGCCAGCCAGGCGCACGATTTGATCCTGACCAGCGGCGGCGTATCTGTCGGTGAAGAAGATCACATCAAGCCCGCGGTGCAGCAGCTCGGTTCACTCGATCTCTGGCAGATCGCGATCAAGCCCGGCAAACCGTTTGCCTATGGCAAGGTCGGGCCGGCGCACTTCATCGGCCTGCCGGGCAACCCAGTCTCCAGCTTTGTGACCTTCCTGCTGCTGGTGCGGCCCTTTCTGCTCACGCTGCAGGGTGCGCGCCAGGTGGCCCTGAAATCAGTCCCTGTTCCCGCCCATTTCAATTGGCCCCGCGCCGATAAGCGCCGCGAGTTCCTGCGGGTGCAACGCAATGCGGCTGGCGGGCTGGACCTGTTTGCCAATCAGAGTTCCGGGGTGCTGACCTCGGCGGTCTGGGGCGACGGTCTGGTGGACAACCCGGCGGGGCAGACCATCACGCACGGCGACAGCGTGCAGTTCATCCCGTTTTCAGCGCTCCTGTCGTGAAAGCCTCCGCATGAAAGTCACGGTCAAGTATTTCGCGTCCATCCGTGAAGCCATCGGGCAGGGCAGCGAGTTGCGCGAAACCTCCGCCGGTACGCTGGCGGCCCTGCGCGACGAACTGCTGGCCGCCAGCCCCGCGCATGCCGGCAGCCTGGCGCGCGGCAAGTCTGTGCGCATGGCGCTGAATCAGGTCATGAGTGACGAGTCGGCTGTTTTAAGCGAAGGCTGCGAAGTCGCCTTCTTCCCGCCCGTCACCGGCGGCTGATTTACCCGATCAATTCATCCAGCCGCTGCAGGCGCTCAACCCGCGCGCCGGAAGCCCGGGTCATGGGGCTGCGAAGTTCTTCGCGAACCAGTCCCCGGCGCGCGAGTAGCGCTTTCAGCGGGCCGGGGCTGGGTTCGGCAAACAGGCCTTCAATCAGCGGCGGCAGGGGTTCCCACAGCGTGCGGGCTTGCGCCTCATCGCCGGTCTTGATGAGATCCATCACCTGGACGAAACGCCGCGTGTGCACATGGGCTGCCGCCGCAATCGCACCATGCCCGCCTTGCGCCAGGGTGGAGAAAATATTGACATCCTCGCCGCACAAGACCTGCAGGCGGCCGTCGCTGATCAGCGCTCGCGTTTTGTCCGCGTCGCCGCCGCAGTCCTTGATGGCGCAGATGCGTGGATGGCTGGCCAGCGCCCTCAGGGTCTGCAGTTCGATCTTCACGCCGGTGCGGTAGGGTATGTCATACAGGATGACCGGCACGGCACTGGCGTCGGCCAGCTGGGTAAACCACTCGATCAGGCCGGCCTGGGCAGGCCGGATGTAGTGGGGCGCAGGCAGCAGGATGCCGGCAATGCCCAGCTCGCCCACCATCCTGATGCGCGCCGCGGTTTTTCCCAGGTGGTAGCCCGACAGGCCCATGACCACCGGCAGTTCAGGCGCTTCCCGCATGATGGCCTGCAGCACGGCCAGCTGCTCTTCGTCGCTCAAGGCGGCTGCTTCGCCAGTGGAGCCGCAGGCCACCAGGCCGGCAATGCCGCTGCCGCGGTAGTGCGCCACCAGGCGCTTCAAGGACGCATGGTCGACCTCGCCGTGGTCAAAGGGGGTGACAAGCGGGAGCCAGAGCCCCGAAAAATCTGGAGTTACCGGGGTTACCTGGTTTGCATTGCGCGCTGTTTGCATGAAGACACATCCTTAAAAACTGACCGGCTTGGAAGGCCATCGTCAGAACAAGAGGTGGTGCACGCGGGAAAGACCTGAAAGTAGCTGGCGGCTCCATCGCTCATTCGACGACGGAACCGCAGCCCCGGTCAAATGAGCAACGGTTTTTTTGACTTGCTGGCGCACGCCTCATGGCCACGGCTGCCGTTGGGCATCCAGGCGGTGAGGAGGTTTGTGCAGCCAGTCATGCGACAAATCTTACGGCATGCATGCGGCTTTTGGGGTGGTGGTGGCAAAATTGCAACTATGGCTTTATCCCGCGTCCTGATCACGACCGAAGACTTCAATCTGGCCGATGAGGTGGCCGCTCTGCGCGCGAATGACACCCGGGTCGGCGCCGTATGCACTTTCACGGGCACGGTGAGGGACCGCAATGACGGCCAGAGCGTCAGCAGCATGGAACTGGAACACTACCCCGGCATGACCGAAAAAGCCATTGAGGCCATGATCGACGAGGCGATGGTGCGCTTCGATATTTTTGGCGTCCGGGTGATCCACCGTGTCGGACTTTTGCAGCCGCTGGATCAGGTGGTCATGGTGGCGGTGACTTCCGCTCACCGCGGTGAAAGCTTCAAGGCCTGCGAATTTTTGATGGACTACCTGAAGACCCAGGCGCCGTTCTGGAAAAAAGAGCAGACGCCGGAGGGCGCGCGTTGGGTCGATGCGCGCGTTAGCGACGATGCAGCGCTGGCCAAATGGGGCATACAAGCCACCAATGGCTAGAAATTACTTGGCTCCCGGCATGCCCCTGGGCTCATCCGTATCCTGCGCTGGCGGCACAAAAGGGGCCCGCGCCTCGTCTTCCAGCCCGGCTGTCAGCAACTGCAGCAGGTGGACCAGCTGGTTTTGCTGCGTATTGTCCAGCGGCGCCATCAGGCGGCTGTAGGCGCGCTCGGCCGGTTCCTGCGCCTGTTTCAGCAGGGCGAGCCCCTCGGTTGACAGCGAGATCGACAAGTTGCGCCGGCTCGAAGGTGCGGGCACGCGCTCTATCAGTCCCCGTGTTTCCAGGCCGCGCAACACGCGCAGCACCGTCACCTTGTCAAAACCCAGCGCGCGTGCCAACGTGGACTGGTCCAGGCCGGGGCTGGCACGCAGCACACTGAGCACGCCGAACTGCGCGGGTGTCAGCCCGACACTGCGGCATTCATCTTCGAAAACGGCGGCCGAGATCTGGTGCGCGCGACGCAGCAAAAAACCGGGGCGCGCGTACAGTTTGGAAAGATTATGGAAGGCAGGCACAGTATCTGGTCAGGGCCGGTCAACTCAGGGGCTAGGGAAAGACTACGGTATTCAAGTATTCGGAGGCTCAGGGAATTCATGGATTGTGCCCTGTTGATTTTGTCAAATGCTGGTTGGCATGCAAGCCAAATAAGGTTGTTTGCGGCCCGCGTGATACCCATCCGGGACTGAGGTGCCACCCCCTGCAGTCATTCAGTTCAGTTCAGGTATCTGGGCTTGGCGGGGTCCATGGCCAGTTCGGGCACGTCGGCGTTGGCGGCGGCTGGTTGGAGGGCAGGGGATGTCAGCGGCTCCAGCCACTGCGACGCATTCAGGCTCTGGTGCAGCAGGTGCAGCAAGCCGTTGGTCAGTTGCGCATCCATCATGAGCTGAAAATTTCGCACCGCGTCACCGCCTGGCAGTTTTTCAAGCATTTGCAGGCGCAGCTGCCCAGTGCCCATCAGCGTGACCTTGACTTCAGTCAGCAGCAGCGGCTCGGGGCCCAGTACTGCATCGGCGGGCTGGCCCCGCCGATCTTCGTAAGGCGTCTCGAAGTCGCCGGTGCGTAGTGACGCCTCTTTCTGGAAGGCATCGAGCAATTGGCCTCGCTGCTCGTCCAGGCTGGCTGCCGGCGCCGCAGGGCCCGCAAGTTTTGTCATTTGGGCGACGGCCGTCTGGCTGAGTACCGGCCACAGGGCCAGGGCCAGGCGCCGGGTCAGCCAGGCGCGCAACTCACCGCCTTCCCTGCCATTGATCCGTATCAATAAACGGTCCTGTTCCGGCGCGTAGTTGACCGAAACCTGATGTATGTTCATGCCAATGATTCTAGACCGCATGCCCGCGTGTGGGGGCTCGGTGTAGCCGCAGGCCAGACCGGCCGGTTGTCGGCGCTATTGAAAAAGCTTTGTTCCAGCCCCAGATCAACAGCAATCAAATTCGAAGGGACGCCTCATGCGCCAGGACAAACTCACCACCAAATTTCAGGAAGCGCTCAGCGATGCACAGTCGCTGGCACTTGGCAACGACAACGCCTACATCGAGCCGGCTCATTTGCTGGCGGCCATGCTGCGCCAGGATGACGGCCCCCGCGCCTTGCTGGAGCGGGCCGGGGTCAACGTCAACGGCCTGACGCAGGCGGCCGACAGCGCCGTCAAAAAGCTGCCCCAGGTGCAGGGCCAGGACCAGATCCAGGTCGGCCCCGAGCTGGCCAGGCTGCTGCAGGCCACGGAAAAAGAAGCCATCAAGCGCAATGATCAATTTATTGCCGGTGAACTCTTTTTGCTGGCCGTGGCCGACAGCAAGGCCGACGTGGGCAGGATCGCCCGCGAAAACGGCCTGAGCCGCAAGTCGCTGGAAGCCGCGATTGACGCGGTACGCGGCGGGCAGGGCGTGAACAGCGCCGATGCGGAGGGCCAACGCGAAGCCCTGAAGAAATACTGCATGGACCTGACAGAGCGCGCGCGTCTGGGCAAGCTCGATCCGGTGATTGGCCGCGACGATGAAATTCGGCGTGCCATCCAGGTACTGCAGCGCCGCACCAAAAACAACCCGGTATTGATAGGGGAACCCGGTGTCGGCAAGACGGCCATCGTCGAGGGCCTGGCCCAGCGTATCGTGGCGGGCGAGGTGCCTGAGTCGCTGAAAGGCAAGCGCGTGCTGTCACTCGACATGGCTGCCTTGCTGGCCGGGGCCAAGTTCCGCGGCGAGTTTGAGGAGCGCCTGAAAACCGTGCTCAATGAATTGGCCAAGGATGAAGGCCAGACCATCGTCTTTATCGACGAGCTGCACACCATGGTCGGCGCCGGCAAGGCAGAAGGCGCCATGGACGCCGGCAACATGCTCAAGCCCGCGCTGGCGCGTGGCGAGCTGCACTGCGTGGGTGCCACCACACTGGATGAATACCGCAAGTACATCGAAAAGGACGCCGCCCTGGAGCGCCGCTTCCAGAAGATCCTGGTGGACGAGCCCACGGTGGAAGCCACCATCGCCATCCTGCGCGGGCTGCAGGAAAAATACGAAGTCCACCATGGTGTGCAGATCACCGACCCGGCCATCGTCGCTGCGGCCGAACTCAGCCATCGCTACATCACCGACCGCTTTTTGCCCGACAAGGCCATCGACCTGATTGACGAGGCGGCGGCCAAGATCAAGATCGAGATGGACTCCAAGCCCGAGGTGATGGATCGCCTTGACCGGCGCCTGATCCAGTTGCAGATCGAGCGTGAAGCCGTGCGCCGCGAAAAAGACGAAGCTTCGCAAAAGCGCTTTGGATTGATCGAAGTAGAGATTGCCAAGCTGCAGAAGGAAATCTCTGACTTCGATGAAATCTGGCAGGCCGAAAAAGCCCAGGCGCTCGGTTCCAAGGACGTCATGGAAGAGATCGACCGCATCCGCTTCCAGATTGAAGAGTTCACCCGCAAGGGCGACTTCAACAAGGTTGCCGAGCTGCAATACGGCAAGCTGCCTGAACTTGAAAAGCGCCTGAAGGCGGCGCAGGACAGCGAGGCGCAGAAGGAGACCAGCGATGTGCCCAAGCTGCTGCGCACCCAGGTCGGCGCCGAAGAGATCGCCGAGGTCGTTGCGCGCTCCACCGGCATTCCGGTCAGCAAACTGATGCAGGGCGAGCGCGACAAGCTGCTGCTGATGGAGGGCAAGCTGCATGTGCGCGTGGTCGGCCAGGACGAGGCCATAGCTGCGGTCGCCAATGCGATCCGCCGCTCGCGTTCGGGCCTCAGCGATCCGAACCGCCCAACAGGCTCCTTCCTGTTCCTCGGCCCGACGGGTGTGGGCAAAACCGAGCTGTGCAAGGCACTGGCTGGTTTCCTGTTTGACAGCGAAGACCACCTGATTCGCGTCGACATGAGCGAGTTCATGGAGAAGCACTCGGTCGCCCGACTGATAGGCGCGCCTCCGGGCTATGTGGGCTACGAGGAAGGCGGTCACCTCACCGAGGCCGTGCGCCGAAAGCCCTACAGCGTGCTGTTGCTCGACGAGGTCGAAAAAGCCCATCCCGATGTGTTCAATGTGCTGCTGCAGGTGCTGGACGATGGTCGCCTGACCGACGGCCAGGGGCGTACTGTCGACTTCAAGAACACGGTGATTGTGATGACCAGCAACATCGGTTCACCCATCATCCAGTCCATGGTTGGCCGTGACTCGGAAGACATCAAGGACGCGGTGATCGACGAGCTGAAGAACTACTTCCGTCCCGAGTTCCTGAACCGTATCGACGAGACCGTGGTCTTCCATGCGCTCGACGCGAAGAACATCGAGTCGATCGCGCGTATCCAGCTCAAGGTGCTGATGGAGCGCCTGCAGAAAATGGACCTGACGATGGACGTCTCGGAAGCGGCGATTGCCGAGCTGGCCAAGGTCGGCTTCGACCCGGTGTTTGGCGCACGACCCCTGAAGCGCGCCATCCAGCAGCGCATCGAGAATCCGCTGTCCAAGCTGCTGCTCGAAGGGCGCTTCCCGCCCAAGAGCGTGATCCCGGTCGAGGTGGATCCCGTGCGCGAGCCGGGCGTTTTCAAGTTCGAGCGAACAGCCCACTAAGCGCTGGCGCCGCAGGGCGCTATTGAGTTTGTAGTCTCCAGCGACCGCCATTCAGTGGCTGGTTGTGGAGGTTTTTCGCTGAAGATAAAACCCGCTCTTGTGCAGGCAGGACGCGGGTGTGGTGAGCCGGCATCGATGAAAGGCGCAGGGTGTTTGTGTAACCAAGTACTGGCTTGTGTAAGAGCCTTCAGCTCGCATCGAGCACTGCTTCAGGACTGCCAGCGTTCAAACTCCGATGCGGGCAAACCAGCCGCGAGTCCCTGAGCACGAATACCGCCGTCTGTGGAGAAGGGGCTTTTAGGCGACGAGATCCTTTACCCGGGCGTGAGGCCTGCGGGGCCGGTTGCCCAAAGCAGGGTCCTTCCGTATCGTACGGAGTCCTGCGCCACAGTCTGTGCAGAGGCTAAGCAGCTGTGGCAGTACCGACCCAGGCCGCACAAACTTAAGCGAGCACCTCATTACAGAGGGTTACCACCGCTCACCTCATGAGCGATAGAGTGGCTGCGTGCGCAACCGGGTTTTGTCAGGCTCCTGACCATTTCTTCACGCGGTCGCACAATGGCTGGCAAGTGCGCTTGCCTTGCTTTTCCGATGCGCGTTGAATGTGCGACTGCACCCGTGACCTTCGTCCGGCGTGCCCCTCGGCGTTCACCGTATTCCTTTTTACACACGGAACGTCAATGCCTTATCGCCCTGTCATGAAATCCCGAAACCATTGTCCCGGCTGCCTGTCGGATTCGCTGTCTGTCGTTTACGAAGAGTCATATGGGGGTCCGGGCATCAGGAACTACATGGCGAGGCACTACGAAGGCAATGCCGGCGACGCTGCGGATGCCTGTTCCTACGAACTGGTACGCTGCAACAGCTGTACCCTGGCTTTTCAAAAACAGGTGCCTGATGACCGGTTGCTGGACGAAATCTACAACGGCTGGGTTCCCGGAACCGAACTGGACAGGACCCACCGAAACTACAGTCTTGACGACTACCGCTACCTGGCCGAGCAGGTTCAGTATGTCATTCAATACTTCGGCGTTCCACCGGGTGAATTGAGTGTTCTTGACTTTGGGTTCGGATGGGCACACTGGTCCCGCATGGCCATGGCGTATGGCTGTGATGTGTATGGTGTTGAGCTGTCTGAGGAACGCCTTCGGCATGGCCAATCGGTGGGGATCAAGGTTGTAGAACTCGCCGATCTACCCGCTAAAAAATTCCGATTCATCCATACAGAACAGGTCTTCGAGCACCTCACTGAGCCCCGGGCGGTTCTTGAGCGCCTGGCGCAGGCTCTGGCTGTGGATGGACTCATCAAAATCAGCGTGCCCAACGCAGGGCCTTCGCTGAAAAAGCTGGCCCGGCATGGTGATTTCAATGCCCTGTCGCCAGCGCATCAAATGCCCATCGCGCCGCTTGAGCACGTCAACGCCTTCAATCACGATTCACTGGTTGCGTTCGGTAAAACGCTGGGCCTGAAGCCCGTACGGCCAAATTTCTTCAAGCTGTACAACAGCGCATCCGGCCTGCTTGCAGCCAAAAACCTCGCGCGTGTTCTTGCGCGTCCTTTCTATCGGCACATCTTTCCCCGCAGCACGTTCGTCTACTTTGAGCATGCCTAGTACTCCGACCCAGAAATATCGAAACATGAAAGCGCGCCTTCGAGCCCATGCCGTCGTTGCAAATCCTCGCCATAGCTACGGCTATGTCTGCGGTTTGCGCCTAGGCCTGGGCCCGAATCCATCGCTTTCATTGTGTTCCGATACCTCTGTGTCGAAGTACTAGACCTTGCTGCAACTAGGCAGGGTGCTTTGTGCTATAAAAATAATAGCGAATATGGCCATGTGCATGGCCGTTTGATTGGAGCATGGAGGCGGATTCAGCGCCTGAAGCCGGGCGGATTATTGCCCGGCGACCTGGTTCATCAGGGCCGCAACATCTGCGCGTACGGGAATGCCGTCAATGGCACCGCGTCGGGTCACCGATAGCGCCGCCGCGGCATTGGCCCATTGCATGGCGCTCCCGAGCGGCTCACCGCGTGCCAGGGCCGCTGCCAGCGCACCGGTGAAGGTGTCGCCGGCGCCTATGGTGTCAAGCACGGCCATGCTGCGGCCGGCGAGGCCCGTCGGGGCATGCCCGCTTTGATACAGGCGACAGCCGGCGGCGCCCAGCGTCACCAGCACGGCGCGGGTACCGCCTGCCAGCAGGTGATTCGCAGCGGCGTCCACCGACCCTGAATGCGCCGCACCGGCGAGCTGATAGAGCTCGCTTTCGTTCGGGGTGAGAACGTCGACCAATGCCAGCAACTCTTCTGGCAGCGGACGTGCCGGCGCAGGGTTCAGCAGGGTGATGGCCCCGGCTTCACGGGCCAGCCGGAAAGCTTGCAGCGTGGCTTCTACAGGCACTTCACAGGATGCCATGACGACGCGGCAGCCGCGCAGCAAGCGCTGGGCCGCCTGCACTTGCGGTGCTCCGAGTCCAGAACCCGCACCGGGGCACACCGCAATGCTGTTGTCGCCATCGTCATAGACCAGGATCTGGGCCACGCCGCTGCGCTCGCCGGCGGCGCGCTCCACATGGTCGGTGGCAATGCCTTCGGCCAGCCACAGCGCCATGCCCATGCGCCCGAAGTCGTCATCGCCAATGCGGGCGATGAGCGCCACGCGTGCACCCTGGCGGGCGGCCGCGACGGCCGCATTGCTGCCTTTGCCGCCCGGGCTGATGTTGAACGCACTGGCCATCAGCGTCTCACCGCGGGCAATAGGCCGAGCCACGTGCGAAATCAGGTCGGCATTCCAGCTGGCCACGCAGACCACCTCGGCATTCACGTCGTCATTCATATCGCGGCATCCTTGGTGAAGCGCCAGATGTGAGGCGTGCCCGATGCCGCCAAGCGGACGCCGCGGAACCGGCTTTGCCGGGCCGCTGGAGTCGCCCCTTGAGGGGAGGTGCCGCAGGCGCTTCGGGGAGAGTCATTTCGCTCCGTAGCCCATGGTTTGCGGCAGCCACAGCACAATTTGCGGAAAGCATGTCATGGCCAGCAGCAAGAGCAGCAGCATGACCAGGAAAGGCCAGCCTTCCTTCATCATCTCGCCAATCGGGATGCCGGTCAGCGCCTTGGTCACAAACAGCAGCATGCCAAAGGGCGGGTGAATCAGGCCGATCATCATGTTGAGCACCACCAGCACGCCAAAGTGCACCAGGTCCACGCCCAGCAGCTTGGCGGCGGGCAGCAGCATGGGCACAAACACCAGCAGCAGCACAGACACGTCGAGAAAGCAGCCCAGCACCAGGAACATCACGTTGACCAGCAGCAAAAACTTGATCTGCGAGAGGTGCATGCTGTCGACCCACATGGCCATGGCCTGCGGCACGCCTTCGGCCGTGAACGCATAGTTGAGCATGAAGGAGCCCGCCAGGATCATGGTGATCACGGCGCTGCCGCGGGTGGACTCCATCACCACGCCCCAGAAGGCACGCCACGTCAGGGCGCGGTAGACCACGCCGGCCAGAATCAGCGCATGAAAAGCAGCCACGGCGGCGGCTTCCGTGGGGGTGAAAATTCCGGAGTAAATGCCGCCCAGCAGCACGATGGGCATGGACAGCGGCAGGGCGCCGCGAAACACGATGGCCGGCCATTCGCTCAGCGGGATTTTGTCCTCTCGCGGCATGTTGCGTTTGACGGCAATGAAATGCACTACCACCATCATCAGTATCGCCATCAAAAAGCCCGGCACCACGCCACCGAGAAACAGCGCGCCGACCGAGGCGCCCGACACCAGTGCGTAAATCACCATGGGAATGGAAGGCGGGATGATGGGGCCCAGCGTGGCGCTGGCCACGACCACGGCACCCGCAAAGCCGCGTGTGTATTCCGGCTTTTTAAGCATCTGGCGAATGGTGACCAGGCCGGGCCCGGCCGCGTCGGCAATGGCGCTGCCGCTCATGCCCGAGAACACCACGCTGACCAGAATATCCACTTGGGCCAGGCCACCGCGCACACGCCCGACCAGAATGCGGCAGAAGTCAAAAATACGTTCACTCACGGTGCCGGCGTTCATGATGTTGGCCGCAAACACGAAGAGCGGAACGGCCAGCAGCACGTAGCTGTTGTAAAGGCCATTACCCACCTGCTCGGCCACCAGGCCGATGTCCTGCCCCTTGACCATCAGGTAGGCAATGCCGGAGGCCAGCATGGAAAAGCCGATGGGCATGCGCAGCAGCATGCCGCCCGCCAGCACGAGAACTAGAACGAGGATTCCGGATGTCATATGCGCAGCTCCGCTTCAAGACCAATACCCCGAATCGCGTTCCAGATGGCCCACGCAGAGCGAACAACCAGTGCCGCCAGCAGCAGCACAAAAGGCAAAAAGACCCACATGAAGGAAAGGCCCAGCACGGGCGTTCCTTCGCGGGCCATGAAATGGACATAGTCCCAGCTGGCCGGAATGCCGCAAAGCGCCAGGCCGCCAATCGTGAGGTTGCCGACGATCTGCATCACCTGCCGTGCACGCTGGCTGACGCTGTTCCAGAGCAGATCGAACACCACATGCTCACGCTCGGGAACGACGAACGCCGCCGCCCAGAGAATGACCCAGACATACAGGATCACGGCGGCTTCGTCGGTCCATGCCATCGGCTTGTTGAACCCGAACCGTGCCGTGACCTGGATCACAAACACGATAAACAGGGTCAGGAATAACCCGCCGCCGATCAGGTCGGCGGCTTTTTTTGGCCAGGTTTTCATGCTTTGACGGGGTGCTTACTTGGTGGCGTTGATGCGTTCAAGCAGGCCTTTGGGCCAGCTCTTGCCGTACTCGGAGTTCAGGTAAGTGGCCTGCACCGACTTGCGGAAGGCGTCCACATCGGGCGTGGTGACCTGCAGACCCTGCTGCTTGAAGAAGTCAACCAGTTGCGCTTCTTCCTTGATGCGGTTCTCGTTGTTGTAGCTGGAGGCGGCCTGCGCAGCCGCCTTGACCTTCTGCTTTTGCGTTGCGTTCATGGCGTTGTACGCCTTGTTGGAGATCGCAATGAAGATGCCGTCCACCAGATGGCTGGTCAGCACGATCTGCTTGGTCACTTCATAGAACTTGGCGGCACGCACGGAAGGCAGGGGATTGTCCTGACCATCGATGGTGCCGGTTTTCAGGCCCAGATAGACCTCGCCAAAAGCCAGGGGCGTGGCGGTGGCACCCAGTGCTTCACCGAGGAACAGCCATTCCTTGGAGCCGGGCATGCGCAGCTTCACACCCTTGAGGTCGGCAGGGGTCTTGACATTACGCGCCTCACGCAGGTTGACCTGCCGGGTGCCGAGGTACACGGTGGACAGCGGCGTCACATCCATTTTTTCAGACACCGTCTTGAACATCTCGGTGCCAATGGGGCCGTTGAACACTTTTTGCTGGTGGTCCGGGTCGCGCACGATGTAGCCGGCGGTAAAGACCGAGAACTCGGGAATCAGCTTGGCAATGTCAAAGGCGGAGATCGAGGAGAGCTCCAGATTTCCGCGGGCCATGGCCGCCGGCTCGGTTCCCTGCTTGAACAGCGACGCGTTCAGATTGATCTGCACGTCGAATTCGCCGGGCGCGCTTTTCTCCAGGTTGTCCTTGAAAACGGTCCACATCTTGGCATGCCAGTCGTCGGGAACGGCCGGCGTGGAGACGCGCAGCACCATCTTGTTTTGCGCCTGCGCGGCGGGCAGCAGGGCGCCCATCAGCATGACGGCAGAAGCGGTGGCCAGCAGGGTGCGGCGAAGCAGGGAAGTTTTCATGGTGTCTCCTTTGTCGTTAATCGTTAAGTTGCTTGCAAACTCGTTGAATACGGGCTGAATGCGGATCAGGCAGTGTTTGATGCGGGTCAGTCGGATTTTGTATCAATACCGAACGCAGTGATGCTCTTTTCGAGCGCCTTGAATTCGTCGGGCGTCAAGGCAACCAGCGGTGCACGCACACGCAGCCAGGTCTGGTCACCGCTCAACATGGCCATGATGCCCTTGAGCGCCGGCATAAGGGAATAGCCCTCGAGCAGGCCGAGCAGCTTGATGATGCGCTCGCGCTCCGCAGGCGTGGCCGGAGCGTCGGGCTGCGTTACCAGGCGCTTGACCACCCGCGGCATGAAGTTGGCCAGGCCGCTGATGGCGCCCGTGCTGCCACGCCGCCCCATTTCCGGCAGGTCGGGCTCGAAGCCGACGTACACCGTCAGGTCTTTCATGAAAGCCTCGGCCAGGCCCACGGAATGCGCCGTGTTGCAGGCGCTGTCCTTGATGCCCAGAATTGTATTGGGGTACATGTTTTTCAGCGTGGCAATGACATGGTGCGACAGGCCGACGCCGGTGACTTGCGGGATGTGGTACAGGTAGAGCTTGAGCCTGTCGTCGGCCAGCCCGTCAATCACATAGCGGTAGCAGTCGATGACACCCTGGTCTGAAACGCCCTTGAGGAAGAAGGGCGGCAGCATCAGGCAACCGTGCACGCCGGCATTCACGGCATGGCGCGTGAGCTCCAGGGTTTCAGGCAGGGCTGCGCAGCTGGTGGAGACCATGATCTGAGCAGCAGGGATGCCATTTTTAATCAGCTGCTCAATCGCTTCCTTGCGCTCGGCCAGGGAAAACGAAGGCCCTTCGCCGGTGGTGCCAAAAGCGGTGACGCCGGGGCAGCCACTGGCGATCAGCGACTTGCAGTGGGCTGCGAATTTGGCATGGTCAATGCTCAGGTCGGCATGCAGCGGCGTGAGCAGGGCGGGCCAGATGCCACGGAAAGCCAGCGATTTGGTGGAAGTTTGGGGTTCGGTCATACAAGTTTCTCCAAAGACCACGGCATGTCCGGCCGCGGCAGTCCGAGTACGCGACGGTGCGCACTCTCGATGTGGTGGCTCAGGCGGTCGACCACGGCTTGCGGGTCGCGCCGCTTGAGGGCATCTATAAACCAGAGGTGCTCTTCCATGGCGGGAATCAGCACTTCGGGTGAAAGGGTGGAGCCTTCGAGCTTGATGAGGCGCACGCGCAGGCTGTTGATGCGGTAGACCTCGGAAATCAGCTCGTTGCCCAGAGCGTCAATCATCAGGTCGTGCAGGCCCCAGTCCACCGCGGTGGCGTCCTTGAGCAGGTCGTCGTCGATCGCCGTCTTGCGTGCCCGCCGCACGATGTCCAGGTGCGCCTGCTCGATGGCGGCCAGGTCGCGATCGGACACGGTGGTGACAAAGCGGCTCGCCGCCTCGCGCTCCAGCAGCCGGCGCAACTGGAAGGCGTTGTTGATCAGCTTCAAGTCGACATGGGCCACCTGCAGGCCGCGCTGCGGCACGGTCTTGAGCAGGCCTTCAGCCTCCAGGCGTGGAATCAGCTCGCGCACCGCGCCCAGTGGCATGCCCAGCAGTTGCATCAGCTCGCGCTGCGAGATGAACTGGCCGGGCCGGATGTTGGCGTCGACGATCTGCTGCTGAAAGCTCTCGTAGGCTTGCGCGCGCAGGCTGGTGGGAGCGGGGTGGGTCGTGCTGTTCATGTCCCGCGCTTATTCGCTGTCGCTGGCGATAACGCCCTTGCGCAGCACGATGTTGCCGTACTTGCGTTGCTCGCCGGTTTGCAGGATCAGGTAGGCTGACCGCGCGCGTTCGTAAAAATCAAAGCGTTCCAGGGAAACCGCAGGACGCTCGCCAGCCTGGGCCAGCGCCGACGCAAATTCGGCCACCGGCTCGGGAATGGCGGTGGCGTTGCCAACCACCTGCATGGTCCAGGCGGCATCGGGCACAAAATCGTCCAGCGGGAGCAGCTGCAACACGGCCTTGAGGGCTTGCGGTGCGCTGGCGCCCGCGAGTTGCACCAGGCGGGCACCGCTTTGCTGCGCCACGCGCGCCGCCGGAAAATTGGCATCGACAATCGCCACATCATCACCATGGCCCATGCTGGCCAGCGCGTGGAGGGCGTCGGGTGTGAGCAGTGGCGGAATGTTTTTCAGCATGGGGTGGCGCAGGGAGAGGCTGGTTTGCGTGAGTTGGGCGCTTGTGATCAATAAAGTGGTCGAACCACGGGATTTCCCCGTGTTCATGACTGACATGTTAGCTATAACATAGCTGAACTTTTATCAGGATTTACCCTGCCATGTCGTCTTTTTTTCCTCCTTGCGCCGCCAGCCGGCTACGCCTTGGCCTCGGCGGTGCGCCCCTGGGCAACCTGTTTACCGCCGTCACCGATGACGATGCCCGGACGCTGGTCGACGCCGCCTGGGCCAGCGGCTGTCGCAGTTTTGATACCGCGCCGCACTATGGGCACGGCCTGTCGGAGCGCCGGCTGGGCGACGCACTGCGCCGCCATTCGCGTGACGAATTTGTGCTGTCCAGCAAGGTGGGGCGTGTGCTGCTGCCGGATGCCAGCGCGCCGCGCGCCCAGCATGGCTATGTCGACATCCTTCCTTTCCGGCAGGCCTGGGACTTCAGTGCGGCGGGCACCCGACGCAGTGTGGAAGACAGTCTGCAGCGCCTCGGCCTGCCCCGGCTGGACGTGGCGTATGTGCATGACCCCGATGCCGCGACCCACGGCGCGCGTGCGCCAGAGGTGCTTCGGCAGGTCATTGACGAAACCCTGCCTGCCCTGCGCCAGCTCCAGCAGGAAGGCCTGGTACGCGCCATCGGCCTGGGCACCAACGACGTGGAGGTGGTGCTGCAGGTGCTGCGGGAGGCCGACCTGGATGTCTTGATGCTGGCCGGACGCTACAGCCTGCTGGACCACAGCGCGCTGCCCGAACTGCTGCCGCAATGCGTGGCGCGCGGCGTGCGCATTGCGCTGGGCGGCGTTTTCAACTCGGGCATTCTCGCCACAGGAACCCGTCGCGGCGCGCCGACGTTCAATTACGCGCCGGCCGCACGGGCGTGGTTGGAGCGCACGGCGCAGATCGAAGCGGTGTGCGAGGCCCACGGCGTGCCGCTGCGCGCAGCAGCGCTGCAATTTCCGCTGGGGCATCCCGCGGTGGAAATCGTGATGCTGGGCGCTCGGCAGGTTGCCGAGTGGGACGACGCGCTGGCCATGCTGCAGCACCGGATTCAGCCCGGCTTCTGGACGGCGCTGCGTGAGCAGGGCCTGCTACCCGCCGAGGCACCCACCCCATGAGCATCGACGCGCACTTTCATTGCTGGCAACTGGCCCGCGGCGATTACGGCTGGCTGAATCCCGCCCTGGCGCCGATCTACCGTGACGTGGCCGTGAGCGACTGGCAGGCCCAAGCCACCCCGCATGGTGTGACCGGCGGCGTGCTGGTGCAGGCCGCACCAACAGAAGCTGAAACGCATTTCCTGCTGGCGCAGGCCGATGCCCATCCGGCGGTGCTGGGCGTGGTGGGCTGGGTGGATTTGCTGGCTGCCGATGCGCCAGCCCGCATTGAGGCGCTGGCGCGGCATCCGCGCCTTAAAGGTTTGCGACCCATGCTGCAGGACATCGATGACGCCGAATGGATACTGCAGCCCGCGCTGGCACCCGCATTGCGTGCCATGTCGGATTGCGGCCTGGTGTTTGATGCCCTGGTCAAGTCGGCCCATCTGCCGCACATCCTCACGCTGGCCCTGCGCTACCCGGATTTGCGCCTGGTGATTGACCATGCGGCCAAGCCCGCCATTGCGGCGGGCGAGTGGCAGCCCTGGGCCGACGGCATCGCACACATCGCTGCTGAAACGCAGGCGATGTGCAAGCTTTCCGGGCTGATGACCGAGGCCGGCCCGTCACCTCTGCCCGGCACGGTGCGGCCTTGGGCTGCGCATGTGCTGGCTTGCTTCGGTGCCTCGCGGCTGGTATGGGGCAGCGACTGGCCGGTGCTCGAACTCGCCGGCAGCTACAGCCAGTGGCGAAGCGAAACACGGCAGCTCCTGGCCGGGTTGAGCGCGGAGGAGCAGGCCGCCATCCTGGGGGGAAACGCCAAACGGCTTTACCGGCTTTAAGGGCCGCAGGAAGCCCAGGTTCTTGCCCCTGCCGTGCGCGCATACGACGCTCGGGTCGATAGCCGCTTATTGCCCCCGAACAAAACCCAACAGCGCATCACCCACTGAGTGGTCGTCGCTGTGAATCGAGTACGCCTCCGACATATGGCTGTGGGCTGCAAATTCGACAGAGCGGAAGCTTTTCCCCGCCTTGCGCAAACTGTCGCGAAGCAGTTCGCCCTGCTCCCGGAATGGCGGTGGATCAAGCTCCGCACTGCCTACCCACAAGGGCACAGGCGTGGCCCGCAAGCCCTCGAGCGAGGAGCGCTCGGCGTACTTGTCGGTATCGGTGCCAAAGTAGCGCGGATAGGTTGGGGATTGCGCCACCAGCTCGGGGGTGATGCGATAGACGCCCGACAGGAGCATTGCGCCGGCCAGGCCGGATCCCGGCACGCGATGAAACTCCGGCTTGGCGACATAGGCAGCGACGTGTGACGCGCCCGCGGAATGGCCGAAAAGGAAGACGCGCGCCGGGTCGCCGCCTCGGTGAGCAATGTTCTCATGCACCCAGCGGATGGCTTGGCCGATGTCTTCGGCGCCCGCCGGCCAGGGGTTCTTTGGCGCCAGCCGGTAGGTCATGTTCACCCCCACCATCCCGTTGCGCAGGGCCCAGAGCATGACGTTGTCATAGAACGGACTGCCCGGGCCCGTGCGCCGATTGCCACCGACAAAGGAGCCGCCGTGCACGAACACAAGCACCGGCTTGGCGGCATTGGTGCCGACCGATGACCTGAAGACGTCCAGTAGATGACGCTCGTCCGGGCCGTAGGCGATGTCGCGTTCGACCAGCGTTTCCACATAGGGCTCCTTCGCAAGGCTGCGGGCCGCATACAGCTGGGCGGTTGCGGCCGGGTTCACCACCGGACCCATGGTTTTGAGCCTTTCGGCCAGGTCCGGCGGCACTTGGGCCGGTGCCAGACCGGCCGCGGCGGCAAGGGCCGTGGCCAGGGTAACTCTCGTGATGGCATACATGCGTTGGTCCTTTCGCTTTCGCAGCGGGGTTTGCAGGCATGCAGCAGCCCGACCCGCTGCATTCAGGGGGCTGCACAGTGAAGGGGCAGTTGTGACTGTCGGGCGACGTCAGCCGGGCTTGATGTGTGCGCGCTGAACCACGTCGCGCCAAATGGGGGTCTCGCTGCGGATCGCGTCCGCCATCGCTTCGGGTGAACCGGGCGCAACCACCCGGCCCGTGGATTCGAAGGCGTCGCGCAGCGCAGGCGACAGCACGGCGCGCGCCAAAGCGCCGTTCAGGCGCCGCACCAGGGCTGGTGCCATGTTCGGCGGCCCGACCATGCCCACCCACACGGTGCCTATGCCCGCCACCCCCTGTTCCGCGAACGTCGGGACGTCGGGTAGCGCCGGCACCCGGTGCGCGCCACCGATGACCAGCGGTCGCAGCTTGCCGGCCCGGATGTGCGGCAGCAACGGCATGACGCCTTCGAGCATCAGTTCCACCTCGCCGGCGAGCACGGCCGTGGTCGCAGCTGCTCCGCGATAAGGGATGTGCTGTACCTCGGCGCCCACCGTGGCCTTGATTTGCTCCATCGTCACATGCCCGGGTGAGCCGTTGCCCGGTGTCGCGTAGCGGTACCTGTCGGGGTGCGCCTTCAGCAGGTTGAGCAGTTCTTGCCAGGACTTCGCCGGCACGGCAGGATGCACGACCAGGACTTGAGGGCCGGTGAACAGGATTCCCAGATGCGTGAAGTCCCGTAGCGTGTCGTAGGGCAGCGTCGTGAACAGGCTAGGCGCGGCGGTCATCTGCACCGCATGAACCAAACTGAGCGTCAGGCCATCGGCAGGTGCCTGTCGCAGTGCGATAAGGGCCTGGATGCCACCGGCAGAAACCCGGTTGTCGATCACGACGGCCTGACCGGTTTGCTGCTCCAGGGCATCGCCGATCTGGCGGGCCGCGACATCCATCACCGTGCCCGGCGCCGCGCCGACCAGGATGCGCAGCGGCGGGGGCTTGCCAGTCTGTGCCTGGCACGGTGCCCACAGGCTGGCAAACGTGCCCGCGACGGCAACCATCGCCTGGCGGCGCGACTGCACTGGAGGTGTTCGGCAGGTATCCATGGTGGTACAGCAATGAGTATTAGCGCCACTGTAGGCACTGATGCCGCGCCTGTCGAGCCAACTTGGCGCAAACCGATCGTGAGATATTCTCAATAATCTGGTAAGCCCACGAAACAAGGAGTTTGCATGGACAAGAGCGGCCGACTTGAGATGCTGGTGCGGGTGGTGGATCAAGGCAGCCTCGTGGCCGCTGGCCGCAGTCTGGGCCTGACGTCTTCTGCCGTGAGTCGCGGCCTGGCCGACCTGGAGAAAACGCTGGGTGTCACATTGCTACACCGCAGCACGCGGCGCATCCAACTCACGGAAGACGGGGTACAGGTGTACGAGCGCGCGCTCGACATCCTGGCGCGCCTTCAGGAGTTGGAGTCAGCCGTTGCAAGCCGGACGCAGAGGGTCAGCGGCAAACTGCGGGTCGGCATGCCGGTACCCATTGGCCGCTATATCCTGTGGCCGCGGTTGGCACTGTTCCTGAGCCGGTACCCGGAGGTGCAACTGGACTGCAAACCGATCCAGGATCCCAAGGCCATGCAGACAGAAAACTTCGATGTGATGCTGATGGCCGGCGAGCCACCGCCGAGTCGCCTGGTTGCGCGGCACCTCGCACTCGGTCGGCCCGGCATTTACGCAGCACCTGAGTATCTGCGCCGGTTCGGGGAGCCCAAAGAACCTGCGGATCTCGCCGCGCATCGCTGCCTGGTCTTCCACGGGCCGTGGATGCAGGTTCCCGCCTACGAGTGGAGCTTCAGGCGCGACGGCGCCACCAGCACAGTACGCGTCACGCCGCGGGTCGTCACGCCAGACCGCGAAGGGCTGATTGTTGCCGCGATGGGTGGCGCAGGCGTCATTCGGATGGCCTGCTTCGACCCTGCTCTGATCGAGAGCGGCAGGTTGCGCCGCTTGCTGCCCGACTGGGAATGCACCGATGGCTTCAACGTCTATGCGCTGCACCGGCGAGGTGCAAGTGTTGCGCCGCGAATCAATGCCTTTCTCGACTTCGTGCGGGAGTCGTTCGAGGCTTTCGATCCTGACGAAGTAACGCTCTTGCGCGGCGACACCGGTGCAGCCCTAAAATCACGTCCTCATTTCATGGAGACACGACCGCGTGACTGAATCTTCAGCATCCTGCCTGCGCATCTGCCGGGCTGACTACACCAACCCTGTGCATGCCAGCGCACTGGTCCAGTTGCTGGATGCCTACGCGCAGGACGCGGCGGGTGGCGCCAAGCCGCTCAGCGACTATGCGAAAACCCACCTCGTGAAGGAATTGGCCGCGCGTCCCCAGGCGTTCAGCGTGCTGGCTTTTGATGGAGATCAGCCCGTGGGCCTGATCAACTGCATCGAGGGCTTTTCCACCTTTGCCTGCCGCCCGTTGGTCAACATCCACGATGTGGCCGTGCTGCCCAGCCACCGCGGCCAGCGGGTGGGCGAGCGCATGCTGGCACTGGTCGACCAGATTGCACGCGAACGGGGTGCCTGCAAGCTCACGCTGGAAGTCCTGCACGGCAACCGCAGCGCCATCAGGCTCTATGAGCGCGTGGGCTTTGCCGGCTACCAGCTCGACCCGGCCATGGGGCGGGCGCAGTTTTTCCAGAAGTGGCTGGAATGATGCGCACCTGAGGCCATCGGCGTCCCTGAGGATTGATCAAGGGTGCTGCATTCAGTCCGGGTGGGATGGCGTACCCGTGGCACCCAGCCATCGGTTGAGCAGCACACCCGCCACCGCCCCGGCGGCTTCAGCCATCGCAAAACCCGGTGCACTGGCGGGTGCAATGCCGGCAAAGCTGTCTGACAGCATGCGTCCCAGCACAGCGGCCGGATTGGCAAACGAGGTACTGGCGGTGAACCAGTAGGCCGCGCCTATGTAGCAGGCTACCAGCGCTGGCGCCTTGTGTGCAGGCGCGCGCAACACCACCAGGATCAGCCCGGCGGTGGCGACGGCTTCGGCCAGCCACTGGCCCCAGCCGCTGAACGCACCGGTGGTACTCCAGCCGCCGCGCAGCTTGCTGCTGAACTGCAGCAGGTTCATGTCGAACATGGCGTGCGCAGCCCAGGCGCCCACCATGGCTCCCAGCAACTGAGTCGCTATGAAAAGCATGGCGACTTGCGCCCGCCTTTCCTGGGGCAGCATGCCTCTTGACCATAAGACCAGGGTCACCAACGGGTTGAAATGGGCGCCGCTCACCGGGCCGAACACTTCAATCAGGACATAGAGCGCAAAGACGGTAGCGAGCGTGTTGGCCAGCAGCGCCACACCCATGTTGCCGGCGCTCAGGCGCTCGGCCATGATGCCCGAGCCAATCACGGCGCAGAGCAGGGCAGCCGTGCCCAGGAACTCCGCGAGCAGTTGGTGCTTGAGTTGAGGCCCGCGGGTTTTGGTGAGAACTTGAGGGGCCGGGTGGGACGGGGCGTGGCTCATGAGTGAGCCAGATCGCGTGCCTGGGTCTGCAGCATCAGCTTGTCGAGCCCGGCTGGCGGCAGATTGACCAGAAAATCCAGGCGGCGGCGAATCGCGTGCAGGGTGTTACGGAAGGCCTCCAGCTTTTGCGCCTCGGTGCCGTCGCCTTCAGACGGATCCGGATAACCCCAATGCGCGGTGGCGGGGTGACCCGGCCAGAACGGGCATGCCTCACCCGCCGCGTTATCGCAAACCGTGATGACCAGATCCATGTGCGGTGCATCCGGCTGGGCAAATTCATCCCAGCTTTTGCTGCGCAGGCCTTCCGTCGAAATGCCCGCGGCGCGCAGGACCTGCAGGCCCAGCGGATTGGGTTGCTGGTTTGCGCGCGGGCTGCTGCCCGCCGAATAGGCCTTGAACCGGCCCTTGCCGATGTGGTTCAGCGTGGCTTCCGCAAGAATGCTGCGGGCCGAGTTGTGGGTGCACAGGAAAAGGACATTGATGGGGACGTTGATGGGTTGCGGGATCATGTTTTTGATGTCTCTCAGCAGCAGGCTTTGGCGCCCTTGACCTGTTGCGGGATGTTGGAAAATTGCATGGTCGCTACATTATTTGTAGCGGATTGCGCACAACAGGATTGGGCGTCAGCCTCATTTGATGCGGGTTTTGATTCGCTGAACACTGGAATGCTGTCCAGCGTATGGAACTGCTCCCAGGCGATGCCTTGCGGGTCGGTCAGCCAGTATTTGTCGCTGCGGGCGTAGCAGCAGGTGGTGGGGCCTTCATTCAGCAGCGTCATGTCGGCGCGGGTGGCGCTGGCCTTGAGGGCTTCGAGTTCCTCGGGCCTGTCGACCTGGATGCCCAGATGGTCCACGCCGGGCGCGCTTCCACGCGTGGAGATGGCAAAGTTGACCGGCGGGTCGCTGAGCATCCACTTCGCATAGTCGGCTTCGGTGCGCGCGGGCTGCTGGTCGAACATGGCCGAATAAAAGGCGATGTTCTGCGCGAGGTCTTGCACGTGGACGTGGACATGGAGGCGTTTCATGGTGCTCTCCTGGGAGTGGTGATGTGTGGGGGTGTGGTGATGGTTAGCAGGCAGCGCAATCGGCCCGCGGGCCCACTTCGCAGGCGCCGCCTTCGCAGCAGTGCTCCGTCAGGTAGCCCAGCAGCGCGTTCATCTGGCTGAAGTTGGCGCGGTAGATCAGGTTGCGGCCGCGTGCTTCGCTGCTGACCAGGCCTGAATGCGACAGCTCCTTGAGGTGAAAGGACAGCGCGCTGGGCGCGACGCCCAGTTGTTCGGCCATGGCCCCCGGCGTCAACCCATCGGGGCCGGCCACGACGAGGGAGCGGAAAGCCCGCAGGCGCTGGGCCTGGGCCAGGGCGGCCAGCGCCTTGACGGCGGCGCTTTCATCGAGAGTGCCCGGTTCGGGGGGTTGCGTAAAAGATTCCATAGTTCAAATATAATTGAATTATTGAATCGAGGCAACCGCCTGCCTTATTGCCCCAACTTTTCTACTGCCAGTTTTCTACTACCAGGAGTGAAACGCATGCCGCCCGTCACGATTTACCACAACCCCCAATGCGGCACTTCGCGCAATGTGCTGGCGCTGATCCGCAATGCCGGCATCGAACCCGAAGTCATCGAGTACCTCAAAACGCCACCCACGCGGGACAAGCTGCGGGAGCTGGTCGCGCAGATGGCGGTGCCCGTCCGCGAGGTGATCCGGCAAAAGGAAGCCGCCTACAAGGACCTCGGCCTGGACGATCCCGCGCTGGGCGATGACGTGTTGATCGACGCCATGCTGGCCCACCCCACAGGTCGTCAATGAGCGGGGAGAGCGTGTTGCCGGGCGCTGAATCTTCTGTGGGGGTTGCGGACCTTCCCTATCGTCCTGGCTGACGGACCGCTACAGCGAGCGCAGAGAGAGCGCGGATGCGCTGGCCAAGCGGGTCAACCAGCACGCCCTTTAGCGAATGAAGCGTCAGGCGGCCTGCACCGGCGCATCGGCCTGCCTTTACCTTGCCGCGGCCGCATTGCGCTTGCGGGTGGCGGCGGCTTTTTTTGCGGAAGCTGAGCGTTCAGCGGCCGTGCGCGCCGCTGAAGCGGCGCCGCCCAGCCGCCCGCCCTTGCGTGACGGCGCATGGTTTTCAGCCTTGCCGCGCCCCGAGCCGGATTTCTTGCCTCCACCGGTTTCCATGTTCACGGTAGCCCAGGCGCGGCGTTCGGCTTCTTCCTTCCTGACGCCGCGGTTTTCGTAGCCTTCCTCAATGTGTTCAGCCTGGCGCTTTTGCTTGTCGCTGTAGGCCGATTTGTCGCCTCTTGGCATGTCGATTCTCCTTGGCTGCATAAGTCTTGATGCTGGGATCCTGAAATTACCGCTAGGGGCTCCGTCATGCTGCGCGCCGCGTTCCCAAGCAGAGGTCGGCCATTTCCTACGCCGTACGGCCCCCGCGGGCAGGGTATGCGGCGCCAAGCTATCTATTTGATAGCAAAGAAAAAATGTTTGCGCGCAGTTTTGCCGGCGCAAGGCGGCACCAAGGTGATTTTCTTGCACTGTCACACAACTGCCATCGAACTGACACGAACACGTCACCCCCGGCTTTCAGAATCACGCCATGACCAGCATGACGGAGCACGCGATGGGACGGTATTTGAACCACGCCGGTGAACAGGGCAAGCACGAGCAAGGCGCCGCCAGCGCCTTGAGCGCCGGCATCCATGACCTCAACCAGCAGTGCCTGCGCATCCTGCGCTGCACGGCCCAGGCTTTGGCCAACAGTCCTGGTGGTTTTCGCTTCAAGGCGGGCACCCGGCCCTGGCTCGAAGGGCTTTCGAATGCACGGCCAGTGCTGATTGCCAGTCTGGGGCGACGGAATAAAGCGGTGTCGCTGGCCGCCAGCGATTGAGAGTCAGAGCCCCTTTTTTGGGGCTTTTTTACAGCGCGCGTGATGTTGAGTCGTGGAGTCGCTGAAGTTGTTGACACAAGGAACCAAGGAGTTAGCCATGAAAGAACTGCCCAATCCCACCTTTGCATTGTCGCCCGTCGCAATGCCACGGGGGTCACTTCATCAAAGCGGTCATGCTGTCAGTCCAGCCCCTGTTCAAAGGGCTCCAGTGGGGAAAATCTCGGTCAGCTGGGCCCGGCACCAGGACGAGGTCCGGCAGGCGCAACGCCTGAGGTACCAGGTGTTTGCCCTCGAAATGGGCGCCACCCTGTCAAGGACCTTGCCTGGTCACGACATTGACCTGTTTGATGATTATTGTGAACACCTGCTGGTGCGTGACGAGGCCAGCGGCGACGTGATTGGCACCTACCGTGTGCTCACCCCGACCCAGGCCAAGCGCGTGGGCAGCACCTACAGCGACACCGAATTCGACCTGACCCGGCTGCGCTCCCTGCGCGAGCGCATGGTGGAACTCGGGCGCAGCTGCGTGCATGCCGACCACCGGCATGGCGGCGTGATCCTGGCACTCTGGGGCGCGCTGGCCGAATTCATGGCGCGCAATCAACTCGACACCATGATTGGTTGTGCCAGCATCCCGATGCAGCACAACGGTGTCTCCAGTGGGCATGCAGCAGCCAGTATCTGGCGCCAGGTGCGGCAAACCCACCTGGCCGCCATCGAATACCGCGTGACGCCGCGCCTGGCCTTGCCGGTGGAGCAGCTCGACGACTCTCTGGATGTAGAGCCACCGGCGCTGATCAAGGGTTACCTGCGCCTGGGTGCCAAGGTGCTCGGGGCGCCGGCTTGGGATCCGGACTTCAACTCGGCCGATCTGCCCATGATGATGCGCATCGCCGATTTGCCGCCGCGCTACCTGAAGCATTTTTCGGGCAAGCCCCTTCCTGCCAATTCCGCGGAGGCCTGATGCGGCACATGTTCGATGCCATCGGTTCATTTGCCAACGGGAATGTGCCGGGCGAAGACGACAGCGACGATGAGTCGTTGCGCAAGCGTTACCGCACGATTTTCATCTCCGACCTACATCTGGGCACGCCAGGCTGCCAGGCTGCCGCGCTGCTGGACTTCCTGAAAGCCCATCCCAGCGACAACCTGTACCTGGTGGGCGATATCGTTGACGGCTGGCAGCTGCGCCGCAAGTGGTACTGGCCGCAGTCCCACAACGACGTGGTGCAAAAGCTGCTGCGGCGCGCCCGCAAAGGTTGCCGCGTCATTTATGTGCCCGGCAACCATGATGAGTTTGCGCGTGAATTTATGGGCCACCAGTTTGGCGGCATCGAAGTGATGGAAGAAGCGGTGCACACCACGGCCGCCGGCTTGCAGTTGTGGGTTATCCACGGTGATTATTTCGATGCGGTCGTCCAATGCGCCAAATGGCTCGCCTACGTGGGCGACAACCTGTATGAATTCACGCTCAAACTTAACCGGCATCTCAACAGTCTGCGCGCCCGAATGGGTTTGCCCTACTGGTCGCTGTCGGCCTACTTGAAGCAAAAGGTCAAGAGCGCGCTGAACTATGTCACCGACTTTGAAGTGGCCGTGGCCAGCGAAGCGCGCCGCCGCGGCCACCAGGGCGTGGTGTGCGGCCATATTCATCGTGCCGAGATGCGCGACATCAACGGCGTCCTGTACTGTAATGACGGCGACTGGGTCGAAAGCCGCACGGCTTTGGTTGAAAATTTTGACGGCAGCCTGGAACTGGTGCATTGGGCTCCCGCCCATGAAACCCAGGGCCGTGGCCATGCCGTGCAGGCGGTGACCGCATGAAGATCGCCCTGATCACGGACGCCTGGCAGCCCCAGGTCAACGGAGTGGTGACCACGCTCGTGGAACTGATGCGCGAACTGGAGCAACTGGGGCACGTGGTCGAGGTGATTCACCCCGGTCTTTTCAAGACCCGGCCATGCCCAGGTTATGCGGGGATTGACCTGGCGGTCCGCCCTCGGCGCGGCCTGACTGAAAAACTCGATGCCTTTGAGCCTGACGCCATTCACGTCGCGACCGAGGGCCCGCTGGGCTGGGCGGCGCGCAGCTACTGCGGCAAACGCGGTTTGAAGTTCACGACAGCATTTCACACCAAGTTTCCTGAAATCCTCCATGCAGCGCTCAGGATCCCGCTGTCGTGGGGTTACGCGCTGTTTCGTTACTTTCACAAGCCGTCATCCGGCGTGATGGTGCCCACGCAAGGCGTGTTGCGCATGCTGGAGCAACGGGGTTTTTGCAATCTGCGGAGCTGGACGCACGGCGTGGACACCCAACTGTTTGCGTTCCAGCCCGTACCGCAGCTGTACCCGCCCATGGGCACGCTGGTTCGCCCGGTCTCGCTGTTCGTGGGGCGCTTGTCGTACGAGAAAAACATCGAGGCATTTTTAAAGTTGGACATTCCCGGCACCAAAGTCGTTTGCGGCGTGGGGCCGCTGGAAGTCGCGCTCAGGGAGCGCTATCCGCAGGTGCGATGGATGGGTGTGATGCCCCGCAACGAACTGGCCAAGGTGTACGCAGCGGCTGATGTATTTGTATTTCCCAGCAGATCGGAAACATTCGGCCTGGTGATGCTGGAGGCGATGGCGACAGGCACGCCTGTGGCGGCCTATCCGGTAGATGGCCCGCTGGAGGTGCTGGGTAAAGAAGAGGGAGAGGAGGGCGAAGGGGGAAGCTGTCACGGCGGTGCCATGAACACCGATTTGCAGCAAGCCTGCTACAGCGCGCTGGCGGTACCGCGGCATCAGGCCCGCAGGCGGGCATTCGACTTCAGTTGGGAGCAGGCTGCACACCTGTTTGAAAGCTATCTGGTGTTGGCTGCCAAAGGCAGTTCTTGCAAGCCGCTCAGCGGGGGCATAGCATCAGTTAAAAGTACTGTCACACCTTTGTCATCAAACCAGTAAACACTCGGAATTACCTTTGATTACAAAGACTTATCTTGCTGATGTCTGATTTGCTCCCTTCATTTACTTTGCCTGCTCAAATCCACGATGCTGCGCGACCTGTCAGGTTTCTCGACCGTGACCACAGTATTCTGGCTTTCAACGAGCGGGTGCTGGACTGGGCCAGGCGCCCGGATGTGCCGCTGCTCGAGCGCCTGAGGTTTTTGTGCATTGTGTCGTCCAACCTGGACGAGTTTTTTGAGGTCCGCGCGGCACCTCACCTGACGGCGGCCCAGGGCAACGAACAAAAAGGCCTGTACACCGTCGAGTCCTTCGCAGCCCTGTCGGCTGCCGCGCATGCCATGGTGGCGCGCCAGTACTCCCTCTACAACGACGATTTGATGCCGGAATTTGAGCGGCTGGGCATTCGCGTCGTCTCGCACGGCGAGCGCAACGCCGCCCAGCGCCGCTGGGTGAAGGCTTATTTTGAAAGGGAAGTCCGGCCGCTGCTGGTGCCGGTCGGGCTCGACCCTTCCCATCCTTTTCCGCAGGTGGCCAACAAGTCGCTGAACTTCATCGTCCGGCTCGGTGGCCATGATGCCTTCGGGCGCCAGAACGAAATCGCGATCGTCAAGATTCCGCGGGTATTGCCGCGCATGATCCCGATGCCAACGCCCGGCGCCAACAAGGGCAGGCTGTTTGTCTCGCTGTCCAGTGTGGTCCGGGCTCATCTGGCAGAACTGTTTCCAGGCCGGGAGGTCGGGCAGTTTTCCCAGTTCCGCGTGACCCGGCACTCCGACCTGGCGGTGGATGAAGACGATGTGAAGAACCTGCGCACGGCCCTGCGCCAGGGCCTGGAGCAGCGCCATTATGGCCAGGCTGTCCGGCTGGAAGTCGCGGCTGGATGTTCGGAATACCTGGCGAACTTTTTGCGCAAGCAGTTCGACTTGCCGGAGCTTTCCCTCTACAGGGTCCAGGGGCCGGTCAATCTGGTGCGGCTGACCCAGCTGGTGGACCTGGTCAATGATCCCAAGCTGCTGTTCCCGCACTACAGCGCCAGCTATCCCACGCAGTTGCAACCCGGGCAATCATTTTTTGAACGGCTCAAGCAGGGTGATGTGTCCATTCACCAGCCCTTCGAGAGTTTTGAGGGTGTTCTGGCTTTCTTACGCGAGGCGGTCAACGACCCGCAGGTCCTGGCCATCAAGCAGACTATTTACCGCACCGGCGCCGATTCCGAACTGATGCTGCTGCTGCGGGAGGCTGTTCGGCGCGGCAAGGAAGTCACCGTCGTGGTGGAGCTCAAGGCACGCTTCGACGAGGAGGCCAACATCAACTGGGCGGAGATGCTGGAGTCGATTGGTGCGCAGGTGGTTTACGGGGTGGTGGGCTTGAAGACCCACGCCAAGATGCTGCTGGTGACCCGGCGCGAGGGCCGGCATCTCGTACGTTACGCACACCTGTCTACCGGAAATTACAACCCGCGCACGGCACGCCTGTACACCGACATCAGTTACCTGACTGCCGATTCCTTGCTGACGCTGGACATTGACAATGTGTTTGTGCACCTGGCCAGCCAAAGCCGCCTGCCCAAATTGCATCACCTCTGGTTGGCGCCGTTTCAGCTGCAGCGCAAATTGATTGAAAAAATCGATGCACTGGGCGAAGCGGCCCTGCAGGGCAAGGATGCCCGGCTTGTGGCGAAGATGAATGCACTGACCGACGAAGACTTGATGCTGGCCCTGGTCAGGGCCGGGCAGCGTGGCGTAAAAATAGACCTGATCGTGCGCGGCGCTTGCATGCTGCCCGCCCAGGTTCCGGGCGTGACGGACAACATCCGGGTCCGCTCGGTGATTGGCCGGTTTCTGGAGCACTCGCGGGTGTTTTATTTCCGCTGTGCCGCGGAAGAATCTCTCTATCTCTCCAGCGCAGACTGGATGAACCGCAACATGCTGCGCCGGGTAGAGCTGGCCTGGCCGGTCATCGATCCTGTCATTCGCCAGCGCATCATCGATGAATGCCTGGTGGCCTACTTGCATGATGGGTGCGATGCCTGGGATTTGCAGCCTGACGGTACCTACCTGCGGGTGGATCAACGTGCCAAGGCAGGAGGGCACGGTGCTCAAGCGGCCCTGATGGCGCGTTATTTGCCAGCCCACCAAAGGGAAAAATAGCCATGGACCTCATCTTGTGGCGTCATGCGGAGGCGGAAGACTGGCCTGAAGGTGATCCCGAGGGAGGCAGTGATCTGGGCCGGTCGCTCACGCCGCGAGGAGAGAAGCAGGCGGCCCGTATGGCCGGCTGGCTGGACCGGCAGCTCCCGGAAGGCGCGCGCATCCTGGTCAGCCCGGCGCGGCGCTGCGAGCAGACGGTGCTGGCGCTGGGACGCAAATACAAGATACGGACCGAACTCGCACCGGATGCAACGCCCGCGCAGTTGCTGGAGCTGGTGCAATGGCCCCTGAGTCGGTCGCCCATCCTGGTGGTGGGGCATCAACCCACCTTGGGACAGACGATTGCCCAACTGCTGGGGCTGCAGGAGAGCGATTGTCCCGTCAAAAAGGGCTCTCTCTGGTGGCTTCGCAACCGCGAACGTGACGGCCATAGCCAGACCGTCGTGGTCACCGTGCAGTCGCCTGAAGTGCTTTAAAAGGGTGCTCTAAGGGCGTGCCGGGAGGAAGATCGTTTGACGACGTTCGACGGCCGCAGTCAGCGTCCCCTGCTTAACTGGACAGGGTCGGGCGGCCAGTCTTGATGGCCGGAACCTGCTCCAGCGCCATCAGGAAGGCAGCATCGGACAGGGCTGCCAAGGCTTTGATGCCGGCGCGCAGCACTTCGCTTTTTTTGGCTGGGCGGGTTAATTGGGCTGCGCGCTGTTTGAGGCCCTCAAGCACCAGGTATTCGGCTTTGGGAATGGTAAAGCTGTCGCGTACCAGTTTGGGTTTCTTGGGCTTGGCTGCCTTGTCAGGCTTTGCTGTCGTCAACACCTTGGACCGCGGCGTTTTCGCAGCTTTAGCGCCAGCTTTTGCACCAGCCTTTTTGGCAAGGGGAGCGGAGGAGAGGGGCTTGCCCGTGGCGGCTTTGCGGATGGGCGATTTTTTCAGTGCAGGCTTCGCCATCTTTGGCTGGGCCGGGCTCCTGGTCGCCGGTGATGCAAAAGCTCTTTTCGAGGTTGCCATGAGTTTGTCCTTTTGAATAAACGATATAAACCGTATATACAGTTTATACCGTTTAAAAAAGAACCGTCAAGACCCCTGCCGTCAGGGCTTGCGCGGTCTACAGGCCGGAGACGATCAGGGTCCACGGCGTTTTTTGCCAGGCCAGCACTTCCTCGCGCAGCAAATGCGCCGATTGGGGAAAGGCTTCAGCCCAACCCGGTCTGCAGTTCAACACAAAAATCCGGCCGGGCTCTGCACCGCATTCGAGCTGCAGGCCCTTGAGGTCTGGGTCTCGCCGGGCATGACACAAAATGACGGCCACGCGCAGGCAAAGCAGCTGCTGGACAAACACGCGGTCTTCAAAGTCGACTTCCAGTTTGCGCAATTTCCCGCGATGGCCCAGCACGAGCAGGCTCAGCCGGTGCAGTTCGGGCAGCGCAAAACCGGCCGCGTCGGCGTTGTCCAGAATATAGGCGCCATGCTTGTGGTAGTCGCTGTGCGAGATCTGGCTGCCAATCTCATGAAGCTGTGCGGCCCACTGCAGCTTGCGCTGGAAGCGTTCCAATGCTGCATCGGGCAGGCCCGCACCAGCCTTCAGGAACAGATGCTGCGAAACTCTGCTGACGCGCTGGGCCTGTACAGCGTCTGTATCGAATTTGCTGGCCAGGCGCTGGACGCTGGTGGAACGCAAGTCGGTTAAATCCTGCTCCCGGTCGAGTAGGTCATAGAGCACGCCATGGCGCAGGGCGCCCTGGGCTGTTGCCATCTGCTCAATGCCCAGCAGCCCGAACACAGCCCGCAGCACGCTGACGCCACCACCGATGACGGCGCGCCGGTCATCCCTCATGCCGTCGAGCTTCAGGCGGTCGGCACTTTGCGCCTTGACCAGGCGATCCAGCAACCAGTCGAGGCCATCGCGCGTGACCAAGCCGGCAGGCCAGCCTGAGGCGGTCAGTACATCGCTGACGGCGCCTATGGTGCCGGACGAACCATAAGCGACATCCCAGAACCCAGGCTGGTAGGCATTGACCGCTTCGTCGAGCACCGCTTTGGCCGCAATTTCGGCCATTTCGAAGGCACGCGGTGTGAACTGCCCGTGCGGAAAGTATTTCATGGACCAGGCCACGCTGCCCACACGGTAAGACTCCATTGTGAGTGCCTCCAGGTCCTTGCCCAGGATCATCTCGGTGGAGCGACCGCCAATGTCCACGACCAGCCTGCGCTCATCCGACTGCGGCAGCAGATGGGCTACGCCCTGGTAAATCAATCGGGCTTCTTCGTGGCCTGAGATGACATCAATGGGGAAGCCCAGGATCTGGTGGGCTCGGGTCAGAAATTCTTCCCGGTTGCGTGCCTCCCGCAAGGTTTGCGTGGCTACGGCCCTGACCTGCGTCTTCTTGAACCCGGCCAGCCGCTCGGCGAAGCGGGCCAGGCAGTCCCAGCCGCGCTGCATGGCGTCCAGCGTCAGGTTGCGGTCGCCATCCAGTCCGTTGCCCTGGCGGACCGTTTCCTTGATGTATTCAGTGCGGTGCACCCGGCCGTGGTCAAAGCGGCCAATTTCAAGGCGAAAGCTGTTGGATCCCAGATCCACAGCCGCGAGCAGTGTTCCATTTTGCATGTCTGAGTTTCTTTTTCCGGGCTCAGCATAGCATTCACGCGGCACTCTCATCGGCACTTACCTCGGTATTCGGGCTGCTTACCCGATCAGCCGGCCGTCGACCGTCATCATGCTCTGCGTGACGTAGCTGCCGCTTCTGCGCTGCGGGTTGAAACTGATGCGAAATCCTCCTATGTCTATGCTGGAGCGTCGCTGAAAGGCGGCCAACGTGCTCTGGCGTGTCAGCGGACCATCAATGTCATGGAGCACTTCATAGGTGTACCTGGCGGCAATGAAGCCGGCCAGGCTCAATGGGGCGGGGGGCTCGTCAAACAGGCGTGCGAGCGTATCGCGGTAGCTTCTGACCACGGGGAGACTGGCATTGACCAGCGGCACCGGCTGGGTCGCAATCACCGGCGTGTTGCGCGCCGCGCCCATTTGCAGCATGGTCTGCAGGTTGACGTCGGCCAGCGCGACGACGTAGCGTTGGCGTGCCTGCTTTTCCAGGCCTTGCGTGAACGCGGCAAGTTCGGGTGTGCCTCCCACAAAGAGAAGCACAGCCGGCGTGCTGGGCGTCAGCTTCTGGCCGAGCACGCGCAAGTCCCCGTCGCCCTGAAACGACTGCAGCGTGAGCTGCATGCCGGCAGCAATGCGTTCGACCTCGACGCGGTAGGCCGCGTGGTCCTTGGCAGTCGCATAAATCGCGCCCAGTTCCTTCAGACCCATGACCGACAGGGTTTTGAGTGCATAGGCAATCTGTTCCTGGCGCGCCGCGAAAATCGGGAACGTCTTGTCATCGATTTCGAGGCTGGAGTTTTGCAGCCAGGGCGCTGCGTGAGCAATATCCAGACTTCCCTGGCGCGATGGGGTAGCAATTTGGCTGGCAATCTGGTCGCCGACACTGCCGGAGAGGACGACGCAGGATGGATTGTCCCGGACGGAGTCGAGTGCCGCGCGCAGGCTGGCTGGCGTGCCGTCCGTTTCGAGCGCAAGGTGCTGCACCTGCCGGCCGCGTATGCCCCCGCGAGCGTTGATGTCCTGCCAGGCGGCGCGTGACCCGATCAGGAAGTCTTTGGACACGTCCTGTTGCGCGGGCGAGAAGTCCACCACCTGTGCAACGACGACGCCGCGTGAAGCGGCCGGTTTGCCAGGCTGTGCCCAGCCCGTCGTGGCCGCACCCGCCGTCAGCATGCTGGCACGCTGCAGCAGTTGGCGACGGCTGATGACTGGATTTTGTGAAGGCATGAGTGAATCCCCAAGCGGGGCAGTCCCCGCCGTCCGGTTTGAAAAGCTATGGAATTTGGAGCGGCCAGCGCAGTTACAGCGCGGGCATTGGCCTGAAACAGCCAGAAGACAAGGCCCTTGGGCCTTGTGGTGACTTGGCGTTAGCGGGTCGCAGGAGGAATCAAAACGCTGTCGACGATATGCACCATACCGTTGGTCGCAGAAATATCGGCGGTTTGAACCATGGCTTCTTCCACCGTGACGAAATCACCCGCTTTGGAGATCGCGACATTGGCGCCATTGACGGTTTTGCTGTTGCCATTTTTGACGTCGGCGGCCATGACCTTGACGGGCAGTACATGGTAGGTCAGCACGGCCTTGAGTTTGGCTGGATCCTTGGCAAGATCGTCCATGGTTTTTGCCGGAACCTTGGCGAAGGCCTCGTTGGTAGGCGCGAAGACGGTAAAGGGGCCCGTACCCTTGAGGGTGTCCGTCAGTCCTGATTTGGTGACCAGGCTGGTGAGGGTGCTCAATTGCGGTTTGGCGGCGATAGTGTCCGCTACCGATACCGGGGCGCTGGAAGTAGCGCAGCCGGCGAGGGCGGCAACGGTTGCGGCGACGAGCAGAATGCGGAAATTGGGCATGGAAATTCTCCTGATTAAGACAGGGCCAAGCGTAGGAGGAGTCGATGACAGATCCGTGACGAAAATTTGAAGGTTTTGTGACAACCCCGTGGATTGCCATGCGTTGACCCGGGAAAGTGTCTGTCACATCGTTGTCACACAAGTTTTTTACAGTTCGTGCATCTTTCCTACCAACCCAAAAGGTGTTTCGATGAAATTGAGTTTCAAAGCTTCCATGACTGCTGTGATGGGTGTTGCCGTCATGTCGTTTGCCACGCTGTCGGCTGCACAGGATGTCACGGGCGCTGGAGCCAGTTTCCCCGCTCCGCTTTATTCCAAATGGGCTGCTGACTACAACAAGGCCACCAGCATCAAGATTAATTACCAGTCGGTCGGCTCTGGCGCGGGTTTGCGCCAGATTGAGGCCAAAACCGTGGATTTTGGCGCATCAGACGCGCCCCTGAAGGATGAAGAGCTCGCCAAAAAAGGACTGGTGCAGTTTCCGACCGTGATTGGTGGCGTGGTTCCCGTGGTCAATATCAAGGGCATCGCTCCGGGCCAACTGAAGCTGAGCGGTCAGGTCCTGGGTGACATCTACCTGGGCAAGATCACCAAGTGGACCGACCCCGCCATCAAGGCGATGAATCCTGCACTGGCCTTGCCGGATGCGGCCATCGCGCCGGTCCGCCGCGCTGATGGTTCGGGTACCAGCTTTATTTTCACCAATTATTTGAGCAAGGCCAACGCCGAGTGGAAGGCCAAAGTGGGTGAAGGCACGGCGGTGAACTGGCCGGTGGGTGCTGGCGGCAAGGGTAACGAGGGCGTCGCTGCATTCGTCGGCCGTCTGCCCAACTCGATTGGCTATGTGGAATACGCCTATGTCAAGCAGAACAAGATGACGTTTGCCCAGCTGAAGAATGCTGCCGGCAATTTCGTGTCGCCGGATGATGCGGCATTCAAGGCTGCTGCTGCGGGCGCTGACTGGTCCAAGAGTTTTTACCAGATCCTGACTGAGCAGCCTGGCAAGGATGCATGGCCCATCACGGGCGCCACCTTTATCCTGATGCAGAAGGCGCAGGACAAGCCCGCGCAGGCTGCTGCCTCGCTCAAATTCTTTGAGTGGGCTTACAAAAATGGCGACAAGATCGCCGATGACCTGGACTATGTGCCTATGCCCGCCAGCGTGAAGGCGATCATCGAAAAATCATGGGCTGACATCAAGGACACGTCGGGCAAGGTTGTTGCTTACAAGTAAGCCTGCTGCATAGCCTGTTTTCCCTGAAAGTGACGACGAATCATGGGGTTTTTTTAAGTGTCCTCTACACTTCCGGCTAGCCGGGCCGCTTTTGATCACCCGGCGAATGCGACCGGACGTGACATGACCAATCCTCCTCCTGTAAAGGCTATGCGCAGAAGCTCCCTGGCTGACCGGCTTTTCGGCTGGGCCGCCCAGGGGGCAGCACTGCTGACGCTCGGTTTGCTGATCGGTATTTTGCTGTCGCTGATCGTCGGAGCGTGGCCAGCCATCAGCAAGTACGGGCTCGGTTTTTTGACCAGCAGCGTCTGGGACCCTGTCAAAGACGAGTACGGCGGACTGATCATGATCTATGGCACGCTCGCCACGTCATTGATCGCTTTGGTGATCGCCGTGCCCGTGAGTTTTGGCATCGCGCTGTTCCTGACCGAGCTGTCGCCCGCCTGGCTCAAAAGGCCTTTGGGCACCGCTATTGAACTGCTGGCCGCCGTGCCTTCCATCGTGTACGGCATGTGGGGCTTGCTGGTGTTCGGGCCCATCCTCGCTACCTACGTGCAGCAGCCGCTGCAAAGTCTTTTCAGCAATGTGCCTTATTTGGGGGCACTATTTTCGGGGCCGCCGGTGGGTATTGGCATATTGTCGGCCGGCATCATTCTCGCGATCATGATCATTCCGTTCATCGCTTCGGTGATGCGCGATGTGTTCGAGGTCACGCCGGTGCTGCTGAAAGAATCGGCTTACGGCCTCGGATCCACAACCTGGGAAGTGGTCTTCAAGGTGGTGCTGCCCTACACCAAAGCCGGCGTGGTGGGCGGCATCATGCTGGGCCTGGGGCGTGCGCTGGGCGAGACCATGGCGGTGACCTTCGTGATCGGCAACTTCAACCAGCTCGATTCCCTGAGCCTGTTTCAGGCAGCCAACAGCATCACGTCGGCGCTGGCCAATGAGTTTGCCGAGGCGGCTGATGGTTTGCATCAGGCTGCATTGATCTACCTGGGCCTGGTGCTGTTCTTTATCACTTTTGTGGTGCTTTCGCTGTCCAAGCTCCTGTTGGCCCAGTTGAGGAAAAACGAGGGAGCCAAATCATGAGTGCCGTGATGCATGATGCGCGCCTGGCCAAGTTTGCCCGCCGCAAACGGGTCAACCAGATTGCGCTGGTGCTCTCCCTGGCAGCCATGTCGTTCGGGCTGTTCTGGCTGTTCTGGATTCTGTGGGAAACGATACGCCTGGGCATCGGCGGCATAGCGCTGGCGACCTTCACCGAAATGACGCCCGCGCCCAATGAAGCCGGCGGCATTGCGAATGCGCTGTATGGTTCGTTCCTGATGGTGCTGCTGGCGACGTGCGTCGGCACACCGATCGGCATCATGGCCGGCATTTACCTGGCTGAGTACAACACCAAGGGTTGGCTGGCATCGGTCACGCGCTTTGTGAACGATATTTTGCTCTCGGCGCCCTCCATCGTGATCGGCCTGTTTGTGTACGCTGTGGTGGTGTCGCGCTTCAAGTCCTTTTCAGGATGGGCCGGTGTGATAGCGCTTGCATTGATTGTGATTCCGGTGGTGATCCGGACCACGGAAAACATGCTTCAGCTGGTTCCGGCCGGGCTGCGCGAGGCTGCCTACGCGCTGGGTGCGCCCAAATGGAAGGTGATCACCAGCATTACGCTCAAGGCGGCCCGCTCGGGTGTGGTGACCGGCATCCTGCTGGCCGTAGCGCGTATCGCGGGTGAAACAGCGCCTTTGCTGTTCACGGCGCTCAACAACCAGTTCTGGACATCGGATCTGAGCCAGCCCATGGCCAGCTTGCCGGTGACGATTTTCAAGTTTGCCATGAGCCCGTACGAGAACTGGCAGCAACTTGCCTGGGCTGGCGTGTTCCTGATCACGCTCGCGGTACTCGGCTTGAACATTCTGGCGCGTGTATTGACGCGCACCAAACATTGATGGGCTGACCGACGGTCGACCCACATACCAAGACAAGGTCAAAGATGGATACCCTCACTGCCTCACGCGAAAAGCTGGCCGAGAAATCGAAAATATCGGTCAAAAACCTCGACTTTTATTACGGGAAATTTCATGCCCTCAAAGGCATCAACCTGGAAATTCCCGAGAAAAAAGTCACGGCCTTCATTGGCCCCTCGGGCTGCGGAAAATCCACCCTGCTGCGGATCTTCAACCGCATGTATGAACTGTATCCCGAGCAGCGTGCGGAGGGGGACGTTACGTTTGACGGGGAAAACCTGCTGACCTCCAAAAAGGACGTGGCACTGATTCGCTCCAAGGTCGGTATGGTCTTTCAGAAGCCCACGCCATTTCCCATGTCGATTTATGACAATATTGCTTTTGGGGTCAAGCTGTTTGAAAGCCTCAACGCCTCGGATATGGACGAGCGGGTCGAGTGGGCATTGCGCAAGGCGGCTCTCTGGGGGGAAGTCAAGGACAAGCTGAACCAGAGCGGTTCCAGCCTGTCCGGAGGCCAGCAGCAACGGTTGTGCATTGCCCGCGGTATTGCCATCAAGCCCGAGGTGCTGCTGCTCGATGAGCCTTGCTCGGCGCTGGACCCTATTTCCACGGCCAAGGTGGAGGAGTTGATTGCCGAGTTGAAAAACGACTACACGGTGGTGATCGTCACGCACAACATGCAGCAGGCCGCCCGCTGCAGTGATTACACGGCCTATATGTACCTGGGCGATCTTGTTGAATTTGGTGCCACGGAAGACCTCTTCTTCAAACCCAAGCGTAAAGAGACGGAAGACTACATCACCGGCCGTTTCGGATGAACAAAGTTGCCCCCTGTCTCGGCTCACTGCGTGTAGCCGGAATCCCCCTCAGGGGGACGGCGCCTGCGGCCCGGCAAAGCCGGTTCCGCGGCGCCTGCTGGCCTCGTACTCGGTGCTCCATGCGTTGCAGTTTCGATCGCAGCGGCGAATAATTCAAAGGGAAAATATGCCTGATAAACACCTATCGACCCAGTTTGACAGCGAACTCAACGGCGTGTCCTCGCGTGTGATGGAGCTCGGCGGCCTGGTTGAATCCCAGATCCGTCTGGCCATCTATGCGCTGTCGCAATTCAGCACCGAGAGCGCCAACCAGGTGATAGAGGCTGAGGCGCGTGTCAACGCGATGGAAATCGACATTGACCGCGAGCTGTCTTCCATCATTGCCCGCCGCCAGCCTACTGCCCGCGATTTGCGCCTGCTGATCGCCATTTCAAAGACCACGGCCAACCTGGAGCGTGCCGGCGACGAAGCCGAAAAAATCGCGCGCATGGTCAATTCGATCATCGGCAGCGGTTCGGCACGCGTCCTGCCGTCGTCCGATCTTCGCGTTGCCGCCGAACTGGCTTCCGGCTTGCTGCGCAAGGCGCTGGACGCCTTTGCCCGGCTTGATACCGCTGCGGCGGTATCCATCCTCAAGGAGGACGACTTGATTGACCAGGAGTTTGACGGTTTTGTGCGCAAGCTGATCACCTACATGATGGAAGATCCGCGCACCATTTCAGCCAGCCTGGATTTGCTGTTTGTCGCCAAGGCCATCGAGCGTGTGGGCGACCATGCCAAGAATATCGCCGAGTTCATCATCTATATCGTCAAAGGTGCGGATGTCAGGCATACCTCCATGGACCAGATCGAGTCCGCCGTCAAGTAAGGCCGCATGAAACATCAAGCCCGCATACTGATTGTTGAAGATGAGCCAGCGATTGCCGAACTGATTGCGGTCAACTTGAGGCATGGTGGGTTTGAACCTGTTGTCGTGCAGGACAGTGTGGCGGCCCAGCGCGAACTCGACGCCGTGCTGCCCGATGCCATCCTGCTCGACTGGATGCTGCCAGGGCAGAGCGGCCTGGCGCTGGCGCGTCATTGGCGCAAGCAGGCGCGCACCAAGGCCATTCCCATCCTGATGCTGACCGCCCGCGGCGATGAGCCTGACAAGGTCGCGGGCCTGGATGCCGGTGCCGACGACTACATCACCAAGCCGTTTTCAACGCAGGAGCTGCTCGCCCGTATTCGCGCCGTGCTGCGCCGCCGCGCACCCGAGTCGGTGAACGACAGCGTGACGGTGGGTGCGCTGGTGCTGGATGCCGGCACCCATCGTATTTCGTTCCAGAACCAGGAACTGAAGTTGGGCCCCACGGAGTTCAAGCTGCTGCATTACCTGATGAAGCATGCGGAGCGTGTGCACAGCCGCAGTACCTTGCTGGACAAGGTGTGGGGTGACCATGTGTTCATTGAAGAGCGTACGGTGGATGTTCACGTGAAGCGCCTGCGGGAAGCGCTGGGCGCTGCCGGTGCGATGGTCGAAACCGTTCGCGGGGCGGGCTACCGTCTGACCGCGGCGGCCACTGCCAGCCGGGTCGCTGCTGCGGCACAATCCGGCACATGATCAACCGCTGGATTGCTTTTGCCGCCTGCATGTTGGCCGGTGGCGCTTTGGGTTGGTGGACTGCAGCGAAGGGTGGGCTCGCGTGGAGTCTGGGTGGGGGCCTCGCACTGGGCGCTTTGGTCTGGTTGATGATCGACAGCCTCTACATGGGGCGACTTCTCCGGTGGCTGCGTACCGAACAGGGCAGGGAAGTGCCGGCAGTGGTGAATAGCCAGGAGCTACCTCGCTTGCCCGGTGTCTGGGGGGAGGTGGTTGACCGGACCCGCCGGCTGCTCAAGAACCGCGATCAGCAGTTGCAGGAAAGCCAGGCACGCCTGGACGAGTTTCTGGCGGCCATGCAGGCTTCCCCGAGCGGGGTGGTGTTGCTGGATGCGCAGGGGCGCATCGAGTGGTGCAACCAGATGGCAACCCAGCATTTCGGTTTCGACGCGCAGCGCGACGTGATGCAGCATATTGCCAACCTGGTTCGCGAGCCTGCCTTCAAGGCTTACCTGGCCTCGGGCAATTATTCGCATGACGTTGTGATCCCTGGCAGCCTGAGTACACCGGCGCGACCCGTGAAATTGTCGGTACATGTGCACGCTTACGGCAAAGACCGCAAGTTGCTGCTGTCGCGGGACATCACCGCCGTCGAGCTGGCGGAAGCCATGCGCCGGGATTTCGTGGCCAATGTGTCGCATGAGATCCGCACGCCGCTGACGGTGTTGTCCGGCTTCATCGAAACCCTGCAAACCCTGCCGCTGGAGGAGCCGGAGCGCGCCCGTTACCTGGCGCTGATGGCGCAGCAATCCCAGCGCATGCAAACGCTGGTGAGTGACTTGCTGACCCTGTCGCGCCTGGAAGGAAGCCCGTTCCCCGGCGCCAATGACTGGATCACCACCAATGCACTGCTGGCCCAGTGCGAGCAGGAGGCCAGGGCGTTGTCGGCCGTGATTACGCCGCAGGGGCATCAGCTGGAGTTTGACCCGGGGCCGGCCTGTGAGATCGCGGGCGTGCAGACGGAGCTTTACAGCGCCATGTCCAACCTGGTGACCAATGCCGTGCGCTACACGCCGGAGACGGGCCTGGTCAGCGTCAGCTGGACGCTGCTCAAGGATGGGCGTGGCCAGTTTCAGGTCAGGGACACCGGGCCGGGTATTGAGCCCGAACACGTGCCGCGTCTGACCGAGCGCTTTTACCGCATTGACCGCAGTCGTTCGCGTGAAACCGGCGGAACGGGCTTGGGTCTGGCCATCGTGAAGCATGTAGTCCAGCGCCACAGCGCTGAACTGCATATCGAGAGCCAGCCGGGGCACGGTTCGCGTTTTTCAATCATTTTTCCGGCGGCACGCATACGTCGGGCTCACGCTGCCTGAATTTTCTGAAGGCTTGCCCGCTGGCTCTGCCGAACGGCGTGCCACAGCAAACCCAGGAGGCAGGTGGCCACCAGTCCGATGGCGATGGTGCTGGCAGCCCAAAAACTGCCGGCCGATTGCGTGGCGGCCCGGCCTGCAACACCTTCATAGGCGAGCTGGTAACCGCCAAACAGACCCAGCCCCCACAGCAAAACTCCATACAGCACCAGCGGCGTGAGCGTGATGCGGTAGCAACGCAGCAAAAATGCGCACAGCGCCTGGGTTGCATCGGCCACATGATAAAAAGCCACCCATACCAGCAGGGATGATGCGAGGGAAATGATCGCCGGGTTGCCCGAATACCAGCCTGCCAGTAACTTCCCTGCTACCGAAATAGTAGCGGCCAGCGCGAGGGCCGCCAGGCCTGTGAGTTTCAGGCCCAGAACAACTACCCGCGCGGCGTAGTCAGGCCGTCCGGCACCCAACCAGAACGACACGCGCGCACTGCAGGCAATGGCCATGGACAGCGGCATCATGTAAAGCACGGCCGCCACACTGGCCGCGATCTGGTGGCTTGCCGAGGCCGTGGTTCCCAATCGCGCGATGAACAGCGCCATCAAGGTAAAGGAGGTCACTTCCACCAGATAGGCCAGTCCACCCGGAATACCGAGCCGGGCAAAGCCGCGAATCTGCGGCCAGTCGGGCCGCTCCATGCGTCGCCAGAGGTAAAACGGCTTGTACAGCGCTTGCGAGCGCAGCATCACCAGCGCTAGTACCAGCAACAGGTAGTTGACGGTCAGCGTGGCCCAGGCACAGCCGGCGGCACCCATGGGCGCGACGCCGCCACCGCCGGCCACCAGCCAGACTGAGAGCGGGATTTTGACCGCCAGGGCACCGACCTGAAGCCAGGTGACCAGGAGTGGTTTGCCCAGCGACTGGTTGAACGTGCTGTAAACCCGGAACAACAGCGAGGGAAGAAAGCCGAAGGCCAGAATGGCGAGGTAGTGCTGCACTTCCTCCTGCATGAGTTCGGGCACTTGCGCCCAGCGCAGCAGCGGGCCGGGAAACAGCAGCGCAGCCATGCCGACGGCAGTGATCAAGCTGCACAAGTAAAGACTTTGCCGCAAGGATCGCCCGACAGCTTCGTATTCGCGGGCGCCCCGCATCTCGGCCCAGATGGGCAGCAGGGCCTGGACAATGCCAATCAGCCCGACGTAGACACTGATGTAAATGGCCGACCCTACCGACAGCGCTGCCAGGGCCTCGTCGCTGTAGCGCCCGGCGATCACGGTGTCTGCCACGCCAAAGGCCATCACGGCCAGCTGGCCCACCAGCACAGTTCCCGCGTGCTGGCTGATGATTTTGAGTTCGCTCAAGGGTGGGCAGGCGAGCTGGCTGGCTTGGCCGCCCGGGCCTGCGTATCTGTGCTGACCCGTTTGAACACCAGGACATTTTCGTTTTTGTCCGTCGGTCTGCGTACGGTGGCCAGGAACGCCCAGTCCGGCATATTCACGGTGCTGCTGAGGGTCGACTGGGCATCGACATCCACGACGAGGTAAGGACAGCTCGCATGAGGCGTCGCCTGGCGCAGCTCCAGCTGGCCGTGGTACTGCAGCCCAGCAGCCTGGGCGCTGTCCACCCCATATATCTCGACGCAGGCTTTTTTGTCAACCAGGCTGGCGATCTGCCGCGACATCGGTGCATAGCTGCGCGCGTAGTCGAGCAAGGGCATCCAGAGTGTCATCAGCAGCAACCAGCAGAGGGTGGCGCCGCCGGCAGGCAGGACCATCGACTTCCAGATGGCTGCGCGCTGTGCACCGGCCCGCCATTTGACGAGCCAGGTCCACGCCAGCGTGGCTGCCACTGCTGCCAAAAAAGCAAACCACGAAAAGCTGGGTTCGAAGCCTGGCGCCAGCTTGGCCACATTGGCCGCGGGTTGCCGCGGCACGCCGGTTTGCATGGCAATCCAGACCACCCAGATGATGGTGGCGCAGCCCGTGAAAAAAAGCAGCGTGAACCAGTCAATCAGCGAGGTCCAGCTACGCTTGAGCGTTGGCAGGGAAAATGCCGCCAGTGCCGCCAGCGGTGGCAGGCTCAGCAGCAGACTACGGTCGGAGGCTGTGGTGGTCAGCGTGGCGGCCACAGCCATGCCCGCGAACCACAGGGGAAGGGCCACGTGGCGGCTCGCCAGCTGTCTGCGCCAGCGCCACAGTGTCCACAGCGCCAGCGGCCATGTCGGCCAGGTGAACCACAGCAGCAGACGACCCAGCCGGCGCCAGTCTCTCCAGGCCGGTTGATCACTGGCGCCGGGCAGCTGAATTCGCCAGCGCCAGAGGTCCAGCTTGTACGCCAGCAGTGCGGCCAGCAGCGTGGCGCCGGCAATCAGCAGCACCCAATGCCAGGACTGCCGCCTGCTGTCAGCGTCGGCCTGGCTGCCCTGGCTATCCTGGTCGTAGCCCCAGCGAAGATGAGCCGCCTCGACCAGTACACCGCCCATACCCAGCAGCAGGGCCAGTGTGGGCGCGCCGCTCAGGGTAAGTCCTGCAAGACCGATCAACAGGCCCAGTGCAGGGCCCCGAATTTTGGTCGCCCGGCGGTACGGGCTGGCAGACATTGCGTAAAACACCAGGGCCGTAAAGCCCAGCTGCGCCAGCGCGGGGGTCGTCTCGTGAGACAACTGTGCCAGGCCCAGACTGGCAATCAGCGCCAGCAAACCGGCGTCTGCAATGGCGCGGGCGTAGTCCACCGGGCCGGCTTCTCCGCCGAAGGCAAAGGCTACCGGCTGCGCTTGTGGGCTGCGGGCCAGGTAGTAGATGGCGTACCAGGTGGTGAGCAGCGTCAGGACCAGCAGCAGGCCGAACGGAATGCGCACGGCAAAGGCCGGGTCCAGAAAAGGCAGGCATTTGATCGCGAGGGCGCCCAGCCAATAGGGCACAAGTGCTTCAAAATCGGTGACCTGTCCGAGCAGCTGAGGCTGCAGCCAGTTGGCCGCGCTGGACGTCAACTCCCGCATGACGCCGAAGGCGGCGATGTCCTCGTATTTCCACGGACCACGGCCAAAAAATCCCGGCAGCACGTAGGCCGCGCAAAACAACAACAGCGCCAGCCGCGGCAGGCGGCGCACGGCAGACTGGGCAATGATGGCGGGCGAAGGTTTGTTCAAAACGGCTTGGTGCTCAGGAAAGATGTCTGCAGGGGGGCCGGATAGCGATTTTCATGGCAAGCAAGGGCAGTTTTAGCCGAAAAAAAAGCAGCCTGAAATTCAGGCTGCTTCTTGCAGGCTGGCGAAAGAATGTTTCGCAGCTTACTCGGCAGCTGGTGGCGTTGCCTCTTTGGCAGCGGTTTTGCCGAAGCGGTTGCGGAATTTCTCAACGCGACCACCCATGTTGTCCACGGATTTTTGGGTACCGGTGTAGAAGGGGTGCGATTCGCTGGACGTATCGAGCTTGTACAGGGGCAGCTCGCGGCCGTCTTCCATCTTCACCATTTCTTTGGTGTTCACGCAGGAGCGGGTCACAAACTTGAAGTTGTTGGACAGGTCCAGGAAACAAACTTCGCGGTAATTGGGGTGAATGCCTTCTTTCATGATCTTTCCTTATTCGTTGCGGGAGCCACTCAAGCCATTCCTGGGCACTTTCCGCTAAGCCTAATATTATGGCATGAAATCAACCACTTACAGCGGTTTTGGCCTCATGAGGGGTGATTTTGTGGCGAAAGCAGCTCCGGGGGCTTCGAAGGGCTTGGATTTAACCGAGCCGGGGCCGCGGAACCGGCTTKGCCGGGCCGCAGGCGCAACGGCCCTCTCGGGGGGGGCAGGAAGCTACACGAAGTGAGCCGTGGGGGCCATAGTTGGCGAGTCGGCTTTAGCCGCCTCGCCGCATCATGTCGAAGAATTCGTGGTTGTTTTTCGTCGCTTTCATGTTCTTCAGCATGAGCTCCATGGACTCGATTTCATCCATGTTGTACATGAATTGACGCAAAATGCGCGACTTTTGGAGAATTTCGGGCGCTAGCAACAGCTCTTCCTTGCGGGTGCCGCTGCGGTTGAGGTGGATGGCCGGGAACACGCGTTTTTCGTACAAACGACGATCCAGGTGAATCTCGCAGTTGCCGGTGCCCTTGAATTCCTCAAAGATCACCTCGTCCATGCGGCTGCCGGTATCGACCAGCGCCGTGCCAATGATGGTCAGGCTGCCGCCTTCTTCGATTTTGCGGGCCGCACCAAAGAAACGCTTGGGGCGCTGCAGTGCATTGGCGTCGACACCGCCGGTCAGCACCTTGCCCGATGAGGGCAGCACATTGTTGTAGGCACGGGCGAGGCGGGTGATGGAGTCCAGCAGGATGACCACGTCCTTGCCGAGTTCGACCAGGCGCTTGGCGCGCTCGATCACCATTTCGGCCACATGCACGTGGCGCGCCGCGGGTTCGTCGAAGGTGGAAGAAATCACTTCGCCGCGCACACTGCGCTGCATCTCGGTGACCTCTTCAGGACGCTCATCCACCAGCAACACCATCATCACCGCTTCGGGGTAATTGGCGGTGATGGCGTGGGCGATGTTCTGCATCATCACCGTCTTGCCGGATTTGGGCGGTGCCACCAGCAGGGCGCGCTGCCCTTTGCCAATGGGGGCAATGATGTCGATGATGCGGCTGGTCAGGTTTTCTTCGGCCTTGATGTCGCGCTCGAGCTTGAACTGCTCGCGCGGGAATAGCGGCGTCAGGTTCTCGAACATGACCTTGTGCTTGTTGTCTTCCGGCGCGCCGTCGTTGACCTTGTCGAGCTTGTTCAGTGCAAAGTAGCGCTCGCCGTCTTTGGGGGTGCGCACTTCGCCTTCGATCATGTCGCCGGTGTGCAGGTTGAAGCGGCGGATCTGGCTTGGGCTGATGTAGATGTCGTCGGTGCTGGCGGTGTAGCTCGAGTCGGGCGCACGCAGAAAGCCAAAACCGTCCGGCAGCACTTCCAGCACGCCATCGGCGACGATGGTTTCGCCGGTTTTTGCCCGCTTCTTGATGATGGCAAACATCAGCTCCTGCTTGCGCATGCGGCCAACGTTTTCGATCTCCAGGGCTTCGGCCTGCTTGAGGACTTCAGACACGTGCAGTGCCTTGAGTTCGTTTAAGTGCATGGAATTACTCCTTGCGGAGTTCATTTAAAAAACGGGGGAGGTTTGAAAAGAAGCCGCAGAGGAGAAAGGCTTACAAACCGGGAACTCGAACCAGCCGGTAACAACCGTCTGGCGAATAAAGCGCATTATGACAGGAAAATCAGGATGTAAATCGGGGGTATCGAGGCGTCCCCGGCAGGCGCCCGGGGCGCGGGCTCAAAGGGACAAGGGATTTGCGCTGGGCAAGAAACAAGCCAGTGCCGGATCAGGAAACCGGGGCAGGCCCGGCTTCCTGATGGCAATGCGAAATGTTCAGGCCAGTTGCTGGTCGATGAACGCGGTCAACTGGGCCTTGCTCATGGCGCCAACTTTGGTGGCCGCCAGCTGGCCATCCTTGAACAGCATCAGCGTGGGAATGCCGCGAATGCCGAACTTGGCGGGAATGTCGCGGTTTTCATCGACATTCATTTTGGCGATCTGCAGCTTGCCGTCATAGCCGGTGGCCACTTCGTCAAGAATGGGGGCAATCATCTTGCAGGGACCGCACCACTCGGCCCAATAGTCCACCAGGACGGGCGTCGAGGATTTCAGCACGTCGGCTTCAAAAGTGGCATCGGTGGTATGTTTGATCAATTCGCTCGCCATGACGGCTCCTTTGGTCTAGTTACGAGATACGGCTAAAGTTGCAGTCATTGTGTCAGAAAGCAAGTAACCGGGTCGCTTATGCAGCCGCTATGGCCCCGATAGCCGTCCTCTGAAATATGCCCTGCGTATCGCTCGCCGCCCGTTTTTCCTGTTTCCGAGTTCCCTGATCAATCCATGCCGCCAGAGACCCCAAAGACCGCTGATATCGCCGTGAACGCCGTGACTTCCCCGGATGTGCTCTGCTGGCAGCGCGTCGTGGCGCAACTGGCCGCGACGCTGAAAGCGCGCAATGTGCATCCCGCCGAGGCCGTGGTGCTGCTGCCTTACGTGCAGTTGATACAACAGGCGCGGCAGGCATGGGCAGCCGCCGCAGGCGAGACTTTTTTTGTGCCCCGGTTTGAGACCACCATGAACTGGGCCAGCAGCCTGGGTGGCACGCTGGGGCTTTTCACGCCATCGGGTGACGATTTGCGCATGGATGTGGCGGTAGACATGCTGACTGCCGCCTCGCTGCTGGAGCGGGCCGGTTTGGGGGCGCAACAGGACGCACTCGCCGGGCGACTCGTCGACGCCGCATGGAGCCTGGCGCGGGTGGCGGCGGCCGTGTTGCCCGCGGAGCGCCAGGCCTGGAGCCAACGCCTGGCCGTCTCGCTGCAGGCTGGCCAGGATTCCCCGGTGCTGGCGCTGGAAGCCGCTGTGGGACAGATTGCGCTGGCTTGGGCGGCGACCTCGGCCTACGCATCCGATCGCCTGTTCCAGGCCCGGCCGGCGCTGTTTGCGGTACTCGAAGGCTTTCAGGCTGAACCGCTGACCGACGCACTGAAGGCTCATTTTGGAGAGCGGTCCGTCTCCATTGCGCTCTGCCTGCCGGAGGACCTACCGGCCCAAGGCGAATTTCCCTTGCCGTCGCTACACGCCGCGATGGATGCCGAAGACGAGGCCTGGCGGGCCGCCGCCTGTGTGCTGACGCACCTGGCCGAGGGGCGCAGTCCCGTCGCGCTGATTGCGCAGGACCGGCTCCTCACTCGCCGGGTTGGCGCCATGCTGGCCGAGCGCGGCATCGCGATGCGCGATGAAACGGGCTGGAAGCTGTCCACCACGCGTGCTGCGGCCAGCCTGATGGGCCTGCTGCGCGCCATGCCCTGGGACGCCTCCACCGATGCGGTGCTGGACTGGCTGAAGAACGCGCCCGCATTCAGCCCAGGCGAGGTAACTGCAGCGGAAATCGAATTGCGCAAGGCTGGCCTGCGCGCCTGGCGCGATCTGCCCGCCACGCCGCAGCCGGCTTTCGCCGCCATCCAGCAGCTTGCCCCACGGGTGGATGGGCTGCGCAAGGCCTCGGCCCGCGCCCGTCCGCTGGCCGTGTGGCTGCGCGACCTGCGCGCCGCCCTGCAGTCAGCGGGGCAGTGGGAGGCACTGGCGCTCGATGAGGCCGGCCAGACGGTGCTCGACGTGCTCCGCCTGCACGAAGGCGCCGAGGCGGAGTTCGACAGCGCACCCACGATGACGCTGGCTGCCTTCACCAGCTGGGTGAACCAGGCGCTGGAGGGTGGCAAGTTTTCCCCCGAGCACCCACAGGGCGAGCAGGTGGTGATCCTGCCGCTGGCGCAGCTCCTGGGGCGGCCCATGCAGGCGGTCGTGTTGCCGGGCTGCGATGAAATCCGCCTGCCGGTTTCGCCCGAGCCTGCGGGTCTCTGGACACCCGGGCAGCGCGAAGTGCTCGGCCTGCCCTCGCGTGAAACTCTGGCCGGGGCAGCCCGCCAGGCCTGGCACTATGCCTTGCAGCTGCCGCATGTGGATTTGCTCTGGCGCACCAGCGAGGGTGGTGAGCACCTGATTCCCAGTGGGTTTGTGCAGGAACTGCTGCTTGCACAAGCCGGGCATGGCGAAAGCCCGGCCCTGGCGAGTGACTCCCGCAGCTTGCGCGCCGTCGCCGTGCGACCCACGCCGCATCCCGCGCCCACGGGCGAGGCCCTGCCGGTGACCCGGCTGTCGGCCAGCGCCTATGAAGACTTGCGCCGCTGCCCCTACCGTTTCTTTGCGCTGCGCCAGCTCAGGTTGCAGGAGCCCGAGGAACTGGAGGGCGAACTGGGCAAGCGCGACTTCGGCAATTGGCTGCACAGCCTGCTGCACCACTTTCATGAAGCACTGAAAGCGGCCCCAGCCCAGGATTTACCTGCGCGGGTAGCCATGATCAATGCAGCGGCAGAGCGGGCCACGCAGGAGCTGGCCCTGAGCGACAGCGAGTTCCTGCCATTCGCCGCGATCTGGCCGCGCGTGCGCGAGGGCTACCTGGCCTGGCTCACCGATCACGAGGCGGTGGGCGCCCGTTTTGAGGAGGCGGAAGCCGAGCGTGAAATGCCCCTGGGCAAGCTGCAGTTGATCGGCAAGCTGGACCGCATCGACCGCCAGGCCGATGGCCACACGCTGCTGATTGACTACAAGACCGAGCCGCGCACAGTGACGGCCGAGCGCATCAAGGATGGGCAGGAAGACACCCAGTTGGCGTTTTATGCCGCGCTGATGGATGACGACACGTTGGCGGCCGCTTATGTCAACCTCGGCGAGAAAGAGGCCACCCGCACCTACGGGCAACCGGAGATCGTGGGCCTGCGCGACGCGCTGATTGACAGCATTTTGACCGACATGGACCGCATTGCGCGCGGCGCTCCGTTACCTGCACTGGGCGAGGGCAAGGCCTGCGGGTACTGTGCGGCGCGGGGCCTGTGCCGCAAGGATTTCTGGAATGAGTAGGACCCCCACGCTTGTCACTTCGTGTACTACGCTTCCCCCCGAGGGGACCGCTGCGCCTGCGGCCCGGCAAAGCCGGTTCCGCGGCCCCTGTTGGTATGGAATGCCTGCGGCTCGGCCCTGCGACGGGCTCAGGGCAGGCCAAGGCCGGTTCCGCTGTCCCTGCTGGGATGAGATGCCTGCGCCCGTCAGGAGGTTCGGGCGATGAAGGTCGTCCATCATGCCGCCTACGAGTGCAACGGTGAGCCGATTTCCGCTGACGCGTTCTACGCCATCGCTTGCGATCCGCGCCGCAGCGTTGCGGTCGAGGCCTGCGCCGGCGCTGGCAAAACCTGGATGCTGGTGTCGCGCATCGTGCGCGCTCTGCTGGACGGTGCAGGGAGTGATCCCGATGCGCAAGTTCGGCCCCACGAAATACTCGCCATCACCTTCACCAAAAAGGCCGCTGGTGAAATGCGTGAACGGCTGGACGACTGGCTCAAGGTTTTTACCCACGCCGACGATGCCATGCTGCAGCGCGAGCTGGAAATACGCGGTGTCCGGTTTGGCGATTCAAGCGGAAAAGGCCTGAAAGCTGCGCTTGAAATGCGCAAGCGGCTGTCAAATTTATACCGTTCCATCCTGACCAGTGGGCGCTCGGTGCAGATCCGTACCTTCCACAGCTGGTTTGCCGCCTTGCTGCGCAGCGCGCCCGTGGCCGTGATGCAAAGGCTGGGCCTGCCGGTCAATTACGAACTGCTGGAGGACGATGCCCCGGCACGCGCGCTGGTGTGGCGGCGGTTTTACGCCGCGGTGGCGGCCCATGACTCGCTGAAGGCGGACTTTGAGGCGGTGGTGCTGACACATGGCCGTTTCCAGACCGACAAGGCCCTGCAGACCGCACTCGACAAGCGCACCGAATTCACGCTGGCCGACGAGCAGGGCGTGATCGATGCCTCGGTGCTGCCCTTTGGCGTGCAGTACCCTGACTTCGGCGGGCTGGATGCGCCCGGGGAATGGCTGGTCCATCCCGTGCGCCGCCAGACTTTGCTGGAAGCGGCAAAGGCGCTGGGCCGGGCCAGTGCTCCCACTTTCTCGGCCAAGGGCGTGGAGTTGATGCAGGCTTTGTCGGCGGAGGATATGGACATGTCCGCCGTTTTCGGTGCGCTGCTGACCGAGAAGGGAAGTCCGCGCAAGTTCGGCGAGAAAATCGTCGGCATCGACATCGTGCGGCAGGCGCAGGAACTGGCGTTGCGCGCGATGGCGGCCGGCCAGCAGCATGAGGCCTGGCTGCACCAGCAGCGCATGGTCCGTCTGACTCGTGCCCTGATCACGCAGTTCACCGGCCTCAAGCGCGAGCGTGGCTGGATCGACATGAATGATGTCGAGCGCGCGGCGCTCGTCATGCTGGGCGACCCGGTGCTGTCGGGCTGGGTGCAGGAGCGGCTGGATGCGCGCATCAAGCATTTGATGATTGACGAGTTCCAGGACACCAACCCGCTCCAGTGGCAGTCGCTGTATTCCTGGCTGATCGGTTATTCCGGCGCCGGGTCGGCGCCCAGCGTGTTTCTGGTGGGCGACCCCAAGCAAAGCATTTATCGCTTTCGACGCGCCGAACCGCAGGTGTTCCGTGCCGCGCAGGCCTTTGTGGTTGAGGGCCTCGGCGGCGACCTGCTGAGCTGCGACCATACCCGTCGCAATGCCGAGGGGGTGATTGACATGGTGAACGCCGCCATGGTGACGGCTCGCGAGGCAGACGGGTATGAGGGCTTTCGCGAGCACACCACGGCGTCTGGCCGCGCCGGCGCGACGGGACGCCTGCCGCCGATACCGAGGCAGAAAGACACGGGCGAAGCAGCCCCGGATGGTCTGGATTCGGGCTGGCGCGACAGCCTGACCACGCCGCGCGAGCTGCCCGAGGAAACCCTGCGCACGCGCGAGGCGCGGCAGGCCGCAGCATGGATCTCCGGGCAGTTGGCCAGCGGGCTCAAGCCGTCCGGCATCATGGTGCTGTCGCGCAAGCGCGCCGGCCTGCTGCCCTTGCAGGACGAGTTGCGCGCGCTACACATTCCAGCGCAGATTGGTGAAAAAACCGACCTCATCGACTGCTGCGAGGTGCTGGACGTTGTGGCGCTGCTGGATGTGCTGGTGTCGCCGCAGCACGACTTGTCGCTGGCGCGAGCCTTGCGCTCGCCGCTGTTTGGCGTGGCCGATACCAGCCTGGTGCAGCTTGCCCTGCTGCAGCGTGAGCTGCGGGTTCCGTGGTACCAGGTGCTACAAGAAACAGAGCTGCTTACTGGTGAACTGCAAGGACTAGGCGCTATTTTTACCCGATGGAAGGGCTGGCTGGACCAGCTGCCGCCGCATGATGCGCTACAAGGCATTTACGACGACGGCGATGTCCTGGCGCGTTTTGCGGCTGCCGCGCCGGCCGCCCAGCGCAGCACCGTGCTGGCCAACCTGCGCGCGCTGCTGGGTGTGGCGCTGGACCGTGACGGCGGGCGCTATGCCACGCCTTATGCCTTTGTGCGGGCGCTGAAGGCGGGCGGCACGCTGGCCCCTGCGGCCGTCAGCAACGATGCCGTCCGGCTGCTGACCATTCACGGCGCGAAAGGACTGGAGGCCGATGCCGTGTTGCTGCTGGATACCGACACGGTGGAGCGCAATGCCGACAGCATGGGCGTGCTGGTCGACTGGCCCGGCGAAGCTGCCGCGCCGCATAAATTTGTGTTTTTGGTCAGTGAAAGCCGGCCGCCGGCCTGCGCGGAAGAGCTGCTGGCCGCAGAGCTGCTGGCGCGCAAGCGTGAAGAGCTCAATGCGCTGTACGTGGCCCTGACCCGCGCGCGCCACACGCTGGTGATCTCGTCAATCGAACCGCACCGCGAGACCAGCGAAAGCTGGTGGCAGCGCCTGCACGGGCTGGTCGGCGAGTTGCCGGCGCCGGTGGCTGAATCCGCTGGCTCGGTCGCCGCTGGCGCTGTGGATGGCCGCATTTTCTACCTGCCCGAGCTGCCCGTCTTGCCTGACACGGCGACCCCCAAGGCATTGGCAGCGCTGTCTGAGCAAGAAGACAGTGCCGTTGCCCGTGTCGGCAAGGCCATGCACCGCCTGCTGGAATGGGGCGCACCGTTTTCCGCTCAGCAGGTGGCGGCTGTCACGCGTGAATTTCACCTCAGCCCGGCGCAGGCCGGGCGGGCAGCCGAGCTGGCGCGGCGCATTGTGACGGGTGAGGGCGCCTGGGCCTGGAACCCCGAGATGGTGGCTTGGCAGGGCAACGAGGTTGATCTGGTCTACCAAGGCCAGCCCCTGCGGCTGGACCGTCTGGTGCAGCGCAAGGACGCCGGCCACGAGGGCCATTGGTGGGTGCTGGACTACAAGTCGGCCGGCGCGCCACAACTGCAGCCGACCTTGCTGGCACAGATGCAGGCCTACCGCGCGGCGGTGCAGCAGATTTACCCGGCGGCCATGGTGAAGGCCGCTTTCCTGACGGGATCGGGAACGGTGGTGGAACTTTCCTGACCGGGGCCGATGCGTTGCGCGGAGCGACGCGCACCGGCCTGCAATAATTGAACCAATGGCCAGGCTGGCGGCGTATCGCCCCTGGCTGGGGCTATCAACCTTTTTACGCTGTTGTCCTGATTTACGGGCTTCCAGCTATCAAGAACAAAGAGCAGAAAGCAAAGTAAAACCGTGACAAGCTCGTGCCGCACGAAATGGCCCCGGTTTGCCGCGACTGCGGCTTTTTGACCTTGACGCACAACCATGCTCACCCAGGGCAGACGGAAATTACTTGAACCACTTGACCTCTCCTGATAAATCGCTGCAGTCCCCGCAGCACACGCCGCGGCAGGGTCCGTTGCGGGTTGCCGTCATTGGTGGCGGCCCCGCGGGCCTGATGGCCGCGGAGGTGCTGGCAGGCGCCGGCGCTGCCGCGTCGGTCACCGTTTATGACGCCATGCCTTCGGTCGGTCGCAAGTTCCTGCTGGCCGGCAAGGGTGGCCTCAACCTCACGCATTCTGAAGAGCCGCCGGCCTTCCTGGGCCGATACGGCGAGCGCAGCGGCCAACTGCAGCCTTTGCTCGCCGCTTTTGGTCCGACCCAGCTGCGCGCTTGGGCCGAAACACTGGGTGTGGAAACCTTTGTCGGCAGTTCAGGCCGCGTGTTTCCCAAGGACATGAAGGCCGCGCCGTTGCTGCGCGCCTGGCTGCACCGCCTGCGCAGTGCGGGCGTGAAATTTTCCATGCGGCACCGCTGGCTGGGCTGGGCCGATGACGGCGACCTGGGCGGCGCCCTGAAATTTTCAACACCCGCCGGTGAGGTGCTGGTACAGGCGGACGCCGTGGTGCTGGCACTGGGCGGCGCCAGCTGGGCGCGCCTGGGATCGGACGGTGCGTGGGTGCCGCTGCTGGCCGAGCGCGGCGTAGCGCTTGCACCGCTGAAGCCTTCCAACTGTGGCTTTGACGTGGTCGCACGGCCGGCCGGCGAGGCGGAGCCGGTCATGACGGGGCCTGTCGAGAGCCGCCGTGAGTTTTTGAAGGAGCTGATCGGCAGCGCACCGCTGCCGCGAGTGGGCTGGACCGAACATTTCACCAGCCGCTTTGCCGGTCAGCCTTTCAAGTCGGTCGCCATCCACTTCACGGATTCACGCGACCGCACTTTCCACCGCAAGGGGGAATTCGTGGCGACTGCCACAGGTGTCGAGGGCAGCCTCGTTTATGCCGTTTCAAGCCTGTTGCGTGATGAGATTGCGACGCACGCAAGCGCCACCTTCAAGCTCGATTTGCTGCCGGACAAATCGCCAGAGCAGGTATTGGTTGAGGTGCGTCACCCGCGTGGCTCGCGCTCGCTGTCCAGCCACCTGAAAAGCCGCCTGAACCTCGACGGCATCAAGGCCGCCATCCTCCATGAACTGCTCGGCAAGGACGCCATCAACGACCCCGTCCAGCTTGCCCACGCCATCAAGGCATTACCGGTGACGCTGCTCGCTCCCCGGCCGATCGACGAAGCCATTAGCAGCGCCGGTGGCGTGCCTTTTGAAGCAATGGACGCACAGCTGCAACTTCAGGCACCCAAAGGTATAGCCCAACCCGTATTTTGCGCCGGCGAAATGCTTGACTGGGAAGCGCCCACGGGCGGCTACCTGCTCACGGCCTGTTTTGCCAGCGGATATGTGGCCGGGCAGGGCGTCCTGCGTCATTTTGATCTCCAGCAGAAGGATGCCGGCAATCGCTATTGACCCATCGCTGTTGATCTGACCGCAGATTTGATAGCGGTTCAATTGCTTCAATTGCTTCAACTTCTTCAATTGCTTTTTGACTCTGGCATTGGACTGGCTGTTTGCCGCAGCGCTCATTGAGCGCCACGGTAGCAGAATCTGGATAAAGTCAGCCCCCTGTGAAGGAAGCACTTTCTGCTTCACAATCCCGGATATGCTTTCCAAGAGCAGCCCTTCATGAAGACCCGACCCCTCGCCGGCAGCCGCGTTGCAGAAATTTTGCTGGTTGAAGACAACGAGGACGATGTTTTTTTAACCCGCGAAGCGTTTGACTCGGCCAGTCTGCGCGTCAATCTGCATCATGTCGACGACGGCAAAAAATGCATGCAGTTTCTGCGCAAGCAAGGTCCTTATGCCAATGTTCCCACCCCTGACCTGATCCTGCTGGACATGCACATGCCGATAATGGATGGTCATGAAGTGCTGTCTGAAATCGTCAAGGACGAAAAACTTCGCCATCTGCCGGTGGTGGTGCTGACCACCTCTTACGAAGCCGCCGACATCCAGAAAATGTACAGTCTGCGCTGCAACTCCTACATTACCAAACCCGTCGATTTTGAGAGCTTTGTCAAAGTGATCGGCGAGTTGGCCGGTTACTGGCTGACCGTGGTGGTCATGCCCGAGGCCGATGGATTTCCTGAGAAAGACCTGCTGGCATGATTGTTCGTTTTTCCATTGACCCTGACGGGGCGGGACGTTTTGACTACCGCGTAAGCCATGAAGGCCAGGAGCTCTTCGGCGACGCAGGCCTGGCGAGTGCCGAGGAGTGCATCACCGCCGCCACCGAAGGACTGGGCCAGGATGCGGTGGCCGCCGAGGTCGCCTACTGCGGCATTGTCAGCGGCACTTACCCCCTGGCTTCGCTGGCGCTGATGTCGGCGCAGATCGCCGAACACGCGCTGAACACCACGGCGGCCATCGAAGAGCTTTTACGCTGATAGCGGCGCGACGTCTTGTCTTTGGGGCCGTCCGCCAGATGGTCGCCGGCGTTGGGCAAGGGGTTCAATCCATGGGTTGCACAGGCCGCGCAGCGCGCGTGAGGGAAGCCCTTCTATCTGTGCCATGTCTTTATCCGTAGTCATAGATTAAGAAAGTGACACAACGAAGTGATACAAAAGCCGAAGCGAGAGCCCCGATGGGCTTGGAAACCGCATGAATACACGGTTTTTGATGAATAAGGTGACGAGCCTTGACCCCGGCACTGACTCCACAGTTAGGGCTGCTTGGTTCCCCACCTGACCCGGTTGGCCGCTTTATCATGCGGGAAGGCCCGTCACCGGTTATTGTAAGGGAGTTGGGAATGACCTTGCTGCGGCGTTGCAAGCCGCGACACCTGTCAAACCATTTTTACCAGTCGTTTACCCATGGTCCAAGGGAGCTTGGCGTGTCGTGTTGAATAAAAAACTATCGCCCACACCGTCTCGCGGGGGCTGATGCCGGGCGCCCGCCGCCTCAGCAGTTTCAACCGCATAATCCCACGGCAATTTAGAATGGCTGAATGTCCTATCTAGTTCTTGCCCGCAAATACCGTCCCCGAAATTTCTCTGAAATGGTGGGTCAGTCGCATGTGGTGCAGGCACTTGGCAATGCGCTGAGCACACGGCGCTTGCACCACGCCTATCTCTTCACCGGCACGCGGGGCGTTGGCAAAACCACTGTGTCACGCATTCTCGCCAAGTCGCTCAATTGCACAGGACCTGACGGGCAGGGCGGCATTACCGCCGAGCCCTGCGGCGTTTGCCAGGCATGCATCGACATCGACAGCGGCCGCTTTGTCGACTACACCGAACTGGACGCGGCGTCCAACCGGGGGGTGGATGAAATTGCGCAGTTGCTGGAGCAGGCGGTTTACAAGCCGGTGGTCGGACGCTTCAAGGTCTTCATGATTGACGAGGTTCACATGCTCACGAACACGGCGTTCAACGCCATGCTCAAGACGCTTGAAGAACCCCCCGAGTACCTCAAATTTGTGCTCGCCACAACCGATCCGCAGAAGGTGCCGGCCACCGTGCTGTCGCGCTGCCTGCAGTTCAATCTGCGCCCCATGGCGCCTGAGACGGTGCTGGAGCACCTGGCCTTGGTGCTGGGCACCGAAAATGTGCCCGCCGAGCCCCAGGCCCTGCGCCTGTTGGCGCGTGCGGCCCGAGGCTCCATGCGCGATGCGCTCTCGCTGACTGATCAGGCCATTGCCTTTGGTTCTGGCCAATTGCTGGAAGCCAGTGTGCGCACCATGCTGGGCAGCGTGGACCGCAGCTATGTGTTTCGCCTGCTGGATGCGCTGGCGCGCGGCGACGGGAAAACGGTGGTGGAAACCTCCGAAGCCTTGCGGCTCAATGGCCTGAGCGCCGCTTCCACGCTCGAAGAAATGACCACCGTGCTGCAGCGCATGGCGGTGCTGCAGGCTGTGCCGGACAGGGGGGCCGGCGATGATGCCGACCCCGAAATCGCCGAAACAGCCCGGCTGGCCCGCACCTTGCCAGCCGACGAAACACAGCTGCTATACAGCCTGTGCCTGCATGGCCGCGGCGAGTTGGGCCTGGCGCCCGATGAGTATGCGGGTCTGACCATGGTGCTGTTGCGCTTGCTGGCGTTCAAGCCGTCGGCCATTCCGGTGCCTGCCGCACAGCCCAGGTCACCAGGCTCCTCGCCGGGGAGCGCCGCCGAGCCCGAAAAAAAGCCGCAGCCTGAGCCGGCCGTTGCTGCCGCGCATGCGGTGCCTGAGCCGGCTGTGGCGGCGCCGATGTCCCGGCCAGTGCCTGACATGGCGCCGGAACGCTTCCCAAGCCAGGGTCAAGGACGCAACGAGGCTCCCGCTACAGTAAAAGCTGAGCCTGTTGCTATCAATTCAGAAGCGTCTGTGGAGCCGCCTCGCGGGCCGACGCCCGCACAGCGGATGCAGCCAACCGCACCCGCTGCCGTACCCCTGGCCATCACGCCGCTCGGCGATGTATGGAGCCAGACCGTGAACCAACTGGTGGTGGCCGAGGCGGTTGCCGCGCTGACACGCGAGCTGGCGCTGCAGTCAGAGCTGCGCAGCCGGGACGACGGCTCATGGATCTTGCGTGTGGAGCGGGAGTCATTGAACCAGACCGCAGCCCGCGAGAAATTGCAGGCTGCATTGCAACAGGCCCTCGACGACACGGCCATCAGGCTGACGGTGGAAATAGGCCCCGTGAGTGACACCCCGGCACGCCGCAACGCTGCCGCGGCGGCCGAGCGCCAGCGGGCTGCCGAAGAGATGATTCAGAACGACCCGTTTGTGCAGGACATGATTCGCGATTGGGGGGCCAGGATCGTTCCGGGCAGCATCAGGCCCCTTGCCCCCAAGCCGATATGATCGACACCCGTTGTAAAGCCGGAATTTAAAGGAAAGAACCATGTTCAACAAAGGACAACTCGCAGGCCTCATGAAACAGGCGCAGGCGATGCAGGACAACCTCAAAAAAGCGCAGGAAGAACTGGCTTTTGTCGAAGTGACGGCGGAAGCCGGCGCCGGCCTCGTCAAGGTCACCATGACCTGCAAGCACGACGTCAAGCGCATTGAGATTGACCCCAGTTTGCTGGCTGATGACAAAGACATGCTCGAAGACCTGGTGGCGGCTGCTTTCAACGCGGCAGTACGCAAGGCCGAGGAAGTCAGCCAGGAAAAAATGGGCAAGTTGACAGCCGGCATGCCGGGACTGCCTGGGGGCATGAAGTTTCCATTCTGATCGTCTCCGGTCTGGCTGAGGCTGCCGTTGCGGGCTTGTAGCCGGGTATTTGTGCGAACTCGACACCCACGGCGGACCCGCATTTCCAATGGCTGACTCCAACGCTCTCGAAGGCCTGACCCAGGCGCTGCGCAAGCTGCCGGGGGTGGGTGTCAAATCGGCTGCGCGCATGGCTTTTCATCTGCTGCAGCACGACAAGCCCGGCGCTTTGCAGATCGCGCGGGCCCTGGAGCATGCGGTGAGCAGCATCAGGCATTGCACCCTGTGCAACACCCTGACCGAGCAGGAGGTTTGTGCCACCTGCGCGAATCCGCAACGCGACCGGAGCAAGCTGTGTGTGGTGGAAACTCCGGCAGACCAGGCGGCACTGGAGCGGACGCTGGCCTACAGGGGCCTTTACTTCGTGCTCATGGGCAAGCTCAGTCCGCTGGATGGCATTGGACCGAACGACATCGGCCTGCAAAAACTGTTTGACCGCGTCGTGCCCCGGGACGAGCATGGCGAGCCGGTGCCGCCGGCCTCGCGTGAGGTGCAAGAGGTCATTCTGGCCACCAACTTCACCGCCGAGGGCGAGGCAACGGCGCACGTGATTGCCCAGGCGCTGAAAAGCCGCGGCGTACAGGTGACGCGCCTGGCCCGGGGTGTTCCCGTAGGCAGTGAACTGGAGTACGTGGATTTGGGCACGATTGCCCACGCGCTGGTGGACCGCCGATGACGGCGGCGATGGCGATAGATGCAACTGAAACAGTGGAGGGGCAGGCTGCTATCATTTTCATAGTCTGCGCGATGCATTGAATAAAAACAGGGCGAAAGCGAAAAAAACTAAGCCCAAAAAAACTGGACGAGGGATTCACCATGACGTTTGCACGTTTCACCATTGCCTATTGGTGTGTACTGATCGCTGCCTTGCTGCCCCTGGCCTGCGCCGGGCTTGCGAAGTACGGCATGATGACCACCCCCAAACGCCAGGGAGGCTTTGACAACAACAACCCGCGCGGCTGGCTGGCCCGACAGACTGATTGGCGCGGTCGGGCCAATGCAGCCCAGGCCAACACCTTCGAGGCGCTGCCTTTCTTCTTTGCCGCGGTCATCATTGCGCACCTGTTGCAGGCCGGGCAGACAAGCCTGGACATTCTGGCCTTGCTGTTCATCGTGCTGCGTATCGCCTACATCATGATGTACATCGCCGATTTGGCCCAAGCCCGCTCTGCAATCTGGGCCCTGGCGATGCTGGTCAACATCGGCATCCTCTTCTCCGGCTATCGGTGAAACCAGGGGCGTCCGGCGCGCCTGATCTGTTATGTCTGGCAAGGGCTAGTAACCACTGGTAACCGAGCGCCGCCCTTCGGTAAAAACCCGCACGGGATGACCCCGATGCGGGTTTTTTAACGTCCCGATATCCTTCTTTTTGACCAAAGAGAGGACTTCGCATGACCCGCCCACCCTTGATTTCGCGCCGGATCTTTGCCGGTGGCGCCGCGCTGGCCGCGGCTACGTTGTCATTGTCGGTCCTGCGTGCACAGCCCAAGCTTGAAAAAACAAAAATCTCGCTCGCCGTCGGCGGCAAGGCCGCGTTTTATTACCTCCCCCTGACAATCTCCGAGCAGCTTGGTTACTTCAAGGCCGAAGGCCTGGATATCGAGATCAGTGACTTCGCTGGCGGCGCGCGCGCGCTGCAGGCGGTGGTGGGTGGTTCGGCCGATGTCTGTTCGGGTGCCTTCGAGCACACCATCAACCTGCAGTCCAGGAACCAGATGTTCCGGGCTTTCGTGCTGCAGGGCAGGGCGCCGCAAATTGCGTTTGGCGTTTCTACCAAAAACCTCCCCAATTACAAATCGATTACCGACCTGAGGGGCAAGAAGATCGGTGTGTCGGCGCCCGGCTCGTCCACCAACATGATGGCCAATCTGGTGCTGTCGCGCGGCGGCCTCAAGGCCAGCGACGTGAGCTTTATCGGTGTGGGAACCGCTGCCGGGGCGCTCACTGCGCTGCGCTCCGGCCAGATTGATGCCATGAGCAACACCGACCCGGTCATGACCATGCTGGAGCAAAAGGGCGAGGTCAAAATCATTTCAGACACACGCACGCTCAAAGGGACGCTTGACGTATTCGGCGGGCCGATGCCGGCCGCATGCCTCTACGCGCCCGCGGACTTCATCCAGAAAAATCCGAATACCTGCCAGGCGATGGCCAATGCCATCGTCCACGGCCTGAAGTGGTTGCAGACGGCTGGTCCCGGCGACATCATCAAGACCGTGCCAGAAAGCTACCTGCTGGGTGACCGTGCGCTGTACCTCGCCTCATTCAACAAGGTGCGCGAGTCGATTGCGCTTGACGGCATCATTCCTGATGACGGTGCGCGTACGGCCCTGAGGGCGCTGGCCAGTTTTGACCCCAGCATCAAAGCCGACAGGATAGACCTGGCCAAAACCTACACCAATGAATTCGCGCGCCGGGCCAAAGAGCGGTTCAAGGCTTGAGCAATACCCTGTAGGCTCCCGGTGCCGGCCTCTACTGGCCTCTACTGGCCTCTGCCGGGCGGAAAGCATGGGGCAGGCTCGCGCCATGTCAGACATAGCTGACGCCTGCGCGCTTGAGTTGCACGACATCACCTGCACCTTCGTGTCGCAGAATGATGGCGGCCCGCGCTACACAGCTGTCAGCAACACCACACTGCGCTTCAAGGCGGGCGAGTTTGTCTCGGTGGTTGGTCCGACGGGTTGCGGCAAGTCCACGCTGCTCAATATGGGCGCGGGCCTGCTGCAACCTTCTTCGGGTGAAGTGAGGGTATTTAGCCAGCCGCTGCAAGGCATCAACACGCGTGCGGGCTACATGTTCCAGACGGACGCCCTGATGCCTTGGCGCAGCGCCATCGGCAATGTCATGATGGGCCTGCAATACCGCGGTGTGCCCGACAGCGAGGCACGCACACGGGCGCAGGCCTGGCTGGGACGGGTCGGCCTGGGCGAGTTCGGTGACTGCTATCCGCACCAGCTGGTGGGAAGTGGGGCGGTTCTGGCTCGGTAAAGGGGCCGCTGACCAACGCAGCCGGAAAGCGCTGATCCGAATGCGCTGAATTTTTCAGCAAACACCTGCTGTCTGCCGGTTTTCGAAGCTCATCCTGCCGTCCTACAGCGATGGCTCGCGCGGTTCAGTACAGTTGAGGGTAGGCCTCTCCGGGAATCGCCTTCGTACAAGACGGAGACAGTTCCAGAGCCCGCCCCAAGACTACAGGAGACACCATGAACGCCTCAATCAGCATCGGTCCGATCGTCTCCCTGACAGCCGGCATTCTGATTCTGCTCATTCCACGCCTTTTGAACTACATCGTGGCGATCTACCTGATCGTCATCGGGCTCATTGGCCTGTTTGGGGTGGGGACGCTTCGGCTTTAACCCCTCGCCGGGTTCCGTGCGCGGCAGCTTGACCGTCCTGAAGCACTGCGGCAGCATTTACCGCGCAGCATGGTTGCTTGCCGTCACCGCGGCTATCTTTGCGGTGGAGTGCTTTAGCAGGGTGACCAGTTCGGGGATCCGCTCCGGTGGAATCCGCGATGAGATCGCTGAGACGCTTAACGCCATATAGGGCCGCTGGTAGCTCGCCGGCACGGCCATCCCGACCGCTGTCACGCCTTCCATGACGGCATTCACCCCGACCGCGTAGCCCTTGTGGCGAGCCTCTTCGACGTGACGCTTCACGTCAGCGGGTGTCATTCTGCAAAAGTCCGCCAGACTGGCGCCGTGGGTATCAATCAATGCGTCGGATTCTTCCCGTGGCAGGCAAGCCAGAATGCCGAGTCCGGCCACGCTCGCGCCGAGCGGGCGTCTATCACCGAGTGCCACCACATTGGCCTTGATGGGGTAGGCCCCCTGGGCTCGCCATGCGCACACCACGTCGTCGTAACTCCGCAGCATCAGGTAGACCGTGTCATTGGTGCTGGCTGCCAGTTCTTCCGCGATGCTGCGCACCTGCGGAAATTGGGTGATCGGGTTGGGCGCCGCCAGCCCCAGTTCGAACATCCCGCTACCCAATGCATAACGGCGGTTCTCGGTGCTTTGCTGCACCAACCCGGCCATCTGTAATGAACGCAGGATGCGGTGCGCCGTCGGTCGACTGAGTCCCGCGGCGTTGCACAGATCAAGGAGGCGTATGCCGCGCCCGCCCGTGCGCGCGATTTCGCGCAGTAACTCGCAGGCCCGGTCGACAGTCTGCGCGCCGGTAACCAGCTCGGCTTCAGGTTCAAGTTCATGTTTCATGTCCTGGAGCATAGGGGTAAATCAAAAAAAAAGTCCAAATAACGTACGTTTTTATAAGAAATCGAAAAATACGATGAAACAAATGATCTTGTTCCTAGGGTGTTAACTCGTAAATTCATAAAATTTAAGTTGAAAAATAAGTTCATATATAGGACTTATTTTTGAAACCTCATTTTTTATTAATCATATACATGGAGACAAACATGAAATTACTGCGTCGTTCGATGGTGCTGGGTGTGTTGGCGGGGCTGGCGTGGGGTGGTATCGCGCAGGCCCAGACTTATCCCTCCAAACCGATTCGCATCGTTCTGCCATATAGCGCCGGCGGTCCTGCTGACGTGATGGTGCGCGCCATCAGCCAGAAGCTTGGTGACAGCTGGGGCCAGCCCTTCATCGTCGACAACAAGCCGGGTGCCAATGAAATCATTGCCGCCGACCTGGTGGCCAAAAGCCCGGGAGACGGCTATACCTTCCTGGTGGCCTCCGACGGCGCCTACAGCCTGAACCAGAACCTCTACCCCAAGATTCCCTATGACCCGGTCAAGGACTTCGTGCCGGTCGCCAAGCTGGCCGTCGGCAATCTGATGCTGGTGACGCGTCCCGACTTTCCGGCCGCCAACGTCAAGGAGTTCATCGACTACGTCAAGCGCAACCCGGGCAAGCTCAACTACGGCTCGATAGGTGCAGGCGGCGTGAACCACCTGGCCTCGGCCTGGTTCAACAGCATCAACGGCTTGCAGATGGAGCATGTCGCGTTCAAGGGTTTGCCTGCGGCTGTTCAGGAGCTGATGGCCGGCCGCATCGACGTGATGTTTGCGGTGACGGGCGGCGTGGCGCCTTTCCTGGAGTCGGGCAAGATCAAGGCGCTGGCGGTTTCGGGTCGCAACCGACAACCCGCGGCCCCGAACGTGCCTACTTTCGCCGAAGTCGGTTATCCCTCGTTTGATGCCTCGTACTATTTCGGCGTGGTGGCTCCCAAAGGAACACCGGCCGACATCACCAGCCGCTTTGCCCGCGACATGAGCAAGATCATCAACGCCGCGGACTTCAAAAGCAAATACCTGCAGCCGCTGGGCTTTGACGCGGTGGGCGACACGCCCGAGCAGTTCGCGGCCTTTCTCACCTCCGACCGTGAACTCGGCGCGCAGAAGGTCAAGGTGTCCGGCGCCAAGCTTGACTGACCGAAGGCAACCGTTGGCAGGAAAAGGGTTCGCCCTTTGGCGCCGGAGGGCCGACCCCGGCCATCCAGCTACAGAGCTATAGACCACATGAGGACATGAGGACACATATGAGTAAAAGAGCCCCTTTGCGTTCGGACATTGCCTGGAGCACGCCCGAAGCCATTGGTGTGCATGGCTATGACCTGTGCAATGACCTGATGGGTGAGGTCAATTTCGGCGACATGGCGTTTCTCGAGGTGACGGGGCGCCTGCCCAACACCAACGAATCGAGGATGTTCAATGCCATCCTGGTCACGCTGGTGGAGCACGGCATTGTCCCGTCTACCCTCGCGGCCCGCATGACGTACGCCGGCGCACCGGAGGCCATGCAGGCCGCTGTGGCTGCGGGCCTGCTTGGCCTGGGCAGCGTCTTTGTCGGCTCGACAGAAGGATCGGCGCGCATGCTGGCCGCCGCTTTGCCGCAGCCAAAGGGCGGGCCGGATGAGCCGCCGGTAGCCTCTCTGCAGGAGCTCGCGCAGGACATCGTGCAAACCCATAGGGAGCAGAAAAAAATCATTCCGGGTTTGGGCCATCCGATTCACAAGCCGGTGGATCCCCGCACGCTGCGTCTGTTTGCCATTGCGCAGCAGACCGGTTTTCACGGACGCTATGTTGAACTGATGCAGGGTGTGGCCGACGCTGCAGGTGCTTCCTACGGCAAGCAGCTGCCTATCAATGCCACCGGCGCCATTGGTGCGCTGTGCTGTGAGATGGGCCTGTCCTGGAAGGTTTCGCACGGCCTGGGCGTGATGGCCCGGGCGGTGGGGCTGGTCGGCCATGTGCTGGAAGAGGCGCGGCAGCCCATGGCCATGGAGCTTTGGCATCGTACCGAGGAGGAGGCCACAACCCATTCGCGTGGTCACCTGCGTGGCAAGAATGCCTGAAGCCATGCTGTCACCACTCGATGTTTTAAAGCTGTATCCGCCGCATGACGGCACGATGGCATCGATGCTGCGAAGTCGCGTTGCCGTCGCGGGTGCGCACGAATTCATTGTCTACCAGGGGCGTTCCATCAGCTATGCCGAGGTCCTGGACGAGGTCGGGCGTACGGCGGCCGTGCTCGCAGCCAAAGGGGTGAGGGCGGGCGACCGGGTGGGTGTGATGTCGCTCAACCATCCGTCTACCGTTTTTGCTTTTTTTGCGCTGGCCAGCTTGGGGGCCATCATGGTGCCGGTCAACCCCGACTACGGCGTGGAAGAAACGCGTTATGTGTTCACCCATGCAGAGGTATACGGCGTAATCTGCTCCCCGGTGGCGTTGCCGACGGTGCGCGCGGCCTGCGACCGGCTGGAAGCGATGCCCTGGCTGATGCTGAACGAAGCGGGGAACGGCTCCGAGCTGCAAGCCCTGCCGGTTTTGTCGGTGGAGGCGAGGGCCTACCCTGACGTGGCGCCGGTGCCGCTGAAGAGTCCGGACGCGACCAGCGTGTTCATTTACACCTCGGGTACAACGGGCTTTCCCAAAGGCGTGATGCATAGCCAGCGCAGCTTCCTGACCGCCGGCGAGGGCTTCGTGGAGCGCATGTACCTGCAGCCGAATGACAGACTGCTGTGCGTGCTCCCGATGTTCCATGTCAATGCGATTTTTTATTCGCTGGCGGGTTCGCTGGCGGCTGGCGCGACCCTGATTCTGGAGCCCAGGTTTTCTGCATCGAAATTCTGGACAACCGTGAAGGACACCGGCGCGACCGAGGTCAATACCATCGCGGCGGCCAGCAGCATTCTGATGCGGCGACCCCGCACCGAATACGTGCCGGGCCATCGTCTGCAAAAAATGTACGGCGCACCGTTTGACGAGGAAACCTTTCGTGTCTTCCAGCAGGAGTTTCATGTGCCGACCCTGATTGAGGGCTACGGCATGTCGGAAATCCCGGGCGCCCTGAACAACCCGTTTTGCGGTCCGCACAAGGTACTCAGCATGGGCAAGCCCAGCCGGCATCCTGACCCGGCGGTATCGCTCGCCGAACTGCGTATTGCCGACGATGCCGGTCAGTTTTTGTCGGCAGGGCAGGTGGGTGAACTGGTTGTGCGCACGCCCATGGTGATGCAGGGCTATTTCAGGGACGAGGCGCAAACCCGCGCGGCATTCCGCGACGGCTGGTTTCTCACGGGAGACCTGGCTTATGTCGACGAGGATCACTATTTCTGGTTTGTCGCCCGCAAGAAGGACATCATCCGCAAGCGTGGTGAAAACATCTCTGGCGCGGAGCTGGATCGCGTGATTGGCAACCATCCGGCCGTACTTGAGTCAGCAGCCATACCGGTCCCCTCGGAGTTGGGTGAGGACGAGATTCTGGTGGCGGTGGTGGTGCGGCCGGGCATGGCGCTCAGGCACGAGGAGATTGCCCAGTGGTGCCGTGAAAGGCTCGCTGCCATCAAGGTGCCACGCTATGTGGCGCTGGTCGAGACGCTGCCGCACACGCCGACGCACCGGGTGGCCAAATTCAAATTGCGGGACGACGCTTCGGTCAGGGCCCTGGCGGTCGATCTTCAGGCCATCAACTCCTGACGCCGTATTGCGTCGTGGCTGTTTCGTCGGCGTGCTCAGCGTCTTTTGGTTTTGACCACGGTTTTGCTGGTGCTGCGCTTGACGGCCTTGACGTTGTTGCGGCCGGAGGACGTGCTCTTGACCGGCAAAAACACAACCACCTGATGCCCCAGCTTGAAGGCGGCAGAGGTGCTGACACCGTTCCATTCGGCCACGTTGGCCGCGCTCAATTTGTAGCGCCTGGCGATGGTGGCTACCGATTCACCCTTGCGCGCCTTGACGGTGGTACGCCGCGTGACGATTTCAGGCGCCAATGACATCTGGGCACTGTCGACCACGTGACCCGTCACATCGTCTTCCATTTTTGCCGAGCGCGGCACCAGCAGGGTAGAGCCTGCCTTGATCAGCATGCGCGGCGGTATGTTGTTGACGCTGCGCAGATCGGTCTCACTCATGCCGGTGCGGCGCGCTGCCTCGGCCGGGTTCATGGTCTTCGGGGCTGTCCACGCCGTCCAGCTGGCGTACTGCCCCTGGCTGTAGGCTTCAAAATTGCGCAGGAAGACGATGGCGTTGTCCCACGGCAGCAAAATTTGGGGGGTGCCTGCCGCGATGATGACCGGGCGATGGGCCGAGGGATTGAGCGCCTTGAAGTCTTCAAGCTTGACGTCCGCCAGCCGCGCGGCCAGGGTAACGTCAATGTCCCGGGTGATCATGACCTGCTGGAAATAGGGGTGGTTTTCGATCAGCGGCAATTCCGTGCTGAACGCCTGCGGGTTCGCCACGATGTTTTTCACGGCCTGCAGCTTGGGAACGTAAAGCCGGGTCTCCGCCGGCATGTTGAGGTCAAGGTAACTGGTGCCCAGGCCGGCTCGCTGGTTTTTGGCGATGGCCCGGCCCACGCTGCCTTCGCCCCAGTTGTAGGCGGCCAGCGCCAGGTGCCAGTCACCAAACATGCCATAGAGCTTTTGCAGATAGTCCAGCGCCGCCCGGGTCGAGGCCAGCACATCCCGGCGGTCATCGCGAAAAGCGTTTTGCTTCAGGTCGAAGTACTTGCCCGTGGCAGGCATGAACTGCCACATGCCGGCGGCTTTGGCGCTGGAGACTGCCTGGGGATTGAAGGCGCTCTCAATGAAGGGCAAGAGGGCCAGTTCGGTAGGCATCTGGCGGCGCTCGAGTTCTTCAACAATATGAAAGAGATACTTGCTGGAGCGCTCGGTCATGCGCTGGATGTAGTCGGGCCGGCTGACATACCATTGCTCACGGTCAGTCACCAGCTCATTCTGCAGGTTGGGCATGGCAAAGCCGCGGCGAATCCGGTCCCACAACTCCTTGGGTGGCTCGGTGGACGCAATCTGGTGCGAGCCGGCCTGGCCCGGCGTGATGACCTGTAGTGGGCCATTGGGGACCAGCGGCTTGGGGCCGGGATCCTTCGCCGGGCCTTGTTGTCCCGTCCCCTGTTGCCCCGTCATGAGCACCGGATCACCTGGCATGCCCGGCGGGCTGGCGCAGCCCGCCAGCACTGCGAGCACGAGAAGGAACGCAAGAGACACGAAGCAGGCGTGCGGGATGAAAAAGCGGGGGGCAACTGCGGTTGGTGGGGAAGGCATCATTTGAATTGGTTTTTCTACTGCCTTGTGGCGGCAAATACCGTGGCGTCATCATGGGCCGATGCAGCAAAGCGGCGGGCAGCTGCCATGATAGTGGTTTGCTTGGCAAGAAACGGGTTAATGAGGAGTTCCCGGCCGACGGACGTCGGCAAGGGTGGCGGGGCCGCCCGCTGATCGGGCGCTGAATGTATTGGCGTCGGCGTGCCCCCAAACACCGCGGCCCCGGCGGCACTAGGCAGAGCGTCTACACGTCCCGTGTAGTCCGCAGGGTGGTGCGTGACTAGAATCGACTCTAATTGCAATGCGTGCTGTTTCAGTGCGTGTAGTAGCGGCCCGGCATCACCTGGATCCACGATCAGGGCGCGCTTGCCGTCATGCAACGACCCGAGGTAGTTGTCGGTCAACGCGGGAATGGGGATCAAATACATGCAATGGCTTCGATGAACTCGGAAATTATAGGATTGACCGATTGGCTGACGACCCCGCCTGGCAGATACCTGCTGCGCTGGGAACGTACCCATTTCGACCAGGTGGTCAATGATATTTTTGGCTACCATGCCTTGCAGCTGGGCCTGCCCGAACTCGACACCCTGCAAGCCAATCGCATGCCGCACAAGTGGCTGGCGCTGGACTCCCCATTGACAACGACTTCTTCGGCACCTGTGGCTGACGGCGCCCCTGATGCGACCTCGGCCGCCATTCGAAGTTCCCCGTGTGCCGCCCTGATCACGGATTCCGCGGCACTGCCGTTTCCGGAAAACAGCCTGGACCTGGTGGTCCTGCCGCACACGCTCGAGCTCAGCAGCGACCCCCACGCCACGCTGCGTGAAGTGGAGCGGGTTCTGGTGCCCGAAGGGCGCGTGGTCATCAGCGGGTTCAACCCGACCAGCCTCTGGGGTTTTCGCCAGTCGCGCGGCCACTTTTACCAGCGCCTGGGTTATCAGGACCTGTTTCTGCCAAAAACCGGTGAGTTCATTGGCTATTGGCGTTTGCGCGACTGGCTCAGGCTGCTTGACTTTGAGGTAGAGTCGGGGCGCTTTGGCTGCTACCGACCGGCGCTCACCAGCCAGAAATGGCTGGACCGTTTTGAGTGGATGGATGCGGCGGGAGAGCGTTGGTGGCCCATCTTTGGGGCCGTTTACTTCCTGGTCGCGGTCAAGCGCGTGCGGGGTGTCCGTTTGCTGGAGCCCGCCTGGAAGGCGCGCAAAAACCCGGCCGCGGCGCCAACCGCCGTGGCCAACAAGCAGCCGGCAACGCGCTCCAGGCCGCAGGCCTGAATTTTTCAACCCCCGTGGGCCAGACCTTCGAGTCCCCCTGGAATTCACGACAACTCATGACCGACACACAAGCAGGCACAACAACACAAACACAGGTAGTGATTTACACCGATGGCGCATGCAAGGGTAATCCCGGGCCCGGTGGCTGGGGGGTGTTGCTGGCGATGGGCGATACCGAGAAAGAGCTGTTTGGCGGTGAAGCCGTCACCACCAACAACCGCATGGAAATGACCGCAGTGATCGAGGCGCTGGCCGCATTGAAGCGGCCATGCCGTGTCACGCTGTACCTGGACAGCGAATATGTCCGCAAGGGCATCACCGAGTGGATCCACGGCTGGAAGGCCAGGGGCTGGCGTACCGCCGCCAAGGCGCCCGTCAAAAACGTGGATCTGTGGCAACGGCTGGATGCGCTGGTGACGTCCAGCGGTCACAAAATTGATTGGCGATGGGTCAAGGGCCATGCGGGCGATCCCGGCAACGAGCGCGCTGATGCGTTGGCCAACCGGGGCGTGGAGCGTGCCCTCGGCCGTCGCTGACTTCCTTGAGCTGCCACGGATTATCCCGGGCAGGAGAGGAAAAAAGGGGAAATAAAAGGGGGGAATAAAAGGGGGAAAGGCGCACCACAAGTATGCGTACATAGCATTGCCCCGGCCCGACCGGGCCCGGTGTGTCTGCGGTTTGGTAAAGGCGTTGTAAAGCTGTCCACAACTTCGTGGTCAAGGGCCCGGATAAGCTGCACCCGGCGCCGCGTCCTGCTACATTGAAAGCTTGTTTCTTTTCCTAACAAGTTACTTCGTTCATGGCATCCAAAGCAATTTACACGGCGGTCGCGGTTGCGGGCATTGCGGTTGCCTCGGGCGTTGCATGGTGGTACCAGCAACCCAAATCCAGTGAGGGCTCCGCAGGGGGGTCCTCGGCGGCATCACCGCCGGCTGCGCCGGCTCAGGGCGCTGCCAGCGCAAATGGAGGCGGCAAGCCGCCGACTGTGGAGGTTGCCAGTGTGGAGCTCACCCGGCTCGTGGACGATACCCAGGCCGTGGGGAGTTTGCGTTCGCGCAGGGGAGTGGTGTTGCGTCCGGAGGTCAGCGGGCGTATTACCCAACTCAATTTCGTCGATGGACAGCGTGTGCGCAAAGGCCAGGTGCTGGTGCAGTTTGATGACCAGTTGCCGCTGGCGCAAGTCCAGCAAAGCCTGGCTGAGCTGTCGATTGCCCGGGCCAACCAGAAGCGCAACCAGGAACTGGTGGCGCAAAACTTCATCAGCCAGCGCTCTCTCGATGAAAGTGCGGCCAATCTGCAGGTCGCCGAAGCCAAGCTTGCGCTGGCCAAGGCCACCGCGGCGCGCCTGAAGATCGTGGCGCCATTTGACGGCATAGCCGGTATCCGGCAGGTCAACGTCGGGGACTACCTGAAGGACGGTGCCGACATCGTGAACATTGAAGACATCGAGGCCATCTATGTTGACTTCCGGCTGCCGGAGCGTTTTCAGAGCAAGATCAAGCGCGGCCAGACGGCGGTGCTGGACATCGATGCGCTACCAGGTCGCCCCTACACGGCGCAGATTCAGGCCATTGATCCCCTCATCGACGCCAATGGCCGCTCTGTAGGGGTTCGGGGCTGCATTGACAACCGTCAGCTGCAGTTGCGTCCCGGCATGTTTGCCCGCGTCAACACGGTCTTTGGCGTGCGCGACAACGCCAGGGTGATTCCCGAAGAGGCGATTGTGCCGCTGGGCGGCAGGCAGTTCGTCATCAAGCTGCAGGGCAACCCGAACGAGCAGACGAGAACAACCCAGCGCGTGGAAGTGAAAGTGGGTTTGCGCAGCCCCGGCAAGGTGGAAATTCTCTCCGGACTTGAGCCCGGCGAAACCGTGGTAACGACCGGTCAGCAGCGCGTGCAGCGTGATGGCACCGTGGTGACGGTGGTGGATCTGGCCAGTGCCCGCGCGGCTCGCCCGGCGGCCGGCGCAGCATCCGCCGCATCGGCACCTCGGCCTGATAGCGCGCTTGCCAATGCCCCGGCGGTGCTGTCGGGCCCCAACCCCTGTGGGGTTCTGGTCTCCGAAGTCGTCCCGGCAACGCCTGCGCCGACCCGCAACGCCGCGACGCCGGAGCGTCGACCCGCCAGCCCGGCGGGCCGCGACCCTGCCTGAGTGCGAACCCGAGTGATTGACGCAACAAATACTTATGCAACTCGCTGAAGTCTCCATACGCCGCCCGGTATTTGCCACCGTGCTGTCGCTGCTCATCGTGTTGATTGGCGCCGTGAGCTTTAACCGCCTCACGGTGCGTGAATATCCCAAGATCGACGAGCCCGTGGTCACCGTGAGCGTGCGCTACGCCGGGGCCTCCGCCGAGGTGATTGAGTCGCAAGTGACCAAGCCGCTGGAGGACTCCATTGCGGGTATTGATGCGGTGGACGTGATCACCTCCATCAGCCGGGCCGACCAGGCGCAGATCAGCGTGCGCTTCCGGCTCGAAAAAGATGCCGACTCAGCCGCCGCCGAGGTGCGTGACCGCACCTCGCGTGTGCGCAACCGCCTGCCGCAAGCGATTGACGAGCCCGTCATTGCCAAGGTCGAGGCTGACGCCTTCCCGGTCATACAAATCGCTTTTTCCAGCGATTCGATGACGCCGCTGCAGATCAACGACCTGGTCAACCGCATTGTCAAGCCACGTTTGCAGACCGTCACGGGTGTGGCCGATGTCCGCATTTTTGGCGAACGCAAGTACGCGATGCGGGTCTGGCTGGACACCGACAGGCTGGCCGCTTACCGGCTGACCACCCAGGATGTCGAGGATGCGATCCGCCGCAGCAACCTGGAGTTGCCCGCTGGCAGGATCGAATCGCAGCAGCGCGAGTTCAGCGTGACCTCGCAAACCGACCTCGTGAAGCCTTCGCAATTTGGCGAGATTGTGATCAAGAACGTCAACGGGTTTTCCGTCAAGGTCCGCGATGTGGCCCGGGTGCAAGAAGGCCCGGCTGACGAGCGCACTGCTGTCAGGCTCAATGGCCGCTCGGCAGTGGCGGTTGGCGTGATTCGCCAGGCCACGGCCAACCCGCTCGACCTGTCCAAGGGTGTACGGGACGTCATCCCCAGGCTGAAGGCCGATCTGCCGCCGGGCATGCTGATTGATATTGCCAATGACAACTCGGTCTTCATTGACCGTTCGGTCAAGAACGTCTATCGCACCATTGCCGAAGCGGTGGCGCTGGTGGCATTGGTGATTTTTGTGTTTTTGCGCACACTGCGCGCCTCGCTCATTCCCATCGTCACCATTCCTGTCAGCCTGATAGGAACGTTTGCCCTGATGGCGCTGGCCGGGTTCACCATCAACACGCTGACGCTGCTGGCCCTGGTGCTGGCGATCGGTCTGGTGGTGGACGATGCCATCGTGATGCTGGAAAATATTTTCCGCCACATTGAAGAGGGCATGGACCCGTTTTCTGCGGGCATCAAGGGCGCGCGTGAAATCGGCTTTGCGGTGATCACCATGACCGCAACGCTGGTGGCGGTGTATGCGCCGCTGGCGTTCACGCCGGGGCGCACCGGGCGCCTGTTTGTGGAATTTGCGCTGGCGCTGGCCGGTGCCGTGGTGGTGTCCGGCTTTGTGGCGCTGACGCTGACGCCAATGCTGTGTACCCAGCTGCTCAGGCATAACCCCAAACCCAATCTGTTTGACCGCACCATGGAGCGCGTGCTGACGTCCACCTCGGACCGCTATGCGGCTGTGCTGCGCTGGCTGGTCACCACACGCTACCAGCCAGAGGCTGGCGGTGGCATGGGGCAGCGGATCAAGGGCTGGGTATTTCAGGCGCGCTGGATGGTGGTGGCGGTGATGTTGCTGAGCGGACTGGCGATCGCGCTGGTTTTCCCGTCCATGAAACAGGAGCTCTCGCCAATCGAAGACCGCGGCGTGATCCTGGCCAACGTCAATGCGCCCGACGGCGCCACACTGGACTACACCAACCGCTATGCCCAGGCGCTTGAGAAAATGGGGCAGTCCTTCAAGGAGTTCGACCGCATTTTCGCCAACGTGGGCAATCCGACGGTCGCGCAGGCCAGCGTGGTGTACCGGACGGTGGACTGGGATGACCGCAAGCGCACCACCATGGAGATGGCGCGCGAACTGCAACCGAAGTTCAACGCGTTGCCCGGCGTCACGGCGTTTCCGATCACGCCACCGTCCCTGGGCCAGGGCTTTCGCGAGCGGCCCCTCAACTTTGTGATCCAGACCTCGGACAGCTACCAGAACCTCAATACCGTCGTGCGCCAGATGCTCGATGAGATTGCCAGGAATCCCGGCATCGTCTCTCCCGATGTGGACTTGCGCCTGAACAAGCCCGAGTTGCGCATCGAGGTGGAGCGCGACAAGGCGGCGGACCTGGGTGTAAGCGTCGAAGTGGTGGCCAAGGCGATTGAAACCCTGCTGGGTGGGCGGAATGTGACGCGCTACAAGCGCGATGCCGAGCAGTACGATGTGATTGTGCAAACCGAGGCCAGCGGGCGCAGCACACCCGAAGACATTGACCGCATTTACGTGCGCGGCCGCAACGACGTGGTGATACCGCTGTCGGCGTTGGTGAAGGTGCATGAAAGCGTGTCGCCACGCGAACTGAACCACTTCGGCCAACGCCGGTCGGTGTCGATTACCGCCAGCCTGGCGGCCGACTACTCCCTGGGCGAGGCGCTGAAGTTCATGGACCAGACCGCGACCAAAGTGCTGAAGACGGGCTACAGCACCGACCTCAACGGCACCTCACGCGAATTCAAGAACTCCCAGGGTGCGCTGGCTATCGTGTTCGTGCTGGCGCTGGTGTTCATTTTTTTGGTGCTGGCTGCGCAGTTTGAAAGTTTTGTGGACCCGCTGGTGATCATGCTGTCGGTGCCGCTGTCCATGATTGGCGCGCTGCTGGCCCTGAAATGGAGCGGCGGCTCGCTCAACGTTTATTCCCAGATCGGGCTGATCACGCTGGTGGGGCTGATCACCAAGCACGGCATCCTGATTGTCGAGTTCACCAACCAGCTGCGCGGGCAGGGCATGGAGATGATTGATGCGCTCGTGAAGGCATCGTCGCAACGCTTGCGCCCAATCCTGATGACCACCGGTGCCATGGTGCTGGGAGCGATGCCCCTGGCAATGGCGCATGGCGCCGGCGCCGAAAGCCGCATCCAGATTGGCTGGGTCATTGTGGGCGGCATGTCGCTGGGCACCTTGCTGACCATTTTTGTCGTCCCGACCATGTACTCGCTGTTTGCCCGCGCCAAAATTCCGGGTGCCAACAAGGCCGTGGTCAAGGATGCGGTGTCACACCACAAGGGCGATCTGGTAGCAAAATAGGGCTGTCATGCCCACTGTTGAGTTCGCCCCGGCCCTCACACGCCATGCTGCATGCCCACCCCAGCAGGTGGCTGCGGCCACCTTGGGTGCGGCCCTCGATGCAGCATTCCTTGCGGCACCCGCCTTGCGCAGCTACGTACTTGACGAGCAGGGCGCGATACGCAAGCATGTAGCTGTGTTCATCAATGCGCACCAGATAGCCAGCCGGACGCAACTGGACGTTGCACTGCAGCCGCAGGACAAGGTGGTGGTGATTCAGGCGCTCTCGGGAGGTTAGACATGGCAACCCCGACTCCGGCGGCGCAAGCCGCCCCCGTGACTCCTGTGGCGGCACACACCCTCTGGGTGGGCACGCGCAAAGGCTTGTTTGTCGTGCGCCGGTCCGATGCGGGCTGGCAGATCGGCGAGCCGCACTTTCCCGGTGAGCCGGTCAGCCAACTGCTCATAGACCCGTACAACGGGGCCTGGTACGTGGCGCTGCGCCTGGGGCACTTCGGTATCAAGCTCTGGAAAAGTGTCGATGCCGGCGTTCAATGGCAGGCCATCGCGGCGCCCGCGTTCCCATCCAAACCCGACCATGGTTTCTGGAAGGACGACCCTACGCCGTGGAGCGTGGACATGGTGTGGGGCCTGGAAGCGGGGCCTGGCATTCTCTGGGCCGGCTGCCTGCCGGCGGGGCTGTTCAGTTCTGCCGATGGCGGCGCCAGCTGGCAACTGGCTGAAAACCTGTGGCTGCGGCCTGAGCGCAAGGAGTGGCTTGGCGGGGGTTATGACCATGCCGGCATCCATTCGATATTGATCGACCCGCGCGACCCCCAGCATCTGACGGTGGCCATCTCCTGCGGCGGGGTGTGGCAAAGCCGTGATGGCGGCGCCAGCTGGCGCAATACCTCCGAAGGCCTGGAGGCCGGATACATGCCGCCCGAGCGGCGCGCCGACCCCAACATCCAGGACGTGCACCGCGTCGTGCACTGCGCGGGGCAGCCGGACGTGCTGTGGTGCCAGCACCATTGCGGCATCTGGCGCTCGACCAACGGTGGGGAGTTCTGGGACGCGGTCGCCGCGCCGCAGCCCAGCGGGTTCGGGTTTGCCGTGGCGGCGCATCCGCTCGATCCCGCACGCGCGTGGTTTGTGCCCGCGCATTCGGATGCCCAGCGCATACCCGTTGGGGGACGGCTGGTCGTGAACGAAACCCGCGATGGCGGCGCCACGTTCGCCAGCCACGGTGAAGGACTGCCGCAGCAGGCTGCTTTCCATCTGGTGTATCGCCACGCCCTGGCGTCCAGCGAGGACGGCCAGATGCTGGCCATGGGTTCCACGACGGGCGGCCTGTGGGTCAGCGAAGACGCCGGGGTTTCCTGGCAGTGCCTGTCACGGGACTTGCCGCCGATCGCCGTGCTGCGGCTGGTTTAGTGGTTTACTGGGCGGATTAGAGGACGCCCTCGAACATCATCACATCAACCTCGTCACCCACCGCCACGCTCCCCTGACCGTGGTGCAACATGATCAGGCCATTGGCCTCGGCCATGGAGCTGAGCACGCCGGAGCCCTGGTTGCCCGTGGTCCTGACCTGTAGCGAGCCGTCGGGCGCTGTGGATACCCAGCCGCGCTGGTATTCGGTACGGCCCGGCTTTTTGCGGATGGCTTCCGTGCTGCGCGCCCTGAGCAGCGGTGGTGGCAGTGCGCTCGCGCCCATCATCTGCAGCAAGGCGGGGCGCACAAACGCCAGAAAAGTGACCATCACCGCCACCGGGTTGCCCGGCAGGCCGAACAGGATTGCGCCGTGAGGGTTGCCACGTCGTTGATAACCGTCTTGCCCGGTTGAGCCTGGGCTGAGTGCGGGTTTTGATGGCAGGATGCGCCCGACGGCCATGGGACGGCCTGGTCGCATGGCAATGCGCCAGAAGGCCACATCACCCAGCTTCTTCATCATGGCCTTGGTGAAGTCGGCCTCGCCCACACTGACGCCGCCCGAGGTAATGACGGCATCGGCCTGTGCCGCTGCGCGGGAAAATGCCGCTTCGAGCAGGGCCGGGTCGTCGCGCACCACACCCATGTCGATCACCTGGCACCCCAGGCGGCTCAGCATGCCGAAGACGGTGTAGCGGTTGCTGTCGTACACGGCGCCTTCGCGGGGTGCCTCACCCAGCGACAAAATCTCGTCGCCGGTGGAAAAGTAGGCTACCCGCAGCGGCCGCCAGGTCTTCAGGGTTTTAAGGCCCAAAGATGCTGCCAGCCCAAGGCGGGCGGGCGTCAGCAGCTCACCTTTTCGCAGCGCCGGCTTGCCCTGCATCAGGTCTTCGCCACGCAGCCGGCGGTTGTCCCCGGCGCGTAACAGGCCGGGCGGGATGCTGATACGGGTGCTTTCAGCGGATTCCCCGGCAGGCTGCAGTGTGGCGAACTCCTGCGGCACCACCGTGTCCAGCCCCGGCGGCATGATGGCGCCCGTCATGATCCTGACGCACTGGCCCGACAGAACGCTGCCTTGCCACGCCTTGCCCGCCAGCGCCGTGCCCACCACCTCCAGTTCAAGTGCGGCATCGACCGTCAGTTGCTGGCTGGCAAAGGCATAGCCGTCCATGGCCGAGTTGTCATGAGGCGGTACGTCGAACGGCGAAATCACGTCGTCGGCCAGCACCCGGCCGAAGGCGTCGAACAAAGGCAGCTCAACGACTTCCTGAACAGGCTCGACAAGCCTGGACAGGAAGACCAGCACATCGGCGGCGGATATGGACTGGGGGTCGTAGCCCTGCAGTTCCGCGGCAATCTGGTCCAGTGTTTTCACGGCAGGCGGGATTCCAGCTGGTGCAGTTCAGCCAGCGTATTGGCATTGAAAAAGCCATGCGCGTCGTCGGTGGGCCGGTCGAATGGCACAAGGACTGTTTTGTGCTGTGCGGTCCAGGCGTCGATTTTGCGGCCGCCATCCTTGGTAAAACGCACCAGGCTCTCGAGCATGCCGGTGTGCATCAGGCAAAACACCGGCTGCGGTCTCAGCTGTCCGTCCTCCTCGGGCGCAGAAGCTACCGCAAAATCGGCACCCTCCCGCACAAACGCCTCTGCCATGCGTGCCACCAGGTCTTCCGGAAACAGGGGGGTGTCGCAGGGCACGGTGAGCATGTAGGGTGTCTCGCAGCGCTCCAGGCCGGTCAGGAAACCGGCGAGCGGCCCGGCATAGTCGCCCAGGTCGGTGCTGTCGGGCCAGACGGGAACACCAAACGACTCGTAGGCGGCCAGGTTGCGATTGGCGTTGATCATGATGCCGCCGACCTGCGGACTCAGCCGCAGCAGCGTGTGCAGCGCCAGCGGAACGCCGTTGAAGTTTTGCAGGCCCTTGTCCACGCCGCCCATGCGCGAGCCGCGGCCGCCCGCGAGGATCACGCCGGTAATGGCTTCCGCATGGAGCGGGGCGGTGATATCAATGTTTGCCAAATCTGCCTCCAATGGACTGCCAAGCATGAGCGCAGTCATGCCTCAGTCGACAATTTTCCGCCGGGCCGCTCCAAGGAAAATTAGCCCCCTCGGGGGGCAGCGTATTACACGAAGTGAAAAGCGTGGGGGTCATATATTTTTAGCCCCCGATGTAGCTCATTTCAACCCGCTTGGGTGTCCCATCCGACGGGCTGGTGTCTGCCGGCATGGCAGCGCGCAACTCCGAGTAATGGTCGGTGCGGGCCTGCCAGATGTGGCCTACTGCCGCGGCGATCTGGTCGTCGGCAAAACCACCGCGCAGCAGGGCGCGCAGGTCATGCCCCTGGCTGGCAAACAGGCACAGAAACAGTTTGCCTTCAGTCGACAGCCGTGCCCGGTTGCAGTCGCTGCAAAAGGCCTGGGTGACGCTGCTGATCACGCCAATTTCGCCCGCGCCGTCAACATAGCGCCAGCGCTCGGCGGTCTCGCCGGTGTAGTTCGGGTTGACGGCTACCAGGGGGAATTCGGCCTGGAGGCGCTCAATCACCTGCGCCGACGGCAACACTTCGTCCATACGCCAGCCGTTGGTGGCGCCCACATCCATGTATTCAATAAAACGCAGCACCGCACCCGTGTTGCGGAAATGCCGCGCCATGGGGAGAATCTCGGCATCGTTGGTGCCGCGCTTGACCACCATATTGATCTTGAGGGGCGCCAGGCCCACCCTGTGGGCCGCTTCAATTCCCTTGAGCACGTCGGCCACCGGAAAGTCCACATCGTTCATGCGGCGGAATGTGGCATCGTCCAGTCCGTCCAGGCTCACCGTGACGCGCTGGAGCCCCGCATCCTTGAGCGACTGCGCTTTTTTGGCAAGCAACGATGCGTTGGTGGTCAGCGTGATGTCCAGCGGCCTGCCGTCCGGTGTTTGCAGTTTTGCCAGCATCTCGATCAGCACCTCGAGGTGCTTGCGCAGCAGCGGCTCGCCGCCGGTCAACCGGATTTTCTCCACCCCATGCGCCACAAAAATTTTGGCCAGCCGGGTAATTTCCTCAAAGCTCAGCAGCGAGCTCTGCGGCAAAAAGGCGTAGTCCTTGTCAAAGACCTCACGCGGCATGCAGTAGCTGCAGCGGAAGTTGCAGCGGTCCGTCACGCTGATGCGCAAATCGTGCAGCGGCCGGCCCCGCGTGTCGCTCAGCAGGCCCGTGGGGGCCTGCAGCCGGGCAGGGATATGCGGCACGCGGCTTGCGTAGCGGATATCTGCCAGGGGAATTACTTTGTCGGTCATGGTGAAAGGCATAAAGGGCCTAAAGGGAGAATTTACTCCATTGGCCCGGCCAAGCGGAAAAGTTCCGCCCTTATCCCCAGGCGCTGAGCGTTATTGACCGCCGGGCCGTCCCGCCCTTGCATGGGGCTCTCCTCCCAGCAGGGGCCGCGGAACCGGCTTTGCTGGGCCTGAGCCTGTCGAAATGCCGGGCCGCCGGCGCAGCGCCCCTTCGGGGCAGCGAACCACGCGCAAGTGGGGAGCGGGGGGCCAAGTCCATTCCAGCAGGGGCCGCGGAACCGGCTCAGCCGGGCCGCAGGCGCAGCGCCCCCTCGGGGGGCAGCGAACCACACGCAGTGGGGAGCGTGGGGGCTTTATACGAGCGTGGGGGCTCTATACACAGCGCGCGCCGTCCACCTCGATACACACGCCACTGATGAAATCGGCCTCGTCGCTGGCCAGGTAGAGGGCCGCGTTGGCCACATCCAGTGCCGTGGAAAAGCGGCCCAGCGGGATGCTGGCGCGGAACCGCTCCCGGCGTTCTTCATCCAGCGGCCCCCCGGCAAACTCGGCCGACAGGCCGGTATCGGGATTGAACACCGGGTTGATGCAATTCACCCGGATGTTGTCAGGCCCGAGTTCGGCCGCCAGGGATTTGGAGGTGGTGATGACCGCGCCTTTGGAGCCGTTGTACCAGGTCAGGCCCGGCCGCGGGCGCACGCCAGCCGTGGAGGCGATATTGATGAAGCTGCCGCCACCCTGGCTGCGAAACACCGGCGTGGCATGAATGGTGGCCAGGTAAATGCTTTTGACATTGATGGCGTAGCACTTGTCGAACTCTTCTTCGCTCACGTCAAGCGCGGGCCGGTTGCGGTGCGTCCAGCCCGCGTTGTTGACCATCACGTCGAGCTTGCCGTAGCGCTGCAGGGCCGCATCGACTAGCGCCTTGACTTCCTCGGATTTCGTGACGTCGGCGGCAAAGAAGGAAGCGGTACCACCGGCCTTGACAATGGCGGCCACCACTTTTTCGCCCATTGCCACGTTGATGTCATTGACGATGACCTTGGCGCCTTCAGCCGCCAGCCGTCTGGCTATGCCTTCGCCAATACCGCCGCCGGAGCCGGTGACGATGATGGATTTGTCTTTGACCCGCATGGGATGATCTCCAGGTTTTTATTGATACGTGAGCTTAGTGCATCTGCCAGGCTGGGCCGGGCAGGCATGTCAACCATGCCGCACCGCCACCGTCTTCAAAGTCGTAAATCCATATAACGCCTCAAATCCCTTCTCGCGTCCATAACCCGATGACTTCACGCCGCCAAAGGGCAGCTCCACGCCGCCGCCGGCGCCGTAGTTGTTGATGAACACCTGGCCGCTTTTGACGCGCTTGGCCATGCGGAACTGGCGGGCGCCGTCGCGGGTCCAGATGCCGGCCACCAGGCCAAAGCGGGTGGCGTTGGCAAGTTCAACTGCATGGTCTTCACTGTTGAAGCTCATGGCGCACAGCACCGGGCCAAAGACCTCTTCCTGCGCCAGCCGGTGCATTACCGGCACGTCGCGCAGCAAGGTGGGCGCCTGGTAAAAACCGGTGTCGGGTGCTTCTTCCACGATCTGGCCTTGCGCCACCATGGGGATGTTGGCGACCTGTGCGTCGCTTAGAAAATCCCACACACGCTGCTGCTGGCTTTGCCGGATCAGCGGGCCGACGTCCAGGTCCATGGAGGCCGGGCCGACACGCAGGTTTTCGAAGGCCTGCCCCAGCCGCTCCAGCAGGGGCTCGTAGATGGCCTGCTCCACCAGCAGGCGGGAGCCGGCCGAGCAGGTTTGCCCGGCGTTTTGCACGATGGCGTTGATGATCGTGGGAATGGCCTCGTCGAGGTTGGCATCGGCAAACACGATTTGCGGGCTTTTGCCGCCCAGCTCCAGTGTTACCGGGCAATGGCGCTCGGCCGCCACTTGCTGGATCAGCGTGCCGACCGCCGGGCTGCCGGTAAAGCTGATGTGGTCAATGCCGGGGTGGCGGGCCAGCGCGTCGCCGACCTCATGGCCGTAACCCGTCACGATGTTGATCGCCCCTGCGGGAAAGCCGACCTCGGCCGCGAGCTGGGCCACACGGATGAGCGACAGGCAGGCGTCTTCAGCCGGCTTGACGACGCAGACATTGCCGGCCGCCAATGCGCCGCCCACACTGCGCCCAAAAATCTGCATCGGGTAGTTCCAGGGTATGACGTGACCCGTGACGCCGTGCGGCTCGCGCCATGTCATCACGCTGTAGCCGTCCTGGTAGGGAATGGTCTCGCCATGCAGCTTGTCACAGGCGCCGGCATAAAACTCAAAGTAGCGTACCAGCGCGGCCGCATCGGCCCTGGCCTGTTTGACGGGTTTGCCGCAGTCGCGCTGCTCGATCAGTGCCAGCTCATCGGCATGCTGCGCCACCTTGGCCGACAGGCGCATCAGCAGCCGGCCACGCTCTGCGGCGCTGAAGCGCCGCCAAACCAGTTCCAGGCAGCTGCGTGCGCCGCTGACAGCCATGTCAATATCGTAGGCATTGCTGCGCTGGATGACGTCAAAGACCTGGCCATCGGACGGGTCGAGAACGGGAATGGTTTTACCGGAGGACGAAGGGATGGACGCGTTGGCAATGTAATTGAGCTGCATGGGCATGATTTTGCGTGAAAAGCACATGCCCCCAGTCAAACCTCAATAGGTTATTGCCGGGGCGGTGCATCCCGTTGCAAAAATGTACACATCGCTGCGCCGGCCTCGTTCGCAACCGCTATGCGAAAACCGGGGAGCAAGTTCAGATTCAGATATGCAGGGGAACGCTGGCCCGTAGCTTGCCGGTCGCGTAAAAAGAGTCCAGGTTGTCCACCACCAGCTTGGCCATGGCCTGGCGTGTCTCATTCGTGGCGCTTGCGAGATGCGGCAGCAACACCACCTGATCCAACGCCAGCAATCGCTCTGGCACGCGCGGCTCATCCGCATACACATCCAGACCGGCGCCGGCGATGGTGCCGGCCTCCAGCGCCTCAATCAACGCGTCTTCGTCGATCACCGAACCGCGCGACACATTGATCAGGAAGCCTTCGGGGCCGAGCGCGCGCAGCACGCTGGCCGATACCAGGTGACGGGTTTCGGGGCCGCCGGCGCTCACGACTACCAGAAAGTCCGCCCAACGGGCCAGTGACTCGATGGAGGGTTCATAGGTGTAGGCCACCGCCGGATTGGGGCGACGATTGTGATAGCGCACTTCCATGTCAAAACCGCTGGCACGGCGCGCGACGACCTGGCCAATGCGGCCCAGCCCGAGAATGCCCAGCCGCTTGCCGCTGACGCGCGTGGCCAGCGGATAAGCGCCCTGCAGCCAGCGCCCGGCACGCACGAACCTGTCTGATGCGCTGAAGCGGCGCGCCACATCCATCACCAGGCCAAAAGCCGTGTCGGCCACGCAGTCATTCAGGACATCCGGTGTGTAGCCCACCGCAATGCCGCGGGCCTGGGCGGCCTCCAGAGGCAGGGTTTCAGTGCCTACGCCGAAGCTGGAAATCACCTGGAGATTGGGCATGGCCGCCAAGGTGGCATCGTCCACGCCAAAGCGTGCGCTGGTCACGTAGCCGGTGAATTCATGGCCATGTCGGGCGAGGAAGGCCGAGGGGTCGGCTTCTTTCCAGAGGGGATGCGCGTCGTAGCGGGTGTTGAATTCGGTGGCGAGCAGGGGGGGGATGGCTACGTGCTGGAGGAGTCTGGGTTTCATGGGTTTGGAAGAGGGAGTCAAGGAGTCAAACAGTCAGTGGTTGGGTTTTTCGGGCCTGGCGCAGCCGCAGGCGCCAGGCACCGGCGTCCAATTGCCAGATCTGGCTGACCTGTACGTCAGACGTGCCGGGCTCGCCCCGGTTGAAGATGTCGTAGAGCGCGCGATGACTCACCAGCGCAATCTCGCCCGCCAGCTGTACGGACGCATTGCGCAACTTGATGCCGCGGAAGACCGACTGACCGTTGACCAGCGCGTCAATGAACGCCTCACGTGTCTGGATGCGTCCATCGGTGTGGCTGTAGGTCAGGCTGGCCATGGTGAGTTCCGCAAGGTCGGCCCGGCTGGCATCCAGGCAAGCCTGGCTCAGTGCGTGCATGGCTTGCAGCACGGCCGCTTCCGCAGCAGCCGTGGGCTCGCATGAGCCATTGGCCAGTAGCTGGGTGCTCGCCGGGGCGGTGTTGTGGTTCATGCTGTGATTCACAAATCAGTCCTCAGGCTATCTCTATTCGGGCCTTACTCGGGCTGGATGTCGGCGTCCTTGGCCACTTTGGCCCACTTGGCCATTTCAGACTGGATGAAGCTGCCAAATTGCTGGGGCGTACCGCCGCCCACTTCAATTCCGGCTTCCTGCAGGCGCTGGCGCACGTCCGGCGCGCTGAGGGCCTTGTTGATTTCCGCGTTCAGTTTGGCGACGACTGCCTTGGGCGTGCCGGCGGGCGCCAGGATGCCGCCCCAGGTGCTGGTCTCGTAACCCGACATGCCCGCCTCGGCCATGGTGGGGACGTCGGAGGCAACAGCGGACCGCCTGGCCGTGGTCACGGCCAGCGCGCGGACCTTGTCGCTCTTGACCTGGGTGTTGATGGCTGCCACCGTGTCAAACATCAGGGACGTGCGGCCGCTGATCAGGTCCGGATGGGCCAGCGTGCTGCCCTTGTAAGGCACGTGCACCATGTCGATCCCGGCCATGGTCTTGAACAGTTCGCCGCTGAAATGGGGCGCGCCGCCCAAGCCGCTGGATGCAAAAGACAGCTTGCCGGGGTTGGCTTTGCCATAGGCCACCAGTTCCTTCAGGGTCTTGACCGGCAGCGTCGGCGACACCACCAGCATCAGGGGCACGACGTGCGTGATCACCACCGGTTCAAAGCTCTTGAGCGTGTCAAACGGCAGCACTTTCTTCATGCTCGGATTGATGGCATGGCTGCTGGCCACCAGGGCCAGGGTATGGCCGTCGGGGGCCGACTTGGCCACGAAGTCGGTGCCGATGATGCCCGTGGCGCCGGCCTTGTTGTCAATCACCACCGGCTGGCCGGTGGATTCTGTCAGCTTCTGGCCGATCAACCGCGCCGCTAGGTCAATGGCGCCTCCGGGGGAAGCCGGTACGACGATGGTGATGGATTTGCTGGGAAAGGTTTGCGCATTCAGTGCGCCGCTGACAGACAGGGCGGTGACGGTGACGGCGATGGCTGTAAAAAGCTTGTTCATGTTGATTTCTCGGCCTATGGATGGGTTGTGGGTTGCGGGTGGGTATTGGGGTTGAAACTTTTGGGCTTTTGAGTTTTGCTCTATTCGATCGAGATGCCGCTGTCGCGGATGATGCGACCGTAGCGCTGCCGGTCTGCATCGATGCGTGCCTGGAAGGCCGCGGGCGTGAGCCCCAGGGGTGTAGCCCCCTGCATGATCAGGGTCTGGCGGGCATCGGGTTGCGCCAGCACTTCGCGGACATCGGCAGAAATTTTTTCCACGAGTGCGGGTGGCGTGCCTGCCGGGGCCAGCATGCCGATCCAGGATCCGGTGTCAAAGCCCGGCAGGCTTTCACCCACGGTGGGCATGTCGGGCAGGGCGGGCGAGCGGCTGGCGGAACTGACCGCCAAGCCGCGCAGCTTGCCCGACTTGAGGTGTCCGATCGACTCCAGCACCGTGGCAAACAGGATGTCGACGTGGCCGGCCATCAGGTCGGTCACGGCGGGGCCACCGCCTTTGTAGGGCACGTGCAGCATGCTGAGGCCGCCGGACTTCCTGAAGATTTCGGCCGCCAGGTGAGGCGCGCCGCCACTGCCGGAGCTGGCGTAGCTGAGCTTTCCGGGCTCCGATTTGGCAGCGGCCATCAGGTCCCGGACCGACTGGTAGGGCAGGGACGGCGTGATCAGCAGCACCAGCGGCAGCTCGGCAATCATGCTGATGGGGGCGAACGCCCTGTCCGGGTCGTAGGCCATTTTTTTGTACAGCGAAGGGTTGACCGACTGCGTGCCAACGTTGCCGGCCAGCAGTGTGTAGCCGTCCGGTTTGGCCTTGGCGACGACATCAGCGCCGACCATGCCGGAGGCGCCGGCCTTGTTGTCGACCAGCACCGGCTGCCCCCATTTGACCGATAGTTTCTGGGCCACGAGACGGGCGCCGACATCGGTGCCGCCGCCCGGCGGGAAGGGCACGACCACCGTGACGGGCCGGGTGGGAAAGGGCTGCGCAGCAGGCGCTTGCGCCTGGGTGGGCGCAGCAGACCACGCGACCAGTGTGGTGAGCAGGGCGGACAGTAAGTGTTTCATGGTGTCTCCTCGCGGTGGGTAGGCCCTGTCCGTTTTGGGCGGATGGGCGGTTTATCGGGTTGTTGCGCCGAAATTTCTTTGTAGTATTCTAGTATGCCAGAATACTACGGAAATCCAAACAGTAAACTCGCCCCATGGCCCGCTCACGACTGCACCTCCCTGAAATCCCTGCCAACTCCGCATTGACTGACCGGTCAGGCGGCCGGGGAATGATCAGCCAGGAAGCCTATGAAAGCATCCGCACGGCGATCCTCAACTGTTCATTCACGCCGGGCATGGCGCTGTCGGAACTGGCGGTGTCGGAGGAACTGGGTGTGAGCCGGGCACCGGTGCGCGATGCGTTTCGCCGCCTGGTGGGCGAAGGCCTGCTGGAGGTCACGCCGCAGCGCGGAACCTTTGTCACGCGGCTGAGCCGGGCGCGCATTGAAGATGCCATTTTTGTGCGCGAGGCCATTGAATGCCTGGCGGCGGAACTGGCCTGCGAGGCGCCACTGGCGGAGCGCAAGAAGCTGCATGACGTGCTGGAGCGGCAGATTGCGGCTTCAGACCAGAAGGACTTTGGCGGGCACCTGAAAGCGGACGAAGACCTGCATTACCAGATACTCGTGTTGGCGCGCCATCCGCATGCCTGGAATCCGCTGATGCTGGCACGGACGGGCATGAACCGGATCCGCCACATCGCCATCCCGGAACTGGGCGGCAACCGGATCGCCATCGAGCAGCACCGGCAGCTGGTGCGTGCTATTGTGGGCGGCGACCGCGCCAAGGCGCGTGAACAGATGCTGCTGCACATCCGCTCGCCGCTGCGTTTTGTGGACGCCATCAGCGAGCGGTACCCGGAGTACTTTGTGCAGGAGTGAGATGAGGTTCTATCGTCCCCTGGCCTTGCGCCAGACGGCGAAGTCGTCTTTCGATTGCTGCTCGGTGGGCGGATACAGGCCAATGATGGGCCGGCCTTTCAGGACTTCCTCGGAAACGAAGTCTTCAAAGGCGGTCATCTCCACCGCCTCATCGGCAATTTCGTCGGCCAGGTGGGCCGGAATCACAAAGACGCCTTCCTTGTCGCCGACGATGACGTCGCCGGGAAACACCGCCACATCGCCGCAGCCAATGGGCACATTGATGTCCAGCGCCTGGTGCAGCGTAAGGTTGGTCGGCGCCGACGGGCGGTGGTGATAGGTGGGAAACGGCATGGCCGCAATCTCGGGCGAATCCCGAAAGCCGCCATCGGTAACGATGCCGGCAGCGCCACGCACCATCAGGCGGGTGATCAGGATGGAGCCGGCCGATGCGGCGCGGGCGTTTTTGCGGCTGTCAATCACCAGCACCGCGCCTTCGGGGCATTGCTCGACCGCCACGCGCTGCGGGTGTTTGGGGTTCTGGAACACCGTGATGGGATTCAGGTCTTCGCGCGCCGGGATGTAGCGCAACGTGAAGGCTTCGCCCACCATGTTGGGCAGGTTGGCGTTGAGCGGGTGCACGTCCTGGATGAACTGGTTGCGCAGGCCGCGCTTGAAGAGGGCGGTGCACAGCGTGGCGGTGCTGACGGTTTTGAGCTTGTCGCGGGTTTCGGATTTGAGGGTCATGGGAGTCTTTTCTATCACTTCGTGTTGGTTTGTGTCAGGTCGTGTCTGTTCGTGTCAGTAAATGTCGGGCTCGCCCACCGGCGCGCCAAACGAGGTTTCCAGAAAGTCAAAATCACAGCCCTGGTCGGCCTGCTGGATATGGCGCGCGGCCATCCAGCCGTAGCCGCGTTCATAGCGTTTGGGCAGCGGCGTCCAGGCGGCTCGGCGCCGCGCCAGCTCTTCGTCGCTGACTTCCAGGTGAATGCGCCGGCCTGGCACGTCCACCGAAATCAGGTCACCGGTTTTGACCAGTGCGAGCGGACCGCCGATGTAGGCTTCAGGCGCCACATGCAGGATGCAGGCGCCATAGCTCGTTCCACTCATGCGGGCGTCTGAAATGCGCACCATGTCCTTCACACCTTGCTTCACCAGCTTGAGCGGAATGGGCAACATGCCCCACTCGGGCATGCCCGGGCCGCCCTGCGGGCCGGCATTGCGCAGCACCATGACATGGTTTTCTGTGACGTCAAGGTTCTCGTCGTCAACGGCTGCCTTCATGGAGGGGTAGTCGTCAAACACCAGGGCCGGGCCAGTGTGCTTCAGGAGCCTCGGGGCGCACGCGCTGGGCTTGATCACGCAGCCGCCGGGCGCCAGGTTGCCGCGCAGCACGGCGAGCGCGCCTTCGGCATAAATGGGATTGTCCAGTGGCCGGATCACGTCGTCGTTGTAGACCTCGGCACCTTCCAGTGTTTCGCCCAGGGTGCGGCCGCTGACCGTCATCGCATCCAGCTTCAGATGGCTGGTCAACCGGCTCATCATGCCGCGCATGCCGCCCGCGAAGTAGAAATCTTCCATCAGGTAGGTGTCGCCGCTGGGCCGGATATTGGCGATCACGGGCACCTTGCGGCTGGCGGCATCGAAGTCGTCCAGGCCCACGGCGCAGTGTTCGCCGGCGCGGCGCGACATGGCCACCAGGTGAATGATGGCGTTGGTCGAGCAACCCATGGCCATGGCGATCACGATGGCGTTTTCAAATGAGGCGCGGCTGAGCATCCTGGCCGGGGTCAGATCCTCCCAGACCATGCTGACCACGCGGCGGCCGCATTCGCTCGCCATGCGGATGTGGTTGGCATCCACCGCGGGAATGGACGATGCACCGGGCAGCGTGAAGCCGCAGGCCTCGGCAATGCCCGTCATGGTGCTGGCCGTGCCCATGGTCATGCAGTGGCCGTGGCTGCGGGCAATGCCGCCTTCCACTTCCAGCCATTGGGCCGCGCTGATCTTGCCGGCGCGCCGGTCATCCCAGTATTTCCAGGTGTCTGAGCCCGAGCCCAGCACCTTGCCCTTGACGTTGCCGCTCAGCATGGGGCCAGCCGGCAGGTAGATGCAGGGCATGCCCGCGCTCATGGCACCCATCAGCAGGCCGGGCGTGGTCTTGTCGCAGCCGCCCATCAGCACCACGCCGTCGATCGGGTGGCTGCGCAGCAGCTCTTCGGTCTCCATGGCCAGCATGTTGCGGTAAAGCATGGTGGTGGGTTTGACGATGGATTCCGACAACGATATTGCCGGGAGTTCAATCGGGAAACCGCCGGCCTGCAGCACGCCGCGCTTGACGTCTTCCACGCGCTGTTTGAAGTGGCCGTGACAGGTGCCGATGTCGCTCCAGGTGTTCACAATGGCGATCACCGGCTTGCCGACCCAGTCTTCGGGGCCATAGCCCAGCTGCATCACGCGCGAGCGGTGGCCGAAAGAGCGCACATCGTCGGGGGCGAACCAGCGCGCGCTGCGCAGCGATTCGTAGGTTTTTTTGCTCATGTCAGTCCTTGGGGTCCTTTGGTATCGGGGTTCACAGCGTGTAATCCACCGCCGCCCATTCAAAGTAGGGCTTGAGATCGGCTATCAGGGCCTGGTGCAAGGGGTGGAACAGATACTCGTTCAGCGCGCTTGCGTCGTCAAATTGCGATTCGAGCACGTAACCCCAGCAAATGGGCCGGTCCAGTTCGTTGGTGCTGAGTTTCCAGCCCCGAATGCCGGCAATCTGCGTGCCGAGCGCGTCCATGCGCTCGACCAGCGAGGTCTCCAGCCCGGTATTGGCCGTGACGTCCGGCTTGCGGCGGAACATCACGATGTGGTTCAGCATGGCTGTCCGTTGCGGGCCAGCAGCCAGGCCGGCGCGTCCTGCAGGGCCACAGGGCGCAGAAAGCGCTCCATCGCCGCGTCACCCACCGAGGTGGTCATGGGCTGGGTCGACGAAGGCCATGGGCCGCCGTGCTGCTGCGCGGCCGTGACGGCCACACCCGTGGGCACACCGGCGAACAGCACGCGTCCCGCAATGGCTGTGGCGCCGCGCACCAGTGCGCGGGTGTCGGCGTTGTCGTCTTCCGCACCCCAGAGGGTCACCGTCAGGCTGCCACCCACGGCGTGCAGCACGTCGAGCACCTGCGCGATGGAATCGGCACGCACGATCAGGCTGGACGGGCCGAACAGCTCTTCGCGCAACTCGGTTTTGGCGATGAAATTCACGGCGTCCACCTGGGCCAGGAAAGGCCGCGGCGCCTCGGCGCTGCCGGCTTCTTGCAGCAGGGGATGTACGCCGGCGGCGGTCATGTGGGCTACGCCGGCATCGAAGGCGCTGCGCATGCCCGGGGTCAGCATGGCATGGGGTTTTTGCGTGGCCAGGGCGCTGGTCAGCTGCTGCATAAACGCATCGCTCGCAGGGTCCTTGAGCAGCACGATCACACCGGGACTGGTACAGAACTGGCCGCATCCGAGGGAAATCGATCCGGCGAGCACGGCGGCCAGTTCGGCTCCGCGTGCAGCGAGGATGCCGGGCAGAGCGATAACGGGGTTGGTCGATCCCAGTTCGCCATAAAACGGAATCGGGCGTGGCCGGGCGTTGGCCTCGGCCTGCAAGGCCGCGCCGCCGCGCGTCGAGCCGGTGAAGGCGCCGGCGGCCATCGCCGGGTGGCGCACCAGACGCACGCCCACATCGGAGCCACCGCCCTGGATCATGCCGATCAGCCCCGCGGGCAGGTTTTGGGCCTTGAGGACTTGCTGGACCAGGCCAAATACCCGGTTTGACAACAGCAGGTGGCCCGAGTGGGCCTTGACGACCACCGGGCAACCGGCGGCCAGTGCCGAAGCGGTGTCGCCACCCAGCACCGAGAACGCGAAGGGGAAATTGCTGGCCGAGAACATGGCGACAGGGCCCAGCGGCACGCGCAGGCGGACCATGGCGGGGTGACCGGCGGGCGGGGGGCCGGCCACGGCGGGATCATCCGTGGTGGCAAAGGGCACGCCGCGCTCGGCGATATCGGCAAAGCGGCGCAACTGGAAGGCGGTGCGGTCGAGTTCGCCATTGAGCCGCACCGGGCCCAGTGCGGTTTCCTCGTCGGCCACGGCGACCAGGTCTTCCCGGTCAGCTTCCAGCGCGGCGGCGAGCGCACGCAGCAGCGCCGCGCGGGTGTTGCCGGTGCTGGCTGACCAGCTGGCAAAGGCCGCGTGGGCAGCGGCCGCGGCGGCATCGACCTGCTCCGGCGTGGTTGCGGGCAGAGGCGCGCCAAGGGGTTCGCCTGTGCGGGCTGTAAAAGATTGCAGGGTTTTCATGGGCAAGGTAATGGTTTGGATGGCTAAATTGAAAGAAAAAGTGCCCTGATCGGGACGGGCGGACGCTTCAATTGCTGGCAGTTTGTGCTATATGTTAGCGCTAACAATTGGCATGGACATTAGTATAAACACTTGCCCTGGAGAAAAAATGGCGTTGAAAAGGTGGAGGGGCGGGTGGTAATCGTCCCGGCCCGCGAAGTCTCGCAAAGTCCACCAAGGCAAGTCCGCTCATGCTGGCATTGCGGTCATTGACCGCACCCTGTACGAAGCACTGCCGAAGCTGGTGGCTTGCTTTTGGGCATGGGGTGTTTGGTCGTTTAACAGAGGTAGAGGTGATAGCGGGCGCGTGGAACTGGCAGGGCTGCAGGCGCCGCCAACGGCTGGATCGATTGGCCGTTTCATCCTCGCGACGCTGGTTTTGAGTCAAAAGTGTCATGACGCCAGAAATCGTCATTCATTATTGAAACCGGGCAATAAAAAAGCCCGCCGAAGCGGGCTCCTGATGCGCAAGACACCTTATTTGGATGCTGGCGTTGCTGGTGCTGCCGGAGCCATGGGTGTGGCCGCCATTGGTGCAGGCGTCACCGGAGCTGGCGCAGACACTGCTGCAGGCGCCGCCACCGGCATGACCGGCGCTGCGTTGGCCGGTCCGCCATGGAACTTCATCATCAATGGCACGATCAGCAGCGCCACGATGTTGATGATCTTGATCAACGGGTTCACGGCCGGACCAGCGGTGTCCTTGTAGGGGTCGCCCACGGTGTCGCCGGTCACGGCGGCCTTGTGCGCTTCCGAACCCTTGCCGCCATGGTTGCCGTCTTCAATGTATTTCTTGGCGTTGTCCCAGGCACCGCCACCGGTGCACATCGAGATCGCCACGAACAGGCCGGTCACGATGGTGCCCATCAGCATGCCGCCCAGCGCCTTGGGGCCCAGCACCAGGCCGACCAGGATAGGCACCACCACCGGCAGCAGCGACGGGATCACCATTTCCTTGATCGCCGCGGTGGTCAGCATGTCCACGGCCTTGCCGTACTCGGGCTTTGCCGTGCCTTCCATGATGCCTTTGATCTCGCGGAACTGGCGGCGCACTTCCACCACCACCGAGCCGGCGGCGCGGCCCACGGCCTCCATCGCCATGGCGCCGAACAGGTAGGGGATCAGGCCGCCGATGAACAGGCCCACGATCACCATCGGGTCGCTCAGATCAAAGCTGATGGCGTTGCCATAGCCTTCCAGCTTGTGGGTGTAGTCGGCAAACAGCACCAGCGCGGCCAGGCCGGCCGAGCCGATGGCGTAGCCCTTGGTCACGGCCTTGGTGGTGTTGCCCACCGCGTCCAGCGGGTCGGTGATCTCTCGTACGCTGGCGGGCAATTTGGACATTTCGGCAATGCCGCCGGCGTTGTCAGTGATCGGGCCATAGGCGTCCAGCGCCACCACAATGCCGGCCATGCTCAGCATGGCGGTGGCTGCGGTGGCAATGCCGTACAGGCCGGCCAGCGAATAGGCCGTCATGATGGCGATACAGACGCAGAGCACCGGCCACGCGGTGGAACGCATGGACACGCCCAGACCCGCAATGATGTTGGTGCCATGACCGGTGGTGGAAGCTTGCGCGATGTGCTGCACCGGCGAGTACTGAGTGCCGGTGTAGAACTCGGTGATCCAGACCAGCGCACCGGTGAGTATCAGGCCGACGGCGCAGGCGCCGAACAGGCGTATCTGCGTGCCGGAGGCGGCAATCGCGTTGTCAGGCATCAGCCACATCGTGACGAAGTAGAAGGCGATCAGCGACAGCACGCCGGCCACGGCCAGGCCCCTGTACAGCGCCGGCATCACGTTCTTCATGCCGGGCGAAGCCTTGACGAAGAAGCAGCCGATGATGGACGCCACGATGGACACGGCACCGAGTGCCAGCGGGTAGACCACAGCGTTGAGCGGGGCAGCCGCCACCAGCAGGGCGCCCAGCACCATGGTGGCAATCAGCGTCACCGCGTAGGTTTCAAACAGGTCGGCCGCCATGCCGGCGCAGTCGCCCACGTTGTCGCCCACGTTGTCGGCGATCACGGCCGGGTTGCGCGGATCATCTTCGGGAATGCCGGCTTCGACCTTGCCCACCAGATCGGCGCCGACGTCAGCGCCCTTGGTGAAAATGCCGCCGCCCAGACGGGCGAAGATCGAGATCAGCGAAGCGCCGAAGGCCAGGCCGATCAGCGGGTTGAGCAATTCAGCCAGCTTGCGGTCGGGCGTGTAGTTGCCGTTGCCCACCAGGAACCAGTAAAAGGAGGTCACACCCAGCAGGCCGAGACCGACCACCAGCATGCCGGTGATGGCGCCGCCGCGAAAGGCGACGTCGAGTGCCGGGCCAATGCCGCGGGTGGCGGCCTGTGCGGTGCGTACATTGGCGCGCACCGATACATTCATGCCAATGAAGCCGCAGGCCCCTGACAGCACGGCTCCGATCACAAAGCCGATGGCGGTTTTTCCATCCAGGAAGAAGCCGATCAGCAGGGCCAGGACCACGCCAGCAATCGCGATGGTTTTGTACTGCCGGGCCAGGTAGGCCGCGGCGCCGGTCTGGATGGCGGCCGCAATTTCCTGCATGCGTGCATTGCCGGCGTCCTGGGAAAGAATCCAGCTGCGTGCCCAGATGCCGTACCCCACGGCAATAAGCCCGCAGACGAGCGCAAGAATGAGCGCTGAGTTGCCTGTCATAGAGATCTCCTTGTTTTTCGCTTGGAGGGGGTAGCAACGCTAGTGTGGTGTGAAACCCCCGCTGCGTTGCTTCCTCGCTGCTTCCAACATGCTTGGAGACGATTGGCCAACTCGCGCAATTTACTGCCAAAACATGACAAATTGACGACCCGTAAGGTATGAATCAGTAAAATGAGGGTAAATCCTGAGTAGCTAAATCCAGCGGTTGACTCCCTCAGCCAACACCGCCTGCTGCAACGTTTCGTGTTCCTGTCTTTCCCTCTTTTTTTTATCAACATCAATCGACCATGTCCCTAGATAAAGTTTCTCCTGGAAAAAACGTTCCTGATTCCTTCAATGTGATCATCGAAATCCCGATGAACGCTGACCCGGTGAAATACGAAGTCGACAAGGAGTCGGGCGCGATTTTTGTGGACCGCTTCATGAGCACGTCCATGCACTACCCGACCAACTACGGCTATGTGCCCAAAACCATCAGCGGCGATGGCGACCCGGTGGATGTGCTGGTCATCACGCCCGTTCCGCTGATTCCCGGCGTGGTGGTGACTTGCCGCGTGATCGGCATTTTGAAAATGACCGACGAGGCTGGCGAAGACGGCAAGGTGCTGGCCGTGCCCATCGACAAGAAGTGCTCGCTCTACAGTCATTGGCAAAAGCCTGAAGACATGAACCCGCTGCGCCTGAAAACCATCGCGCATTTCTTTGAGCACTACAAAGACCTCGAAGAGGGCAAATGGGTCAAAGTGCAGGGATGGGAAGGCCCGGAGGCTGCGAAGAAGGAAATTACCGACGGCATTGCCAACTACGCCAAGGCGAACAAGGCCTGAGGCCAGGGGCTGGTAAATTGCTGAAGGGGCTGGCGCTTTTTTGGTGCTCTTGCCTCTTCAACTTCAGATAGATCCAGGATGGCTATAAAAAAGATAGCAAAAAACCACCGCACACATCTTGCAAAAAGCGCCTGCACTGAACTGTGCAGGCGCTTTTTTATGGCGCCTGGTCGTGGCAGGGGTGTCCGAACCGGCGCATTGCGGACTTTTCAGCGCGTGGCGCCAGGGTGGGATGTCAGGATGCCTGGCAACTTCACACCACGGCCATGCCGGCGCAGGATTCCGCGCATTTCCGGCAGGCCTGCACGCAGTCATCCATCTCGCCAATGGCTTCGCAACTGGTGGCGCAAGCCTCGCAAATTTCGGCGCACAGGGCGCAAAGTTTGGGCACGTACTCAGAGCCGCTGAGCTGCAAATTGGCCGATGTCTGGCAGATATCCGCACAGGTCAGCATCAGGCTGAAATGGTCGGGGTCGATGTGCTTGCCGCCGACCTGGAGGCAATGCGTCATGGCCGTCTGCAGGCACACCTGGTGGCAGTGGGTACAGGCCTCGATACAAGGCTGCATGCTGGTGATGGTGTGGTCCATTGAATGTTCCGCGATGAAGTGCGTGGCCATTCATTGTGGGTCGCGCAGCCATCCCGCGGCTAGCAGACGGTGTCAACTGTTGTTGTAGGCGCGGGCTGACGCCGCCACCTGTTTGAGGCCAGCGACTGCCCGCAAGGCGGTGCTCAGGCGGTGCGTGCCGGATCGGGATAAATCAGGCCGTGGATTCGGCCTCTGCGGCCTTTGTCTTCTGCTGCAAAGGGGCGCCACTGGCCCTCGGCCTGCGCCAGACGGTCGGCGATGGCCCACCAGGCGCTGGGATTGACTCCCAGTCCAATGTGGCTGGCCACCACCTCGATGTTCTCGGTGTAAGGGTTGCTCGTGCAGGGCGACTGAATGCTCCCTTGCCAGGCCACAATGCCATCGGTGCGCGAATAGATGCTGGTGGTTGGCACCGGCGGTGCGGTGGGCAGGTCGTAGTTTTCCGCTTCGCGCTCAATGCTGCGGCCGCTCACCAGTTCGTAAATACGCCAGGCGTTGGTGGATTTGTGTGAAGCGGAAAAGGGCGTTCCCAATGTGATCACGCCGCGCACCATGTGAGGCAATTCCTTGGCCAGTTCCCGCGCGTACACGCCGCCCAGGCTCCAGCCGACCAGGCTGACCTTGCGACCGGTGGATTCAAAAGTGCGCGTGAGCTGGGCCTTGGCTTCGTCAATCACGCCGGCGCGCGGGCCCAGGTTGAAACCCTGCTCCCAGCCCCAGGCCTTGTAGCTGAGCGACTGCAGGTAATGGCGCAGCGGCACGGTGGAGACATCGTTGGCAGAAAGGCCCGGAAACACCATCACGGCATGCCCATCACCCTCGGGCGCGCGTGCCAGCAGCGGCCATGAGGGAAGCAGGGCGCCAAATTCCCAGACAGCACGCAACTCCAGCGCCAGCAGCCAGGCGCTGGGCGGCGCAATGTCATGCGGGCCTGGCTGGCTTGGGGGTTGTTGTGCGCTGGATGCGTGGGGTGTGGGTTTTTTGCGGAACGTGCTTGCCATGGCTCGGAGCATTGGACGTTTTGGTGCTGTTATGGATGGAAACAGTATCGGGGCGTCTGCGTCTTTTTCCAGAGGGAGGCTCCTCTAACCTGGCTGCGTTGGTCACGTTCAGGACGGCAGTTTTGCGGGTTTTTACGGGTGTTTTTACCGCCGGCGGCCCACTTGGGGTTGCAGCGGGAGCGGGTGCTGTACCGACCATCAATGCCTGCGCTTGCTCGAAAGCAGCTTCGATCGCCTTGGCCAGATCCTGTGTATGCGGCAGCGCTTTCTTGTCGCCAATGATGCCGAAATCAACATGGCCGGCATAGGTCTGGATGGTGATGTTGAGTGCCAGGCCATGCATGATGATGGACAGCGGGTGGAAGGTCAGAAAGCGGGCACCGGCCAGGTACAGGGGCACCGCTGGTCCTGGTACATTGGAAATTGCGAGGTTTGCCACCATCGGCAGGCGGCTGGCCAGGCCGCTTTTGCCATAGGCATTGAGCGCCAGCCTGGCCGCGCCGCCCACCAGCCACGGCGCCAGCAGCGAAGGGTAGTCGGTCGGCAGCAGGCCTTTCAGGCTTTGCAGGGAATCTTTCACCTTGCCTGTGGACGCCATGATGGCGTTCAGGCGCTTGAGGGGATGCGCCAGGTGCGTGCCCAGATCCACCAGGCTCATGCTCACCTGGTTGCCCAGGTTGCTCGTGTCGGTGGCGCCATTTTCACGCAGCGAGACCGGCATGGCCGCCACCAGGGATTTTTTGGGCAGGCTGTGATGCTGCGTGAGGTAATCGCGCAGGGCGGTCGAGCAGATCCACAGCACCACGTCGTTAAACGAGCCGCCCACTGCCTTGCCCATGGCCTTGCATTCAGCCAGCGGAATGGTGGCCGTGACGAAAACCCTGCCCGAGCCTATGCCCGCATTGAACGGCGAGGGCGGCGCCAGCTTCATCGGCATCTTCGGCCGCACGCCGGTGGCCGAACTGCCAAGCGATTGTTTGGCCAGCGTGCGGCCGAGGGTGCCGGCTGCCGCTGGCAATGACCTGGCCACCTTGACCAACTGGCCCAGCGAGCTGGAAAACACCGAGCCGATCATCTTGCCGACCTTGAGATCAGCCTCCAGCCTGCGGCGGCGGCCGGGGTCGGGCGGAGGCACGTCACGTGGCACCGGGCTGACGTCCAGCAGGGCGTTGGCCAGCATCACGCCGCCTTTTCCGTCCAGGGCCGCATGATGGATTTTGGAGAAAAAACCGGCCACGATCTTGCCTCCCTGACTGGCAGGCAGCTTGATGCGGTCAAAAATATAAAACTCCCAGAGCGGAAAGTTGCGGTCAATCAGCTCCCCATGCAATTGCGCGCACAGCTTGTGCACCTCGGCCAGCGTCATGGGTGCAGCGCCTTTTTTCGTGGCGTCGGCGCGGCGAATGTGAAAGCCGATGTCCACCGAGTCAGCCTCAACCCACAGCGGATGACCCAGGTCCAGCGGCATGAACACCAGCTTGCGGCTGAACACTGGCGCCAGGTGCATGCGTTTGGCAATGTGCCTGGTGACTTCTTTATGAAAGCTGCCCTTGAAGCCGGCCGGCAGTTCACACAGGTTCAGCGAGCCCACATGCATGGGCATTTCGGGAGTTTCCAGGTAGAGGAAGGTCGCATCGAGGCCGGTGAGCGATTTCATGGTTATTGTCTCCGTGGAGGACGTTAACCGAGCGGGGAGGGTTGCGACAGTAGGGTTTGCCGTAGAGAAGCCCAACCCAATGAGCCGCTGCGCAGGGACACCCCGGAAGCTGTGGCGCATCGCCCCCAGCCACTGCGTCATGGCACGTCAGGACACCCGCCGTGGCTTTGCGCCTTCGCAAGTACAAGCTGTTGCAATTCAACAGCTAGACCGGTCTCCCTAGAATTTGCTGCGGCGCAACAAAATTACTTGCGAATGTTCTGGTTTTCTCCATAATAGAGTCCATGCTGCACTGCAACATAAATAACCGGAAACGGGTTTATGCAGGGCAGACGCCCAGAACGTCCATCAACCCAGGAGCTTTCAATGACCTACACAGCTGAACAACTCATCGCGACCAACCAAGCTAACGTCGACGCCCTGGAAGGCCTGACGACCCACACTTTTGCCGGATTCGAAAAACTGGTCGAGTTGAACCTGGCGGCCTCCAAGGCTGCTTTGGCTGAATCTTTCAACTACGCGCGAGCCGCTCTGGGCGCCAAAGATGCGCAGCAGCTGCTGGCCCTGCAAACCGGCTTGCTTCAGCCCCTGGCCGAGAAGTCGGCTTCCTATGGCAACCATGTCTACAGCGTTGCCGCTGAAACCGGAGCCGTATTCACCAAGGCTTTTGAAGCCAAGGTGGACGAAGCAAAAAAAGCTTTTGCCGTTGCGGTGGAAAATATGACGAAGAACGCCCCCGCTGGAACCGAGTCCGCTGTTGCTGCTTTCAAGAGCGCTGTGAACGTGAGCCAGAACGCTATCGAAACCGCCCAGGGAACGGCAAAGAAGGCCGTCGAACTGGCTGAGGCCAACTTCACGGCCGTGACCAAGCAGGCTGTCAGTGCAGGCGCCGCTGCTTCCAGGAAGCGTTAATGGTTGATTGGGTTGATTGCCTTACGGCATAAAGGCATAAAGGCATCAATAAGCAACTGCTTTCCGGCAGTGAAAACTCTGGAACAGTCCCTCAAGAAATGCCTCGCTATCGCGGGGCATTTTCATTTTTGTTGCTGGCTCCGTTGTTTTTGCGTTTTCCCCTGGCCGATCTTCAGCGGCAGCGGAACTTGTCTCAATTCCTGTCTCAATTCCGCTCGGCATCCGCGAGCATTCCCTGTTCATCATCGGTTAATCCAGCCACAGGCGTAGCCTTGGCCAGTGCCATCCATACCCCCAGCGGCAAGGGCTGTCGTGAGCGCCGGGGCGCTGCGCGGGCGACGGCCAGGCGATCGGCATCCATCACCATGACGCCGCACTCCAGCGGGATCTCATCGGCCGTGCCAATGGGCCGGCCTTTGGCGTCGCAACCCAGTACGTACCAGCATTCGCCGCCCAGGTCCAGATAGGCGGCACGTTTTTCGGGACGGCGAAGGTCGCCCAGCAAGTCGGCGCGATGGACCTTGACCTCGTGAACGATGGGGTCCACATACTCCTGCACCGAGGTATTGCGGATAGAGAACACGTCAGGGCGTGCCATGCACCAGCGCGCTGGCACGCCTTCGCCAGCGGCAGGCAATTGCGCACGTAGGCCGAGGCCACGCCAGGTGATGCGACCTGCGCGCACCATCTCGCAGGCCACGCGCTCTACCAGTGCTTCGTGCTTCGACAATGCCGCGCGGTTGCGTACCAGGGTGGCGGCGAGGTAGGCCACGCCCGTATCGGTGACCCGCAGGGTTTCATGGCCTGCCGGGCCGGCTATGCGCTGCAGCAGGCCGGCCGCCAGCAGTTCAATTTCCAGCACATCCTGGCAGGGCCAGCCGGCCGAGCGGTAGACCTCGCGCAGGCGCCGGGCGTGCGCGCGGCCGAGCGGCGCAGTAAACGATGCTTCCAGGGGGGTGGTGGCGGGCTGGGTGTCGGTCATGGCTCAGAAGTTTCGATTTTGCCTCGCAGCTGGGGCATATGCACTGCATGGTCGCTGCATGGCCAGGATTCGCGGCAAGGGGGCAGGCTCTACCGGCCGCAATGAAATCACACGTGCCCGACGGCCACCCTGCGTGCTAATCTTGACACTGATTTGTCCCCGTTCTTCACATTGATCATGGCCACACAGCATGCAGACATCAGGTGCATCTCTATCCAGCCTGTTGGCCCGATAGCCCCCGGCTTGCAAGCCCTGCCGTATTCATCCGGCGTCGAAAGAGAGGTCCAGCATGCATAACCACGCTTGGTATTCCCGATTTGCGAAGGCGGCGGCGCATTTTTGCGGCCGGCCGAGGGTGTTTGTTCTTGCCGTTGCCGTCATCGCAGCCTGGGTTGTGACCGGACCTCTGTTCGGTTTCAGTGACACCTGGCAATTGGTCATCAATACCGGCACCACGATCATTACCTTCCTGATGGTCTTCCTGATTCAGAACACCCAGAACCGGGATACGGAGGCGATCCAGGTGAAACTCGATGAACTCATTCGTGCAACCCAGGGTGCGCATAACGCGCTTCTCGATCTGGAGGAACTGGAGGAGGGGAGTCTCGATGCATTCCGGGCCAGGTACGAAGCACTTGCCGCGGTAGCGAGGGCGGAGTTAACGCGTGGATTGCAGGACACCGGAACGCCAGAGCCCTGAAGCACCCGTAGTTGAAACGCGCCGCAGTTGAAACACCCGGGAGTGGTGGGTCCGGACCGGCCATTCGGGCAGTTGCTGATTGGAGAGGATTGGTATGAGCCGGTACCAATGTGCCCTCAGCCGCGAATCTCAAACCGCGCATCTCCCATCTTTTTGCCCAATGGCCTGAACGCGGCCACGATGGCATCGGCTTCAGCCTTTTCCCACAGCGCGATGACCTGTTGCTCAGCCTCGGCTAGCGATTCAAGGGGCGAGTTTTCGTTGAGTGTGCGCACGAGCAGGCAGGCCTGCAGCGTGGGCAGCACGCTATCGGGCCCGCCCAAGGCAAATTCAAGGGCCATGCGAAAGCGCAGTTCGGCGGCGCTCCGCTGGGCGGCGCTCAGGCCGGGGGCGTCGACCAGTTTGACGGTGTAGGCGGCGGGGGGGGGGCAGTAGTCATGGCCAATTGTCGCGGGCGAATGACGCCATCCGGGCGCCATCAGGCAGTTTGTGTCTGGCGGGTGCGCCGTCCTACAGTGAAATCACTGGTGTCTGACAGCAGGCGTGCATGCTAGTCTTTAAATTAACTCATCTCCTCTCCTCCTTCAGACTTCCGATTGCCCATGGCCATACAAAATGCAGACCTCAGCCGACCCGACGCCAAACCTGCCAGCCCGGCAGCTCCAGCGTTACAAACCTCGGCTTCAGCAGCGAAACAGCCTGCACCGTCCGGGAAAACCGCCCATGCCTGGCCATTCATGGTGCGTCCGGGAGATGAGGCGAAGGCGCAGTGACGTAGTGAATGACGGGTGCCCTGCCTGGATGGCGCCTTACGTGGCCTGCCTGAAGGGGCTGCGCCGCTCCAGCTCTTCCATGTAGTTTTCAATTCCTGCGCCTTCGCGGGCGAGGAAGCGCTCGACGGCGTCGGCAAACGAGGGGTGTGCCAGCCAGTGGGCGCTGGTGGTTTTGACAGGCAACAGGGCTCTGGCCATTTTGTGCTCGCCCTGCGCGCCACCTTCAAAGCGCTGGTAGCCGTGTTCTATGCACCAGGCCAGCGGCTGGTAGTAACAGGCTTCAAAGTGCAGGCAGTCGACCCGCTCCAGGGCGCCCCAGTAGCGGCCATAGGCTATTTTGGGTGAATTTTTTAAGTTCGACTGATCTGTAGCCTCAGCCCCTGTAGATCCTGGATCGACAGCTATCAAACTAGTAGCTATTTTGCGTCCCCGTCGTTCCGCTACAAATAGCAGCCAGTTCTCGGGCATGGTGCGGGCCATGCGCGCGAAGAAGTCGCGGCTGAGATATGGCGCGTTGCCATGCTCGTAATAGGTGCGTTCGTAGCACCGGTAAAAGAAGTCCCAGTCCCCTTTGCTGATGCCCTCGCCCAGAGACCAGCGGAAGGTCACGCCAGCTTCAGCGACCTTGCGTCGCTCCTGACGGATTTTTTTGCGCTTTTCCTGGCTGAGGGTCATCAGGAAGTCGTCGAAGTCGCGGTAGCCGCATCCGCTATCGTTTTGGCAAGAAGTGTCTCCGGTGCTCCCTGAGCTGCCTGTCCTGTGCAGCACCGAAAGGGCGGAAGAGCTGACCGAGGCGGGAGTTGCACCGGCAGGCTCAGCCCGACCGGAACCGGTTTCAGTGGTCGGGGGGAGGTTATTGCTTTTGCTTTTGTTCTGCCAGTGAAACTGCACGTTGTGGCGCAGCATCAAGCCTGCTTCTTCGCAGGCCGCTACGTCCTCGTCGGCGGCAAACAGCAGGTGCAGTGACGACAGCTTTTCTTTTTCGCACCAGGCCACGAGCGCCTGGATCAGCAATGTGCGTGTCGCCGCGTCGCGTGCGAGCAGCCGCGCGCCGGGTACCGGGGTGAAGGGCGGGGCAACCACGGCTTTGGGGTAGTAGGCCAGGCCGTGTTGCTGGTAGGCGTTGGCCCAGGCCCAATCAAATACGTATTCGCCGTAGGAGTGGGTCTTGAGGTAAAGCGCGCAGGCGCCCGCCAGCACATCGCCCTGCCAGAGGGTGATGATGCGGGGCGTCCAGCCGGTCTCGGGCGTGGCGCTGCCGCTCTCATGCATTGCCGCCAGGTATTCATGGCGCATGAAGGGGTTCATGCCGCTGTCCGGACTTTGCGCCATCAGCAGGGAATTCCACGCAGTGCTGCTGATTGCCAGCGGCGAATCCAGCACGCGGATGACATAATTGTTTTCAGGCACGCAATCCCCCATACACCCTGAGTTCAGCCTGCCCTGAGCTTGTCGCCGGGGCCAGGGGTTGTGTGCATTGATTGACCAAGGCTTCGACAAGCTCAGCCCGAACGGAATTTGTTGTTTTCATGACCCTCAAAATCTGCGTTGCCCAATTGAACTACTGCGTGGGCGACATGCCGGGTAACGCGCAAAAAATCATTGATGCGGCCCGCACTGCCTATGCGGATGGTGTGCGCTTGCTGCTCACGCCCGAGATGGCGATTTGCGGCTACGCGGCCGAAGACCTGTTTTTGCGCCCATCTTTCATCCAAGCCTGTGATGATGCCGTGAATCTGGTGGCCCGTGAGCTGGCCGGGTTAAAAGGCCTGACGGTGGTGGTGGGCACACCTACGCGCGGCGACAACGGCAAGGGCCTGCGCACCAAGAGCGTGGAAGTACAGCAGCGCTACAACGCCGCCAAGGTGTTGCATGAAGGGCGCACCCTTGAAACCTATGCCAAGCGTGAGCTGCCCAATTACCAGGTGTTTGACGAGCGCCGCTACTTCACACCCGGGCAAGGCGTGTGCGTGTTTCAGGCCGGGGAGGGCGAAGACGCTATCAGCATCGGCCTGCTGATCTGCGAAGACGCCTGGTTTGAAGAACCGGCGCGGCTGGCCAAAGCGGCCGGCGCCGAACTGCTGGCCGTCATTAACGCCTCGCCGTTCCACGTGGGCAAGGGAGGCGAGCGCGAGCTGATGATGCGCAGCCGGGTGCAGGCCACCGGCCTGCCGCTGGTCTATGCGCATCTGGTGGGTGGTCAGGACGAGATCGTGTTCGAAGGCCATTCGTTTGCACTGCAAGCCGACGGCGCATTGGCCGGACGGGCTGAAAGTTTCAAGGAGAATTTTTTTGTAGTTCAGGCGGAACGTACGCCGGATGCTATCAAATTAGTAGCTGATATTGAACCAGATCGCAGCAACGAAGCCGACTTGTGGGACGCGCTCGTGCTCGGCGTGCGCGATTACCTGGGCAAAAATGGCTTTCCAGGCGCGATTCTGGGCCTGTCAGGTGGCATCGACTCAGCTCTGGTGCTGGCCATCGCGGTGGACGCGCTGGGCGCCGACAAGGTGCGTACGGTCATGATGCCGTCCCCTTATACGGCTGACATTTCATGGGTGGATGCGCGTGAGATGGCGCAGCGCCTGAAGGTGCGCTATGACGAGATTTCCATTGTTCCCGAGTTTGAAGCTTTCAAGGGCTCGCTGGCCCATGAGTTCAAGGGCCTGAAGGAAGACACAACCGAAGAAAACATCCAGGCGCGCATTCGCGGGGTGTTTCTGATGGCGCTGAGCAACAAGTTTGGCTCCATCGTGCTCACCACCGGCAACAAGAGCGAGATGGCCACCGGGTATTGCACGCTGTATGGCGACATGGCTGGCGGCTTTGCGGTCATCAAGGATCTTGCCAAGACGACGGTGTTCAAGCTGGCGCGCTGGCGCAACGAAAATGATCCGTATGGGACGGGTGCCAATCCGATTCCCGAGCGTGTCATCACGCGGCCGCCGAGTGCCGAGCTGCGCCCCGACCAGACCGACCAGGACAGCCTGCCGCCCTACGAGGTGCTGGACGCGATCCTGGAGCGCTACATGGAAAACGACCAGAGCGTGGAAGCCATCATTGCCGCCGGCTATGAGCGCGCGGTAGTTGAGCGCGTGGCCAGGCTCATCAAGATCAACGAGTACAAACGCCGCCAGGCCCCGGTGGGCATCCGGGTCACACACCGCAGTTTTGGCAAGGATTGGCGCTATCCTATTACCAGCAAATTTCGCGCCTAGAGCCGGGCTTGGGAGCCGCATTGGCGCTACATTCAAGGCAGTAGCCAATATTCAGAATTCAGAACCAACGGAGATCTTTCAGTGAAACAAATTACCGCGATCCTTAAACCCTTCAAGCTGGAAGAAGTCCGGGAGGCCCTCGCTGAATGTGGGGTCACTGGCCTCACCGTGACCGAAGTCAAGGGTTTCGGTCGCCAGAAAGGCCATACCGAACTCTACCGTGGCGCCGAATACGTGGTCGACTTCCTGCCCAAGGTCAAGGTGGAAGTGGTCGTGAAAACCGACGACGTGGAACGCTGCGTGGACGCCATCGTGCGCGCGGCACGCACCGGCAAGATCGGCGACGGCAAGATTTTCATCACCGCCGTCGAGCGCACGGTGCGTATCCGTACCGGCGAAGAGGACGAAGCGGCCGTTTAACCGGCCCCCACGCCCGTCACTTCGTGTATGAGGCGGCCCTTCGCTGCGTTCGGTGGCTACGGCGTTCTGCCGGGCAGCGTTAAATCTGGTCCAGCCGTGCGGTGGACGCCGTCATGCCCGCCGCCTGCACCAGTTGCTCCAGCAGCGCCTGCGCGTCCTGGCCGGTGCAAATCAGTTCCATCTGCCAGTCGCTCATGAAGCCGCTTTTGACGGCAGAGCCCAGAAACGCCAGCAGGCTGTCGTAATGGCCGGCCATGTTGAGCAGGCCCACGGGTTTGTCGTGGTAGCCGAGCTGGCGCCAGGTCCAGACTTCAAAAAACTCCTCCAGTGTGCCGATGCCGCCCGGCAGCGCCAAAAACGCATCGGCATGCTCAGCCATGATGCGCTTGCGCTCGTGCATGGTGTCCACTATGTGCAGCTCTGTGCAACCGGTATGGGCCCATTCCTTTTCCACCAGTGCCTTGGGAATCACGCCCAGCACGCGCCCACCCGCTGCCAGTGCAGCGTCTGCCATGATGCCCATCAGCCCATTGCGGCCACCGCCGTAGACCAGCTGGCCGCCGTGTCTGCCTATCCAGCTGCCGACTTCACGCGCCACCGCGGCAAATTCAGGGGTATTTCCGGGCCGGGAGCCGCAGTAGACACAGACGGAAAAAGCGGGTTTCAGGGTGCTGGAATTCATGCTGCAAACCGCTGAAACAGGGCCAGAGCCCACGTGCCTGCGCAAAGCAGCAGGCTGAGCAGCACGGCGGCGCTGCCCATGTCCTTGGCGCGCTTGGAAAGGTCATGCCACTCGGGACCAATGCGGTCAATCGCGGTTTCAATCCCGGTATTGAGCAACTCGACAATCATGATGAGAATGACCGTGCCGGCCAGTAAAACGGTTTCGACCCAGGTTCGACCCAACCAGAAGGCGGTCGGAACCAGCACGATGGAGGCAATGGCTTCCTGGCGAAAAGCCACTTCGTGCCAGCCGGCGCGCAAACCGGCGACAGAGTAGCCCAAGGCGTGCCAGACGCGGGAGAGGCCCTTGCGGTGTTTTTGAGGGTTGACGGGGTCGTTGGTGGTCACTCGAGGGATGGTGCTGGCTGCTGCGGTAGCTGAAAACGGGGCTTGTTCGGACATGGGGGCATTGTCTCGCAGCTTTGTGGCATGTTGATGTTAGGACGGATCGGGGGCTACTGGGTTGTTCTTCGGCTTGCGCTTGCCTTCGCGCTTTTGTTTTTCGGGCGCCACCCAGGTCACCAGCCTCGTGCCAGCCCAGGCGTCGTGCCAGAATTGCCGTTCGGGATGAAAGCGCGCCAAAATCGCCCAAATGGCGACCCAGCCCAGCGTCAATACGCCCCCTTCCGCACCTGAAAGGCCGAGCAGCCAGCTCGCACCGAGCGGCGGCAGAAACCACAGCCAGCTCAGCAGGTAGCGCAGCAGGGCGCGTTGCTGGGTAATGGGAGCGCCGTTTACATCGACCACGCGGATGTTCCAGGTCTTCATGGCAAGTGTCTGGCCTTTCGCCCAGAACCAGACAAAGTAAATGCCGAAAATGACAAAAACAAAGGCCTGCAAGGCATGGCGATTGTCCAGCGCATTGCGCGTCTGGCTAAGGGTGCCGAACAGATAGCCGGCGATGAAGACCACCCCGAACATGAGCAGGCCTTCATAGACCCAGCAGGCCATGCGCCTGGGAAGTGATGGTGTAGGCGGAAGAGGGGTAGGTGTGTTAACCGGAGTGTTGGATACTATCAATTTTATAGCGCCAAGTAGGCGCCCCAAATGGCTGCGGCACTGCTTATTAAATAACCTCGGCCAGTATGCACACTGGCGGGTTCAGCGCTGGGGTGCGGTACCGGGTCGGCTGTTGGCGGCTTCACCCGGGCGCGGTGCCGATGGGTTGCCGGCCTCCGCCGGTTGTGAAGGCATGATTTTAGGCGCAGGCTTGGGGGCCGGCTTGTTGGTATGGGGCGGAACGGCGGCGAGTTTCTGCGGAGCCACCGGCTTGACAGCCGTGGCGGCGCCAGTCGGCTTGGGGCTGGCCTTGGCAGCCAGCTTCTGTTTTTCTTCGGCGCTCAGGGCCTGGTAAGTTTCCCACTTGGCTTTTTTCTCTTCCGGCGTCAATTGCCCGGACAGTTCCTTTGTTTTGCCAAAGTTGAGCCGTGCCTGCGCGCGTTGCTGGGGGCTCAACATGACCCAATCGTTCATGCGGCTGTGCATGGTGGCCTGGCCTTCGGGAGGCAGCGAGGGGTAATTTTTGGAGATTTCCAGCCATTTGCGCTTTTGCCCCTCATTGATGGCGTTCCAGCTTGAAGCCAGCGGCTTGAGCGCCTGCTGCTGCATGGGCGTGAGTTCTGTCCAGGTAGGGCGAGATATGGCGGGCTTGACCTGCGGCGGCGCCAGGGATGGCTTGCCGGTTACCAGTGCGCTGGCGGGGGCTGCAGGCTGGGCTGCCTGGGCGAAACAGAAGGTGGGCAAGGCCAGCAGGCTGCTCACCAGCAGCCCAAGCGACAGCAACCGCAGCCTCAAAACCCGGCCACCCGGCGCTTGGCGCATCAAACAAGGTGGACGGTTCGCTAGCGGTTGGACGTGTAAGGCTGCTTGCGCGATCATTTGAGCAATGAGGAACGTCGGGGCTTAGCGCGTAGCCTTGAGAAACTGGACGAAGCCAGGGTCGGCGAATGCGTCGGGCGGTAGTTCATCGGTCAGCAGGGCCACGTCCACTTCGGCCAGTTCCCGGGCCTGGTTGTCGTTTTGAATCGAATTGATGACCAGCAAGCCGACCACCAGCGCGATGAGCGGCAGCACCGAGGCAATACGGGACCACCAGTTCAGGCCGTCATCGGAACCCCAGGTGAGCGCAGCGCCGCCGCCGGCATTGACAACGCTGCCGGCGGTTTCGGTTTTTGCGATTTTTCGCTGGGAAATCGCTTGGGCGCGGGCAGCACGCAGGCGTTCGGAGACGTCGTAAGGCAGGTCCGCTGCTCCAGAGGACAGGTACGAGACGGTTTTCAGGCCAAAACGATCCTGCAGGATATCGGCTCTTCTTTTATGTAATGAATTAGTCATAGTTTTAAACCTTTGGCGCTCAATGCTTTACTGAGGGCCTGAACTGCACGGGAACAGTGCGTTTTCACGCTTCCTTCCGAGCAACCCATGGCAGCAGCCGTTTCAGCCACATCCATCTCCTCCCAGTAACGCATCAGAAACGCTTCCCGTTGACGGCCGGGCAGCTCCTTGACCGCCAGTTCGATTTCCCGCAATACCTGGGCCCGTTCTGTGGCGTCCTGGGCGCTTTCTGTACCTTCAGAGTTTGTCAGGGCCTCTAAAGTTTCCAGAAGATCGAAATCTCCGTCTTCACCCGGCGATTCGAAGTCGCTCATGTTTGAAAACAGGGCGTTTCGGGTCTTGCGGCGGCGAAACCAGTCCAGGGTGGTGTTGGACAAAATGCGCTGAAACAGCATGGGGAGTTCGGCGGCTGGCTTGTCGCCATAGTGCTGCGCCAGTTTCATCATGCTGTCCTGAACGATATCCAGAGCGGCTTCTTCGTCCCGTACGTGATAAACGCTGCGCTTGAAAGCGCGCTTTTCAACGGTTTTCAGGAAATCAGAAAGTTCTTGTTCAGTTGCCAACGGTTTGGGGTTCCGGTTTGTCCCAGCACTGTCATTATTGTGTTTGCGGATACCGCCTAAACATGCCTGCCAAGCATGTATCTCAAGGATTCAGCCTCAAAATTATCGCATCAGGGTACCTGCGCATAGCCCTCGCCGGACACTTTTTCCGCCATTGCTGCTATTGCGCAACGCGAAATGTCATAATACGGCTTGCAATTCAAACGGCAAACGGGTCATGACTCGGCGGATTATGTCTCTGCTTATGGTTCTGGCCTCAAGTCTCAACGCCGCTTCACAAGAGTGGGCGAAGAGGCACCCAAGGTATTTCGTTAGAGAAATTCACAAAGGTTCATCATGGAAGTCTCCAAGGCGGAAATTGCTTCCGCGGCAGCCGCGTCTGCCAACACAAACGCAAATTCACAGGAACTCCGGGGCGCAGAAATCCTCGTGAAGTCGCTTCAGGCTGAGGGTGTCAAGTACATCTGGGGCTATCCGGGCGGCGCAGTTCTTCATATCTACGATGCTTTTTACAAGCAGGACTCGATCCAGCATATCCTGGTGCGCCACGAGCAGGCTGCGGTGCATGCGGCCGATGGTTATGCGCGTGCTACGGGGGATGTCGGGGTCGCGCTGGTCACCTCCGGCCCGGGCGTAACCAATGCCGTGACCGGCATCGCCACGGCCTATATGGACAGCATCCCGATGGTGATCATCACCGGCCAGGTGCCAACCCACGCTATTGGCCTGGATGCTTTTCAGGAATGCGACACCGTCGGCATTACCCGACCCATCGTCAAGCACAACTTCCTGGTCAAGGACGTGCGCCAGATGGCCGACACGCTTAAAAAGGCGTTCCATATCGCCCGCAGCGGCCGGCCGGGCCCGGTGGTGGTTGACATCCCCAAGGACGTTTCGTTCAACAAGACGTCGTACACCGGCTATCCGCAGAGCGTCGAAATGCGCTCCTACAATCCGGTGCGCAAGGGGCATGGCGGGCAGATCCGCAAGGCGCTGCAACTGCTCATGTCTGCCAAGCGGCCGTACATCTACACCGGGGGGGGCGTGCTGCTCAGCAATGCTTCGCAGGAGTTGCGCACACTGGTGGACATGCTGGGCTATCCCTGCACCAACACGCTGATGGGGTTGGGCGCCTATCCGGCCAGCGACAAGAAGTTTCTCGGCATGCTGGGAATGCACGGGACCATTGAAGCCAATAACGCGATGCAGCATTGCGATGTGCTGCTGGCGGTAGGGGCCCGTTTTGACGACCGCGTGATTGGGAACCCAAAGCACTTTGCGCAAAACGAACGCAAGATCATTCATGTCGACATTGATCCCTCGAGCATTTCCAAGCGCGTCAAGGTCGATATTCCAATCGTGGGCGATGTCAAGGACGTGCTGACCGAGCTGATCAGCATGATCCGGGAGTCCGGTCTCAAGCCCGATGCCAATGCACTGGGCGGCTGGTGGGAGACGATTGAAGGCTGGCGCAAGCGCGACTGCATGAAGTACAGCATGGGCAAGGGCGATGTGATCAAGCCCCAGCATGTGGTCGAGACGCTCTGGAACATGACCAAGGACGCCGACACCTACATCACTTCGGATGTGGGCCAGCACCAGATGTGGGCCGCGCAATACTACAAGTTTGACCAGCCGCGGCGCTGGATCAATTCGGGTGGCCTGGGGACCATGGGCGTTGGCATTCCCTATGCGATGGGCATCAAGCTGGCCAGACCCGACTCGGAAGTGTTCTGCATCACCGGTGAAGGTTCGGTGCAAATGTGCATTCAGGAACTTTCCACCTGCCTGCAGTACAACACGCCGATCAAGATCGTGTCGCTCAACAACCGCTATCTGGGCATGGTTCGCCAGTGGCAGGAAGTGGAATACGCCGGGCGTTACAGCAGCAGCTACATGGACGCGCTGCCTAATTTCGTGAAGCTGGCCGAAGCCTATGGGCATGTCGGCATGCTGATCGAAAAACCGCAGGATGTGGAACCAGCGCTTCGTGAGGCCCGCAAGCTCAAGGACCGCACGGTGTTCATGGACTTCCGCACGGATCCCACTGAGAACGTGTTCCCGATGGTGCAAGCCGGCAAGGGCATTACGGAAATGCTGCTGGGCTCTGAAGACCTGTAAACCCGCACCGTTCTATTTATCAACCGTCAACTGACGAATCTATTGTCTGCCAAGCCTGCGCATTACCGTGCGCGGGGGAGGGCAACGAAAAGAGGAATCTTCTTATGAAGCACATCATTGCAGTTTTGCTGGAAAACGAGCCGGGCGCTCTTTCCCGCGTGGTCGGCCTGTTCTCGGCGCGCGGCTACAACATCGAAAGCCTGACCGTCGCCCCCACCGAGGATCCGAGCCTGTCGCGCATGACCATCCAGACCACCGGATCTGATGACGTGATCGAGCAGATCACCAAGCACCTGAACCGGTTGATCGAAGTGGTGAAGGTGGTCGACCTGACCGAAGGCTCCTACACAGAGCGGGAACTGATGATGGTCAAGGTGCGCGCCGTCGGCAAGGAGCGCGAGGAAATGAAACGCATGGCTGATATATTTCGCGGGCGGATTATTGACGTGACTGAAAAAAGCTACACGATTGAGTTGACGGGCGACCAGTCCAAAAACGATGCGTTTCTGGAGGCGATTGACCGCAGTGCAATCCTGGAAACGGTGCGAACCGGTTCAAGCGGCATCGGCCGTGGCGAGCGAATTCTGAGAGTTTGAAGTTGCCGGTAAAGGCATCGCTTGCGGCGCTTTTGCCGGATTTGTTTGATTTATTTGTGATTACTTAGGAGCCAGAGATGAAAGTTTTTTACGACAAGGATTGTGATTTGAGCCTGATCAAGGGCAAAACGGTTGCGATCATCGGCTACGGCAGCCAGGGTCACGCCCACGCACAGAATCTGAACGACAGCGGCGTGAAAGTGGTCGTAGGACTGCGCAAAGGCGGCGCTTCGTGGCCCAAGGTCGAAAAAGCCGGCCTGAAAGTTGCCGAGGTTGCAGATGCCGTCAAGGCCGCCGATGTGGTCATGATTTTGCTGCCCGACGAACAGATCGGCGCGGTTTATGCCAACGACGTGGCACCCAACATCAAGCAGGGCGCTTCGCTGGTGTTTGCCCACGGTTTCAATGTGCACTACGGCGCCGTGATTCCGCGCGCCGACCTCGACGTCTGGATGGTCGCTCCCAAGGCGCCAGGCCACACCGTCCGCAACACCTACACCCAGGGTGGCGGCGTGCCTCACCTGGTGGCTGTACACCAGGACAAGAGCGGCAAGGCGCGCGATCTGGCGCTCAGCTACGCGATGGCCAATGGCGGCGGCAAGGCCGGCATCATTGAAACCAACTTCCGCGAAGAGACCGAAACCGATCTGTTCGGCGAACAGGCTGTCCTGTGCGGTGGTACGGTCGAACTGATCAAGGCCGGCTTTGAGACGCTGGTGGAAGCTGGCTACGCCCCGGAAATGGCCTATTTCGAGTGCCTGCATGAACTCAAGTTGATCGTGGACCTGATTTATGAAGGCGGCATCGCCAACATGAACTACTCAATCTCCAACAACGCCGAGTATGGCGAGTACGTGACGGGCCCGAACATCGTGACCTCCGCTACGAAGGAAGCCATGCGCAAGTGCCTGAAGGACATCCAGACCGGTGAATACGCCAAGAGCTTCCTGCTCGAAAACCGTGCCGGTGCGCCAACGCTGCTGAGCCGCCGTCGCCTGAACGCCGAGCACCAGATCGAGATCGTGGGCGAAAAACTCCGCGCCATGATGCCCTGGATCGCCAAAAACAAGCTCGTCGACCAGACGCGCAACTGATTTCACGATCCATCAGGCCTTGTCCTGCAAAGGGCCGCGCAATTTTCTTGCGCGGCCTTTTTATTGGCTGCGCGAAACTCGGGCAAGGTTCCCTGTCGCTTTGCCTTTATCCGGGCAATTGATTTGGTATCCTCAGACAGTCAACCTTCAAAGGACACCTTTTAACGCAGGGTGTGATTTCTGGGCCACGTTTGGCGGATATTGGTGTGCTATTGATTTGGTGTGCGCTACAGACGCCAATAAATGCTATGAATTGAATAGCATGTAACCATTGCACACAAGGCTTGTGCTTCAGGAGTATTTTTATGCATGACGGCGAGGAATCGAATTCAGTGCCCGACGAGATAGTCGTGCGCAAACGGCGTAAAGGCATTTACATACTGCCCAACCTGTTTACGCTGGCTGCGCTCTTTGGTGGCTTCTATGCCATCGTCATGGCCATGAACGGGCGTTTTGACCAGGCCGCCATTGGTGTATTTTGCGCCATGGTGCTCGACAGCCTGGATGGCCGGGTGGCACGCATGACCAATACCCAAAGCGCTTTTGGCGAGCAGATGGACTCCCTGTCGGATATGGTGTCTTTTGGCGCAGCACCTGCACTGATTGCCTATGTGTGGGCGCTGACCAGTCTTGGGCGCTGGGGCTGGATTGGTGCCTTTGTGTACTGTGCCTGCGCGGCATTGCGCCTGGCCCGCTTCAACGTCAACACCGCCGTGGTTGACAAGCGCTTCTTTCAAGGCCTGCCTTCGCCGGCCGCCGCGGCACTCGTGGCTGGTTTTATTTGGCTGATGACCGACGCGGGAGTCGAGGGACTGGAGGTTCGCTGGATTACTTTTGGCCTGACGCTTTACGCCGGTCTGACCATGGTGACCAATGTCCCGTTTTACAGCTTTAAAGACCTCAGCCTGAAGCGCAGTGTGCCGTTTGTCGTCATTGTGCTGATTGCGCTGGGAATTGCGGTGATCAACATTCACCCACCCACCGTGATGTTTGCGCTGTTTGTGCTTTATGGTTTGTCCGGTTATGTCTTGTACGGCTGGCGCAGGGCCAAGGGCCTGCAGACCAGCGTGATCTCGACGTCCACGGATGAGCCTGACGAGCGCGGTCTTCACAAATAAAGTGTGGTATATTTATTTCATGAAACAAATTTCGCTGGCACTACTGCTATCTCCCCACGGGCGGAGACGGTAGCGCGCACGCGTACACCCAATTCAACGGCCCGTTTGCAACAGCAACGGGCCGTTTTTCTTTGGGTTGCTGTTTTTTTGAAATCTTCAGAGTTGACGAGATGAACATGTTGAAAACACCTTCGAGCAAATACAAGTCCTTTCCCCCTATTCGCCTGGCCGACCGTAGCTGGCCTGATGCGGTGCTGACACGTGCTCCGATCTGGTGCAGCGTCGACCTGCGCGATGGCAATCAAGCGCTGATCGAGCCGATGGATATCCCGCGCAAGCTCAAGATGTTCGAGACACTCGTGAAGATCGGCTTCAAGGAGATTGAAGTCGGTTTCCCCTCGGCCTCGCAAACTGAATTCGACTTTCTCCGCCACCTGATCGACGACAAGCTGATCCCTGACGACGTCACCATCCAGGTACTCACGCAGGCCCGAGAGCCGTTGATCCGTCGCACGTTCGAGGCGCTCAGGGGCGCCAAAAAAGCGATCGTCCATCTCTACAATGCCACCGCGCCCGTCATGCGCCGGGTCGTGCTTGGCATGGACGAGGACGAAATCGTCAAACTCGCCACAGATAACGCGCGTCTTTTCATGCAGCTGGCTGCCGAGCAGCCCGGCACGCACTGGACATTCCAGTATTCGCCTGAAATGTGGTCGGGAACCGAACTCGAGTTTTCCCGGCGTGTCGTCGATGCGGTAACCGAGGTATGGCAGCCCACGCCCGGACACAAGTGCATCATCAACCTGCCGTCGACGGTGGAGCATTCCACTCCCAACATCTTTGCCGACATGATGGAGTGGATGCATCGGCACCTGGCGCGGCGCGATGCCATTGTCTTGTCTGTTCATCCGCACAACGACAGGGGAACGGGTACAGCGGCCGGGGAATTTGCCCTGATGGCTGGCGCCGATCGCATCGAAGGCTGTCTTTTCGGCAACGGTGAACGCACGGGCAACCTTGACCTCGTCAACGTTGCGCTCAACCTTTACACCCAGGGTGTATCGCCGGGCCTCGATTTCTCGGAAATCGACGAGATACGCCGCACGGTGGAGTACTGCAACCAGTTACCCGTGCATCCGCGTCATCCTTATGCGGGCGACCTGGTTTACACGTCGTTTTCTGGTTCGCACCAGGACGCAATCAAAAAGGCTTTCGCCGCGCGCAAGGAGGGCGATATCTGGGACATGCCCTACCTGCCCATCGATCCGAAGGACCTCGGCCGCAGCTACGAAGCGGTGATTCGCGTCAACAGCCAGTCGGGCAAGGGCGGTATTGCCTACCTGCTCGAAAGCGAGTTCGGCCTGGAGCTTCCGCGTCGCCTGCAGATCGAATTCAGTCAGGTTGTGCAGGGCGTGATGGATGCCACAGGCAAGGAACTGACGGCGCAAGATATTTTTGCGTTGCTTGAAAAAGAATATGGCGTTCAGACGGTCGCCGCACCTCAGCATCTTGTGATCGAGGAAACGGGCGGCGCCGATGGCAAGTCGTTCAACATCAAGGCCGACGTGCGAATCGCCGGCCGCAACCACCAGGTCGAAGGCAGGGGCACAGGCCCGATTGATGCCTTTGTCGCGGGCCTCAATGCGGCGACTGGCCATGCGGTTCGCGTTCTCGATTACCACGAGCACGCCATCGGCTCCGGTGCCAGCGCGCAGGCCGTGGCTTACCTGGAACTGCGCATCAACGACCAGACGCTCTTTGGCATCGGCATGGACGGCAATATCGTTTCGGCGTCGCTCAAGGCGATCGTTTCGGGCCTGCAGCGCAGCAGGGCCGGACAGGGCGTCGCTACGGCTACCATTGCGCATTGAGACCTACAGTACACCGACCAGCCCATCAGGAGCTTGCCATGACCGACAAACTTATCATTTTTGATACCACCTTGCGCGATGGCGAGCAGTCGCCCGGCGCGTCCATGACGAAAGATGAAAAACTGCGCATTGCGCGCCAGCTGGAGCGTCTCAAAGTTGATGTGATCGAGGCCGGATTCGCAGCAAGCTCCAACGGCGATTTCGAGGCCGTGCAGGCGATCGCCAATACGATCAGGGATTCCACCATCTGCTCGCTGTCGCGCGCCAATGACCGTGATATTTCTCGCGCCGCTGAAGCACTCAAAGGCGCCAACAACGCCCGTATTCATACCTTCATCGCTACCAGTGCGTTGCACATGGAAAAGAAGCTGCGGATGACACCGGAGCAGGTACTTGAACAGGCCAGGCTCTCGGTGCGTTTTGCGCGCAATCTGGTGGCGGATGTCGAGTTCAGTCCCGAGGACGGCTATCGCAGCGACGTTGACTACCTGTGCCGCGTCCTTGAAGCCGTGATTGACGAGGGCGCCACGACCATTAATGTTCCGGACACCGTGGGGTATGCCGTGCCGGAGTTGTACGGTCACTTCATCAAGACGCTGCGTGAACGCGTGCCCAATAGTGACAAGGCCATCTGGTCCGTTCATTGCCACAATGACTTGGGCATGGCGGTTGCCAATTCACTGGCGGGCGTGATGATCGGCGGTGCGCGGCAAGTGGAATGCACGATCAACGGACTCGGTGAACGCGCCGGCAACTGCTCACTTGAAGAAATCGTCATGGCCGTGAAAACACGCAAGGACTATTTCAAGCTCGACATGAACATTGATCCGCTGCATATCGTGGCTGCAAGTCGCATGGTCAGCCAGACCACCGGCTTCGTGGTGCAGCCCAACAAGGCCGTGGTGGGCGCAAACGCCTTTGCGCACGCGTCGGGTATTCACCAGGACGGCATGCTGAAGGCGCGCGAGACATACGAGATCATGCGTGCCGAAGATGTGGGCTGGAGTGCCAGCAAAATGGTGTTGGGCAAGCTCAGTGGCCGCAATGCCTTCAAGCAGCGATTGCAGGATCTTGGCGTGTCGCTGGAAAGCGAAGCCGACATCAATACGGCATTTGCCAGGTTCAAGGAACTGGCCGACCGGAAAAGCGAGATTTTCGACGAAGACATCCTGGCGCTGGTCAGTGACGAAAGCATCATTCATCATGACCAGGAGCAATATGGATTCGTGTCCCTGGCACAGCACAGCGAAACCGGTGAGCGGCCGCATGCGGTCGTTGTATTCACCGTGGCTGGCAAGGAAATGCGCGGCGAGTCAGACGGTAACGGCCCGGTAGATGCCTCGCTCAAGGCCATCGAAACGCATGTGAAAAGCGGAGCGGAGATGGTGCTGTATTCCGTGAACGCCATCAGCGGATCCACCGAGAGCCAGGGTGAAGTGACCGTGCGGTTACAAAATAATGGACGCGTGGTGAATGGCGTTGGGGCGGACCCGGATATTGTGGTGGCGTCGGCGAAAGCCTACCTTAGCGCGTTGAACAAGCTTCAGAGCAAGGCTGACCGCGTTGCTGCACAGGGTTGATCTCCCAGTCGTTGGCTTAAATATTGTTTATATTCAATGACTTAGAGTGATGTCATAGCGAAAATCTCAATCTGAGTTGTAGAACTTCCCCCCGAAACTGATGAGTTTTTAGGAAAGTCACGCAAGTTTTTGATATTGCGTGACTTTTTCTATTTGTATACACTGCATCCATTACTTACATTGCAATCCACGGCAGGCAAAATTCACCATGTCTCATCAGATTTTCAATCGCGCATTAAAAATCGTTGGATTCCTGGCTTTGTTTGCTGGACTTGCAATGCCGGTATCCAACGCGGCAACTGACAAGACCGAAATTGTAAAAAAGCAGCGCGCCGCGAAGACAACTGTTACCAAAAAAGCTGTCACGGCCCGCAAGAGTGCCCGGTTTACAGCGGGCACAAAAGGTAGAACCATTGTTCGCGCGGCTATTCCCGGCAAACCTTCTTTCGGTCAGATGGCCGGCCTGCATGGGGCCCAGGATCCACTGGAATTGAAGTCTAGTGTGGCGCTGGTCATTGACCAGGATACGCGTGAAGTACTGTTCAGTAAAAATGACCACGCCGTATTGCCGATTGCTTCACTCACCAAATTGATGACCGGCGTCATCATCAGCGGTGCAAAGCTGCCCATGGACGAGATGATCACGGTGACGCAGGATGACGTCGACACCGAAAAAGGCAGCAGCTCACGGCTCAGGGTCGGCACCACGCTGACCCGCGGAGAATTACTCCATCTGGCCCTGATGTCCAGCGAGAATCGTGCAGCGCATGCCCTGGGCCGTACTTACCCTGGCGGCATGCCCACATTCGTCAATCTGATGAACGCCAAGGCAAAGATGCTGGGTATGAATGACACCAGCTATGTCGAACCAACGGGCCTTTCCAGCCGTAACCAGTCCAGCGCGCAAGATTTGGCCGCGCTGGTCAATGCGGCGCATGGAGACCCGATGCTTCGTGAATTGTCCACGTCGACCGGCTATCAGGTGGCTGTCGGCAAGCGTACGCTGCAGTACAACAACACGAACCGTTTGGTGAAGAATCCGGAGTGGGATATCGGCCTGCAGAAAACCGGCTATATCTCTGAAGCGGGTCAATGTCTCGTGATGCAGACCAAAATTGCGGGCCGCAAGCTGATCATGGTGTTTCTCGATTCCGCTGGCAAGCTCAGTCGCCTGGGTGATGCCGAGCGCGTGCGTCGCTGGGTAGAGTCAACTCCTTTGACCGATAACAAGATAGACATCAGCGCTTCAGCCAAGCAAATTGGTGGTTGATGTCTGGCGGGGGTGCCCCGCGTTGTGTCATCGCGGCCCATGCGCAGAGCCGGGTGGACAGCCTCTTTTACTTGGCTTTGTAGCCCAGCGCCGCTGAAATTTCGTTGGCAGTCGCCTGCAGCTTGGGTAGCCAGTGCTCATCAAGCCTGTCGGCGGGGGCCGAAATGGAAAGACCAGCCACCAGCCTGTTCTGATCGTCGTAGATACCGGCTGCCATGCAGCGCACGCCCAACTCCAACTCTTCATTGTCGCGCGCAATGCCGTATTGTCGCGCCTTTGACAGTTCGCGCTCCAGTACCGATAACTGGGTGATGCTGTTACGGGTTTGGCCCGACAGGCCGGTACGAGTGGCGTAGGCGCGCAGCCGTTGTGGGTCGTCAAAAGCCAGAAACAGCTTGCCGACCGAAGTCAAATGCAGCGGTGCCCGCCCACCGATGGCACGCACCACCTGCATTCCGGATCGCTCACTGTAAGCACGTTCTACGTACACAATTTCATCACCCTGGCGCATGCTCAGGTTGACGGGTTGTTGAGTGAGCTTGTGCAGCTCGCGCATCGGCGTAAGCGCTGCGTCGCGTACGTTCAACCGCGCTTTGACGAGATTGCCCAGCTCCAGGAGACGCATGCCCAGCCGATAGTTGCCTGCTGCCGGACGGTCCACAAAACGCCCGGTGGCCAGGTCGTTCAGGATACGGTGGGCGGTGGAGGGGTGAAGCCCTGATTTTTCACTGATCTCCTTGAGGGAGACCGCCTCTTCGCGATTGGCGAGAATTTCAAGCAAAGTGAACATGCGTTCAATCACCTGAACGGTTGGGGTAGAGGCAAGGGCAGTGTCTGGCTTTTTCATGGGTATTACGTACTAAATTTTACCCTGTGAAATCGCAATGCACCTATTGATTTTGTTCGAGGCTATTTCGGTGATGAGTCCTTCGGCCAGATCAATCCGTTTTATGTTCCGGGGCCATAGCGGGGTGGGAGAGTGTCCATTGGCCGTTCAGCAGTACTTCGTTCGGTTTGAATCCGGCCTTGTAGCTCATTTTGGGACTTTGAGCGATCCAGTAACCCAGATACACGTAAGGCAACTCAAGCCGCCTGGCCTGCTCTATTTGCCAAAGGACGCTGTAGTTGCCATAGCTGGCTCGGGCGTCCGGTTCGTAAAACGTGTAAACCGCCGAGATCCCGTCTTCCAGCACGTCGAGAATGGAGACCATTTTCAGGGCGCCTGCCTCGCCATTGGGCAGGCTTTCCCGAAACTCCACCAGACGCGAATTCACGCGGCTTTGCAGCAGGAATTGCGTGTACTGGTCGATGCTGTCGTGGTCCATGCCCCCGCCCGCATGCCGGCCGTTCTGGTAGCGCAGGTAGAGCTGGTAGTGCTCTGGCATGAAACACAGCTTGAGTACGCGTGCCTGCATCGTGCGATGCCGGTTCCACGCGCGTCGCTGGCTGCGATCTGCCTTAAAGCTTTTGACGGGCACACGAAGCGGAACGCAGGCCTGGCATCCATCGCAATAAGGCCGGTAGGTAAACATGCCACTACGCCGAAACCCGTTGGTCACAAGCTCCGAATAGGCGTCGTTGTGGATGAGGTGACTCGGGGTAGCAACCTGAGAACGGGCCTGCCTTCCCGGCAGGTAGCTGCAGGGATAGGGTGCCGTTGCATAAAACTGCAAGGTTTGCAGGGGCAGATCTTTGAGGTGCGTCACGGTAGCCTCGGCTTTTCAGCCGCCAGTATCTGATTCCAGTATACGGTTTCAAATTGCCAGGCGGGAGTGGTTTTCCCCACGTTTTGACCGAGATGGGTCGCGAAAGTGGTGCGGTCAATTTCAGCCGCCCCAAGGGATGCCAAATGCCGGGTGTTTTGCTGGCAGTCGATCATGGTGATCTGGTGGGCGCGGCAAAAGCCCACCAGCGCAGCCAGTGCAATCTTGGAGGCGTCGGTCTGATGAGCGAACATGGATTCTCCAAAGACCATCCGCCCCAGCTTCACGCAGTACAGGCCGCCAACCAACTCGCCCCGTGACCATGTTTCTACGCTATGGGCGTGCCCGGCCCGATGCAGGGCGCAGTAGGCTTGCACCATGTCCGGAACAATCCAGGTGCCTGGCTGGCCCGCACGGGGTTGGCTGGCGCAGGCTTTGATAACGCGGTCAAAGGCACTGTCAAACCGTATTTCGCATTCTGGATCGTCCAAAAAACGATTCAGGCTTTTGCGCAGGGATCGATGCAGCTTGAATTTTTCGGTATGCAGCACCATGCGAGGGTCTGGACTCCACCAGAGCACCGGCTGGCCCAGACTAAACCAGGGGAAAATCCCGCGCGAATAAGCCTGAATCAACGTTGGCACATCAAGCGCCGCGCCAGCGGCCAACAGACCGGGGGCAGGGTCGTGACGCCCCCAAGCGAATTCCAGCGGAGGAAAATTCTCCCCGGCGGCAAGCCAGGGTACGGGGCGCGGCAGTTTTCCCATGGCTCAGAATCTCGGCAACATGAGGGCTTTAAAAATGTTTCAGGAGAGACATCTGCAGATGGTAGCTGAGCTGGCAGCTTTGAGTGGGCGCAGTGGATTGGCAGGGCTTGATGTTTTTGCTATTAAATCGATAGCAAATGTGTCCTGTATAAAAATCGGCGATCCTTGTTTGTTGTTTGTGGAATAAAAGACTGCCGATGAGGTGCGTTGATAAGAATGCGTCGCACGGAAAAGTGGAGAAAAATGACGCTATAATCTAAGGCTGTATTCCTCAATAGCTCAGTTGGTAGAGCGCCGGACTGTTAATCCGTAGGTCCCTGGTTCGAGCCCAGGTTGAGGAGCCATATAAGCCGCATCGGCATTGAAAAGCCCGCTATCGAAATGGTAGTGGGCTTTTTTACTTTTAGACAAGTATTAGGCAGCTGTCTAATATCCAGTGCTTCACAGGTACTCAACTTTGTTGGCGGCTGTGGTCAGCTTGGCGCGACTGGCTTATGTCGGGCTCGGTTTCCACCGGGTAGCCGTCAACCAGTCAACGGATGACGTGATCGGCCTGCATTGTGGCGGCGGGGATTTGTATGAACTCGAAGAAGGTCTCGGTCACGCGCTGGGTACGCGAGGGACTGGCGTTGCCCTTGTAAACCGTGTTGCGCAGCAGTTCCGACAGGTTGAGTGATATGCCGAAGTAGGCGTGGCGGGCCGGCGGAGTCAGCGCACGCGAGTTTGTGTCGAAGTTGCGCGTTCCGTAGCCGAGGTTAATCTCAAGGTACTTGAGCAGCGGGTGCTGCTTGAATTCCGGCACGCCGCTGGCCTTGAGCACCAGCAGGTAGCGCTGGCTGGAATAGTCGCCAAACGGATCGAATTTGTGCCCTCCTGACGGCGAGCTGTATTGAAGTCGTAGATCGATCAGCGCGTCCAGCTTCGGGTTGCGCTCCATCATATAAGCCAGTGCGCCGCCTGCAAGATTGGCCACGGCATCTTCTTTTGAGAAGCGCCATTTCTTGGAAAAGCCATCGATCAGCTCGACCCCCATCAAGGTACCGACCGATGTCCATAGACCCAGCTTCAAGGCGGTTGTTGAATCGTTGCCCGCCCACTCGAAAGCCCGCGTCAACAACCGGGTACCGGTATAGGCAAACATGGCATGGCCGAGCTTGTCGGCGCCCCCAGAATTCGTGTCCTGGCCGAACCATCCTTCATTGACGGTCTTAAAGCCGCCGGCGAACCCGTTTCGCCACCACTTGGCCCGCCCGTAGGCCAGCGTTCCGCCGATGCTGGTGGCCATCAGCGCAGCAGTGCGAAAGCGTGTGGTTCTTTCATTGAGCACTGCAGGCTGCGCGGGTACAGGTTCTGCTGCAGCAGATGCTTCGTCTACAAGCGTTCGCGGCTGATCGCCTGCTGGCTGGGCAGCGGGAGTCCCGGCGGTATCCGGTGTCATAGCCGCGGCGGTGGCGTTGTTCAGTACAGCAACTTCCCGGTCATCTTGCAGCGCTATTGAAAGTTGCGAGGCGAAGATCAGTCTTTCGTCGATGGTGGACGGCGGCGATGCAATACTGGAGGTAGAAAATAGACTGACTGCGGCGATCAGCAAGCCTGCGCAGAGGTTTCGAGGCTTAAGGAGGATGTACATGCCGCTGGTCCTTGTTAATTGCCTGCAGGCATTATGAGAGTCGCAGTGTATTTTCAGCTACTCCTGTGCGGGTCCTCTAATTCCAAAGGTGCGGTTTTGCCGTGACAAGCTTGGCAGTTCCTGGCGAAATGTGATGAGCGAAGGTGGGTATAAGTTATTGAAAAGTAAGGATTTTTATCCCCCCTGTTTCACCGTAGGCCCCTGGCTCGAGCCCAGGTTGAGGAGCGATATAAAGAAAGCAAGGGCCCGCACGTAAAGGTAAAGTGCAGGCCCTTTGTCTTTCTGTGATCGCGCCCTGAATTCACTGCCGGCGCATCAACTCCTCACGCCGGCGCAAGGCCCGCGCGAAGAAAATGCCGATGGTTACCAGCACGCCACCTCCCAGCGCGATCACGGAACCGGAGCCAATCCGCTCCACCAGGCCGGCGGCCAGCAACACGCCGACCGACTGGCCCATGAAGAGTGCCGAGGCGAAAAGCGACACGCCTGTGCCGCGCGCCTTGGGCGCCATCTGCGTGGCATTGGTCTGCATGGTGTTGTGGAACATGAAGAAGCCAAAGCCGGCGATCAGGCACGCCGGAAGGCTGGGCAACCAGTGCGGCGTGAACCCCAGCACCAGGGCAGACAGCCCCATCAGGCAGACCCCCAGCACGGTAAGCCCCTGTTCACCCAGGCGGCGAATCAGGTGGCGCGCCACCGCCATATAAAGCATGCCGCCCAGACCGAACAGCGCCACAATGGCACCAGCCGCCGACAGCGACAGGCCCTGCGCCCGGTGCAGATGCGACGCCCAGATGGCCAGAACGCCGAAGCCCGCCGCGCCTTCGACAAAAGCAACTGCCAGCACGATGCGCGACCATGGCCCGGTGACGATGATGAGCGCCTGCGCCACAAAACCAGGGCGAACGATGGGTTCGGTGCTGGTGACCGGTACGTGCGCAGCTTGCTGGCGGCGCCGGTCGACGTAGAGAAGCGATCCCACCACGCCGAACAGCAGCGTCATGAGACCGAACGCCCAGCGCCAACCCAGCGTGTCGGTCAGCAAGCCACCTACCAGCTGGCCACACACAATGCCCAGCGTGGTGCCAAGGCCGACACGTGCCAGCGTTTCCTGGCGCAGCTCGTAGGCGACTGTGTCGCCGATCCATGCCATGGATAGCGGAATAATGGCCGCGGCGCCCAGCGCAACCATGACACGCGCCAGCACCAGCATGTCCAGGCTGACAGCAAAAACCGACATAAGGCTACCAGCGCAACACGACAGCGTGGCAAAGGTGACGATGCCGAACTTGCTCAACCGGTCGCCCAGTGGGCCATAAACCAGCTGGGCCAGGCCGTACACCACCGCAAATACCGAGACCACCTGCGCTGCCTGCGCAAGGCTTGCGGAAAAAGTGCGCGACAGCTCGGGCAGCATTGCGTCGCAAATACGCTGTACCGCCATGCTGGCAAAGGTGGCAAACGACAGCAGCAGGACGGAACGTCGCGTAGCCGCAGAGAGGGTGACAGAAGCGGTGTTCATTGATGAATGAAGTCAGGCAGATCGGGTGCGCCAGTTCAGTACGGGTTGGAGCCGGACGCCTGTGCCGGTAGATTGTAGGCAGCGCCGGCCAACGTACCTGCCGGGGGTGTTTGAGGGCTTACTGCCCGGTGCTGGGGTTTTCAGGTGCCGTGGATTCTCGCAGGATAGGGACGCCGCCGCGATCGGGTGGGGCGGTCGGTCGGGAGGGGACGAACACGAACCGCGGATCCGTGGCGCCGGGGGGCGCCCCCGCTTGCGAAGGCGCGTTAGGCAAAACAAGGACTGATGGCGCCGCGGGCGTGGGCGGCGTGGCTGGTTCGGGTGCCGGAATAACCTCGGCGTCGGGAACCGGTGCTGGTGGCTGTGCGGGGCTGGGGGGGAACAGGCTGCTGAACCAGTCATTTACCTGACCCGCCATGCCACCGTTTTGCGGTGCGGAAAATCGTGCCTGCTGGTCTATCACCCGTGTACGCAGCGACTGCGCAAAGAAGTCACCGACGATGGGCAGTGCGCTGCGGGCGCCTTGCCCCCAGTAGTCGCCCATCGTCACCCGGTTATCGTTGAAGCCGACCCAGGCCCCGGCCACGAGCTGCGGGTGCATCAGGATAAACCAGCCATCGGTGTTGTCCTGGGTGGTGCCGGTCTTGCCCGCCACGTCGGCCTGAATGCCGTACCGGCTGCGAATGCCGGCACCGGTGCCCTGGTCAATGACGCCGCGCATCACATCGACCAGCGTTTGTGCATGGGCCAGCGACATGGCCTGCTCCGGCGGTTTGGCTTGGAACGCTTCAAGCACCTTCCCATGGCGGTCTTCTACAGCGGTGACCAGAATCGGCTCAATGTAGTTGCCGCTATTGGCGATGGTGCTGTAGGCCGAGACCATTTCCTTCAAGGTGACCGGGCTGGTTCCGAGTGCGAGCGATGGCACCTCCTCCAGCTTGCTTTGGCGCACGCCCATGGCATGGGCCAGTTTGGCTACCTTCGCGGGCCCTACCGTCTGCATGACCTGGGCGGTGATGGTGTTCTTGGAATACACCAGCCCGTCGCGCAGGGTCATCGTCAATCCACTGGGCGTGCCGGCGTCGGTGGGTCGCCAGACGGTGCCGCCCCCCAGCGGTATCTCCACCGCCTGGTCTACAAAAGCGTCGGTGGGTTGGGCGCCCTGCTCGAAGGCTGCGCCGTAAACAAAGGGCTTGAAGGTCGAGCCGGGCTGCCTGCGCGCCTGTTGCACGTGGTCGAACTGGTCCTGTGCAAAGTCACGGCTGCCGACCCAGGCCATCACATGTCCGTTTCTCGGGTCCATGGCCACAAAGCCGGCCTGCAGGCGGGTCTTGTCCTCGCGCAGCGCCCGCATCGTGGCCGCATCGGCCTGTACCTGCTTTAGCGCCTGCTCGTCGGTCTGTCCTGACTCACGTGCGGTTTTGTAGTCGCGCGTGTCCCGCACAAGGGCGCGTACCAGCTCTTTTCTTGTGCCCCAGGCCCGTGGTCCCCACTCGGCGTTGGCTGAGGCCTGCAGGCTGTTGGCCTGGCGCACCACCGCCTGGCTGGCCAGTCTTTGCAGCCGCGAATCGATGGTGGTGCGTACCACCAGGCCATCGGCGTAAATGTTGTAGTCGTTGCGGTCGGCCCATTCGATCAGCCATTTGCGCAGGTGCTGCGCAACGTGAGGCGCCATGCCTAACGGCTCGGTCTGCCGCTCGAAATCTATCTTCAACGGCCTTTTCTTCAGTGCCTCCAGCCTGTTGGCGTCCAGCTTCTGGTGCTTGGCCATTTGGCCGAGCACGGTGTTGCGGCGCTGCACGGCGCGCTCAGGGTTCAACACCGGGTTGTAATAACTGGTGCCCTTCAACATGCCGATCAGCGTGGCGCTCTCCAGCACATCCAGCTCGTCAGCCGATTTGTCGAAATAAGTGCGCGCCGCCATTTCAATGCCATAGGCGTTGTAGAGGAAGGGCACGGTGTTCAGGTAGGTTTCAAGAATCTCCTGCTTGGTATAAACGGCCTCAATTTTCAATGCCGTGATGACCTCCTTGAACTTGCGCGTCAAACTCCGCGCGCGACCGACCTCCTCGGGGTACAGGTTGCGCGCGAGTTGCTGCGTGATGGTCGAGCCGCCCTGCAGGTCGCCGGTAAAAGTATGAAACACCGAGGAGACCGTTCGCCTGATGTCGACACCGTGGTGCTCATAAAAACGGTGGTCCTCGGTGGTGATCAGCGCAGCTACCACGTTGGGCGAAATGTCGGCGAGCTTGACCCAGTCGCGGTTGGCGCGCTTGAACAGGGCCAGTTCTTTCCCATCCGCTGACAGGACCACCGCAGGCTGCTGCAATTTGGCTTTTCTGACGTCCTTGATGCTCGGGGTAAAAGGAATCAGGACCAGCACATACAGCAGCAACAGCACAGGCAAGGCCGCCAGCGCTAAAACCACGCCGCGCCGGGTAGGGTGGCGCAGTCGGTGAAGTACGTCAATAGCAAGGGGTTGGAGGCGGACAAGAATTTTTTTCATCAGCCCCCAGTGTAGGGCTGAGCGCCTGGCGGGGGCCGCGTGCCGGGCGTGCTGGCGGCATGGTCCGACATGGTTTTCAGAAACAGCAGCACCCCCGCCCACTGCATGGGGTTATTGGTAATTGCAATGCTCAGCAGGTACGCACTCAGCCGGTGCTGCAATAAGCTGCACTGTCCAGAAGTTCAAGGCCCGCCCGCACCGGCCAGGGCAGCGGTCGGTACGTGGATCAGTGCGCTATTCGCTCGCGCAACCAGCCGTTGTAGTCTTTGTCAATCAACAGCGTCCACAGAGCCAGCGCGGCGACAACTATCCCCGCAATCAGCGTACTCAGCATGGCATTGCGATGCATGCTGAACCCGAGTGCCCAAGGCGAGGCCATCAGCCACAGCCCGATTGCGCCTTCGGTCAATTCCTCCCATGCGCGCGGAACGAAGGTTGCCCCCAGCGCCGCGGCCAGCAGGGCCAGCCCAAAGACGACCGCATTCGCCATGGCCACCTGTGTGTCCTGAAATCCCAGAGCCCAAGGTGAAAGAATGACCCATACCCCGACAAGGGCATTTAAGGGGTCTTGCCAATGCTTCGGTTGCCTCATGATTACACCTCCTGTCACTGGAAATATCACCAAGTGACAGAATTTAGACCGGTCACCCCCAACTTTGTTCCCCCGTTCATCGCTTCCCCCGCGGTTCCTGGGTACAAAGGTTCGGGAAGGCCGCCTTGGGCGGAAAAGCAGCCTTGCTGGCGTCTGTGGCATCTGTTCAGGCCGGCGCAATACACTTCAGTGGAGGTAGCCATCCCGTATACAGTGGGCCGGCTGCAAGCGTGAAATGGACCGGAATCAGGAATGATGAATCAAGTTTTTGAATTTGAATACCCGCGCGTACTTTCGATTGCGGGGTCCGACAGCAGCGGCGGCGCCGGCATTCAGGCGGATTTGAAAACCTTTGCCGCGCTGGGTTGCTACGGCATGACGGCGATCACCGCGCTGACCGCTCAAAACACCTTGGGCGTTCGGGCTATTCACGGCGTTCCGCCGGCGATGCTGCGGGACCAGATTGATGCAGTGGTCGAGGATGTGGGTCTGGACGCGGTGAAGATTGGCATGTTGCATGCCCCGGATATTGTGCAAACCGTGGCTCAGGCCATCGATCGCCATGGGCTCAAAAATGTGGTGCTGGACCCGGTGATGGTTGCCACCAGCGGTGCCATGCTGATCGACAACCCGGCTATTGCTGTACTGGTCAATGAGCTGTTTTGGCGTGCAGCCGTGGTCACGCCAAATCTGGATGAGGCTTCATTGCTGGTTGGCCGGCCGCTGGACAGCGAGGGGGCAATGCAGATCGCTGCACAAGAGCTGCTGGCAAAAGGCGCGCGGGCGGTTTTGCTTAAAGGGGGGCATTTGGCCGGCGAGGTGGTGAGTGATTTATTGGTTACCAGCAGCGGGGAGCTGCACTGGATGCGCGCCCCGCGCATTCATAGCCGCAACACCCATGGCACGGGCTGTACCCTGTCGTCCGCGATTGCCGCGCACCTGGCGCTGGGGGCCTCACTGCTGGGCGCTGTACAGCTGGCACGGGCCTATGTGCGCGCGGCGTTGGAGGCCGGTGCCAACGTGCGCACCGGTGCCGGCAGCGGGCCCCTCAACCATGGTTACGCACCCCAAGCCATGCGGCTCAAGCCTCTAGGTTGACCCCTGGACGGCTCACACGTGTGAGGCCCGCCAGCACAAACGTCAGTACCAGCGTGGGCAGGGCGGCGCCCCAGCCAGGCGCCAGTTGTGCGCAGAGGTGGTAACAGGCAATCCCCAGCAGCCAGATAAGCACGGCGCTGGTGTTGACCTTGCGCCTGGTAACGAGCAGCGCCACCTCGGGGTGCCCGGCCAATCTCGCCAGAATGACGCCGTACAGCGGTACAAAGACTGAACTGAGCATCAGCAAAAACGGCTCCAGGCTGTGCATGGGCAGCACCAGGGCCAGCGCCGTACACAGCAGAGCCAGCGCCATGCCCCAGGCCCGCACGCTCCAGTTGGGCTTGAGGCTGTGGCCTGCGACCGAGCCTGAGTAAACATCGCCGTACGCGTTGTCCACTTCGTCGATCAGAATCAGCCCCAGCGCAAGCAGGCCGCCTTGCGCCAGCAACAGCGCCGCCACCAGGTCGGTGCCGGGCGTCGTCAGGGCCACCAGCACGCCCAGCGCATAGCACCAGGTATTGGCAATGGCATAGCCCAGCCAGGTGCCGCGCAGGGCGCTTTTGCCGTCACGCCCGTGTCGCGCAAAGTCTGCGACCAGGGGCAACCATGAGACCGGCATGGCGATCACCAGATCGAGCGCTTGCAGTGTGCTCATGCCGCCTTCGCCGGGGCGATTCCACAGCGCGGCGATGCCCTGATGGTTTGCCCTTGCAAGAAACTGCCAGCTTAGCCACAACAAGGAGGCGATCACCAGCGGCAGACCGTAGCGGCCTATGAATTTGCGCACCAGTTTCACCATGGAGCCCGACAGCAGGGCCAGCAGTATGCCGCCCCAGAGCGCCGTGGCCAGGATGGGCCAGAAGGTGCCGGAAAAACCGCCGGACTGGCGTGCAATGGCCACTGTGCCGTCGCGCATGATGACGAGTTCGAATGTGGTCCAGCCGATGAGCTGCACGATATTCAGCAGCACGGGCAGGCGCGCGAAGCTGCTTCCGTAAGTGGCATGCATCAGGCCGGCACTTGAGAGACCGCTGTCACAGCCGATTCTGGCGGTCCAGGCCAGCAAACCCGCGCCAATGACCGAGCCGCAGACAATGACCCCCAGGGCTGCCCTGGCGCCCAGTGCGGGCACCAGGTAGGCACCGACCTGCATGACGAGCAGGCCGACGCCGAGGCTGAGCCAGAGCGCGGCATGATCGCGCCAGCCGAACAGGCGCTCATGCGCCGCCAGCGGCGTGAGTGCGGTATTGCCTGCGCTGGAGGAGGGGGGAGAGGGGGGTGATGTCGGCATGGTGGCCATCAACTGCTCCGTTCGTCCATGACTGGTCGGCACGGTGGGCGCCGCGAGGCAGCAACTGGACACATGCTTGCCTGCGCGAGGATGACTTCAAACGGGTTCAAAGGGACTTTCTCAGTTGCTGCGCGCCACGGCGGCAAGCAGCGACATTCCCAGCGGATGCACGAACAATGCGGTTTTTGATTCTAGATGATGACCCCACAGAGGGGCTAAACAACAGGCTAAACGACGGAAGGTGATGGATGGGTCAACTGATAAGCCAAACCGATGGCGGTGACAGACCGGTCCCGCGCAACCATCCGCAGGCACGAAAAAGCCCGCACGCGGCGGGCTTTTTTCGGAGGCGTCTACCGGGACTCAGTCAAACACCGGCGACTCGACACCCAGCACCTTGTGCAGCTTGGGACTGGTTGTCGTGTATTGCAGATGGATTTTCTTGTCCGGGAAAATAAAGGGCGCAGCACCGAATGCGGCCAGGGCACATTCGTGAAATCCGCTGAGAATCAGTTTTTTCTTGCCGGGGTAGGTGTTGATGTCACCCACGGCAAAGATGCCTGGAATGTTGGTGGAAAACTTTTCAGTGTCCACCATGAGCTGCTTGCGCTCGATATCCAGCCCCCAGTGGGCAATGGGTCCCAGCTTGGGGCTGAGGCCAAAAAATACCAGGAGCACATCGAGCGGTACGACGCGGGTCACACCATCGGCGCCCGTCACCTTGGCACCGGTCATTTTTCCATTCTTTTCGTCGTAGCCGGTCACCTGGCCCACGATGAACTGCATCTCGTAAGCGTCGCAGAGGTCCTTCATTTTGGCTACGCTGGCAGGCGCCGCCTTGAACCCGTCACGGCGGTGAACCAGGATCACGCTTTCAGCCTTGTTGGGGCCTTCAGCCACAAAGTTCAATGCCCAGTCGAGCGCGGAATCACCACCGCCAACAATCACCAGATTCTTGCCGGCAAAGTCGGCCGGGTTTTTGACGCGATAAAACAGCTGGGTATTGTCAAACTGCTCCAGGCCGTCGACACGCAGCAGCTTGGGCTGGAAAGCGCCCACGCCGGCAGCAATAAAAATCGTCTTGGTCAGGAATTTGGTGCCCTTGGATGTCTCGACAAAAAAGCGGCCGTCTTCCTGTTTTTCGACAACGCTGACTTCTTGGCCAAAGTGAAAGGTCGCGCCAAACGGCTCGATCTGCTTGAGCAGTGAGTCGGTCAGCTCTTTGCCAGTGCACATGGGCACTGCAGGAATGTCATAAATCGGTTTGTCGGGGTAGAGCTCAATGCATTGGCCGCCGGGATAGGCGAGGGAGTCGATCACGTGGGCCTTGATCTCCAACAGGCCCAGTTCGAACACCTGAAAAAGGCCGACAGGACCGGCGCCCACAATGACGGCATCGGTTTCGATGGGGCCATCATGCTGGGCTGCGGTATTGATCACTTCTTGATTCAGTTGAGGTTCCATTTTTTCTTGACTTGCTTATTAAATAGCTCGGGCTAAATAGCCCGGGCGGGATCGGCAGCGCGCGAGTTTCAGCGCACCAGCTCGTCCAGCTTCGCGGTCTTGTCTTTCCACTCTTCCGCGTCGGGCAGGGCGTCTTTGCGCTTGGTGATGCTTTTCCAGCCCGCGGCGCGGCTCAGTTCGGCATTGAGCTTGATGAACTGCAATTGGTCAGCCGGCACATCTTCCTCGGCATAGATGGCGTTGACGGGGCACTCCGGAATGCACACGGCGCAGTCAATGCACTCGTCCGGATCAATCACCAGCATGTTGGGGCCTTCGCGGAAGCAGTCCACGGGGCAAACGTCAACACAGTCGGTGTATTTGCAGCGGATGCAGGATTCGGAGACGATGTGTGTCATGTTGTATTGGCTGATCGGTGGAAACCCTTGATTTTAAGAGGTTTCCAGTAATAGGGTTGAAGCAGTGAATTGAAAGTGCCTTGGCAGCTTAAAGAACCAGTGCGGCGCCGGATGTTTTGTGTGACGCCGTGTCCACCAGCACCAGCGAGCCGAGAATGCGGGACTGCAGGTAGGGCCGTGCCGGAATCGGCTCCAACAGGGCCAACTCGACGACGCCGATGGCGTTCGCGTCCAGGTGCGTTGCGTCGTGGGTCTCCAGGGTATTGATGTTCACCTGGTGGACGATACGCTTGATTTTGGCCTTGACCCAGCGGTGGCCCTGCAAGGCCCAGTACATGCGGCCCGGTACCAGGGGTTCGTCATCCATCCAGGCAACCTCTGCGGTGATTTCGCGCACGCCCAGCGGCGGTTCGAATCCACCCTCGGCCAGCAACCAGTCACCGCGCGATACGTCCAGTTCGCGGTCCAGGATGATGCCGGCGCCGTGCCCGGCCAATACCGCCTTGGGCTGGCGCGTGTGGTCCAGGACCTGGGCCACGGTGGCGGTTTTCCCGCCCGGCAGCACAGTAATCTGCTGGCCCGGTTGTACCGCGCCGCTGGCAATGCGACCCCAAAAGATACGGCGTCCCTGCGAGGTGTCGGCGCTGGATGAAAACTTCTCCACCCATTGCACCGGAAAGGCAAAAGCCTCCGACGTATCGGCCGGCGTGGCGGGAAGGTGCTCCAGAATCTCCAGCAAACTGGGGCCCTGGTAATCGCACCAGCCGGGATGCGCATCCACCACGTTGTAGCCAATCAGGGCCGACACCGGCACGATGGCCTTGACCGGAATTTTCGCCTCATCGGCAAACTGGCTCAAGGCTGCGCTGATATGGGCGAAGGCCAGGGCCGGATTGGCAACCGCGTCGAGCTTGTTGATGGCAAAGACGATGGACGGCACGCGCAGCAGGTCGACCAGCAGCGAATGGCGGCGGGTCTGCGGCAGCAGTTCGGGCGAAGGCGCCTCCCAGGTCAGCTTGGTCGCGTCAACCAGCACCACAGCGGCGTCGGCGCTCGATGCTGCCGTGACCATGTTGCGGGTGTATTGTTCGTGGCCCGGGGCATCGGCAATGATGAACTTGCGGCTCTCGGTGGAAAAGTACCGGTAGGCCACGTCAATGGTGATGCCCTGTTCGCGCTCGGCAGACAGGCCATCGGTCAGCAGGGCCAGGTCGGTCTCACCGCCGCGCTGCACGCCGGCCAGGTGGTCCTGCAGCACGGCGCGGCTGTCGACCAGCAGGCGGCCAATCAGCGTGCTCTTGCCATCGTCGACGCTGCCGCAGGTGACAAAACGCAGGGCGGCACGCGTGTCCTGGGCCGTCGCTGCGGCGGCCAGGCTGGCGGTTTCAACAAGGGGCGTGCTCATCAGAAATATCCTTCTTTTTTCCGCTTTTCCATGGAGGCATCGGAGGTTTTGTCGTCCATGCGGGTGGCGCCGCGCTCGCTGACATCGGCGGCCAGCGTTTCAATCACGATCTCGGCCGCTGTGGCTGCCGGGCTTTCCACCGGGCAGGTGCAGGTGATGTCGCCCACGGTGCGAAAACGCACGGTTCTTTCTTCGGCCTGTTCACCGTCACGCAATGGCGTCAATTCGGTCACGGGCACCAGCAGGCCCTTGCGCTCCACCACCTGGCGCTGGTGGGCGTAATACAGCGACGGCAGCTCGATCTTCTCGCGCTCGATGTATTGCCACACGTCCAGTTCCGTCCAGTTGGAAATCGGAAACACGCGGAAATGCTCGCCGGGTTGCAGGCGGGTGTTGAACAGCGTCCACAGTTCGGGGCGCTGCGCCTTGGGTTGCCACTGGCCAAAGGCGTCACGGTGCGAAAAAATTCGCTCCTTGGCGCGGGCTTTTTCTTCGTCACGCCGGGCGCCGCCGATCAACGCGTCAAAGCGGAATTCGTCAATGGCCTCGAGCAGCGTCACCGACTGGTGCACGTTGCGAGACTCGCCCGGATGTGCCAGGCGCACCGTGCCGCGCTTCATCGAATCTTCGACACTGCGCACCACCAGGTTGGCACTCAGCTGCTTGGCGCGGTAGTCCCTGAAGTCGGTCACCTCATGGAAGTTGTGGCCGGTATCGATCATGAGCAGCGGGTAGGGGATGCTGCCGCCACGTTCTTTGTCGATAAATGCCTTCTCGGCGCATTTAAGCAAGACCAGCGAGTCCTTGCCGCCGGAAAACAGCAGGGTGGGGCGCTCGAAAGCGGCGGCCACTTCACGCAGGATGAAAATGGCTTCCTCCTCCAGCGCGTCAAGATGGGCGTTGCTTAGGACATGGGGTGGATTACTGAGCATATGGGGTTCGGTGCGGGCGTTCATGTGGGGACCTGCCGGATGGGAATGATGCTGGACAGGGGTTCGAAGGCTGCAGGCTCCTGGGCTTCGTGGGTGCCGTCGGCCGCCACATGCAGGCCGCATTCCTTGGCGCTTTCCTGCTCCCACCACCAGCGGCCCGAGCGGAAGTCTTCACCGAGCGTGACGGCGCGAGTGCAGGGCGCGCAGCCGATGCTGGGGAAGAACTGGTCGTGCAGCGGGTTGTAGGGAATGGCGTTCAGCGCGATGTAGTGCCATACATCGCCCCAGGTCCAGTCGGCCAGCGGATTGATTTTCACGCGCTCGGCCTGCTGTTCGATGTCATGCACTTCGGCGCGGGCGCTGGACTGCTCACGGCGCAGGCCGGTCAGCCAGCCATTTTTGCCGGCGAGGGCGCGCTCCAGCGGCTCCATCTTGCGAAAGTGGCAGCATTCCTTGCGCAATTCCAGGCTTTTGTACATTGCATCCGGGCCGTTCGTTTGCACGAAGGCCGAGGCGGTGCTCTCGACCGGGCGATACACATCGACCTTGCGCTGGTAGCGTTCTTCGATGCGGCCAATCAGCGCCACGGTTTCGGCGTGCAGCATGCCGGTGTCCAGCACAAAAATGCTGCAGTCAATGCCGGCTTCCTGCAGCAAATGCGTGACCACCATGTCTTCCGCGCCCAGGCTGGAGGCCTGGGTCAGCGGGGCATGGCTGGCGGCGGATGACTTCAGCAAGGCCAGGCTGCGCGCGAGTTTTTCCGCAAAGTCTGGCGACGCCTTCGCGTAAAGGGAAATGGCACCCATGGTCTGACTTTCAGGTTGCAGAGGATATTGCCGCGGTCACAAAATGCGGCTGGATGTCGATTGCATCGCCCTGGTACTTGCCCACGCCGTAGCCGGGGTAGGCGGCCAGCACGCGCTGGGCGATGGCCATGTCCTGGTCGGCGCGCAGCACGGCCACGTCAAAGCCGCTGCGCTCCATTTGCGCCAGCTGGTCGACCAGCACATCGCCAGTGGCGCGGATCTCGCCCTTGAAGCCGAGCCGGCGACGCAGCAGGAATGCCTGGCTGAAGGCCCGGCCGTCAGTGAATTTGGGAAAGTTCAGGTCAATGCGGTCCACGCCCTCAAGGGAGACCTGGAATGGATCGGCGTCATTTGCCAGTTCAATGACATTTTGGCCTGCCATCCCTGTCGAGTGGGCGCTAGAAGCTATTAATTTCATGGTAATTTTGTCCTTGGAAGGTGCGGCAAGGTGGGCGCCTCAGGCGGCCGTTTCGGCCGTCTCGGCGCGGGTGGCGCTAAAACGCGCACCATTCGCAGCAGCCTTGAAGGGCTCGGCACCGACGCGGCGCAGCGTTGCAATAAAGGTCTCGCCCCCTTCGCGCTGCTGGCGGTAGGTTTCCAGCACCGCTTCGATCACTTCAGGCACTTCCGCCGCCGAGAAAGAGGGGCCAACGGCCTTGCCGGGCACGGCAGGGCCAGACAACGTAGAGCCGTCCGAGCCGCCCAGCGACACCTGGTACCACTCCTTGCCGTCCTTGTCGACACCCAGAATGCCGATGTGGCCGCTGTGGTGGTGGCCGCAGGAGTTGATGCAGCCGCTGATGTGCAGGTCAATCTCGCCCAGGTCATGCAGCTCGTCCAGGTCCTGGTAGCGCTCGGTGATGGCTTCGGCAATAGGAATGGAGCGTGCATTGGCCAGTGCGCAGAAATCGCCGCCGGGGCAGGCAATCATGTCGGTCAGCAGCTTGATGTTGGGCTTGGCAAAGCCTGCCTTGCGGGCGGCGCGCCAGAGCTCGGGCAGCTCGTCGCAGCGCACCCAGGGCAGCAGCAGGTTTTGCTCGTGCGTCACGCGCACTTCACCGGCGCTGAAGCGCTCGGCCAGGTCGGCGGCAGTCTCAAGCTGGGCCGCCGTGGCGTCGCCGGGGGCCTGGCCCAGGCGCTTGAAGGACAGCGTCACGGCGCGCAGGTCCGGGTTTTGGTGCGGCGCGACGTTTTGCTGCAGCCAGCGGCCAAATTCGACATCGTCTTCGGCCGCAGCGCGCAGGATGTGGGCGATCTTGGCGTCGGCTTCCTTGCGGTCGCAGCTGAGGGTGGGCTCCACGAAGCAGGCGGCCACGCGGTCGTATTCGGCTTGCGTGATGGTGTGCGGGCCACCGTCGTGCTCCATGATCTGCTTGTATTCGGCCTCGACGTCGTCGATGTAGCGCTGCCCTTCAGCCTTCACCAGAATCTTGATGCGGGCTTTGTAAATATTGTCACGGCGGCCATAGCGGTTGTACACGCGTACAACGGCTTCCAGGTAGTTCATGATCTGGTTCCAGGGCAGGAACTCGCGGATCACCGTGCCGATGATGGGCGTGCGGCCCATGCCGCCGCCGACCAGCACCTTGAAGCCCAGCTCGCCCTCGGCGTTGCGCAGCAGTTGCAAGCCCACGTCGTGCCAGCCAATGGCGGCACGGTCTTCCCTGGCGCCGCTGATGGCGATCTTGAACTTGCGCGGCAAAAAAGAGAACTCGGGGTGCAGCGTGCTCCATTGGCGCATGATTTCGCCAAACGGGCGAGGGTCGGCGATCTCGTCGACCGCAATGCCGGCACGTTCGTCGCTGGTGATGTTGCGGATGCAGTTGCCGCTGGTCTGGATGCCATGCATGTTGACGCTGGCCAGCAGGTCCATCACGTCGGCTGATTTGTCCAGCGGAATCCAGTTGTACTGGACGTTCTGGCGCGTGGTGAAGTGGGCGTAGCCCGTGGTCAGTTTTGAATGCACCGACTGGCCGTTTTTCAGCGGAATGGCGCCCAGCTTGTCCTGGGTGGCCTGCGCGCCTTCGAGCAGGGCGGCATTGGGCTGGTCGTATTCGCGGGCAATTTTGGCCAGCACACGCAGCTGGGCGCTGGAGAGCTCGCCGTAAGGCACCGCCACGCGCAACATGGGCGCATAACGCTGCACATACCAGCCGTTTTGCAGTCGCAGTGGCCGAAATTCGTCTTCGGGCAACTGGCCGGCCTGCCAGCGCGTGAGCTGGTCGCGGAACTGGTCGGCGCGGGCTTTTACGAACTGGCGGTCAAATTCTGTGTATTGGTACATGGCTGTCGGGGTATCAAACGGTTCAGGATGAAACGGTTTTCAGGGAGCTGCGTGAGCTACGGAAGGAAAAATAGTAGCCGACTATATCGAAATGAGCTTCACGCCGGCGTAGGCCAGCAGGACGGACAGCAGGGAGCGGATCACGCGGTCAGGCGTTTTATGCATCAGGTGCGAGCCCAGCCAGATGCCAGGCAGCGAGCCGGCCAGCAGCTTGATGAGCAAAGACCAGTCTACTGAGCCTATGGAAGCGTGCCCCAGGCCCGCCACCAGCGTGAGCGGCACCGCATGGGCAATATCGGCAGCCACAATGCGCGACAGGGGCAGGGTTGGGTAAAGCAGCATCAGCACGATCACGCCAATGGCGCCCGCGCCCACAGAAGTCATCGTGACCAGAGTGCCGATAACGGCGCCAAACAGTACGGGCAGCGCCCAGTGATGGGCACGGGTCGCCTCGCCCAGCAGTTCGGCGGCGATTTTCTTGGGCACCACTTTGCCGCGAAAGACCTTGTAGAACGTCGCAATAGCCGTCAGCAGCAGCGCCAGGCCTAGCGTTGTCGTCATGATGGTCTGGGTTGTCGGATTGGCCGGCCCCATTCGCTGCAACACGTACAGGGTGAGCAGCGACGCGGGCAGGCTGCCGGCGGCAACCTGGCCGACAATGCGCCAGTCCACGACCCGGGCGCGCGCCAGGCTGACGGTGCCGCCCATTTTGGTGAAGGCGGCGAACAGCAGGTCTGTTCCGATGGCCAGATGGGGCTTGATGCCGAAAAAGAAGATCAAGAGCGGCGTCATCAGCGATCCGCCGCCCACACCCGTCAGGCCGACGACCAGGCCCACGGCAAATCCTGCAAATACAAAGGCAAATTCATGCATAAGCCGGAAAATGTAAGTGGGCGGCTTATAAAAACAAACTACACATTTGTTCTACCTTTATGCGAATAAGCTTATTTGCATGTGTTTATAACGCTTTGCCCGGTTTGGGTGGGGCGTGAACCTGGCTGCGGAGATCGGACTCAACAAGGAGCTGCAGGCGCTGGTACAGTCCGTGCTTCCTCTTCCTGACCGGGGCCTTCCGCGCCTGCCAACACACTGCCAACCCCACTGTCACCCACGGCCAGCATCCTTGCCAGTTGGACCGAATGGCTTATTTTTGGAGAAAACCGTGAAATTTACGAAATCCGCCTGGCTGGGCAGTCTGTTGCTGGCCTCGGTGACTGGGGTGCTGGCGCAAGCCGGCTCAAAGCCGCCGATCAAAATCGGTGAAATCAACAGCTATTCGACCATTCCACAGTTCACCCAACCTTATCGCCAGGGCTGGCAGCTCGCCGTGGAGGAAATCAATGTGACGGGTGGCCTGCTGGGGCGCAAGGTGGAGGTAATCGCGCGCGATGACGCCGGCAAACCCGAGGAAGCGATGCGCCATGCCATCGAGCTCACATCGAAGGAAAAAGTGGACGTCCTGGCCGGCGGCTTTCTGTCCAATGTAGGCTTGGCGCTGGCCGATCATGCCCAGAAGAACAAGAGGGTGTATGTGGCCAGCGAGCCGCTGACCGACGCCCTTGTGTGGGATAAGGGCAACCGCTACACCTTCCGCTTGCGTCCGAGTACTTATATGCAGGCTGCCATGCTGGTCGAGGAGGCGGCCAAGCTGCCCGCCAGGCGCTGGGCCACCATTGCCCCCAACTATGAATATGGCCAGAGCGCTGTCGCCAGCTTCAAGGAGTTGCTCAAGGCCAGGCGGCCGGATGTGGAGTTTGTGGGTGAGCAGTGGCCGGCGCTGGGCAAGCTGGATGCCGGCACCACGCTGCAGGCCACCATGCAGAGCAAGCCCGACGCCATCTTCAATGTGACCTTCGGCGCCGATCTGGCCAAGCTGGTCCGGGAAGGCAACCAGCGTGGAATTTTCCCCAAAACGCCTGTAGTTTCCCTGCTTTCGGGCGAGCCCGAGTACCTGGATGTGCTGAAAGATGAAACACCCAAGGGCTGGATCGTGACCGGCTACCCCTGGGACCAGATCGATTCGCGGGAGCACGCCAGTTTTGCGGCCAATTACTACCGACGTTTCAATGAGTACCCCAAGGTGGGCTCGGTGGTGGGCTATGCCACCATGCAGGCCATTTTTGCAGCGATCAAAAAAGCCAACTCCACCGACAACGAGAAACTGGTGACGGCCCTGCGCGGCCTGAAGTTCTCCACGCCATTTGGACCGGCTGAATTCCGGGCGGTGGATCACCAGTCCACCATGGGGGCCTACGTGGGCAAGCTCGACCTGCGCGGCCACAAGGGCACGATGGTGCAGTGGCGCTATGCGGATGGCAAGGCTTATTTGCCCAGCGATGCCTATGTCAAGGCACGCCGTCCGCCTGATGCCATGAAGTGATCTGCTGGTGATGCGCACTCTGAATTTTCGGGACATGAAAAAGCTGGCTGAATCCCCGCATAATCACCTCCAAATGGCATGCATGGGCGATATGGGCGGCGAGGCAGTCAATCGAATTTTTGTCAAGGTGTTCGGGTTCAGTGACGTGGAGCGCCACGCCCTGAACACGATGTTTCGCCTTTCCGAGAGCCGGTCAACGGCTTATGCGCTCTGGACGGCGGCGGCTCCCCAGGCTGCAGAGATGGCGCTGATTGATGGAGACAGCTGGGAAGCCGCGCTGGAGCTGGCCAACCCCGCCCATGACAGTCTCAAGCTCATTTGGGTTGGTGACAGGGCGCCTGCCAGGGCGAGCCTTGTCGTGGCCCGCCCGCTTCAATGGGCAGCCGTGATTGATGGCATGGATGAGCTGTTTGCGCTGGACATGTCGCCGGCAATTCAACATGACCTTCCTGAGTTCGACCTCGACTTGCCTCTCGGGCCTGAATCCTCTCCCGTGCCGGATACGAACCTGAACCTGAACCTGAACCTGGACCTGGACCTGGATTTTGAGTTCACCACCTCCTCGGCACTACTGGAGCCAGCGTCCGGGATCTGCCGGCCCCACGCCTTGGTGGTCGATGCCAGCCATGATGCCCGTCTGTATATGCGGGCTCGGCTGGCGATGGCCGGGCTGATGCATGTTGACGAAGCCGCCAGCGGCGCAGAAGCGCTGCAATGGCTGAATAACCGGCTCTACAAGCTGGTCATCCTGGACCTGGAGCTGCCGGATATGGACAGCTGGCGGTTGGTCAAGCAGATGGGCGAGGCACGCCCGGCAGTCGATTTCCTGATACTGACCGGAAGCAAGGCTTCGCGATTCGATGCGGCGCGCGGCTGGTTGGCGGGCGCCCGCGCCTGCCTGTGCAAGCCTTTGCATCCCGGGAAGCTCGAGCACCTGCTGCTCAGCCTGACCTGACGCTGTCGCTTCTCCCCGCGCCCCGGCGCCCCCGCACGCTGGTGAGCTGACCCGGCTACAAATTCCTTCAGTCTTTCGACACCGGCTTTGCCTCGCCGTACTGAGGTAGCAAGGCCTCGGCCAAGCGCTGCTCCAGTGGCAGAGGCTCCGCATGAAGCCTGGCGGCCAGCAGCTCCGCGCAGAGCGTGGCAAAGGTCAGTCCCCGCGATCCCATGCCGCTGCATAGCCACAGGCCGGGCGCCGCCGCCAAGGGTCCCAGCGCGGGCAGGCGGCTGGGTGTTGCGCAGCGCACGCCGGCCCACGCCTTGACCTGTCCCGCCTCAAATTGCGCGGTCAGTTTGTGTGCCGCATCGGGAAGCAGTGTCTGCAGCCGGCCGAGATTGTGCCGGTCGTCTTCAGGCTTAAGCTCATTGAGGACGTTGTCCCGTTCAAAGGTCGAACCCGTGACCCACGCAAGCTCGTTGGCCATACCGTTGATGGGCAGCGCGGGAATCAGGCTGCCGTGGCCGTTGACCGGAAATGCCGGCAGCGCGTCAGCGGAGCCCGGTGGGTGCAATGCCCAGGAGACCTGGCCACGAATGGCCTGCAGAGCCAGCGGCGGGGCTGTTGGCGGCAAGGCTGCTTCGGCCAGTGCACGACTGGCATAACCCGCAGCCAGCACCACCAGCTCAGCGCGCGCCAGCACCTGCCCGCGGGCATCCAGCACTTGCCAGGAGTCCGCCTGGCGGACGAGCCGGCTCGCGACTGCGCGCCCATGAAACTCAACGCCTGGCGATGCCAGCCAGGTTTTAACAAGACTGGCGGGTTTGATCCAGCCCGCCCGCACGTGCCACAGGGCAGGTGCCGAGGCCGGCAGGTGGCATTGTGCAAGGTGCCCGGGTGTGGCCGAACAGGTCCAGTCTTGCGCGGCCTCGACCCGATCGGACTGCCAGGCGGCCGGCATCCTGCGCGCATGGTTCACGCAATGCTCCAGCACCCCGGTGGGGTTCCAGTCGCTGCCAGCGTGCAGCATCGTTTGGGCCTGGTGCAGTGTGGCCCTGACCCCGCTGCGCGACAGGCGCGAGAGCAGGCTGTCGTCGGGCGACACATGCGGCGCCAGCACACCCGCGGGCAGGCCGGACGCGCCGCCGGCAGGTGCGTCTGCCGCATCCAGCACCTCCACCTGCCAGCCACGGCGCGCCAGGCTCGCCGCCACCGCCGCGCCGGCCAGGCCAGCGCCGATCACGACGCAACGGCCCGCCCGGTGACGCAGCAGCGGCTGCGTCGATTTTTTGGGTTCCCACGCGGGGTTGAATTCTCCCTGCAGGTTGTCGCGTTTGGGCGGAATGCCCGGCGTTTTCTGCACCACAAATCCGCACTGCGCCAGCGCATCGCGCACACTGCGTGCCACCGTCCAGGTGGCCACGCGGGTACCGCGCCTGCAGCAGCGCGCGACTGCCTTGAAGGTATGCAGATCCCAGATATCCGGTAAATTTTCCGGTTGAAGCCCGGGACTGAAACCGTCGAGGTAGACCGAATCGGCTTCAAACGATTGTTCGCGCAGCATCGCTTTGGCATCACCGATGCACAGCGTCAGCAGCACCCGGCCTTCCTCGAAGGCCAGGCGGTGAAACCCCGGCAACAGGCCCCAGAGCTGCTCCTGCAGTTGCTGCGCAAAAGGCAGCAATTCGGGGTGAACCCGAACGCTGCGCAGCACATCTTCCGCGCTGGCCGGGAATGCTTCTGTAGATACGAAATGCAGCAGGCCAGGGCGCTGCGGGTCGGTTTTCCAGGCTGCCCAAGTCACCAGGAAATTCAGGCCCAGGCCAAAGCCGGTTTCAAGAACACACCATTGCGGTTGCCCGGCCCAGGCTGCGGGCAGGCCGCAGCCCTTCAGAAAAACTTCACGAGCCTGGTCCAGCCCACCCAATTCGCTGCGGTAGCGGTCGCCAAAACGCGGGCTGTAGGGGGTGCCGTCTTTCAGCCACTCAATGCGCTCGGGCATCCGAAATGTTCAGGATGTAAATCTTCGGGGTGTTTACGCGCTCACGGCTGGGAGGGTGGCACGTAGCCCTGTACCGCATCGGCGCCTTCGCCAAAAAAATGCTTTTCCATCTGCCGGGCCAGGTATTGGCGGGCGCGGGCATCGGCCAGGTTGAGCCGGTTTTCATTGACCAGCATGGTTTGCTGTTTCATCCAATCGGCCCAGGCCTCCTTGCTGACTTCTTCCCAGAGGCGCTTGCCCAGTGGGCCGGGATAGGGGGGAAAGTCGAGGCCTTCGGCTTCCCTGCCCAGTTTGATGCATTTGACCATGCGTGCCATTTGAATATTCTTTCGTGGTTATAAGATGTTTTAGGAATAACAAGCTGATTTCTTATTCGTTCCTGTTTTCAATGGCTGCTTCCAGAATCCAGTTTCCCGCATAAACATGCATTTTTGGACCGGAAAGCAACCATGAGTACACGCCGTCACTTTATCAATGTTTCCACCCATGCGGCATTGGCCGTAGCGTTGGCAGGGTCAGTCCTGGCCAGCCATGCCCAGCAACCGGCGGTGACGCTTCTTAATGTGTCCTATGACCCCACCCGCGAGCTGTATGTGGAGTACAACGCCGCCTTCGCCAAACACTGGAAAGCCAAAACCGGCCAGGACGTGACCATCAAGCAGTCGCATGGCGGCTCCGGCAAGCAGGCCCGCTCCATCATCGATGGCCTGGATGCCGACGTGGCCACGCTGGCCTTGGCGGGAGACACCGACGCGCTGGTGAAAAACGGCGGATGGCTCGCCCCCAACTGGCAAAAGAAACTGGCGCACAACTCCTCGCCCTACACCTCGACCATCGTGCTGGTGGTGCGCCAGGGCAACCCCAAGGGCATCAAGGACTGGGATGACCTGGTCAAGCCGGGCGTCAGCGTGATCACGCCCAACCCCAAGACTTCGGGTGGCGCCCGCTGGAACTATCTGGCGGCGTGGGAGTTTGCCAAGCGCAAATATGGCGGCGACGCCAAGGCCAAAGACTTTGTGGCCAAGCTGTACGGCAATGTGCCGGTGCTGGATACCGGCGCCCGTGGATCGACCATCACCTTTGCGCAGCGCGCCCAGGGGGATGTGCTGATTGCGTGGGAGAACGAAGCCTACCTGCTGGAAAAGGAATTTGGCACCAAGTTCGATGTCATCGCCCCGTCGCTCAGCATCCTGGCCGAGCCTGCGGTTGCCATCGTCGACAAGAACGTCGACAAAAAAGGCACGCGTGCCGTCGCCGAGGAATACCTGAAGTACCTCTATTCGGAAGAAGGCCAGGACATCGCGGGCAAGAATTTCTACCGCCCGGCGGTTTCCGAGAAGGCCAAGGCCAAGTACGCCAAGCAGTTCGCCAAGCTGAACCTGTTCACCATCGACCAGGCCTTCGGTGGCTGGACCAAGGCAGACAAGGAACACTTCGCCGATGGTGGCTCCTTCGACCAAATTTACACCCGGAAATAAGTAGCGCGTGTCAGCTCTTTCCCAGTGCCAGCGCGGAACCGGCTTTGCCGGGCCGCAGCTGGCGCCCCTTGAGGGGAGGCGGCCGCAGGCCGCTTCGGGGTGAGCTTATTAATCAGGGAAAACTTTAAACAATGTCCGCGCAACAATCCATCCTGCTGATCGCCGGCAGCCCATCCGAACAGTCGCGCTCGTCGGCGCTGCTCGACTCGGTCAGCCACCGGCTGGCCCTGCGGGGCGGCTTGGCGGTCGACCGCCTGAACATCCGCGAGCTGCCCGCCCAGGCGCTGCTGCTGGCGGAATGGGGGCATCCGGCCATTGCCGCAGTGATAGCGCAGGTGGCGCGGGCCCGTGCCATTGTGGTGGCCACGCCGGTGTACAAGGCGGCTTACAGCGGCCTGCTCAAGGTGCTGCTGGACTTGCTGCCGCAAACCGCCTTGAAAGAAAAAACTGTGCTGCCGCTGGCCACCGGCGGCAGCCCCCATCACATGCTGGCCCTTGATTACACGCTGCGGCCGGTGCTGCAGTCCCTGTCGGCCCGCCACATCTTGCCGGGTGTGTACGCCACCGACGCGCAAGTCCCGCAGGCAGCCGACCAGCGTTATACGGTCGGCCCCGACATTGCCGCCCGGCTTGATGACGCGGTCCTGACCCTGCTGGCCGAGAGCTTTCGAATGCCGGCCACGACCGGCTTTGAGCCGGTTCATTTCTCCAGGGTGCGATGTAGCGTCTGACGCGCACGTTCCCCGGTTTTCGGCCCCGGCTTTTGAGGCCGATTTTTAAATCTCTTCCAATTTTTCAAGAATGCTGCGCTGCCGGCAGGGCCAAGCCTTGCCTGCGCACCACCCAAAGGACATGACCATGACAACTGATACAACCACGAGCGCGCCCCATGAAAGCCCCAGCCGGCAAGGCTGGGTGCTGCGGGCCGTGCGTGACCTGGCCATCGCAGCGCTCACCGTGGCAGCGCTCGCCCTGATCGTCAGTTTTTTGCTGATGCCTGTGGCCCGCGCCCAGAGTGCCCGGGAGAAAGTCGAGCTGCGCATCGGCTACCAGAAGGCGGCCAGCCTCTTTGTGCTGCAAAAAGCCCAGGGAACGCTTGAAAAGCGCCTGGCACCGCTGAACGCCAGCGTGAAATGGGTGGAGTTTCCGGCCGGGCCGCAACTGCTCGAAGGCCTGAACCTGGGCTCGGTGGATGTCGGTTATGTGGGTGAAGCGCCGCCGATTTTTGCGCAAGCTGCCGGTGCCAAATTTGCCTACATCGGCTACGACCCGGCGGCGCCGGAAGCCGAAGCGATTCTGGTGCCCAAGGATTCCAGCATCAAGTCGGTGGCTGAGCTGAAGGGCAAGAAAGTCGCCCTCAACAAAGGCAGCAACGTGCATTACTTGCTGGTCAGGCTGTTGGAGAAAAATGGCCTCAAGCTCAGTGATGTTCAGCCGGTTTACCTGCCACCGGCCGATGCGCGGGCCGCATTTGAAAGCAAAAACGTCGATGCCTGGGTGATTTGGGATCCGTTCTCGGCGGCCGCAGAAAAAGCCATTGGCGCCCGTGTGCTGGCAGACGGCAAGGGCGTGGTCAACAACTACCAGTACTACCTGGCCGAGCGCAGTTTCGTCGCCAAAAACCCCAGAGTGATCCAGGCGCTGTTTGACGACTCGGTGGAGCAGGGCGCCTGGCTCAAGGCCAATCTGAAAAAAGCGGCCGAGCTGATTGCACCGCTGCAAGGCCTACCCGTCGAAGTGGTCGAGCTCAGCCTCAAGCGCTATGAGTTCAACGTCCGGCCTGTGCCCGACAGCGTGATTGCCGACCAGCAAAAACTGGCCGACACCTTTTTTGACCTCAAGCTGATCCCCAAAGCCATTGCGGTTCGTGATGCGGCTTACCGGCCTGCACCCTAAGACACGAAAAACACAAGAAACACAAGAAACACGAGAAGGAAACACACCATGAGCAAGTCCGTCAGCAAGCCCGCCTCTTTTTCTTTGCGCCGCCGTTTTCTGAAAATTGTCGGCACCACCGCAGCCCTGTGGGGCTTGGGCATCCAGGCCGCCAAGGCGCAACAGCCCTCTGCTACCACTGAGAAAGCACCCGAGCAGCTAAGGATTGGCTACCAGAAGTCCGCCGTCAATCTGGTCATTCTCAAACAGTTGGGCGTGCTCGAAAAGCGCTTCCCCAGCACCAAGGTGGTGTGGGCCGAATTCCCGGCCGGCCCGCAGTTGCTGGAGGCCCTGTCGGTCGGTAGCCTGGAGTTTGGCCTCACGGGCGACTCACCGCCGGTATTTGCGCAGGCGGCAGGCAAAGACCTGCTGTATGTGGGTGTCGAGCCTCCCAAACCCGACAGTTCGGCCATTCTTGTGTTGAACGACTCGCCGGTGCGCTCTCTGGCAGAACTCAAGGGCAAAAAAATCGCCCTGCAAAAAGGCTCCAGCGCGCACTACCTGCTGGTGCGTGCGGTCGACAAGGCCGGTCTGAAGTGGGACGACATCCAGCCGATTTACCTGGCGCCGGCCGACGCACGGGCCGCGTTTGAGCGCAAGAGCGTGGACGCCTGGGCCATCTGGGACCCGTTTTATGCGGCGATAGAGCTGGCCATCAAGCCACGCGTGCTGGCTACGGGGCGTGAGCTGTCAAGCAACAACTCGTTCTACCTCGCCTCAAGGCCTTTTGCCACGCAGCATGAGAAGACCCTGGCGGTGCTGTTTGACGAGTTGACGCGTGCCGACGCCATCGCGCAGAACAAGCGCAAAGAGGCCATCAAGCTGGTGTCCGATTTCAGTGGCCTCGATGCGGGCGTGGTCAGTCTTTTCATTCAGCGCCGTCCGGCCTCACCGGTCGGCCCGCTCAATGCGACGGCCGTGGCCGACCAGCAACGCGTGGCCGACGCCTTCCTGAAGTTGGGCCTTATTCCAAAGCCAGTCCGTGTGGCCGACATCGTGTGGCAGCCTGGGAATCCCCCCCGAATTGGCCTGGCGGCCGCCTCCCCCCCAGGGGGGCGCCACCAGCAGCCCGGCAAAGCCGGTTCTGCGGTGGCCGCTGGAACGCGCCTCGCCAGCGCATCAACAAGGAGTTTCTGATGCAGGTTTTCTGGTTCATCCCCACCCACGGTGACAGCCGTTACCTGGGCACGGGCGAAGGCGCCCGTGAAGTCAACTACGACTATCTCAAGCAGATTGCGCAGTCTGCCGACAACCTCGGCTACGAAGGCGTGTTGATCCCCACGGGGCGCTCCTGCGAAGACCCCTGGGTCGTGGCTTCCAGCCTGCTGCCGGTGACCAAAAACCTCAAGTTCCTGGTGGCCGTGCGACCCGGCCTGCACCAGCCCAGCCTGGCAGCCCGCATGGCCGCCACCTTTGACCGGCTCTCGGGCGGCCGCCTGTTGATCAACCTGGTGACGGGCGGCGACCAGACCGAGCTGGAAGGCGATGGCGTCTACCTGGACCATGCCCAGCGCTACGAGCAATCGGCTGAGTTCATTCGTATCTGGCGTGAGATCCTTGCGCGCAGCCATGATGGCGAGAGCTTTGACTACGAAGGCCAGCACTTGAGCGTGAAGGGCGCCAAGCTGCTGTATCCGCCGGTGCAAAAACCTTACCCACCGGTGTATTTCGGCGGCTCGTCGGCCCCGGCGCACGCGTTGGCTGCCGAGCAGGTTGATACCTATCTGACCTGGGGTGAGCCGCCTGCTGACGTCGCCAAAAAGGTGGCCGATGTGCGCGAGCGTGCCGCGAAGCATGGCCGGACCGTCAACTTTGGCATCCGCCTGCATGTCATCGTTCGGGAAACCGACGACGAGGCCTGGAAAGCCGCCGAGAACCTGATCAGCCGGCTCGATGACGACACCGTGATCCGGGCACAGTCGGCGTTTTCCAGAATGGACTCCGAAGGCCAGCGCCGCATGGCGGCGCTTCACGCGGGGGCAAGGAATAAGGCCCCCACGCTCGGCACTAACGTGTCCTCGCTGCCCCCCGAGGGGGCGCTCACGCCTAGGGGCGGCCCGTCGGCGTTCAGTCGCACACGCGCCGACCTGGAAATCAGCCCCAATCTGTGGGCCGGCGTGGGCCTGGTGCGCGGCGGTGCCGGCACCGCGCTGGTCGGTGACCCGCAGACCGTGGCGGCGCGCATTGAAGAATACGCGGCGCTCGGGCTGGACACCTTTGTGTTGTCGGGCTATCCGCATCTGGAAGAGGCCTACCGCTTTGCCGAGCTGGTGTTTCCGCTGCTGCCGCGCAAGTTGCGTCAAAAGCTCTCGGGGACGGCGCTCAATGGCCCGTTTGGCGAGGTGGTGGCCAACAACTACCTGCCGCGTGTCTCGCAAAGCTGAGCTCAAGGACGATCTGATGACCAACCATATCCGTGAACTGCAGGTCACACCTGTGCCTGGCTTTCCTGATTTTCCTGATGGCGTGGATACGCCGGGGCTGGGCTTTCGGTCCCTGGCCGGTTTGGCCTGGCCGCAGTTTTCTGTCGCCGCTTTCTTGCGTGACCTGGCCCAGCGCTTCCTGCCTTGGGCGGTACCCCTCGGCTTGGTGGCGCTTTGGCAGGTGGCCTCATCACTGGGGTGGTTGTCTACCCGCGTGTTGCCCGCGCCGCTGGAGGTGATCAAGGCCGCCTGGGCGCTGTCGGTGTCCGGTGAGTTGTGGACGCATGTGAAGGTCAGTGCCTGGCGGGCGCTGGCCGGGCTGGCGATTGGCGGCGGGCTGGGCCTGGCTGTTGGCTTGCTGACAGGCTCGGTGCGGTTTTTTGAAACCCTGCTCGACTCCACCATCCAGATGGTGCGCAACATCCCGGCGCTGGCGCTGATTCCGCTGGTGATCCTGTGGTTTGGCATTGACGAAACGGCCAAGCTCTTTTTGATTGCCGTGTCGGTGTTCTTCCCGATCTACATCAACACCTTCCACGGCATCCGCAATGTGGACCCGGGCCTGATCGAAATGGGCCGTACCTATGGCCTGTCGCGCTGGCAGCTGTACCGCGAAATCATTCTGCCGGGCGCGCTGTCGTCCATTCTGGTGGGGCTGCGCTTTTCGCTTGGCCTGATGTGGGTGATTCTCATCGTGGCCGAAACCATTTCGGCACAGGCCGGTATTGGCTACCTGACGATGAATGCGCGGGAGTTTTTGCAGACCGATGTGGTGCTGGTCGGCATTCTGCTTTACGCCCTGCTGGGCAAGCTGGCCGACGTGTTTGCCCGCGGGCTGGAGCGCTACTGGCTGCGCTGGCACCCCGGCTACCAGAGCGCTGGCGTTTAAGGAGGAAAGCCATGACCATTGCTAAAAAAACCGAATCCCGTGGCGTGCGTCTTGAAGTGCGCGGCCTGTCCAAGCGCTACGGCAAGCGCCAGGTGCTGCAACACACCGAGCTGACGATTGAACCCGGCGAGTTTGTCGCCATCGTCGGCCGCAGCGGCTGCGGCAAAAGTACCTTGCTGCGCCTGGTGGCCGGGCTGGAGCCAGCCACGCAAGGCAATATCCGGCAGGGTGGGCAGGACGTCAAGAGCCTGAGCAACGACACCCGCATCATGTTTCAGGACTCGCGCCTGCTGCCCTGGCGGCGCGTGGTGGACAACGTGGCGCTGGGCTTGCCGCCCGGCGGCCATGCGGCGGCGGCCGAGGTGCTGGCCCAGGTGGGCCTGGCCGACCGCCTGCCTGACTGGCCGGCCCGGCTCTCGGGCGGGCAGCGCCAGCGCGTGTCGCTGGCCAGAGCCCTGGTGCACAACCCGCGCCTGCTGCTGCTCGATGAACCGCTGGGCGCACTCGACGCGCTGACCCGCATCGAAATGCACCAGCTGATTGAAGGCCTGTGGCAGCAAAGCGGCTTCACAGCCCTGCTGGTGACGCACGACGTGCAGGAAGCTGTGGCACTGGCCGACCGCGTCATCCTGATTGAAGACGGCCGCATTGCGCTGGATGAGCGCATCCCTTTGGCCCGCCCCCGGGAGCGCAGCAACCCGCAGTTTGGTGTCCTTGAAAAGAGGATCCTGGACCGTGTGCTGCAGCAACCGGGTGAAGAAATATCACCGAGCGAGGCGGCCTGGCCGGGTGCGCTGGCGCATGGTTTGCGCTGGGCTGTCTGAGTGATAAGGAAAGTGGCGCTAGACCAATATTTACAGGCGCATGGGAGCTATTTATTCAATAGCGATTTCATAGCGTTTTTGATAGTGCTTTCAATCGTGTTTTTTTAACCCAAAGGAGTTTATTCATGTCCATCCAGGCCATCAACGTGCGCAACCAGTTCCGCGGCAAAGTCAAAGAAATTATCCGCGGCGACGTGGTCTCTGAAATCGATATCGAAACGCCCTGGGGCATCGTCACCTCCGTCATCACCACACGCTCGGTCGACCAGCTCGAGTTGGCCACCGGCAGCGACGTGGTGGCGCTGGTCAAGTCGACCGAAGTCTCCATTGCCAAGCTCTAGTGCATCACTGCAGTTCAACGCCCGCCTTTTTGACCAGCTTCGCGTACTTCACCAACTCGCTGCGGAAATACTGCGCGGCCGCCTCGGGTGTGCCTGGATTGATGGTGTTGCCCTGTTTGGCCATGGCTTCTTTCACCTCGGGGGTGGCGTAGGCGGCGGCCACGGCTGCCTGGATGCGCCTGGCCTCTGCCGCTGGCAGCTTGGCCGGACCAATCACGGCAAACCAGCCTTCCATGTTGTAGTTGGGCAGGCCCTGTTCGGCAATGGTGGGAATATCCGGTGCGGCGCTCACGCGGGCGCTGCCACCGATGCCAATGGCGCGCAGGGCGCCGCTTTTCAGGTGCGCCTGCACCGACGGCAGCGCCAGCACGCCCATCTCGACCTGCCCGCCAATCAGGTCAGCCACCATGGGGCCCACCCCTTTGTAGGGGATATGTTTGGCCTTGACTTGGGCCTCGTCAAGAAACATTTCCGCCGCCAGATGCAGGATGGTGCCGTTGCCCGATGAGGCGTAGTTGTAGCCATCAGGTTTGGCCTTGAGCAGCGCCACCAGTTCCTTGACGTTGGTGGCCGGCATCTTGGCCGGGTTGACCACCAGCACCATCGGGGTGGTGCCGATGATGGTGATGGGGGTGATATCGGCAATCGGGTCAAACGGCAGTGATTTGTAGACGCTGGGGTAAATCACATGGTTGTTGGACACCACGCTCAGCGTCATGCCGTCGGGCGCCGACTTGACCAGGGTCGCCGTGCCGACTATGCCGCCGGCGCCGGGCTGGTTTTCAATCACCAACGGATGACCCAGCGCCTTGCCCAGCGCAACGCTGGCGGCGCGAACAATGGTGTCCACTCCGGAGCCTGCGCCTACCGGCAGGATGAAGCGCACCACCTTGTCGGTGGTCTGGGCCAGCAGGGCCAGCGGTGTGCTCAGGAGCGTGCTGCCAAAAGCCAGGGCACCCAGGCGTTGCAGGGTCTGGCGCCGGGTCGTTTGTTTCGTGTTGAGGGTGGTCGTTTGGGTTGTCATTTTTTGTCTCCGTCTTTGGGGTGGGTTGCTGAAATCGTTTGGCCGCTCAACTCACGGCCGCCTGCGAATGCAAATTCTCGATGGCGCTGGCGCTGTAGCCCAGTCCCGAGAGCAGTTCCTGCGTGTGTTCGCCCAAGGTGGGTGGGTGCAGGCGCACGCCCAGGCGCTGGCCCTGCATGGTGATGGGGAAGAGGGTGGTTTTAACGGTCTGCCCGGCTTTCGGGCCGTCGGGCAGGCGCACATCGGCCAGGCCGCCGGTGGCCAGCAGGTGCTCGTCGTCGAACAGGTCCTCGGGCCGGCGAATCGGCGCAAAGGGCAGGCCGGCTTTTTCCATCAGGCTTGAGAGCTCGGCGGCGCTGCGCGGGGCCAGCCGTGCGGCCAAATCCTTCAGCAGCGCCGGGCGCACCTCAACGCGCTGGTTGTTGGTCGCCAGCGCGGCATCGCACTTCAGGTCGTCAAAACCCAGCACGGTGCAAAAGGTCTGCCACTGCGCGTCACTCACGGCGGCCAGGAATATCTGCTCGCCGTCTTTCACAGTGAAGACGTCGTACACCGCCCAGGGGTTGTCGCGGGCGGGCATGGGGGCAGGGTGTTTGCCGGTCATGGCGTACTGCAACATATGCTGGCCCATCAGGAACACATTGTTTTCATACAGCGCCGACTGAACTTCCATGCCCTTGCCGCTGATGCCGCGCTGGATCAGCGCGCCCAGCGCACCGATGGCGCCAAACAGGCCGCCCATGATGTCGTTCACGCTGGTGCCGGCGCGCAGAGGGTCGCCGGGGCGGCCTGTCATGTAGGCCAGGCCGCCCATCATCTGCACCACCTCGTCCAGCGCGGTGCGGTGGTCGTAGGGGCCGGGCAAAAACCCCTTGTGGCTGACGTAAATAACGCGTGGATTGGCGGCGCTCAAGGTGGCGTAGTCGAGCCCGTATTTGGCCATGGTGCCGGGCTTGAAGTTTTCGGCCACCACATCGGCGCTGGCGCAGAGCTTGCGCGCCACTTCCACGCCCGCGGCATCGTGCAAATCAATGCCTATGCTTTTTTTGTTGCGGTTGAACAGCGGGAAAAAGCCCGAACCGGCACCCAGCAGGCGGCGGGTGCGGTCGCCGTCGATCGGCTCGACCTTGATGACCTCGGCCCCCATGTCGGCCAGCACCATGCCGCAGGTGGGGCCCATGACCATGTGGGTGAATTCGACGACACGCAAGCCGGCCAGTGGCTGGGGTACGGCTGAGGTTTGATGGTTCTGCATGCAGCTACTCGTTATATGTTGATCGCGTTAATCGCGTTGATCGTTGATCTGGAATGTTTACGCCGTGGCGACTGCCTGCATGGTTTTGGGCAGGCCTGCGCGCCACAGCGTGCCGTGCAGGGTTTCGCCCTCCAGCCAGCCGGCCACCTGGGTGCGCAGCGCCATAAGCTTGTCGAAATCGATGCCGGTGCCGATGCCCATGCTGGCAAACATGTAGACCAGGTCTTCGCTGGCCACGTTGCCGCTGGCGCCTGGTGCGTGCGGGCAGCCGCCAATGCCGGCCAGGCAGGCGTCAAAACGCGTCACCCCGGTTTGCAGCGCGGCATACACATTGGCCACCCCCATGCCGCGCGTGTCATGAAAATGGCCGCAGGCCAGCCGGTCGCCGGCTATGGCGAATGCGGCCACGAACAGGTCTTGCACCATGGCCGGATCAGCATAACCCACCGTGTCGGCCAGACCCACGCGGTCCGCCCCCGCGTCCAGCACCGCCTGCAGCAGGCGCAGCACCTCGGACGGTTCGACCCGGCCCTGCAGCGTGCAGCCAAACGCCGTGCTAAAGCCCACCTCGATCAGGATTTTTGAGCCCGAGGCATCACGCGCCGCCCGGATGCGGCCAATCTCCTGCACCACTTCATCGGGTGTCTTGCGCAAATTGGCCAGGCTGTGCGCATGGCTGGCTGAAAGCGGTAGCAGCATCAGGTCGGCGCCTGAGTCGATGGCGCGCTCGGCACCCTTGAGATTGGGCACCAGCACCGAGGTGACGAGTCCCGGCAGGGTTTTGGCATAGGCCACCAGCTCCGCGGTGTCGGCCAGTTGCGGCAGCAGCCGTGCCGGCACAAAAGAGCCGACTTCGATTTCGCGCTGGCCAGCCTCGTAGGCGCCACGTATCCAGGCCAGCTTGCGGGCAGTGGGCATAACGGTAGCGATGCTCTGCAGCCCGTCACGCAGGCCCACCTCGCGAATGCTGACCTGCCGGGGCAGGGCCGGCTTGACGGACAGGGCGGACAGGGCGGCTTGGGGGGACACCGTAGCGCTTGAAAGCATGTTCACTGACTAGTCTCCAGGTATTTTGAAATTCAGAGGTGCAGTTTAGAATTTCCCGATTGCTTATGGTTATCAATTTTGGAACCTCCAGCGTTCCGTATCGGAATATTTAAAGCAGACAAGCGAGTCCTGCGCAACCGGAGCTGCCCATGAGAGACCTGGACATGACCACTTTGCGGCTGTTCGCCGCCGTGTGCGAGACGCGCAGCATCGCCCGGGCCGCCGAGCAGGCCAACATTGTCGGCTCAGCCATCAGCAAGCGGCTGGCCCAGCTGGAAGACACCGTCGGCACGCCGCTGCTGGTGCGCCGGCGCCGCGGCGTCGAGCCCACACCCGCCGGTGAGAGCCTGCTGGAACACGCGCGTACCATGCTGGCCAGCGCTGAGCAGATCGAGCGCGACATGGCCGCTTATGCGCTGGGCGTGCGCGGCCAGGTTCGCATCCTGGCCACGGCGTCTGTCATGGCCGAATCGCTGGCCGACGATGTGGCGGCCTTTTTGCAGGTTCAGGCGCACCACGACATCCGCGTCACCATGGAAGAGCGCGTCAGTCCCGACGTGATTCGCGGCATCAAGGAGGGCGTCGCATCGGTCGGCATCTGCTGGGATGCCGCCGACCTGACGGGCCTGCAGTCGCGCAGCTACCGCAGCGACCACCTCGCCATCGTGGTCCACCCGTCGCACCCGCTGGCCCGGAACGAGACGGTGCGCTTTGAGCAGACGCTGGATTACGAGCATGTCAGCCTGCCGGCGCACAGCGCGGTGCAGGTGCTGTTGCAGCGCGCCGCCGCGCTCCAGGGCAAGGCCGTCGTGCATCGGGTGATCGTGTCCAACTTCGAGGCCGCGCTACGCGTGGTGCGCGCCAACCTGGCCATCAGCGTGGTGCCGCGCGAAGTGGCCGAGCCGTATGCCCGCACCTACGGGTTGCGCGTGGTGCCCCTGCTTGATGCCTGGGCCAGTCGCCGCTTTGCCATCTGCTTTAGAGATGCATCCAGCCTGTCAGCGGCGGCGCAACTGCTGGTGAGCCATTTGGCCGCAAAGGAGAACGAGGGGGCGGAGTAGCGGTTTTATGGGGAAAACCGGTCAAAAAGCGGTGGGTGGCCCACGATGCACCATGCTCCTGCACCTCCGGTGGCCGGGGTCGCCGATACGGCTGAAAAGACCTGCTCAAAGCCGGGGAAAGCGGCCGAATTGCTTTTAGCGGTAAAATTGGTCTCCAACCCATGGCAGACAAGCACCGGAGGCTATAAAAAATATAGCATTCAGGGCACACCCAGACTATGCCGAAATGGCTCTGGCGACCGGCACAAGTAAACATGCGCCGGTGCTGCACGTGCTTGTATTTGGGGAAGGAACCCCCAGTTTCTTTTCATGAACGCCACCAAATCACAGCCTCCCAAAACCAACCTCACGGTAACGCACGTGCTGGCCGAACTGCTTGAGCGGCTGGAGCACAGTGCCGAACCGGTGGGGGCCGAGCAGTACCTGTCCGTGGTGCAGCATCTCGTCAATGAGCTCAGCGAAGTCGAGCCCGGCGTGGCGCTGGGCGCCTTGCTGGATACCCATCCGGCGGCCGCTGAACTCTATGAAAACGTCAACTACCAGTATGCGGGCCTCTGCCGCTCCGCACTGGATGCCTCGCTGGCTGCAGAGCGCGAGGCTAAAGCGGCCATTCATCAGGCCATGAACCGTTCAACAACCCAACCCAAGGAAGATCCAAACCATGGCAAGAGCTGACGCCAAAACCGCTGTCCTCGCTGACGGCCTGCGCTACAAGTCCAAGGTGTCGGGATCGCCGTTTGCCGCCACCACGTCTTTTGGTGCTGCCACCATGTCGTGTTTCATGTGCGGCAAGCATCGCGCCCGCTCCCTGATGGGCACCCGAAAGGTGCTCGGCAAATCCCAGGCGGTGTGCTCCCCCTCGTGCAAGGCGCTGGATGAAGCGCTGGAGAACGCGGCCGGCTGAGCCCCGCATTGATGCATTGATCATGGGCCTGCCCTTGGCGCATACTGCCTGAAAAATGCACAGATAAAGGCGCACGTAAAAGGTGACTGCCATGAAAACCCGGGACTCGCTGCTAGCCCCTGATGGGGCAACCGATCACATCCGTGGCCAGTCATTCGCCGCTGTCACGGTGATTGAGTACGGCGATTTTGAATGCGCGCTGTGCCTGCAGGCCTACGCGGGGCTGAAGGTGATGCTCCCGCATTTCGGTCAGCAGTTGCGCTTTGTATTTCGCCACTTCCCGCTGCGGGAAATGCATCCGCACGCCGAACTGGCCGCTGAAGCGGCGGAAGCGGCCGGTGCCCAGGGCAAGTTCTGGCCCATGTACGAGCTGCTTTTCACGCACCAGCAACACCTCACGGAAAAGCACCTGCTCGACTACGCGGAACAAGTGGGCCTGGACATGCCACGGTACCGGAACGAAATGAGAGACCACGTCTACCTGCAGCGCGTGCAGGAGCACATACTGGGCGCAAGGCATCTGGACATACGCTCGACCCCCGCGTTTTATGTCAACGGCGTGATCACCGATGTTTCATTTGGCGTGCAGCACCTGCACGAGGCAATTGACAAGGTGTTGCTGGCCACCTGACGTCCTTCGCAGCTCAGAGAGCAGGCGCCACCAGTGCGCCGGCCAGCGCGGCATTCCTGCTCTGCAAACGTCGCACCTGCAGTGTCGCACCAATGAAAAGCAGCACCAACAGCACCAACAGCACCAACAGCACTAATGGCACCCCGGTCACCACCTTCAGTTCCGGCGCTTCCGCGTGGGCCAGCAAAGGTGCGCCCAGCGGCCCAACAGTTTCCAGCGGCCCGCCACGGCCGCCAGCACCAATGCCATCGCGAGGTGCACGGAGCACGCGAAATCGCAAGCAAACCCTGTGCCGAGCAGATTGTGGCCTTTGTTGGCCGTTTGGCCTGGACCCGTGTCAGGGACCGATAATCGGGTTCTTCTGCATCAGGCTGCGCAATTTTGATGCGCCTGCCGGCGGCATTCGCCACACACCTGACACACCAATGACACACCAGGGATACCCGTGAGAAAAACCTACCAACTCAACATCGAAGGCAAGAACCGCGACCGCCTGTTCGACGCAGCCAAGCACGACATCCGCAAATACATCAAACGCGAACGTGCCAAAGCCTTGCCGGCGGGCGTTGATTTCTGGGACTTTGACTGCAAGTCAGGCGCCAGCGAAGCCACGGCTTCCGGGGTGCCGTTTGCTGACCTGATCAGTTCCGTGGATGCCCTGGTGAAAGAGGGCGGCGACCAGTTTTATGTGGAGGTGGTGAGAAAGCACGGCCACCGCGCGGCCCGGCCCACCGCTGCCGGGAGCGAAGCCGATGCGCAGTAAGCAGTAAGCGCGGTTTCGTTGCCCCTTTGTTGTTATTTATCGTGCGTCTGCGCGCGTGCGGCCGCTGCGCGCAGCTTGTCTTTCTTGCTTGGGCGCTTGCCCTTGATGCCACCGGTAGAAGCAGGGTCGGCAGCGTTGGGCGCCTGCGTTTCAAGTGGCTCAAAACCTTCAACCTGCTCACGCGCAACCTTGATGCCCTGGCGCTTTTCAATCAGGCGAAGGTGTGCCTCGGTGGCTGCGCTGACAAAGCTGACAGCCAGGCCGTTTTCCCCGGCGCGGCCGGTGCGGCCGATGCGGTGCGTGTAGTCCACCGCTGAGCGGGGCAGGTCGTAGTTCACCACCACCGGCATCTGCGCAATGTCAATGCCACGCGCGGCCACGTCGGTAGCCACCACCACCTGCACGGCCTTGATCTTGAAGTCCCGCAAAACCTGGGTGCGTTTGCCCTGGCTCAGCTCGCCATGAAAGGGCTCGGCCTCGATGTGCACTTTACGCAGTTTGTCTGCCACGATTTCTGCGGCGTGTTTGGTCGCCACGAACACCAGCACACGCTCCCACTTCTCGGTTTGCACCAGGTGGCGCAGCAGTTGCGTCCGGCGGCTGGCATCGACCTCAATGGCGCGCTGCGCGATGTCGGGTTTGGCCTCGGGCGTCGCCTGCACTTCAATGCGCAGCGGGTTGTGCAGCATGCTTTCAGCCAGCGCCTCAATGGCTGGCGGGAACGTGGCCGAGAAAAACAGGTTTTGGCGCCGGGGTGGAAGCTGTTCAAGGATACGGCCCAGTTCTTCGCCAAAGCCCAGATCCAGCAGGCGGTCTGCCTCGTCCAGCACCAACGTGCTCACTTCAGAAATTTTCAGTGCGTTGTGTTCAAGCAGGTCGATCAGGCGCCCCGGCGTGGCCACCACGATGTCCGCGCCACCGCGCAGGTTCATCATCTGCGGATTGATGGACACGCCGCCAAACACCACGGCCACCTTGACGCGCTGCGGCAGGTATTTGGCAAAGCCGGCGATGGCTTCACCCACCTGCGCCGCCAGCTCGCGCGTGGGCACCAGGATCAGGCCCCGGGTAGGCCGTGGTGTTCCAGTGGGCGCGTTTGCCAGTTGCTGCAGCATGGGCAATGCAAACGCGGCTGTTTTGCCCGAACCCGTTTGGGCGGAACCCACCACGTCGCGTCCCAGCAGGATCGCCGGAATGGCTTGGGACTGAATGGCGGTGGGTGCTCGGTAGCCTTTGTCGCCAATGGCGCGCAGAAAAGCCGGCAACAGCGCCGGCGAGAAGCCCAGTGAAGAAAATGGCATAGACAAAGGCTCAGGAAGGTGAAAGACGGGTGCGGGCCGACTTGCGGCGGGCGAGTGTGGTCGTCGGCTGGCGCGGTTTGAGGCCCCAGTGCAGGGGCGATACATTGCCGCCCGAAGCTGTGAGTTTAAGTCCGGTGCCCGCAGTGCCCAAACAGCGTCGGCATAAATGGGGACATGGGCGCCATGGGCGACATCGAGGTGTCATTTTCCCCGTGCAAGATTGAGCCTCGTCCTTTTTGTTTCTTTACATGCTTCCCGCAATTTCCACCGTTGTTTCCCGTCTCATGATTCGTACACGCTCCATTTCCGTCAAAGAAGCTTCCATCATCGCCGTCGCCGCCCTGGACGACCTCGTGAATGATCTGGTCAAGGCGAGTTGCCTCAACATGTCACCAGCGTTTCTGGATTGGGTAGCCGACGAAGCGACACCGCTGGTGGATCGGTATGTCGCGCATTTTTTCAACAGCCCGCGGTTTGCCAACAGCCTTCGCATGGGTGACCCGAGGGTTGCCATGGCCCGCTGGGTGCGCCACTGGGTGTGCCCCTGGATAGTGGTTAATTTCGACCAACTGGCCGGGTACCTGCCGGAGTTTGCAGAAAGTCGGCCTGCGGGCTTGGCTTCAAGGGCGCCGGCTGCCGCATCATTTGCATGAATTGCCACGCCGCCGCCGCGCTGCGGCAGCGGGTCAGCTCGGGGGCAAGCTGCCTTGCACAGGCTTGACCGTCTCACTTCGATGCCGGCCAGCTAGCGCTTGTCGTGGTAAGTGAGGTCGCTGTGGGGCGCTGCCATGAACTCCGGCAGTTGCTCCGCCTGCAACGAGAATTCACGCAACGCGGGGTAGCGGGTCATGGGTACCACTTCCGGAAGCATCGCTTGCGTGAAGTGCCAGGCAATCGCCGTGCTCACGCCGTCCTGACCCATGGTGTCGCTGGTGGTCGCCAGCGGTTTGCGCTGAAGTTCTGATTCCAGCCCATCGAGGGCGGCGAGAAGCTGGCCGGTGACACGAGTCACCCAGGGTTGATGCAATTTTTCGGCAGGCCGGAGGTTCCGCTCATAGACGATCTGGACGCTTTTTTCACAGGCAGCGAGGGCCAGGCCGATCACGCGCAGGGCCTGCTGGCGTTCTGGAATTGCGGCGGGCATGAGGCTCTTGCGCGGGGCGGCGATCGCTTCGGCGTAGTCGATGATGAGCGTGGAATCCATGAGGACCTGGCCGTCATCACAGACCAGCGAGGGTGCTTTGACCACCGGATTGATCTGCTGAAACTGGGCGAAGGTGCTGAACACGGAGACCGAGCGATGCTCGAAACGCAGACCGAGAAGCTGCAGGGAAATAGCCACGCGGCGAACGTAAGGTGAGTCAAGCATTCCGATGAGCTGCATGGTTTCTCCTGTTGGAACCGGTTACAAGGATTCAGGGCTTGCCGGCAATGGCGGACTTGTCTTTTTGCGGAAGTGGCGACGACTGAACAATGAGATCGCGCATCGAACCGAGGGCCAGTGCCAGGAACACGGCGGCGCAGAGTTTGTAGGTGACCTTGGCCCACTGCGTACCTGCGCGGCGAAAGATTCTGTCAACAACTGCCGCGCAGAAGAACGCCCACACCACCGACGACACCATGAACCCCAAAAAGAAGATGGTGTAGTCGGAGGCCTTTGGCTCATGGATGCCGATGGCCCCAAGGGCGCTTCCCAGAGCGGCCCAATAGGCAATGTTTTGCGGGTTGGTCACGGACAGGAGGACGCCGGCACGCATGGCCCGTTTGGGCTCGACCGTCGCCGAGCCGGTTAAAGAGAACTCCTGGCTGGCGGAAACCCAGGAGTCGCGGGCAAGCCAGAAAAGGTACACGGCCCCGGCGATGCCGACGGGCCAGCGAATCCATTCCAATTGAAGAAGCAGTCCTATGCCTGCCAGCCCCAGCAGGGCCCAGAGCGCATCTCCAGCCAGCGATCCGATTTGCACGGCAAGGGCAGGCCGAAACCCGCCGCGTACGCCCTGGCGCACGGTTTCGGCAAACACAGCGCCGGGCGCGGCGTTGAACAGAAGCCCGAGCAGGAAAGCGGAGATGAAGAGAGCGGCCACGAAGTCGGTGCAAAAAAAAGAAGACCCGACGTTTATACCGCGCAGGCCGCGGCCAGCTCCTTGAATTTCTCAACCTGCCACGCGAACTCGCCCTCAAAAGCCGTCGGATCGGTGACCGCATAGCCGCCATAGCCATAGACGGCAGCGTAAGCCGCGTAGCTGGCCGCTTCAAGGGCGCGGCCAGCCAGCGCGTTTGCTACGGCGTAGGTGGCAGAAACGGCCGCATGCGCCGAGCCGTCAATGGAGTTGGAGCCCCGGTGGCTGTTGGCAAGCGCGGCAATTTCCTGCGCGGCCTGTGCCAAGGCGGGCCTATCCAGTTTGCCGTCAACGAAGGCCTGAAGCATTGCGAGGCAGTCGATGGCCTGGGGGTCTTCCAGCAGGTGCTGCACACGGGAAGCACAGGCAAGGCCAAAGGCCAGACGGAGCGCTTCGTGGCGTGGTTCATTGATGTGGATGGCGGCCGCCAGGCGCGATAGTTCGTGGTTCATGGCAATTTCCCCGGAGCATTTTGCCGAAATGATGGGCTGGATTTTCGGGGCAGGACTAGTGCCGCCAAATGCCGCTGGCGCCTGGTAATTTCCAGGATGAACAATGGGAGCAGCACGCCTGCGGCAAGGCTTGCCGCACTGTTGAAGTGGCCGTTGTGGCTGATGCGGGAAAGTATCAGGAAGGTCCGTCCCTGGGCGAGGTAATGAAACACCAGGATGAGCAGGCTGCCAGATCCTATGTAGGTCAGCGGACGCCGCAATACCGCATATTTCTGCAACAGCGAAGAGGTGCAGAGAACGATGTAAATGCCCAGGGCAGCCTGTAAGGAAGAAATGAGCGGGTTGCCGTAGAACCTCAGATTCAAATCCATGGTTTCGTCAAAGTAGTAATGCAGCAAGGCGAATGCGATGGTCGAAACAAGAAACCCGATGGCGCTGAAATGCATCGATATCACCCGTTTCCTGAGCAGGAATCCGAACAGGATACAGGCCGAGCTGATGAATGTCAGGTCAAGGCTCCACGGAAGCCCGGGCAATCGGTTCAGGCCCATGAAGGGCAACTGCGAGGTATCGATTTGCCAGAACCAGTCTATGAGCCGGATCCCGGTTACCAGAAGGGCCGAGGCAATCAGGAAGATCCAGGCCGGGCGGTTCCTGGCGGCCGTGGTGGCGCGCAGGATTGCCATGGACACGAGCGACGCCACGAAGAGATGCGGCAAAAACCATAGCGGCGCCCACGCGATGGTGGGGGCGGTGGCATAAATGACACCGGAAAAATAAGCAAGCGGGGATGCATCGGCTGTTGGGACGGCTGCCGGATCGAATGCCTCTGCAATGCCCAGAAATATCAACACAACGAAATACGGCTTCAAAAGGGCGTCTGCCCGGGACAGCGCAAACTTCCCCAGGCGGTCGGAGTCCTTGAGAAACAAGCCCGAGAGAAAAAAGAACAGGGGCAGGTGAAACGAGTAAATAACCCGGAAGAGCTCGCCCTTTTCCTGCAAAACCGCCCAGTTATGACCAAGCACAACCAGGATGATTGCGATGCCCTTGGTTATGTCTACGGTGGCGTTACGGCTGGTCATGGCAAGCGGTCAGTCAAGTGTCATCATTTCATGCGCGCCAGACTCATGGAGGCGGTGGTGGTAGAACTTGGACACACCATTTTTCCCCAGTTGGGTTTTTCACGGGATGGGCGGCCGATTCACCGTATTTAAATACTGCGGAAAGGGCACAGGCGCTGTCTTGCTTTGCAGGAATTGCATTTTTGATGCAAACTACTTAATCATCTATTTAATCTATTTAATATTCTTTTGAGTTTTGATGAAATACCTCTAAATTCCCTATCTGTTCCAAAAAAAGAGCCCACCACGCTTGCGTAAAAGGTGAGGGGCATAACGGGTTTTCATGATCGAGCTCAAGGGTATTTTTCAAACGTACAAGGGGTCCACGGGCCCGGTCGAGGCGTTGAGGGGCGTCGACCTTCACATCAATCCCGGCGAGGTATACGGCATCATTGGCCGCAGCGGTGCGGGCAAAAGTTCGCTGGTGCGGGTGATCAACCTGCTGAACCGGCCCACCGCCGGCCAGGTGCTGGTGGATGGCCGGGAACTGACCTCGCTGAACGGCGATGCATTGCGTGTGGCGCGGCGCGACATCGGCATCATCTTTCAGCACTTCAACCTGCTCTCGTCGCGCACGGTGTATGGCAACGTGGCCTTGCCACTGGAAATTGCGGGCCTGTCCGCTGCGGACATCAAGGCCCGCGTCGAACCGCTGCTCGACCTGGTGGGTCTGTCGGCGCTGGCAGACCGTTACCCGGCGCAGATCAGCGGCGGGCAAAAGCAGCGGGTGGGCATTGCGCGTGCGTTGGCCAACCGGCCCAAGGTGCTGCTGTCCGACGAGGCAACGTCTGCCCTGGACCCTGAAACCACACGCTCCATCCTGGGCCTGCTCCAGCAGATCAACAAGGAATTCGGGTTGACGATTGTGCTGATCACGCACCAGATGCAGGTGATCAAGCAGGTGGCCGACCGGGTGGCGGTGATTGATGCCGGGCGCATTGTCGAAAGTGGCCCGGTGATTGACGTTTTCACCCGCCCTCAGCACGAGACCACGCGCAGCCTGATTGCCGAGATCGTGCCGCAGGACTTGCCCGAGAGCGTGCTGGCGCGCATACGCACGCTGATGAGTGCCGAGCACCCCGAAGAAGGGCAGCTGTTGCGCCTGGCGTTTGCCGGCGACGAGTCTGACAGGCCCTTGCTGTCGGACGTGATTCGCCGCTTTGGCATTGACCTGTCTATCGTGCATGGCCAGATCGATGAGATTCAGGGCAAGCCGTTTGGCACGCTGGCGGTGTTTGCGCGCGGTGCGCGCGAGCAGCTCAATGCGGCTGTGGCGCATTTGCGCGGCGCCGGCGTGCATGTGGATCAGGTCAATGGAGCGTTGCCAGGCGAGTTGGCGGGAGGTTTCAGCCATGTTCAGTAATTTTTCGCAAGCCCTGCTCGAGCTGTTTGTCAGCTCGCTCTGGGAAACCATCGTCATGGTCGGCATTTCAGGCCTGGTGGGTGCGTTGATCGGCGTTCCGCTGGGCGTGTTCCTGCGGCTGACGGACGAGGGCGGTGTGCTGCAGAACGCGGGCGTGAACCGCGTGGTCGGCGGCATCGTGAACGCTGTGCGCTCCACGCCTTTCATCATCTTGCTGGTGGCCATCATTCCGCTGACGCGCTTTCTCACGGGTTCGTCCATCGGTACGGCGGCAGCCGTGGTGCCGCTCACGATTGCGGCGGCGCCGTTTATTGCACGGCTGGTGGAAACCTCTTTGCGCGAGGTCGATCACGGCCTGATTGAAGCGGCGCTGGCCATGGGCGCGACCACGCGGCAGATCGTGCTCAAGGTACTGCTGCCCGAAGCGCTGCCCGGCATTGTGGCGGGCCTGACGATCACTTTTGTGAGCCTGACCGGCTACTCGGCCATGGCCGGCGCCATTGGCGGCGGCGGGCTGGGCGACCTGGGTATTCGCTATGGCTACCAGCGCTTCTTGCCGGAAGTGATGCTGGCGGTGGTGCTGGTGCTGATCCTGTTTGTGCAGGCGGTGCAAAGCCTGGGTGACTGGGCCGTGCGCAGGTTGAGCCACAAATGAGGGCGATCCCGCTCCTCTCCCTCTCCCCCTCCCCTTGGGAGAGGGCTGGCGGCGGTCGATGCGCCGCTACGGATGCCAAGGCCGCTGGCCCTCACCCCAACCCTCTCCCAGCGGGAGAGGGAGCAAGACAACAGCGATGTTGAGCGCCTGATTCCCTGATTTCTCCCTCCCCCCGCTGGGGGAGGGCAGGGGTGGGGGCCGGCGGCAGTCGAACGGCTGCTTGGCTTGCGAAGGCCGCTGGCCCTCACCCTAACCCTCTCCCAAAGGGAGAGGGAACAGACAGATTTTTTATGCCAACCAAAGGAAACACCATGAAAAAACGCACCCTCATCCAGTCAGCCATCGCGCTGGCACTTGCAAGCTCCTTCACCGGCGCCGTGCTCGCGCAGGACAAGCCGCTCAAAATCGGCGTCACCGCCGGTCCGCACGCGCAGATTTTTGAGCAGGTCAAAAAGATCGCTGAAAAAGATGGCCTGAAAATCCAGATCGTCGAGTTCAGCGACTACATCCAGCCCAACGCCGCGCTGGCCGCCGGCGACCTGGACGGCAACAGCTACCAGCACAAGCCTTTCCTCGACCAGCAAGTCAAGGACCGCGGTTACAAGATCGTCAACGTCGGCTACACCGTCAACTTCCCGATTGGCCTGTATTCCAAAAAGGTCAAGAGCCTGGCTGAGTTGAAGGAAGGTGCGCGCTTCGGCATCCCGAACGACCCGACCAACGGCGGCCGCGTGCTGCTGGTGCTGCAGGACAAGGGCCTGATCAAGCTCAGGCCTGAAGCCGGCCTCAAGGCCACGCCGCTGGACGTGATCGACAACCCGAAAAAACTCAGGTTTGTGGAACTGGACGCGGCACAACTACCGCGCTCACTGGACGACCTGGACGCCTCGGCCGTCAACACCAACTACGCGCTGTCAGCGGGGTTGAACCCCGCCAAGGACGCGATTGCGCAGGAAGCGGCCAAATCGCCTTACGTCAACCTGCTGGCTGTGCGCGAACAAGACAAGGACAAGCCTTGGGTGGCCAAGCTGGTCAAGGCCTACCACTCTGAAGAAATCCGCAAGTTCATCCAGACCGAATTCAAGGGGTCGGTGCTGGCCGGGTTCTGAAGTTCTGACAGGCCCTAGTACTACAACCCGAAAATATCGAAACATGAAAGCGCGTCTTCGCACCCATGGCGGCGTTGCAATCTTTGCGAAGGCGTAAAGCTTTCGCTGCAGCTTGCGCCTTGCCCTGGGCACGAATCCATCGCTTTCATGATGTTTCGCTACTTCCGGGTTGCAGTACTAGCGTTTTGTAACTGGCGCGGGTGCAGGCGTTAAAAACATGGCCGCACAGGCTGCCGAGGCCAGCGCGCACAGCACGGCTGCCAGCACCACCCAGCGAAACGCGTGGATCAGCGTAGTCGCGGGTGCGCCATCCAGGGGCCCACCCAAGGCAGCGGCAAACACCACGCCCAGCACGGCCACCGCGAGCAAGCCCGCCACCCGCGCCACCGCGTTGTTCACGCCCGAGGCCACCCCGGCGTGGGCCGACGACACCGCGTTCATCACGGTGGTGGTGAGCGGTGCAATGGCAATCGTCATGCCCAGGCCCAGCACCACCATGGCCGGAAAAAAGCCCGCCCAGTAAGGCCAGCCCACACCCGGCAGCGCCATCAACGCCAGACCGGCAGCGGCGATCACCGGACCGCAGATAAGCATGAGCCTGGCGCCAAAACGATCCATGGCCTTGCCGGCCGCAGAGGACAGCAAGCCCAAAATGATGGAGAAGGGCAGCAGCGTGGCACCCGCTGCGGTGGCCGAATAGTGGAAGGCGCCAATCAGTACAAAGGGCAGAAAAAACAGCACGCCGACCAGCGCAAAGTACAGCAGCAGTGTCAACAGATTGGCACCGACAAAGTCGCGCGACCTGAAAAGTGCCGGCGGCATCATGGGCGCACGCACCCGCGCCTGCGCCACGGCAAAAGCAGCCAGCCCGACTACGCCAAACACCAGGGGCCACAGCACGCTCGCGTGGCCCCATCCGCGCTCGGGCGCCAGCGTCAGCCCGTAGGTGAGGGCACCCAGCCCGCTGGCCACCAGCAACACACCGAGCCAGTCGAAATGCCGCGGCGCATCGGGGTCGCGGCTGTCGGGCACGGCATAGACGGCCAGCCAGATGGTGGCCACGGCCAGCGGTACGTTCAGGAAAAAGATGGCGCGCCACGACACCGCATCGACCAGCCAGCCGCCCAGCACCGGACCCGCCGCACCCGTGATGGACGCCCACGCCGCCCAAGTGCCAATCGCCTTGCCGCGTGCGTCGCCTTCAAACACGTTGCCAATAATGGCCAGGCTGGCTGGCACCAGCAGCGCCGCGCCCACGCCCTGCAGCGCCCGCGCGGCAATCAGGGCCAGCGTGCCGGAGGCCAGTCCGCAGGCCGCCGACGCGGCGGTAAAAAGCGCAATGCCGGTGATGAAAATGCTGCGCCGCCCGAACCTGTCCCCCAGCGAACCGCCCACCAGCACTAGCGAACCCAGCGCCAGCAGATAGGCGTTGATGACCCACTGCATGGCCGCCAGGCTGGCGCCGGCGCTACTGGCAAAGTCGCGCTGGATGGCGGGCAGGGCAATGTTGACGACCGAGCCGTCGATGAAGGCCATGGACGAACCGAGGACGGTGGCGGCCAGGGCATAGCCTTTTCGGGCGGCGGCGTCTGCACCGGCAGAAGAGGGCTGCGAAGTCAGTCGGGAAGAGGCCGAGGAAGTGCTGGGCAAGCAGCGTTGTGCCTGAATGACTCCTTTGTCACAAGGAGATTGCGCGTTACCCAGCATGGACTTTTCCGTTGGTTGGGGAGTTAAGTCGGGCATCGAACCGACAGCAGGCGGGAGGCTCTGAATGCGCAGAACGCCCGAGCGCTGTCGGCAGGTTTTTTTGGGATTATGTCGGTGTCATGGCGGCGCTGTCTAATCAGCGTGATGAGGCGTATTGTTAGCTTCAGTCCTACAAAGCACTTGCTCAAAGTGCTTTACATATGGGGCTGCCATTTCCCTTCAATCAACGTCTGATCGATTTCCTGGAGAATCTCATGGCCCAATACACCATTGCCGTCGTCGTCGGCAGTCTTCGCAAGGATTCCTTCAACAAGAAGCTCGCCAAGGCACTGGAAAAGCTGTTTCCGGCCGAGTTCAGCTTTACCCATCTGCGCATTGACGATTTGCCGCTGTACAACCAGGACGACGACGGCAACCCGTCCGAGCAGGTCAAGCGCATCAAGGGCGAGATCGCTGCGGCGCAGGGTTTGTTGTTTGTCACGCCCGAGTACAACCGCTCACTGCCCGGTGTGCTGAAAAATGCCATTGACCACGCTTCGCGCCCTTACGGCCAGAACGCATGGGCGCGCAAGCCCGCGGGTGTGATCGGAATCTCCGTCGGCGCCCTTGGCACGGCGCTGGCCCAGCAGCACTTGCGCAACATCCTGGCTTACCTCGATGTGCCGGTACTGGGCCAGCCCGAGGCGTTCGTTCAGGCCAAAGAGGGGGTTTTCAATGCGGACGGCAGCGTTGGGGATGGCATCAAGAAGTTTTTGCAGGGCTGGGTGGATCAGTATGTAGCCTGGGTGAAAACGCACGTGGGTTAAGCGCATGGGTTAATTTGATCCCGGTGGCAGGCTCGCTCGGACATGCAAAAAAAAGCCCGCAACCGCGGGCTTTTTTGTGGGTGCCTGAAGACGTCAGGCGGCCAATGCGGCCAGGGGCTGGTTGGCAGCCACCGTGGTTTGTGCCTTGATTTCAACTTCAGCCGCTGCCAGCGCTGCGGCCTTGGCCCCTTCACCCATGGCCAGACCTTCGGCACGCACAAAGCGTACGTCGGTGATGCCGAAGAAACCAAACACCACCTTCAGGTAGCTTTCCTGGTGTTCCATGGCGATGGCAGCGTCGCTGGTGGAATACACGCCGCCACGGGTAGAGGCGACGATCACGGTTTTGCCGCCGGCCAGGCCAACAGGGCCTTTTTCGGTGTATTTGAAGGTCCGGCCGACTTGTGCCACGCGGTCAATCCAGGCCTTGAGCTGGGTCGGAATCGCGAAGTTGTACAGCGGAGCACCGACCACGATCACATCGGCGGCCAGGAATTGCGACACCAGTGCTTCGGAGATGGCGTTTTCACGCTTTTGCACGTCGTTCAGCTCAGCACCGGCAGGGGCCCGAAAGCCGAGGGATTCGGCCGACAGGTGGCTGGGGGTTTCAACCGCCAGGTCCAGGTAGCTGACTTCGGTGCCGGGGTTGCTGGCGCGCCACGAGGCGACGATTTGCGCCGTGAGTTGGCGGGAAACCGAGTTGCCGCCAAGAATGCTGGAGTCGATGTGAAGCAGTTTGCTCATGATGAATTTCCTTGGGTTGAAGTTGAATCAGGTTGTTGGCCGTATTCACCATGAATCGCAGCCATGGATAGATTGTGCTGGTGGGTCGATTGTTTGATAAGTAGGCAAAATTGCGATAGATTGTCCTGCTTGTGTAGTGAATCTGCGCCTTGAATGCCGCTACAAGATCAGAACGGAGGAATTTCATGCAGGACCTGAATGACATGCTGTACTTTGCCGAGGTGGCGGAGCGGGGCGGTTTTGCCGCCGCCGGGCGCTCGCTGGGCTTGCCCAAATCGCGCCTGTCGCGCCGGGTGGCCGAGCTGGAGCAGCGACTCGGCGTGCGACTGTTGCAGCGCACCACCCGCAAGCTCTCGCTGACAGAAATAGGCGAGACCTACCTGCGCCACTGCAGTGCCATGCGCGATGAAGCCCTGGCGGCCGCCGAAGCGGTGGCCCAGATCCAGGTAGAGCCCCGTGGCACCGTGCGCATTACCTGCCCGGTCACGCTGGCGCAAAGCACGCTGGGCTACCTGGTGCCGCGCTTCATGGCGCTGCATCCCCAGGTCAAGATCGACATGCGCGTGACCAACCGGGTGGTGGATCTCGTGGAGGAGGGCATAGACATTGCGCTGCGGATAAGGCCCACGCTGGAAGACAGCGGCAGCCTGGTGGTTAAAAACCTGGGGTCGAGCGGCGGCGAATTGTTGGCCAGCCCAACGCTGTTGGCCCGCCAGGGAAGACCCGAAAAGCCCGAAGACCTGATGAAGCTGGACACCGTGGCCATGTCATGGGTGGATGGCCGTTCGTCCTGGACCCTGCTGGGGCCCGAGGGGCAAGAGTTCGTGTTGCAGCACCAGCCGCGCTATGTGGCTGACGATTTACAGACGCTCAAGCTGGCCGTGCTGGCGGGTACGGGCATAAGCTTTTTACCCAATTCGCTTAGCGCCGCAGAGCAGCAGGCCCAGTTGCTGGTGCCCGTGCTGCCCGGCTGGGCGCCCAAGCCCGGCGTGGCCCATGCCGTGTTTCCGTCGCGGCGCGGTCAGGTGCCTGCGGTGAGAAGTTTTCTGGATTACCTGGGGGAGCGTATGAGGGGTGATAGTCTGGTTTAAGGTCCAGGGCTCTTATGAGGCTGGCTGGCCGGGACTCGCCCCGGCGGGGCGAGTCCCGGCCAACACCCCTCAGAGGAGACCTCCCCCACCCGAAAGCACAAAAACCAAGCCTGATGGCCAAACTTAAAACCATCAACCCAAAACATCGTTATGCAAAAGTAGAGATAAATTAAGAGCTATATATTCTTTTGAGTTTTAACGCTTGCTCCCCACAATGCCTTTTTTAGTTCAGCAATCACAAGGAACAAACCATGGCAACTCTCAGACTCGGTGACATCGCCCCTGACTTCACACAAGACTCCACAGAAGGGAAGATTTCCTTTCACGAGTGGGCAGGCGATTCCTGGGTTGTGCTGTTTTCCCACCCCGCTGACTTCACGCCGGTATGCACCACAGAACTGGGCAAAACCGCAGCCCTGGGCAGCGAATTTTCCAAACGCAACGTCAAACCCATCGCGATCAGCGTGGATCCGCTGGAGTCGCATGGCAAGTGGGTGAATGACATCAACGAGACGCAAAGCACCACGGTGAACTTCCCCATCCTGGCCGATGCAGACCGCAAGGTGGCCAACCTGTACGACATGATTCACCCGAACGCCTTGAGCACCGGCCCCACGGCCACGGTGCGCAGCGTGTTCATCATCGACCCGAAAAAGGTGATTCGAACCACCTTCACGTACCCCGCCAGCACCGGCCGCAATTTCGACGAGATCCTGCGCGTCATTGACTCACTGCAGCTCACGGACGGCTATAAGGTGGCCACGCCAGTGAACTGGAAAGACGGCGACGATGTGATCATCGTGCCCAGCCTGCAGGACCCGGCCGAGCTGGCCCAGCGTTTTCCCAAGGGATTCAAGGCCGTCAAGCCTTACCTGCGCATCACACCGCAGCCCAACAAGTAAATGGCCCCCACGCTTTTCGCTTCGCGTAATGCGTTGCCCCCCGAGGGGGCCGCTGCGCCTGCGGCCCGGCAAAGCCGGTTCCGCGGCCCCGGCTTGCAAACGGCAGTGCCGTTGCCCGCAGTGGCGCCTGGCGTGGCTCACTTGCTTGAAACCCGCTGAGGATCACCATTTTGCGCTTCATCATTGTTCCCGGCTGGCGCGACTCCGGCCCTGGTCACTGGCAAAGCCTGTGGGCCGAGCGCCTGCATGGCGCGGTGCGTGTGCAGCAGGACGACTGGATCACGCCGTCCCGCAAGGCCTGGGTGGCCACGCTTGCACGCACCATCGTGCAGTTGGGCGAACCGGTGGTGATCGTGGCGCACAGCCTGGGCTGCATTGCCACCGCGCATTTGCCGCCTGAGGCGGTAGAGCGCATCAAGGGGGCCTTGCTGGTGGCGCCGGCCGACCCCGAGCGGCGTGCCGTGTTCAGCGACTTCGCTCCGGTGCCTTACCAAAAGCTGCCTTACCGCAATGTGCTGGTGGCCAGCAGCAATGATCCGTACTGCCCGGTGCGCCTGGCCGGGGCCTATGCCCGCGCCTGGGGCAGCGAGCTGGTGCGGATGCAGGATGCGGGCCACATCAACATCGAGTCGGGCCATGGCGAATGGCCGCTGGGCATGGCCCTGCTGCAGTCGCTGGCAGGCGATGCGCCCCCGACGGCGGCCCACCCTGGTTTTTCATCCCCATCTTCAACACCTCCTTCACCTTCTTCACCTTCTTCCTCTTCTCTTGGATCCCTGGAAACGGCATGACTTCAAAATTCAAAATCGCTCTTGCAATCCTGGCGCTGGTCACGAGCGGTATCTCCTCGGCGCAAACCTTGCTCAACGGTTCGTACGACGTGGCGCGCGAGTTTTACAAGGACTACAACGCAGCCTTCATCGCCCACTACAAGAAAACCACCGGCAAGGATGTGAAGGTCGACCAGTCGCACGGCGGCTCCAGCGCCATTGCGCGCTCCGTGGCCGATGGCCTGGATGCTGACGTGGTGACCATGAACACCAGCACCGACGTGGAGTTTCTGGCCAATGCCGGTGTCGTGGCCAAAGACTGGGCCAAGCGCTTTCCGGACAATGCCTCGCCCACCACCTCCACCATGCTGTTCCTGGTGCGCAACGGCAACCCCAAGGGCATCAAGGACTGGGATGACCTTGTCAAGCCCGGCATCCAGGTGATCGTGGTCAACCCCAAAACCGGCGGCAATGGCCGCTACGCCTACCTGGCGGCCTGGGGCTATGCGAAGAAGAAGGGCGCCAGCGATGCGCAGGCCGCCGAGTTTGTCGGCAAGCTCTACAAAAACGTACCCGTGCTGGGCAAGGGCGGTCGCGATGCCACCACGGTGTTCCTGCAGCGCAATATCGGCGACGTGCTGATCACCTTCGAATCGGAAGTGCTGTCAGTGAACAAGGAGTTTGGCGAAGGCAAGGTGGACGCGATTTACCCGTCTATCAGCATCCTGGCTGAAAACCCGGTGGCGGTGGTCGAACGCACTGTGGCCAAGAAGGGCACGGCGGACCTTGCCAAGGCGTATCTCAACTACCTCTACTCGGACGAAGGCCAGGAAATTGCCGCCCGCCACGCGCTGCGCCCACGCTCGCAGGCCGTGCTCAAAAAGTACGCCAACACCTTCAAGCCCGTGCAGCTGTTCACCGTACAGGAGTTGTTTGGCTCCCTGAGCGAAGCGCAAAAAGTCCACTTCAATGATGGCGGACAGTTCGACAAGCTCTACACCGTCAAGTAATCCCAAACCATGACTTCCCTGTCTTCTGTTGCACCGCCCGCCGCGGTGCTGCCGGGCTCGCCTGCGGGCGGCAAACGGGCCACCCGGCGGGTATTGCCCGGCTTTCACCTCACGCTGGGCTACACCGTGCTGTACCTCAGCCTGATCGTGCTGATCCCGATCTCGGCGCTGTTCTTCAAAACGTTCACGCTCACCCTGGATCAGTTCTGGGTGGCCGTGACCTCGCCGCGCGTGCTGGCCTCCTACCGCCTCACGTTTGGCGCGTCGTTGATCGCGGCGCTCGTCAACCTGGTGTTCGGCCTGCTGGTGGCCTGGGTGCTGGTGCGCTACACGTTTCCCGGTAAAAAGCTGGTTGATGCGCTGGTGGATTTGCCCTTTGCGCTGCCCACGGCAGTGGCCGGCATTTCGCTCACGGCGCTGCTGGCTGGCAACGGCTGGCTCGGCCAGTACCTGGAGCCCATGGGCATCAAGCTGGCCTTTACGCCGGCCGGCGTGGTGATTGCGCTGATTTTTGTGGGTCTTCCGTTTGTGGTGCGCACCGTGCAGCCGGTGCTGGAAGATGCGGAGAAAGAACTCGAAGAAGCCGCAACGTCATTGGGTGCCACACGCCTGCAGATTTTCACCAGGGTCATCCTGCCGCACATCATGCCGGCGCTGCTGACGGGCTTTGCCATGGCCTTTGCGCGGGCGATTGGCGAGTACGGATCGGTTATCTTTATTGCCGGCAACATGCCCATGATTTCGGAGATCACGCCGCTCATCATCATCGGCAAGCTCGAGCAGTACGACTATGCCGGTGCTACCGCGGTGGCCGTGGTGATGCTGGTGCTGTCATTCATCCTGCTGCTGGTCATCAACGCATTACAGGCCTGGCAGCGCCGCAACGCAGGAGCGCCGGCATGAGCGATAAACAGGCCCCCACACTTGTCGCTTCGCGTGCCTCCGGCGTTGCGCTGCCCCTCGCCGACGGAAAAGGGGCTGTGCTTGCTCGGGGCGGTCCTTCGCGGCGCACTCCTTCACAACCGGTTCGCCGTGTCACGGCCGGAACGACTGAGTCGCCTTGGGTGCGCTACACGCTGATCATGGGTGCTCTTTTATTCGTGTTCCTGTTTCTCGTGCTGCCGCTGGCCGCCGTGTTCACCGAAGCCTTGCGCAAGGGCTTGGGTGCCTACATTGCCGCGCTGCAGGAGCCTGACGCCTGGTCGGCGATCAAGCTCACCTTGATTGCCGCCGCCGTTGCAGTACCGCTGAATCTGGTGTTTGGCGTGGCCGCAGCCTGGGCCATTGCCAAGTACGAATTTCGCGGCAAGTCGTTTTTGACGACGCTGGTGGACCTGCCATTTTCCGTCTCGCCCGTGGTGGCCGGCCTGATCTATGTGCTGCTGTTTGGCGCCCAGGGCTGGTTTGGCCCCTGGCTGCAGGCGCATGACATCAAGATCATTTTTGCCGTGCCCGGTATTGTGCTGGCGACCGTGTTTGTGACCTTTCCCTTCATCGCGCGCGAGCTGATTCCGCTCATGCAGGCGCAGGGCAATGACGAAGAGCAGGCCGCCATTGTGCTGGGCGCCACCGGCTGGCAAACCTTCTGGCATGTCACGCTGCCCAACATCAAGTGGGGTTTGATCTATGGCGTGATCCTGTGCAATGCGCGGGCCATGGGCGAGTTTGGCGCGGTCTCCGTGGTGTCGGGCCACATCCGCGGGCAGACCAACACCTTGCCGCTGCATGTGGAAATTTTGTACAACGAATACCAGTCGGTGGCCGCCTTTGCCGTGGCTTCGCTGCTGGCCATTCTGGCGCTGGTCACGCTGGCCATCAAGTCGGTGGCGGAATGGCGCCACGAAGCAGACATGAAGGCCGCGGCTGATTTGCCGCCTGAACGTCCCGTGTTATCCCCTCTCCCCCTGGGAGAGGGCCTAGGGTGAGGGTGGCCCCACCCCGTAGCCAACGCCGGCCCTCACCCCAACCCTCTCCCAGTGGGAGAGGGAGCAAGAGAAAGAGAAAATTATGAGCATCGAAATCCGCAACGTCAGCAAACACTTTGGCGACTTCCAGGCGCTGGGCGACGTGAGCCTGGACATTGAGTCGGGCGAACTCGTCGCCTTGCTCGGCCCCTCGGGCTGTGGCAAGACCACGCTGCTGCGCATCATTGCCGGTCTGGAAACGGCCGACCGCGGCAGCATTCTGTTCAGCGGCGAAGACACCACCGACGTGCATGTGCGCGAACGGCAGGTGGGCTTCGTCTTCCAGCACTACGCGCTGTTCCGTCACATGACGGTGTTTGAAAACGTCGCTTTCGGCCTGCGCGTCAAGCCGCGCGGCCAGCGGCCCAGCGAAGCGCAGATCAAGGAGAAAGTGCATTCGCTGCTCAACCTGGTGCAGCTCGACTGGCTGGCCGACCGCTTTCCGTCGCAGCTTTCGGGCGGGCAGCGCCAGCGTATTGCGCTGGCCCGCGCCCTGGCCGTGGAGCCCAAGGTGCTGCTGCTCGACGAGCCCTTTGGCGCCCTTGATGCCAAGGTGCGCAAGGAATTGCGCCGCTGGTTGCGCCGCCTGCATGACGACCTGCATGTGACCAGCATCTTTGTGACGCACGACCAGGAAGAAGCCCTGGAAGTGGCCGACCGCGTGGTGCTGATGAATGCCGGCAAGGTCGAGCAGATTGGGTCCCCGCAAGAGGTCTGGGACCACCCGGCCAGCCCGTTCGTCTACGGCTTTCTGGGTGACGTGAATCTTTTCCACGGCCGCGCCCATGAAGGCGAAGTGCATCTCGAAGGCCTGCGCATCGATTCCCCCGAGCATGCCGACGCACAGGACGCCAAAGCCTTTGCCTATGTGCGCCCGCACGACCTGGAAGTGCAGCGTTATTCACCCGGCGCCGAAGGCATCGTCGCGCATCTGGAGCGCGCCATCGTGATCGGCCCGATTGCGCGGCTGGAGCTGATGCCGGTCGAAGGCTACGAGCAGAAGGGGAACGCGTCAGGCGACTCCCTCATTGAGGCCCAGATGCCGTCGCAGCAGTTCAAGGACATGGGCTTGCGGGAAGGCGACATGCTGGTCGTGACGCCGCGCAAGGCGAGGGTGTTTGTAGAAGGTTAATGCGGCTGTAAAGCGGCACCGATGGCTGGTCGCCGTCAGACGTTTTCTGCCCTGGTTGGTCATGTACCTTTTGGAGCGGTTGGGCGCCCGAATGTGACCGCGGCGGTTACCTCGGTTGGTGCTGCGGCCGCCAGCTGCCAATCCGGTTCTGCTCCGAGCGCATCGTTGACGACGGAAAAGGCAAGCCTGAACGCTATGAAAAAGGTGGCCTCGGCGATCTCCCGGTCCGTGAAACCGGCAGCACGAAGTCTGGCTACATCCTCAGTGGTCGTTCCATTCGGCTGGGTCACGACCTTTCGCGCCCATACCGACAGCGCCTGGTCTCGCAAAGTCAATTCGGTTGTGGCCCTGCCTTGCAGAACGGCTGCTGCGGACACTGGGTCCGAGGCCTCGGCAAGCTTCTTGCCCCACGCAAGCGCGCAGTACGAGTCACCAAGCGCAGCGGCGGTAGCGCATACGAGCACCGCCAGTTCCCGCTTGCCAAGGGACGAGTTGTCGGTAAGTTGGGAGCGTAGTGCTGCGAATGCGTCAAAGACATCCGGCCTCCATGCCCAGCCTCTTGTCAGGTTCATCACGAATCCCTGACTGTCAAGGCTCGACTGGTAGACGCGAGAAGTCGCTTCGGATTCGGGGGGCGGAGAGATAAGCATGTTATGACCTTGCTTGATGGTGGGCAGGGAATTCAGGCCGTTGAGGGGAAGTCCCAGTAGAAGGGGTAGACGCCTTCGACATCGGTGAGTCAGACGGTGCTGAGCCTGACGACGGGCCGCTGTGGCTTGCGACGCGCGACTTCCTGGAAACCGGCCTTGTCGTACATGGACTTTGCCCCAAACCACATAAAGTCGTCGTTGGAACGAGCAGGTTTGTCCACAGGATAGGCCTCGACCAGCGAGGCGCCGTTCTCCTTGGCGTAGGCAACAGCTCCCTTGAGAAGCGCCTGCGCAACGCCCTGGCCGCGGTGCTCGGCGGGTACAACAAAGCAGACGATGGACCACACGGGTTGTTCGTCAACAGGCTTCATCACGGACGAGCGCTTGAGCCTGGCAAACTCCTCGCGTGGGCCTATGGACACCCAGCCGACTGGAACCTTGCCTCGATAGCCGATGAGGCCTGGCGGATGGCCGGCATCGACAAGTGCTTTCAGCGCAGCACGATTCGCTTGTGCATGAGTCACTCCCGAAGGCGGCGGTTCGCGTGCCCCGCTGAGGCGGTAAGCCATGCACCAGCAACCGCGAGCGATTGAACAGCCTTTGGCACCAAATATTGCTTCAAGGTCAGGCCAGCGCTCGGGTGTGAGAGGCGCGACTGTGAGTTTCATGGGTGTCTCCTGAGGCGCCTAACTTTGAGACATCCCGCAAAACTGCGAAATAACATAGGGCGTTGCGGAATAGCATTGCGCGCAAAATTCGAAAAAATGGTTTGCTGTCATGAGCTTGGTCCACTGGTCTGCATGAAATGTGACGGTATATTGGTTTTGCCAACCCCCCAAACCAGACTTGGCAAGCTGCCGACTACTCAACTCCGTCCTTTTTCAACTGGTCGAGGGCCCAACCTTTGTGTGATGTGAAGAAAAACATCTTCCACGTGCCCCCTTCCTTTCTCCATCGGCTGATTACCGGGTCACTCTCAAATACGGTCTTGTATTTGCCATCGGTCTTGGGCAGGTACGAGAGCACCTCACTCATGGCGACAGTGGCCGTACCATCCGGCATCATCCGTATCCGAACAACCTGTTGGGCCAGTTCTGAATCCAGAAAATTGGACTTGAACAAATCCACTGCGTTGTCTCGACCTTTTTGACGGCCGTAGCTGTCCCTCGCCTGCGTGAACCAAATATCGTCAGTCAGGAATGACGACCACGCATTGGCATCATGGAGATTCCAGGCTCGTTCATAGTTACGCAATACCTCGCGCAGTTTCTGCTCCTCGGTGGCGGGCCCAGGCTGTGGATGCACCGCGATCGGCAAGGTAAGCGCCAAGACAGAGACGCCAAGAAGAAGCAGGTGACGTTTGTTCATGATGTGACCTCCGAGTTACGTCCTCTGACGTTGATTTGTCCCGCAAGACTGCGGAAAAACTGGCGCATGGCGGGAGAACATGTCGCGCAGAATTCAGGAAAGTCGTTTGCTGCTATTGGGTGAGCTCGTTGATCCGTATAGGTGGGGAGGTCGATGAATCTGGCCAAGTGGTCCCGAATTTTTTCATGATTTCCTTGGCTGAACAAGTTGCACGCCACCTCGCCCGGGAACTTATCCTCTCCCAAACCCACGAACCATCGGACAATTCACAATCAATCCAAAAAGAGGGTTCCCGATGTTTTTGACGTATTTCGACGCCATGCCACGCCGTGTGCTGGCCCTGGTGTCCGTGGCCTGTGTGGCCCTGCTGGCTTTTGGCTTGTACTTGCAGCATGTCGTTGGCCTGGAGCCTTGCCCCATGTGCATCGTGCAGCGCTACGCGCTGGTGCTGGTGGCTGTGGTTGCAGGTATCACCGCGGTAGCCAAAAGCAGGGGGCTGCTGATCACGGGCTCGGGCTTGCTGGTGCTGCTGTCCGGCTTTGGCGCCTTTGTGGCGGCCCGCCAGAGTTTTCTGCAGTGGTACCCGCCTGAGATTGCCTCCTGCGGCCGTGACTTTTACGGAATGATCGAAACCTTTCCGCTCAAGCGCGCGATTCCGATGATCTTCAAGGGCAGTGGCGACTGCACCAAAATTGACTGGACCTTTCTGGGCCTGTCGATTGCCAACTGGTCGTTTCTGTGCTTTGTGGCGATTGCCTTGGTGGGACTGGTCCTGATCACCCGCCTGGCTCGCCAGCGCTGAGGGCGGCGCTTTTTCGCTTTCCCGCTTTCTCTTTCTCCTTGGGCGCCGGGTCGACTACCCCGGCCCTTTTCGTTTTCATGTTTTTCGTTAATGGGATCAGTCTGTTAAACGGGCAGGGCGTTACACGCCCGAGCCGGGCGAAGGGGTAATTGCACAGGGCATGAGTCAGGCAATATACTGTACATAAATACAGTATTTGATTGAATTTTCACCCCTGATTGAGCCCACCCCATGCTTTCACCGATTCCTGTGGCCCGCGCCGAGCCGGACCTCGCCCACGTGTGGCGCGCGGGCGAGCTGGGCAGCGCGAGCCTGCAGACCGTGGACACGGGCTATGCGGCGCTCAACCATGTGTTGCCCGGCGGCGGCTGGCCGCAGGGTGCGCTGGTGGAGGTGCTGCAGCCGCAGGCTGGGCAACACGAATGGGGTTTGGTCGCGCCGGCTTTGGCTTGCATGCAGGCGGCGGCGCCTGATTTGTTGACGGTGCTGGCGGGCGCGCCCTGGCTGCCCTTTGGCCCGGCGCTGGGCGCGCGCCAATTGAATATGCAGCGCCTGCTCAGCATTCACGGCAAGCCCGGTGACGCGCCGTCGCTGCTGTGGGCCACACGCGAAGCCTTGCAGTGCGCCGACGTGCACAGCGTGCTGGCCTGGCTGCCCGATGCGCGCAGCGCGCATGTGCGCCGCCTGCAGATTGCAGCCCATGCGCACAACAAGCTGCTGTTTGTTTTCAGGCCGCTGCGGGCGCAGCATGAGTCGTCGCCCGCGCCGCTGCGGTTGTTGGTTGAAGGCGCGGTGAACGAGGCGGGCCAGTTGCTGGTCAGCGTGCTCAAACGCCGCGGCCCGCCGTTGGCCGCGCCGGTGCTGCTCGATACCCGGCCGGCCCGGCTGGCGGCGCTGCTGGCCGCCAGCCGCGAAAGAGCGCGGCGCCAGCGGGAAGAAGCCGGCGTTCCGGCGCTCATGCTGCTGCCTTCGCTGGTGTCGCCTCTTGTCACTTCACCTCAGGGCCCCATCCATGCGCTGCTGGATCGCATTGCACATCTCGACCACCATTGAGCCGGGCCCAGCCACCCCGGTGCTGGACGCCGCTGCGGCGCAGCGGTTGGTACTGGACGCCGCTGCCGTGCAACGGGCGGTGGCCAGCATGGCGCTGGGCTTTACGCCGCGTGTGGCGCTGGTGGACGAGGCCGTGCTGATGGACGTGACGGGCAGCCTGCGCCTCTTTGGCGGCTTGGCGCGGCTGATGCAGCTGCTGGAGCAGCGTTTGGCTGCTTTTTTTGAAGAAAACGGGTTGCAGGCCCAGGTAAAACGGGCGCAAGGCGCGACGTCCTTGATAGCGCTTGGCCGTTTGCGGCTGCAAGACGGCCAGACTCAGACTGATACCGTGAAAAAGCGCGTGGCCGACCTGCCCATGCACACCCTGACGGCTGCCCGCCCGCATCTGGGCGTGCTGGAGCGCATTGGCTGCCGCAACTGGGACGACCTGCTGCGCCTGCCGCGTGACGGCGTGGCCCGGCGCTTTGGCGCGGAGTTGCTGGAGGCGCTGGACCGCGCCCGCGGCAGCACGCCCGACAACTACGAGTGGCAGGTGCTGCCCGAGCACTTTGAGGAAAAGCTGGAACTCAACGCACTGGTCACTCACGCCCCCGCTTTGATGGCGGGTGTGGAGCGGCTGCTGGTTCACCTGCACGCCTGGCTGCTCGGGCGCCAGAGCGGGCTGTGCGCCCTGAAAATCATCTGGCACCTGGACAAGCGCCGCGACGTGGCGCCGACCGGCGAACTGGAGATCCGCACGGCCCAGCCCGCGCAAGACCTTCGCCATGTGGCGCGGCTGGTGGCGGAGCACCTGGCCCAGCAAAAGCTGCCGGCGCCGGTGCACAGCCTGACCTTGCAGTCACTGGCCACCGAGTTGCTGGCCGACTCGGTCGCCGCCACCGGCAGCCTGCTAATGGAGGCGCGCGAACAGGGTGACAGCGTGGTGGAACTGGTCGAGCGGCTGAGCGCCCGCCTGGGCGATGCGCAGGTGCAGGCCTGGCAGCCTTGCGCGGACCATCGGCCGGAGCTGATGCAACGCTGGGTTCATGCCAGGGGGGTGATTCAATCGATCGCTGCGCATAAAAATCCTGTCCGGGCTGGAGGGTTGAAACGTTCAAGAGATGCTTCAAAAACCCCTGGTCCGGAGATCAAGACCGAAGCTTTGTATCCGACCTGGTTGCTGCCCGAGCCGCTCAAACTGGCCACCGTTGGCAACAGCCCGGTCTATCAGGGCAAGCTGCATCGCCTGACGGGGCCGCAGCGGCTGGAGGCCGCCGAATGGCTGTTGGCCGACAGCGACGCCGCCCGCGGCGCCGGCCTCAGTGAAAAGCCGTGGGCGCTTCGCGACTACTTCATTTACCGCAGCCAGCAGGGTGGCCTGCTCTGGATTTACAGCGAGAGGCTGGGCGCCACACCCGAGGCCGCGCGACAGCGCGCCTGGTACCTGCACGGTTTTTTTGCCTGAGAGGAACGCATGTCCGCCTACGTGCTGCCCGATTACGCCGAACTGCATGCGCTGAGCAATTTCAGCTTCCAGCGCGGCGCCTCGCATGCTCAGGAGCTGGCCGAGCGGGCTTTCAAGCTGGGCTACAAGGCGCTGGCCATCACTGACGAATGCTCGGTGGCCGGTGTCGTGAGGGCGCATGAAGTGACCCGGGAGCTCGGTCTGCAGTTGCTGCCGGGGGCCGAGTTTCTGGTGCAGACCGGCCATGCGTTCAGGCTGGTGGTGCTGCCCCACAACGCGGCAGGCTGGGGCAACCTGTGTGAATTCATCACCGAAGCGCGCCGTGCCGGTGACGAGGTGAAGAAGGGCAGCTACCGCGTTGCGATGGGTGAGACGGATTTTTCACGGCTGACCGATTGCGAAATCCTGCTGTCGCCTTTGCCCGACGCCATCGATGTGCAAGCGCTGGGCGCGCACGCTGCCTGGGCCAAAGGACTGTTCGGCCCGAATGCCTGGCTGGCCGTCGAACTGCTGCAAGGCCTGGACGACGCGCTGCGCCTGCAGCAACTGCAGGAGGTTGCGGAGCACACCGGCATACGCCTGGTGGCGGCCGGCAACGTGCTGATGCACAAGCGCTCGCGCAAGCCGCTGCACGACGTGATGACGGCCATCAAGCTGGGCAGGCCGGTGCATGAATGTGGCTTTGCGCTGCAGGCCAATGCCGAGGCGCACCTGCGCCCGCGCATGCGGCTGGCCGGCATTTACCCGGCCGCGCTGCTGCGTGCCACGCTGGAGGTGGCGGCGCGCTGCAGCTTCAATCTCGACGAGATCCGCAACCTGTACCGCTACCCCCGGGAAGACATGGTGCCGCCTGCCGAAACGCCCGCACGCTGGCTCAGGCGGCTGACCTGGCAGGGGGCCCACACACGCTATCCGCGCGGTATTCCCCGGAAAATCGGGGCGCAGCTTGCGTTTGAACTGGCGCTGATCGAAGAGCTTGAATACGAGATGTTCTTCATCACCGTGCATGACATCGTGCGCTTTGCGAATGAGCAGAAAATCCTGTGCCAGGGGCGCGGCTCGGCGGCCAATTCGGCGGTCTGCTACTGCCTGGGCGTCACGGCCGTCAACCCGGTTGAAAGCAATCTGCTGTTTGAGCGCTTCATCAGCCGCGAACGCAGCGAACCGCCTGACATCGATGTGGACTTTGAGCACGAGCGGCGCGAAGAGGTCATCCAGTACATCTACAAAAAGTACGGGCATGACCGCGCCGCCATTGCCGCCACCGTCATCCGCTATCGGCCGCGCAGCGCGATTCGCGATGTGGGAAAGGCGCTGGCGATGGCGCCCGGGTTGATAGACCAGTTCGCCAAAGAGCATTTCTGGTTTGACGGCAGCGAGGTGCTGGAAGAAAAAATCAGGCAAGCCGGCCTGGCGGGCCAGGCGGGGCCGGTGCTGCAGTGGCTGGATTTGTCGGCCCAGCTGATCGGCTTTCCGCGCCACCTCAGCCAGCACGTGGGCGGATTTGTCCTCACGCAGGGCAAGCTCACGCGGTTGGTGCCGGTGCAGCCCGCCTCGATGGAAGACCGCCGCATCATCCAGTGGGACAAAGACGACCTGGAGGCGATGGGTTTGCTCAAGGTCGATGTGCTGGCGCTGGGCATGCTGTCGGCCATCAGACGCTGCCTGAGCCTGGTCAATGAAACCCGGCAACGCGATGATCAGATGCACACCCTCCCGCTGGAAGACCCGCAAACCTACGACATGATCTGCGAAGCCGACACGGTGGGCGTGTTCCAGATCGAAAGCCGCGCGCAGATGTCCATGCTGCCGCGCCTGCAGCCGCGCAATTACTACGACCTGGTGGTGGAGGTCGCCATCGTCCGGCCGGGGCCCATCCAGGGCGGCATGGTGCACCCTTACCTGAAAAACCGCGAAATCCTCCGCAAGGGCGGCGATATCAAGCCTGAATACCCGGCGCTCAACCCGGCCCTGGAACGCACGCTGGGCATCCCGATCTTCCAGGAGCAGGTGATGCAGATCGCCATGATCGCTGCCGACTTCACGCCCGGTGAGGCCGACGACCTGCGCCGCTCCATGGCGGCCTGGAAGCGCAAGGGCGGGGTGGATCGCTTTCATGGCCGCCTGGTCAATGCCATGGTCAACAATGGCTACAGCGCCGAATTTTCAGAGCGCATCTTCAGCCAGATCCTGGGCTTCGGCGACTACGGCTTTCCCGAGAGCCACGCCGCCAGCTTTGCCAAGCTGGTCTACGTGAGCTGCTGGCTCAAGTGCCACGAGCCGGCCTGCTTCCTGGCGGCCATGGTCAATTCACAGCCCATGGGCTTTTATTCGCCCTCACAACTGGTGCAGGACGCCATCCGGCACGGCGTGGAAGTGCGCGCCGTGGATGTGATGCACAGCCACTGGGACTGCACGCTGGAGCCGGCGGCAGCGCATGTCATGCCCCGCCATCCCGGCATCCATGCAGGGCAGCCGGCGGTGCGCCTGGGCCTGCGCCTGGTGTCCGGCCTGCGCGAAGACGCTGCCATTCGTCTGGTGGAGGCGCGGGCGCAGGCGGCTTTCAGCTCAACCGAAGACCTGGTGTCGCGCGCCCGGCTCAATACGCTGGAAATCAACGCGCTGGCCGCTGCCGATGCCTTGCTGCCCTTGTCCGGCCACCGGCGCCAGCAGGTGTGGGACGCCTCGGCCATCAAACCGGCGCCGCGGCTGCTCAAGTCCGTGCCCACGCATGAAACACCGCTGGCGCTGCCCGACACGCCCGAGGGCGAAAACATCCTGTTCGACTACAAAGCCACGGGCCTCACGCTGCGGCGCCACCCGGTCGCGCTGCTGCGGGAACGGCTGGCGCGCCGGGGCCTGCTGAGCGCCAGCGAGCTCAATGCCTTGCCCGACGGCGAAGAGGTGGCCGGCTGCGGCATCGTCACCGTGCGCCAGCAGCCGCAAACGGCCAATGGCACCATCTTCGTCACGCTGGAAGACGAGACCGGCCCGGTCAACGTGATCGTGTGGAAATCATTGCGGGAGGCGCAACGCGCCGAGGTGCTGCATGCCCGCCTGCTGGCGGTGTATGGGGTGTGGCAGCGCAGTGAAGAAAGCGGCACCGCCAAAGGCTATGGCGCGGTGCGCAACCTGGTGGCGCACCGGCTGGAAGACCTCACGCCGCTGCTGGGGCGGCTGGGCACCTCCAGCCGCGACTTTCATTGAGCCGTCCGGCGTCCGGCCCCCCGCCAAGAACCAGGCGTTTACTTCCTTCGCGCTTCGTCGATCTCGACCGTGCCCTGGTGCACGGCGTGCTCCAGCAGCTTGCTGTAGTTGTCCAGTTTTTTATACAGCAGACGGACTTCCAGCATGTTGTGGATGCGCGTCTTGACTTCAACCAGGTCAAAGGGCTTGCTGATGAAGTCCTTGGCACCGGCTTCCAGGGCGCGCAGCTTGTGGCCCGGCTCCGCGGTCAGGACGATGACGGGCAGGTAGTCGTCGCTGGTGTTTTTCTTGAGCTCCTGCATCACCTGGAAGCCGTCCATGCCGGGCATCTTCAGGTCCAGCAGGATCAGGTCATAGCGGTGCTCCGCGTGCAGACCGGCCACCTCCAGCGGGTCCATGGTGGAGCGGACGCGGGTGTAGCCGGTGTTGCTCAGAAACTGCTCCAGCAGCTGCACATTGGCGGCCTGGTCGTCTACCACCAGGATGCTGGCGTTCAGGATGTCGAATTCGGTGTTCATGAGGTTTTCTCCGGCACGGGAGGGCGTGGGGACTTTGTTTTTGAAAACTTCAGCGCCAGGTCCAGGGTGTCCATGAATTCATTGATCTTGATGGGCTTGGTGAGGTAGCGGAAGAAGCCGGCCTCCATGCCCTTTGCAATGTCGCGGGGCATGGCATTGGCGCTGAGCGCCACCACCGGAATATGCGCCGTCAAGGGGTCCGCGCACAGAACCTGCACCGCCTTGATGCCGCTGATGCCCGGCAGGTTGATGTCCATCAGGATGATGTCGGGCTGCGAGGCCTTGGCCATCGCGATGCCGCTGATGCCGTCCCGGGCGGACAGCAGGCGTATGTCGGAGCGGCGCGCGATGAGGTCTTCCACCAGCATCAGGTTAGCCGGGTTGTCTTCCACATACAGCAGGGTGTGGGCGCGGGGATCCGTCGGCACCTGGCTTTGCAGGGCCGGCGCCAGGCTGGCCAGCTCCGGGTGAAGCTCACGTTCCTCGGTGAGGTCCATTTCGATCCAGAACACGCTGCCTTTTCCGACAATGCTTTCCACGCCGATGACGCCGCCCATCAGCTCGATCAGCCGCTTGGTCATCACGAGGCCGATGCCGGTGCCTTGTTCGGTATTGGCTTCCTGGCCCAGGCGGTTGAAGGGCTGGAAGAGCTGGGCAATTTTGGCCGGGTTCAGGCCTTCGCCGGTGTCTTCCACGCAGATGCGTATGCGCTGGGGCGAAACGTTCACGCATTTGAGCGCCACCGTTCCGCCGCTGGTGTTGTACTTGATCGCGTTGGACAGTAAATTGATCAGCACCTGCTTGAGCCGTGTACGGTCGGCGCTGACGAAGCAGGGCAGGGAAAATTGCGGAAAAGTCACGCGGATGCCGCGCTTGGCGGCCTGCGATTCGACCATGGTTTCACATTCGAGCATGACTTCCGCCAGCGACACCGGCTCCAGCGACAGCGACAGCCTGCCGGACTCGATCAGCGCCAGGTCCAGGATTTCGTTGATCAGCTCCAGCAGGTACCAGCCGGCCTGGAGGATCTGGTCCACGCTGCGCTTTTGCGACGGCGTGGGCTGCGGCATGCCGGACTCGATCAGCTGCGCAAAGCCGAGGATGGCGCTGAGCGGCGTGCGCAGCTCATGGCTCATGCTGGACAGAAAATCCGATTTGGCGAGGTTGGCCTTCTCGGCCACCGCCATCGCTTCTTTCAAGGCCACTTCGACCTGCTTGCGCACTGAGTTGTCGGTGCCGATCAGCAGGTAGCCGATGATGGTGCCGAAATCGTCACGCAGGGCTGTGATCGACACAATGGCCGGAAAGCGGCTGCCGTCCTTGCAGATGTAGGTCAGCTCGTAAATGTCCTCAATGCCGCGTGAGGCCTTGAAGGCCAGCGCCTCGAAGCCCGGCGTGATGGTGGTGGCGAGCTCCACGCTCAGCGCCTGGGCCCGCGCCATCACTTCCTGCGGGTCGTGGATGTCGCTGGGGTTGATCTTGTTGACGACTTCGGCCGCCATATAGCCCAGCATGCGCTCGGCGCCGACGTTGAAAAGCTGGATGATGCCTTTCTCGTCGGTCGCGATGATGGAGAAATTTTCGCTGGTCAGAATGGCGGTCTGCAGTGCGCCGGTTTTCAGCAGGGCTTCCTGGCGCTTGACTTCAATGCCGTCGGCTTTGGCAATGGCGTCAAGAACGCTCAGACTTGAAATGGGTGACATGGGCCATGTTTCTGTAAAAGTAACGACGATCCTGCGAAGTGCCGACTGTGGGGCGGCGCGTCCAGGATCCTGGCCGGGGAGGGTGAGAAGTCTTTTAAAGACTCCGGAAGTTTTACAGATGCGCTGTGAAAAGTCCGTGCGCCAGCGCACATACCAAGCCCCGAAGATACCACGGGCGAACGAAATGAGGCCCCCGTAAGGAGCGGTGCGGTTTTTATGGGCCGGCGCGCAACCTGGTGGCGCGCCGGCTGGAAGACCTAAAAAGCCTGACAGGCGGCTATTGAGATGCGGTTGATGGCCACACCCCGATTCTCGACAATCCGGGGCAGATGAAGGAACTGATACCTGGTTGATCCCTGGCGAACGCCGGGATTGAACGCCGGCATTAGATACCGGAGGGGAAGGTTTCTGGCGCCTCACCGGTGTTCCAGACCGGGCCTTTGTCCAGGGGCTCCAGCGCACCGGTCTCGTCCAGGTGGATCACCGCATCAAACTGGCTGGCCAGGTGGGTGTGAAAGTAGTGGCTGTGGCGTTCCGTTTCCGGCCGGTAGATCACGCCGATGGCCCGCTGCAGCCGCAGCGGCGCCAGCAGGGGGCGCAGAGCCGCGTTGTCACGCAGCGCCAGCATGAAGCGGGCCGAGCCCGTCTGGTGAAACATGTCCTCCCAGCTGCCGGGCAGACCCGGACGCACCCGCTTGCGGTGTGCGGCTTCACCCCAATCCGATGCGGCCGTGACCCAGCCATGATGGGTGCTGAAGCCCACCAGTACGGCGTCGCCCGCGTAGCGGTCGCGCATGAGTTGGCCCACATTCCATTCGCCCCGCTCGCCCTTCTGGGTGGCCGAGGCATCACCCAGGTGAGAGTTGTGCGCCCACACCGCGATACGCGGCGGCGGGCCATTGGCGCTCAGGTGGCGGTCCAGCGCCTGGAGGGTCTCCACCATGTGGCTGTCGCGCAGATTCCACGAGGAGACACGCCCGTGAAACATGGTACGGTAATACTCTTCGGCGTTGTGCACCAGGCGTGCGTTCTGCTGGGCATGGAAAGCCTCGTCCCACTCCAGGCCGTTAACCGGCGAAAACTCACTGGCGCGGCGGTTCATGTCGCGCAGCTGCTGCACCGCCTCGTCCTCGCAGCTCGCTCCCAGGCCAAAGGCGGCGGCGTAGCCGTAGGCCTGGCTGTCTTCCGCCGCGTGGTCGAAGCAGGCATAGCGGTAGCGGGCGCGGCGCGCGGCTTGCGGATCGGTTCTGTCAAGATAGGCGAGCACTGCCTGGATGGAGCTGAACAGGCTGTAGAGGTCCAGCCCGTAAAAGCCGGCCTGCTGTCTGGGGTCTCGTCCGCTGTTGTGATCGCGCAGCCATTCGACGAAATCGACCACCACCGTGTTGCGCCACATCCAGGCTGGAAACCGCTGGAAGCCCGACAGCGCGGCAACCGCGTCCGTATCGTCCGACACGCCGCGCACATAGCGGTTAACACGCAAGGCGTCGGGCCAGTCGCCTTCGATGACCACGGCGTTAAATCCTTTTTCGGTGATCAAGCGTTTGGTGATTTCGGCCCGTTCGCGGTAAAACTCCTGCGTGCCGTGAGAGGCCTCGCCGAGGAGCGCGAAGCGGGCCTGCCCGATCAGCTGCATCAAGGGGTCATGGGCGCGGTCATGGTCTGCCAGCGGCAGAAGGTGCCCGCGCAGCCCTTCGAGCACCGCAGTGTCGCTGAGGCCGTGCCGGGTCTGGTGCTGGTTCATGGCAGATCCCCTGGCTTCTGGTGCTGCGGGCATCAATGGCTGGAATACGAGCTGACGATCGGGTTGCCCGTACGTTGTTCCCGTCGGGCCACTTTCAGCAGCAGACTGACTTGTTCGTCAGTGGCCTGGGGGAATGCCTCGTAGTGCAGCCCGACTGCACGAAACGGCTCGGGTTGGGCCGGGCAGATCACCTCGTCGGCGTGTCTGCGCAGCATGGCGCAGGTGTCGCGCGCGCCCACGGGCACGGCCACCACCACCCGCAGGGGATGCCGTTGCCGAATGGCCTGCACCGCTGCCTGCATGCTCATGCCCGTGGCCAGGCCGTCATCCACCACGATAACCGTGCGGCCCTCAAGCGGCAGGGCTGGCTGTTGCTGGCGGTAGAGCTGTTCGCGCCGCACCAGTTCGTCCTGTTCACGTTCGAGGGTCTCGGTAATCTCCTCCGGCCTGATCTGCATGCCGGACAGGGAGCTCAGCACCTGTACGCCACCGCTGGCAATGGCGCCCATAGCGTATTCCTCCTGGCCGGGATAGCCAAGCTTGCGCACGACAAGGATGTCCAGCGGCGCGTGCAGTTTGTGGGCCACCTCGTAGCCTACGGCAACGCCGCCACGCGGCAGGGCCACGACGACGAGGCCGTCGCGCCCACGGTAATGCGCCAGTTTGCCGGCCAGCACCCGGCCCGCATGCCGCCGGTCACGATAAGGCAGGTGTACGTCCGCCGTGCCATGCGCCAGGGCCCGGCCCAGGTGAAGGCTGAACCAGGAGGTAGCCAGTTCTGCGACTTCCTCCAAGGCTCCGGCTTCTTCAAACAGATGGGTGGCGTCGGGCACGATGACGAGGTTTTTCTCGCCTTGCAGGTAGGGGTAGGCAGCCTGGTTGAGCTCAATCACCTGGGGGTCGGCCCCGCCGACGATCATCAGCGTAGGCGCCCTGACGGCCGCCAATGCCGCCGGCCCGGCCAGATCGGGGCGTCCGCCGCGGGAAACGACGGCCGCAACACGGTCTCCCAGCCGGGCAGCCGCAATGAGTGCGGCCGCGCTGCCCGTACTGGCGCCAAAGTAGCCAATGGCGGCATGTTGCAGCTCGGGCTGGGTGGTGGCCCAAAGGGTCGCGTCCTGCATCCGCCGGGTCAGCAAGGGAATGTTGAAGCGGTGATGGCGCGTCTGCACCTCTTCCTGCTCCTCCTGCGCCGTCAGCAGGTCAAACAGCAGGGTGGCAATGCCCGCGTCCTGCAGGTGCCGGGCCACCTGCCGGTTGCGTGCGCTGTGGCGTCCGCTGCCGCTGCCGTGGGCGAACAGCACGAGGCCTTCGAAGCCGGACGGCAGTGCCAGATCACCGTAGAGCCAAGTGTTCTCCCCTACGGGAATGCGGACTTCCCGAACGACAACGCGGCTGTCACGGTCAGGCATTTTGTTTACCTCGTGAAAATCAGTTCCAACCTCAAATTCTTTTTCGATTGCGACCGTTAGTCGCGACAAGGAATGCTGTTTTTAATGTAGGACAAGCTGCGGTACTTGCGGGCGCGAAACGGCGCGCACTGTGTGGCGGTATTTGTGTTGGATCAACGGTGGCGTGAAAAATTCCAAAAAAAGCCCGGCAACCCGGGCACCACCGTCGAAATCAGGAGGCCATGCCGCAGCCTGATGGCTTGAAGATACGTTCCTTCGAGGCGGGATATTTGGCCAGCATGTCCGCCGGACGCCGCGGCCGCACGGCAAACTCGCCGCCGCAGTTCGGGCAAACCCCCTTGAGCCGGGTGCTGACGCAATCGGCGCAAAACGTGCATTCAAACGTGCAGATGCGTGCGTCGGTGGAGTCGGCAGGCAGATCCTTGTTGCAGCATTCGCAGTTGGGGCGAAGTTGAAGCATGGTGTTTCCCCGGTTTGATGGTTAGGTATCTGGCTATCGCCGGCCCGCATCGCCGCATCGGCTCCTTGCGTCATCCCCGCCGCAAAGTCATGACCGCACTCAGGCCAGCTTTTTCACCAGCACCTGGCTTTTCCGGTCCCAGTTGTACTTGCGCTTGCGCGCTTCGGGTAGCCAGTCCGGGTCGACCTGCACAAAGCCGCGTTTGATGAACCAGTGCATGGTGCGGGTGGTCAGCACAAAAATGCTTTGCAGGCCGGCGGCGCGGGCGCGCTGCTCGATGCGTTTGAGGATTTTTTCGCCGTCACCCTGGCCCTGGCTTTGCGGTGACACCGTCAGGGCGGCCATCTCGGCGGTTTTGGCTTCGGGGTAGGGGTAGAGCGCGGCGCAGGCAAAGATCACGCCGTCGTGTTCGATGATGGTGTACAGGTCGGCATCACGCTCGATTTCCGTTCGGCCGCGCTTGACCAGGGTACCGTCCTTTTCAAACGGCTCGATCAGCTGCAGGATGCCGCCCACATCGTCGGCGGTGGCTTCGCGCAGGGACTCCAGCTTTTCATCGACCACCATGGTGCCTATGCCGTCGTGCACATAAATTTCGAGCAGCAAGGAGCCGTCCACGGCAAAGGGCAGGATGTGGCTGCGCTCCACGCCCGCCTTGCAGGCCTTGACGCAATGCTGCAGGTAAAACGCCGTGTCGGTCGGGCGTTCGCCGTTGGGCAGGGTGGCCAGCAGCTTTTCGGCTGCAGCCAGGGGCAACTCGGTGTCTATCGGGTTGTCCTCACTTTCAGGCTGGTCGTGGTGGATACGGATGCCCGGGATTTCGGTCAGGAAAATCAGTTTGTCGGCCTGCATGGCAGCGGCTACCGAGGTGGCGACTTCTTCCATGGTCAGGTTGAAGGCTTCCCCCGTCGGGGAGAAGCCGAACGGCGACAGCAGTACCATGGCCCCGAAATCGAGCGTGCGGGAGATGCCCGCCACATCCACCTTGCGCACCATGCCGGAATGTTTGAAATCCACCCCGTCCAGGATGCCCACCGGTCGCGCGGTGAGGAAGTTGCCCGAAATCACGCGCACGGTGGAGCCCGCCATGGGTGTATTGGGCAAGCCCTGGCTGAAGGCGGCCTCGATTTCATAGCGCAACTGGCCGGCGGCTTCCTGGGCGCAGTCCAGCGCCACTTCGTCGGTAATGCGCATGCCGTGGGAATACCTGGCTGCGTGCCCTTTGGCCCTGAGCTGCTCGTTAACCTGGGGGCGAAAGCCGTGCACCAGCACGATCTTGACGCCCATGCTCTGGATCAGGGCCAGGTCCTGCGCGATGTGCGGCAGCTTGCCGGCGGCAATCGCCTCGCCCGCAATGCCCACGACAAAGGTCTTGCCGCGGTGTGTGTGGATGTAGGGCGCCACCGAGCGGAACCAGGGGACAAAGGTGAAATTGAAAACGGTGGACATGGCGCGCTTTCGGGGTCAGGAGAAAATGGGGCAAAAGCAAATCGGGCAAAATGCAGGCGGGCAGGAAGCGTGACTCGTCACCCCCTGGCGCTCCCTGGCGCTGTTTGCCCGCAAAACGAAAAAGTGCAATGAGTGTAAGGGAGGTAGCCGGGGAGCCAAGGCGGGTCGGGATAATCCCGTCTACCTGCAAGTTTTCTTTCAGGTATCGTTCACGTTCATGGAACAATTCGCCATCGGGTTTTGGGGCTGCTATTTCGGGGCGACAGGTTTGATGCTGGCCGGCTCGGTCTTTGCCTTCATCCGTTCCCTGCGACGAATCTCGTTCAATGCCGCGCTCGCGGCCATCGCGTCGGCCCTGTTTGTGGTGGCCTTTCTGGGCGGGCTTCCGATGGAGAGCGCCGACTCCCTGGCCCGGCTTCTTGCGCATGTTGCCAGCGTGGTGTCTGCGCTGCTGGCCTATCTGCTGTTTTCCTTCCTGGGTATCCTGCGGCAGCCCGAGGCTCGGTGGTACACCATCAAGGCTTTGCTTTTACTGGCGGTCGCGGTCATCGTGATCGGCTGGCTGCTGCCGCCCCAACAGGCGCTGGCCTTGAGCCTCGCCATGGCTTACCTGCTCGGGGTGACCGCGTTGGTCCTCAGCATCCGCAGCGCGCTGCGCGGCGACCGGCTCGCATGGGTGGCGGTATCGGGAGTCTCCTTTATGCTGGTGGCCATTGTCGGGCTGGGCTGGATTGCGCTGTATCGCGCCCATGCACCCTGGCAGGTCCATGCCGTGAGCGCTCTCGCCGGAACGGCTTACCTGGCCACCATGGCGTCGGTGCTGTGGATGCGTTATTCCTACCTCATCGAACTCAACCAGGTGATGGCGCATGGGCCCAGCTATGACCCGGTCACCCGCATGCGCTCGCACAGCGAGACGGGAAACATGGTGGGCGCGGCCTTCAAGCTCTACCGCGACGAGCCCGTGCCGCTGGGCGTGATTGTGGTGTCCATCGCCAACCTGTATGTGCTGGAAAAGCTCTACGGACTGGCGGCGATGAACCACGCGCTGTTTGTGTGCGCCGGCCGCCTGCGGCGCACCGTGCCGGCCCATGTAGAGATGGGCAGGCTGGGCAGGGACGGTTTCCTGCTCCTGGTGCGCAATTGCACGGACAGCGGCCGGCTGATTCACCTGGCGCACACGGTTCAGGCGCGTTTGTCCCGGTCCGTGGTGCTCAACACCAGTCCGGACGCCGGGCTGCCGGGCCAGCAGCAAACGGTGTGGGCGGCGGAGATCGGGTTGGGGGTGCAGCGGGTGTCCAAGACCGATGCGCGTGCAGCTACCGCGGTGGCCATGGGCCGGGGCATGTCGCGCACGGCCTGGAGCTACCCGAGCCGGATCGCCTGGTATGACGAGAAAAGCGGAGAAATTGTCGACATGCCCGTTCTCGCGGCCTGACAGCGCGCATCGCCGGCCTGCTACCCACCGCCCGCCGCCCCACAGCGCCTGACGCACCGAAAAGCGCTTGCACGCCAGCGCTGGCAAGAACACCGATTTGAAGAACACCGATAATTGGCAGCTTTGATTGCTGGTTCTTTCTTGTCGCTTTCCTTGCCTTCTTCCCTGCCGCCCCTGGCCATCACCTTTCCTGAGTCGCTGCCGGTCTCCGGCAAGCGCGACGACATCACCGCTGCGCTCAACGCGCACCAGGTCATCATTGTGTGTGGTGAAACCGGCTCGGGCAAAACCACCCAGTTGCCCAAGATTGCGCTGGCCATGGGACGTGGCAAGCTCAACTACCCGGCGGGCCAGGGCAAGCTGATCGGCCACACCCAGCCGCGCCGCATTGCGGCCTCCAGCGTGGCCAAGCGGATTGCCGAAGAGCTGAAAACGCCGCTGGGCGAGGTGGTGGGCTACAAGGTGCGCTTTCAGGATCGGCTGAGCCGTGATGCGTCCGTCAAGCTCATGACCGACGGCATCTTGCTGGCCGAGACGCAGACCGACCCGCTGCTTCGGGCTTACGACACCCTCATCATCGACGAGGCGCACGAACGCAGCCTGAACATTGATTTTTTGCTGGGCTATTTGCGCCAATTGCTGCCGCGCCGGCCCGACCTGAAAGTGGTCATCACCTCGGCCACCATTGATGCGCAGCGCTTTGCGGATTATTTTGCGTCGGCCAAAGGGCCAGCGCCGGTGATCATGGTGTCCGGGCGGATGTTTCCCGTCGAGCAGCGCTACCGGCCCTTTGAGGAAGCCCGCGACTACGACCTCAACGACGCGATCGCCGACGGCGTTGATGAACTCTGGCAAAACCCGCACAGTGCGGGCGACATCCTGGTGTTTCTGCCCGGTGAGCGTGAGATCCGCGAAGCCGCCGACCATTTGCGCAAGCACCTGGCCCACCAGCCGCTGACCCGCAACGCCGAAGTGCTGCCGTTGTTTGCGCGCCTGAGCCAGGCCGAGCAGGACCGAATTTTTGACGGGCACACCGGCCGGCGCATTGTGCTGGCCACCAACGTGGCCGAAACCTCGCTCACGGTGCCAGGCATCCGCTATGTCATCGACGCCGGTACCGCACGCGTCAAGCGCTACAGTTTCAGGAGCAAGGTGGAGCAGCTCATGGTGGAGCCGGTGTCGCAGGCGGCGGCCAACCAGCGTGCCGGGCGCTGCGGACGCGTGGCCGACGGCATTTGCATACGCCTCTATGACGAGCAGGACTTCCTGGGGCGGTCCCGCTTTACCGACCCTGAAATCCTGCGCAGCTCACTGGCGGCGGTGATTCTGCGCATGAAGGCCCTGCACCTGGGCGCGGTGGAGGACTTTGCCTTCATCGAGCCGCCGCAGCGCCGCGCGATAGCCGACGGCTACCAGCTGCTCGCCGAGCTGGGCGCCGTGGACGATGACAACGAACTGACCCCGGTGGGCCGCACGCTGGCCAAGCTGCCGCTGGACCCGCGCGTGGGCCGAATGATCCTCGAGGCGAAGGACCGGCAGGCGCTGGACGAGGTGCTGGTGATCGCCAGCGCCCTGAGCGTGCAGGATGTGCGCGACCGGCCCATGGACAGGCAGGCGCAGGCGGACCAGGCGCATGCCAAGTTTGACGACGAGAAAAGCGAATTCAGCGGTTATTTGAAGCTGTGGAAATGGCTGGCTGACTCACGTGGCGGGAAGCCCCTACCCCTAACTCAACCCTCCCTCAGGGGGGGAGGGAGCCATTCACCATCTTTATTCCCTCTTCCCTTGGGAGAGGGCAGGGGTGAGGGCTCCCCGGCCCACAAAATTTCCAACCGCCAGTACGAAAGCCTGCTGCGCGAGAACTTCATCAACATCCGCCGCGTGCGCGAGTGGCGCGACATTCATTCGCAACTGCACAGCGTGGTGGGCGAGCAGGGCTGGCACCTGAACGACCGGCCCGCCAGCTACGAGCAGCTGCATTTGTCCATGCTCTGCGGCCTGCTGGGCAACATTGGTTGCAAGAGCGACGAGGACGACTGGTACTTGGGCGCACGCGGCATCCGGTTTTACCGGCACCCGGGCGCCAAACTCAGTAAAAAACCGGGGCGCTGGATTGTGGCTGCCGAATTGGTGGAAACGACCCGGCTGTTTGGCCGCGGCATCGCCAACATCGAGCCGCAGTGGATAGAGCAGGTGGCCGGCCATCTCCTGAAGAAGCAGTTGCTGGACCCGCACTGGGAGAAGAAGGCCGCGCAGGTCACGGCGCTGGAGCGTGCCACGCTTTACGGGCTGGTGGTTTACAACGGCAGGCGCGTCAACTTTGGTCGGGTTGACCCGGTGTCGGCGCGTGAGATTTTCATTCGCGAAGCGCTGGTAGCCGGCAACTGGGACACGAAATTGCCGTTCCTGGCGGCCAACCTCAAGCTGATCCAGCAAGTGCAGGACCTCGAGCACAAGGCGCGCCGGCAGGACGTGCTGGTGGACGAAGAGCTGATTTACGCCTTTTACGACCAGCAGCTGCCTGCCGACGTGTGCAGCGGGGCCAGTTGTGAGAGCTGGTACCGGGACGAGGTCAAAAAGCAGCCGAAACTGTTGCTGCTCACGCGGGAGGAGTTGATGCGCCACGAGGCGGCGGGCATCACCACCCAGGCCTTCCCCAAGACCTTGCGCCTGGGCGGCGTGGACTGCATGGCGACCTATCTGCACGAGCCGGGCGACGCCAAAGACGGCGTGACGGTGGATGTGCCGTTGTTTGCGCTCAACCAGGTCAATGAAGAGCGCTGCGAGTGGCTGGTGCCCGGCATGCTCAAGGACAAGGTGCAGGCGCTCATCAAGACCCTGCACCAGCGCCCGCGCTCACGTTTGGTGCCGCTGCCCGAAACTGCTGCGCGCATGGCCGAGCAGCTGCTGCAGCCCCAGGTGTTTGGCGGTGGCTCGCTCACGGACGCGGTGCTCAAGCTGGTGCGCGATGCGACCTCGCTCGATGTCAAACGCGCAGACATGAAGCTGGACATGCTGCCTGCCCACCTGTTCATGAATTTCCGTGTGGTTGACGAACATGGCCGGCAGCTGGGCACGGGGCGCAACCTGGGTGCGCTCAAAGGCGAGCTGGGCTCCCAGGCGCGTGGTGCGTTTCAGGCGCTGGCAGGGCTGAAAAACCTGACGGTGCTGGTTGAGCCGAACCCAGCTGGAAATACCGGTTTCACCCCGAATTCAGTATCAAACAGGCCTCAAACCAAAGCAGGACAGGCGCAAGCAGTTCTTGAAGAGACAGCACCTAAAGCGCCTGATCGCTACACCAGCTGGAGTTTTGGCGAGCTGCCGGAACTCATGGAAATCCGCAAGGGAAGCCAGACATTGATCGGTTTTCCGGCCCTCATCGACCTTGGGGATGCCGTGACCATCGAGGTGTTTGACGAGCCCGACGCGGCCACGGTCAAACACCGTGCCGGCTTGCGGCGCCTGTTCTCGCTGCAGATCAAGGACGCGCTCAAGTACCTCGAAAAAAATCTGCCTGATTTGCAGAAAATGGCCACGGCCTACATGCTGGTCGGGCGTGCCGCCGACAATTCCGGCGGCGGGACGCTGGAGGAGCTGCGTGCGCAAATCATCGAGGTGGCGCTGGACCGGGCGTTTCTGCTCGATCCCTTGCCGACGGGCGAGGCTGATTTCAAGCGACGGGTGGACGACGGGCGAGGGCGCCTGACCTTGATCGCCAGCGAAGTGGCACGGCTGGCTGCCGGCATTCTGGCCGAATACGCGGTGGCCCAGCGCAAGATCAAGGACACCAAAAATGCGGCGGAAGCTGTGGCAGACGCCAGCCAGCAGCTGCAGCGCCTGGTGCCCAAACGCTTTTTGACCATCACGCCCTACCCGCAGCTACAGCACTTTTCCCGCTACCTCAAAGCGATCACGCTACGCCTGGAGAAATGGCGAGCCGACCCGGCCCGTGACGCGGTGCGGCTGGCCGAGCTGCGTCCGCAGGAGCAGCGCTACTGGCGCCTGGTGGCCGAACGCAAAGGCGCGACCGATGCACGCATGCAGGAGTTTCGCTGGCTGCTGGAGGAGTTGCGCGTGAGCTTCTTCGCACAGGAGCTGCGCACGCCACAGCCGGTGAGCGTGAAACGGCTGGAAAAAGCCTGGCAGCAACTGAATAGTTGATGTCAGCTTTTAGGATGGCTAACAAGTGCCGAAGGCTTGTGATGCCGTAACTACAAAGCCTGGACGCAGATCAACAGTTAAAGCCAGGGCTTCGCAGCGCGAATCAACATTGAACCTGGCGTTCACCAGGTGTTTGCCACGTGCTTGTCATGCTGTTGCTCAACGGATTGGCGTAGACCATACGTCGATTCGACTGCTGACTGCTCAAAAAAAAGACCTTGCAGTGCAAGGCCCTTTTGTTGCGCGAGAAGCACAATCTGGATGCTAGATGCGCCCCATCAGCAGCAGTATGACCAGGATGAGCACCACGAGGCCCAAGCCACCGCTGGGGCCGTAACCCCAGCTTCTACTGTGACCCCAGGTTGGGAGGGCGCCGATCAGGATCAGGATCAGGATGATGAGCAGTATGAGGGAGATGGACATGGAAGGGCTCCTTGTTGTATGCCTTGATTCTTGCCCGGGGCAGAGCAAAATCAAGCAGGAAGGAGGCCTGTTCGACCGTCAGGAGGCGCCTACAGTTTGGCCAGGCGGTCCCGCGCAGCGTGCAACGTCTCGTCATTTTTCACAAGGCAGAAGCGCACCACGCGCAGGTCAAAGCCGTTGCCGTAGAACGCCGACAAGGGAATCGCTGCCGTGGCAGTGATCTCCAGGCTCGCGTGGTCAGGGGTGGTCAGGGCAACATGGATTGAAGTCACGACTCAAAAAGTGCTTGACCCGAAATTCAACCCAGACGCGCAAGCGTGCCGTTTCAATGAATAATCGTCACTGCTGACGGCATCACTGCCTTCAAGCCATCAAGGTAAATGTAATTGAGATAATTTGGCATTTCAGCCTTGCTTGTCAGCTTGTTCCTGATTGCCCACCGTGCCTCGTCCTCCAGGGCCAGTATCAAGCCCTGGTCCAGGGACATGTTGAACCGGTACGACGGCCACGACGCTTTCAACTTCGTCGCATCCAACATACCCGCAGCAATCAGTTCGCGTGCCGCATCGGGCGCGTCGCTGCAAAATCGCGCACCCTTGGCCAACGCGCGCAGGACTTTTTTGATGGTTTCCGGGTGGCTGACGACATAGGCCCGCATTCCGGCAACGTTGTATAGGCTTTCGTAGATGCCCTGAGCGTAGTGAATCACGCCGTTGCCACCGAGCGCTGTCAACGATGTGTCCAGAAATGGTTCCCACGTTGCAATGGCGTCAACATCGCCTTGCGCGAGCGCTGTGGGAAGATCCTCCGGTTTATAGTTGCGCACCGTCACTCCATCTGACGACAACCTGTGCCGGCTGAGGAAAGCATGGAGAGTGAAGTGGCCTGAAGTGCTCAGCGTAACGCCTATGCGTTTTCCCTTGAGGTTCCCGGGCGTCACGACATCCCTGTCCCTTCGCCCGACAATCCCATGGTCTTTCTCCGCCTTGAATATTGTGGCGATGACAGATACAGGTTGATCGCTCATGCCGGCGAACATGATGGGAATGTCGGCAACGGTCGCCAAATTGGCCTGTCCTTGCAAAACCGCTTCCATGGCAGCCTTGCCGCTGGAGTGAGGTTGAACAACGGCAAGTATTCCCTCGCTCGCGAAATAACCTTTTTCTCGAGCCACGATGACCGGACAGCTTCCGACATAGGCGGTATTTGTCGCGATGGTTACTTGTTCCGGCGGTTCTGCCTGAGATGCTGGTGACGTGCGGGTAAGCCATCCATAGCCTCCGCCCAGTAACGCTACCGCAATGAGCAAGCCCGCGATCGCGGTAGTTTTTCCGCTGAATCGCCTTTCCGGTTTTCTTGTCATCGTGAATCTCCTTCAAGTCGTCAGAGTGCTCGCTGTCGTGAACAGAGGTACCGCGGCAAGCGCTACAGGAAGACAAAGTTGCCGAAACTCAAGGAACTGGCTGTCGATGCAGCAGGGTTTTGAATAGAACGGAAAATAAAGGCAAACTGAAGCCTCAATACGTGCGAGCAAGTTTCCAGGTCAAGAAAGGCTTGCGCCCGACTCTAACTCTTTCAATAAGCCTGGACAAGCAATTGCAGTTTTGTTGTGATTTATTTCCTCACGCCACGCCACGCCGCGTCAAAGCCGAAACAGCGGCAATGTTTGTTCCAGAAGAGCTCTGGACGGTGAAGAAATTTTCGAATATGCCGGTCCCTCTTCCGCATGGTATTTGAGGGCGGGCATCTCCGTTCAGGCCGGCCCTTTGTTTACAGCTTCGCCAGCCGCTCCAGCGCCGAGTGCAGCGTTTCATCTTTCTTGGCAAAGCAAAAGCGCACCACGCGCTGGTCAAAGTCGTCGCCATAAAACGCCGACAGCGGAATCGCTGCCACGCCAATCTCGGTGGTGAGCCATTGGCAAAAGTCAGCTTCATTCAGGTCGCTGACCTCTGAAATGTCCACGCACTGGAAGTAAGTGCCCTCGCTGGGCAGCAGCTTGAAGCGGGTTTTGGCCAGCCCGGCGCGAAAGAGGTCGCGTTTGCGCTCATAGAACGCGGGCAGGTCCAGGTAGGGCTTGGGGTCGGCCATGTAGGCGGCCAAGCCGTACTGCACCGGCGTGTTGACGGTGAACACATTGAACTGGTGCACTTTGCGGAATTCGGTGGTCAGCGCTGCCGGCGCTGCGACATACCCCACCTTCCAGCCGGTCACATGGTAGGTCTTGCCGAAGCTGCTGACGATGAAGGCACGGGCCGCCAGGCCGGGGAAGCGGGCGGCACTCTGGTGCACCTGCCCCTTGGCCACGTCAAACACCATGTGCTCATATACCTCGTCGCTGATCAGCAGCACATCGGTGGGTGCAAGGATCTCCTGCAGCTTGAGCATGTCGGCTTCGGTCCAGACCGTGGCACTCGGGTTGTGCGGCGAGTTGACCACGATGGCGCGGGTTTTTGACGTGATGGCGCCCGAAATCTTGTCGAAGTCGGGACGGAACGTGCCGGGCGTCAAGGGGACGCGTACTACCGTGCCGCCGGCGAGTTCGATATTGGGCACGTAGCTGTCGTAGCAGGGCTCCAGCACGATCACTTCGTCGCCGGGGTGCACCACGGCCAGGATGGCCGTGAGGATGGCTTGGGTGGCGCCCGCAGTGACGGTGATCTCGGTGTGGGGGTTGTAGCTTCGGTCGTGCAGTCGGGCCAGCTTTGCGGCAATGGCTTCGCGCAGCACCGGAACGCCTGTCATGGGGGGGTACTGGTTCAGCCCCTTGAGCATGGCATCGGTCACCGCATTGACCAGCCGGGGATCGCATTCAAAGTCCGGAAATCCCTGGCCCAGATTGACCGCCTGCTTTTCGGCGGCCAGCGCGGACATCACGGTGAAGATGGTGGTGCCAACGGCCGGCAGCTTGCTGGTGAGCGGGGGCGTGCGGACTGCGCTGGTGGGGGTGGAGAGCGGGACTGAAAGAGGGGCAGTCATCTGCGTGTTCATGCTTCGTAGTCGTTGATGCGGCCAGCCATGGCCTTGGTGATAAGGGCGCGGTCCAGCTTGTCGCTGAGCAGCTCGGCAAATTTATAGACGAAATTGCGCAGGTAGGCGCTGCGCTTGAAAGCCACGCGGGCCACGTTCACGCCAAACAGCGGCCCAGCCGGTTTGGCCACCAGGTCTGCGTTGGTGCCGTCGTCCTTGAGCGCCATCTCGGCCACAATCCCGACACCCAGCCCGAGGCGCACATAGGTCTTGATCACATCGGAGTCGATGGCTTCAAGGGCAATGCGGGGCTGCAGGCGCCTGGCCGCAAAAGCCTGGTCGACCTTGGTGCGCCCGGTGAAGGAGGGGTGGTAGGTGATCAGCGGTTCCTGGGCCAGATCCTCCAGCGTGATGTCGTCCTTTTTGGCCAGGGGATGGTCGACGGGCATCACGAGCATATGCTGCCATTCGTAGCAGGGCAGGGTCACCAGTTCTTCGTAGTGGGTCAGTGATTCCGTGGCGATGCCGATTTCAGCGACTTCGTCGATGACCATGCGGGCCACCTGATCGGGTGAGCCCTGATGCAGGCTGACGTTGACCTTGGGGAAGGCTTCGCGCAGCCTGGCCACCGGTTGCGGCAGCACATAGCGGGCCTGGGTGTGCGTGGTGGCGATCGACAGCGTTCCACTGTCCTGCGCCGAAAACTGCTCACCGATACGCCGCAAGTTACCGACCTCGCGCATGATGAGTTCTATGCTTTTGAGCACATGCTCGCCGGGTTCGGTCACGCGTTTTAGCCGCTTGCCATGGCGCGCAAAAATCTCCACCCCGAGTTCTTCTTCGAGCTCGATGATGGCCTTGGACACCCCGGGCTGCGACGTGTGCAGGGCGCGAGCGGTTTCGGTGAGGTTCAGGTTGCGCCGTATGGCCTCTTGAACGAAACGGAATTGGTGGAGGTTCATATCAAATTCAGGCTAATTATTGACTTTATTATGCCTGTTTGTGCTAATGAATTGATGGTTGCACGCTGATTTTTCGTCGCCTGAAGAAGGTCAGGACAGGGCGATGTCGGCCATCAGGGTGGTGAGCTGCTGGTATTCGCCGGCAGTCGGCAGAAGTTCAACCGTCACGCCGGGATGCGCGGCCCTTATTTGCTCGACAAGCAAGGGAAAATCCTCGCGTGCATGTTTGCCAACGCCAAGAAAAAGCGGAAATACCCTTATTCTTTCAACGCCTTCAGCTATCAAATCAGTAGCGGCTTCGGGCAGTGACGGTGCACTCAGCTCGAGGTAGGCACAGCGTACGGGTGTGCCGGGCTGGCGCGAGCGGATCTCCGTGGCGACGGCCTCAATGGGGGCCCGCCAGTGGGGGTCACGCGAGCCATGCGCAAACAGGACAATGCCTGTGCCTGCCGGCGTGGGGTTGGAAGGAGTCATGTTTGTCTTGCGGTGAGTGTGCGCCGGCCCGTCAGCGCCGCAGGACCAGCCAGCCAAACGCCCCCAGTGAAACGGCCATGTACATCAGCCCGGGTGTTGCTGCGGCCAGCCAGGGCTGCCAGTTGCGCAGGTTGCCGATGTAGCCGAACACGTTGTTGAGCAGAAAGAAGCTGATGCCAATCATAACGCCCGCAAAAACATAGCTGGCGATACCGCCGGAACGGAAATGCAGGTAGGCAAAAGGCAGTGCCAGCATCACCATCACCAGGCAGCTGAGTGGATAAAACACTTTTTTCCAGAATTCAATTTCATAGCGCTGGGCCGTCTGGCCGTTGGCGTTGAGGTGGCGGACGTAGTTGAAGAGGTCCAGGGTGCTCATACGCTCGGGCTTGAGCAGCGCCACCGACACCATCTCCGCGCTGATCTCGGTGGGCCAGCGAAAGGTCTGAAGGGTCGTCCGGCTGACCCTCGCGCCGTTCTGCGGTTTGCTGATCTCGGCAGGGCTGGCGGGAACGTCAAATTCTGCGCGGCTAGCCTGCTTGAGCATCCAGGCGTCGCCTCCGGTGAACACGGCCACGGGGGCCTGGGTAGTGGAGACAATCAGGCCCTTGTTGTCGAATTCGAAAATCTGCACGCCCTTCATTTCGTTGTTGGGCGTCAGCTCTTTGACGTTGACGACATAGTTGTTGTAGGGCTGTTTCTCCTTGAGCCAGGCGCCGGTCTGGCCGACGGTAATTTTGCTTTGATAGCGGGCTTTGAGCAATTGCGCCGCCCGCTCGCTGGCGGGGGCCACGTAGTCGCCCACGGCAAAGCTGAGCGTCACAAAAACGGCACCCAGGACCAGAAGCAGCCGCAGTGCCCGCCACGGCCCCAGCCCGCTGGTGCGCAAAATCGTGTACTCGGAGCTCTGGGCTAGCCGCGCCATGACAAAAATGGTGCCGATCAATACGGAAATCGGCAGGAGTTCGTAGAGGTGATTGGGAATCAGCAGAGCCACATACAGCAGCGCATGGCGAATTTGGTAAATGTCGGTTGCTGCGCTCAGGCCATTGTTTTTGCCGAGGTATTGCAGCTCGTCGACAAGGTCAAAAAAGAAGAACAGGGCCAGAAAACCCAGCGCCACCAACGCAATGGCGGTTAGTACTTCCCCGTAAATCAGCCGGCGTATGGTCTTCATGCGCTGCTTCCAAAGTCGGTGTCGCGCACGCCCAGGGGGGCATGCACAACGCGCCGGGCGGGCCGAAGCACCCAGTTGAAATGCCGTTTGGCCAGCCACAGCAGCCCCAGCAACAACACACCGCCATGCAGCACCACCAGGAAGTTGGTGAAACTGATCAGGCCCACAAAAATCCAGCTTTGCCCCAGATTCACCAGGTTGTTGTAGACGACAAACGTCAGCAGCACAAAAATCATGTTGCCGCTGCGCCCGCCGCGCGGGTTCACGCTTGCCAGTGCGACCGCCAGAATGACGAAATTGACTGCGGCCATGGCCAGACCCAATCGCCATGCCAGCTCACCCAGGTTGCTGCGCGTAGGCTCCTTGATCAGCGAGCGTGTGGACAGGAGCTTGGCTTCGGGTGTGCGTTCGCCAAGGTAGGCGGAGTCGCCCGTCCGGGTGCCGTACTCTTCAAAATCGCTGATCTTCAGGGCCGACTGCCCCACCACGTTTTCAAGCCGCTGGCCTTTTTCGAGCATCAGGAACTGGGCGTCGCCCCGGGTCTCGATACGGCCGGAACGTGCCGTGGTGACGGAGCTTTTTCCTTTTTCGGTCGCAGCAATAAAAACGTTGCTGCTGCTTTGCTCGCTTGCCAAATCCCGATCAATGAAAAATACCCGGTTGCCGCTGGACGATTCCTGGAACTGGCCCGGGGCGACCCGGCTCAGGTCGCCGCGCTGCGCGTAGCGGTTTTGCATGTCCTTGGTCTGCTGGTTGGCCCATGGCCAGACAAAAAGCGCCATCAGCGCAATGACCAGCAGAACTGGCCAGGCGAAGCGAAAGAGCGGCTTCAGGAAGCCCCCCAGTCCCTGTCCGCTGGTGAACCAGACCACCATTTCACTGTCGCGGTACATGCGTGACAAGGTACTGACCATGGCAATGAAGAGCGACAGCGTCAGGATAGTCGGCAGGCGCCCCAGGGCCGAGTAAGCCATGAAGAGCATCACGTCCTGGGGACTGATGGAGCCGCGCGAGGCTTGGCCCAAGGTGCGGATCAGCACAATGGTCATCACGATGGTGACCAGCACCACCAGTGTTGCGCCGAAACTGCGCGCCAGCTCTTTGCGTATCGAAGATTGGAATAACATGACTGACTATTGCCGTTGCTCTGCTTTATTGTTGTTTTATTTGCTCAACCCTGAATTATGGACTTTGAACTCAAACTGCTTCCCCGTGCCCGTCTTTGCAGCGAAAAATGCGATGCGCTGGTGGTGCTCATACCCCAGGACCTGAGCGCTGGCGATGATCCCCTGTCGACACTCGCAGCCCTTGCCATCAAGGCGGGGGACCTGGAAGCCAAGCCGGGCAAGCTGCTGAGCGCCTACCGTACGCCGGGCATAGCGGCAACGCGGGTATTGCTGGTGGGGGCCGGTGACGCAAGCCCCCGAAATATCCGTACTGCCGTGAATGCCGCGTTGGGAACCCTCAAAAACGGCAATACGCAACGGGTCGTGCTCAGTCTCGGTGCCCTGAACGACCCGCAGCCGGATGCCGTGCGGGCCGCAGTAGTGGCCTGCAGCGACGCTGCTTACGTGTACAGCACCACCAAATCCAAGCCAAACCCGGTAAAGCTGCAACGCATAGTGGTCGGTGTGAACGATCTTTCGGCTGCCAGGCCGGGGTTCGACAAGGGTGTGGCGTTGACCAAAGGCATTGACTTTGCAAAGGAGTGGGCCAATCGGCCCGCCAACCATGCTACGCCCACCTTGTTGGCTGGCGCGGCACGGGAGTTGGCCCGATTGCGCAACATCAAGGTGGAGGTTCTGGGCCCCAAGGAAGTCGCCAAGCTGGGCATGGGCTCGTTCATGGCGGTGGCCCAGGGTACATCAGAGCCCCTGCGCTTCATCGTGCTGCGGTATGAAGGCGCGGCCAAATCGGTGGCGCCCGTGGTGCTGATCGGCAAGGGTATTACTTTCGATACGGGCGGCATTTCGATCAAGCCGGCCGCCGAGATGGACGAGATGAAGTTCGACATGTGCGGCGCAGCCAGCGTGCTGGGCACGTTCCGGGCACTCGCCGAATTGCAGCCCTCGCTGAATGTCGTGGGGTTGATTCCGGCCTCCGAGAACATGCCCGGCGGGCGAGCCCTCAAGCCGGGCGATGTGGTCACCAGCATGAGCGGGCAAACGATTGAAATTCTGAACACCGATGCGGAAGGACGCCTGGTGCTGTGCGACGCCTTGACCTACGCGGAACGCTTCAAGCCGAGGGCGGTGATCGACATCGCCACGCTGACCGGCGCCTGCGTGGTGGCCTTGGGCGGTGTTCGCAGCGGGCTTTTTTCAAGCAACGAAGAGCTGGCCGGGTCGCTGGCTGCGGCGGGCGAGTCGTCTCTCGACCTGTGCTGGAGGATGCCGCTGGACGATGATTACGCGGAAGGGCTGAAAACGAATTTTGCCGACGTGGCAAATGTCGCTGGACGGGCGGGTGGCGCCGTGACGGCGGCGAAGTTCCTGCAGCGTTTTGCCGCCAGTTTCCCGTGGGCGCACCTGGACATCGCCGGAACGGCCTGGAAAGGCGGAGCGGCCAAAGGCGCGACCGGCCGGCCCGTGCCCTTGCTGCTGGACTATTTGCTGGACCATGTCACCGAGGCCGTCCCGCGAAAGGCCGAACCCAAAGCCAGGGCGGCAAAACGAAGCAAACCTGCATCCAGAACCCGGGCATGACCGAGATCGCCTTTCATTTCAACGTACCCGACAAGCTGGCCTACAGCTGCCGCCTGCTGCGCAAGGCCTATCTCAGCGGCGCCCGCGTGGTGGTAACGGCCGAACCAGAGGTCCTGGCGCAGCTTGATCAATGGTTGTGGAATTTTTCCCCCACGGAGTTTGTGCCGCATTGCCGGGCCGATGCCGGAGAAGACAGCGTGGCGGTCACGCCTGTGCTGCTTGCCGAGTCGCTGCAGGACTGTGCTCATCATGGCGTGCTGGTCAACCTGGGGCGGGGTATCCCCGTTGAATTTGAGCGCTTTGAGCGCTTTATCGAGGTGGTTGCACGGGATGACGACGACCGCCTGGCGGCGCGCGGCCGCTGGAAACATTACACCGACAGGGGGTACGCCATGAAGCGGCACGACCTTGCAACGGCCGGAGAGGGTGCATGAAGAGTTCGTCCGTTCCACCCCGTTTTGTGCCGACGCTGACCGAGGTGGTCCGGCCTACGGCGCCGCCAGCAGTTGCCCCGGGCAAGCCAGCAGCAAAGGCAGCGCCTTCGACCGATGCTTCCGGGCTCGAAGACCAGATGGTGCAACGCGTCATGCAACGGGTCGACCTGATTCTGGAACGGCGTTTGCGTGAAGTGGTCGGGCAACTGATCCTGGAGCATACCCAGACACTCGCCCCCCGCCTTCGCGAAGAAATCGAAATGGTCGTACGCGAATCGGTGAACCAGGCCTTTGAACAGGAAGCCCCCAAATAACGGCTCGGCCCTGGTCCGGATGCCGGTTGACGCACCCTGTTTTCGCGCCCGTGTCGCAGCGCGGGACGGGTGGTGAAACCCCACACTCACATAAGACGATCTACTCCTCGGGTAAACCCCCTCATCCAAATGAACCTAGGGCCGTTGCTATGGTGCGGGCCCGAAAATTGCGTTATGTTCGGCCCCGTTGAGTTATAAAAATTGTTCTCAACCTTTAACGGTAATTTCCTAATCGGAGTGTTTTTATGCAAATGAAATTAAAACTCACAGTAGTGGCTGCTCTCGCTGTTGTGGCGGGTTTTGCTTCTGCACAAGATGTAGTGGTCAAAATCGGTCACGTCGCGCCGCTGTCGGGCTCACAGGCCCACTACGGCAAAGACAATGAAAACGGCGTGCGTATGGCCATTGAGGACCTGAACGCGCAGAACGTTGTCATCGGCGGCAAGAAGGTCAAGTTTGAAATCGTTGCGGAAGACGACGCCGCCGATCCAAAACAGGGCACCGCTGCTGCACAGAAACTGTGCGACTCCAAAGTAGCCGGTGTGGTGGGCCACCTCAATTCGGGCACCACGATTCCCGCTTCCAAGGTTTACAACGATTGCGGTATTCCTCACATTACGGGTGCCGCGACTAACCCGGACCTGACCAAGCCTGGCTACAAAACCACCTACCGTATCCTCGCCAACGACAACGCGCTCGGCGCCGGCCTGGCTTTCTACGCGGCAGACGCACTCAAGCTGAAAAAAGTCGCCATCATTGATGACCGTTCAGCTTACGGCCAGGGCGTTGCCGGAGTCTTCAAAAAGACGGCTATGGCAAAAGGCATGACCGTGGTTGACGAGCAGTTCACCACCGACAAAGCCACCGACTTCATGGCCATCCTCACGGCTGTCAAATCGAAAAACCCCGATGCAATTTTCTTTGGCGGCATGGACCCGCAAGGCGGCCCGATGCTGCGCCAGATGGAGCAACTCGGCATGGGCAACGTGAAGTACTTTGGTGGTGATGGCATCTGCACGGCTGAACTGGCCAAACTTGCCGCTGGCGCCAAGACCCTCAACAATGTGGTCTGCGCTGAAGGCGGTGCATCGCTCGCCAAGATGCCTGGCGGCGAAGCCTGGAAAAAGCGTTACGACGCCAAGTACCCCAACCAGTTCCAGGTTTACAGCCCTTATACCTATGACGCGACCTTCATTTTGGTTGACGCCATGAAGCGTGCTGGTTCGACCGATCCAAAGGTCTACACCCCCGAGTTGATTAAAACCAACTTCAAGGGCGTAACCACCACGATCGCTTTCGAGCCCAATGGCGAATTGAAAAACCCCGCCATCACCTTGTACGTCTATAAGGACGGCAAGAAATCTGCCCTGAACTGATAGGTTCACGCGCATCAAAAAGCCACCGCAAGGTGGCTTTTTTTATGCTCTGCCGTCAGCTATCTTTGGAGGATGGCGTTTCTGGAAACCGATAGATTCCACACGCGCAGATTGCTTTCCCCGTTTGAGTCTAAAACCATTTAGGCACCGAGACCGGCATGGCTAGGGGCTTTTTGGGGTTTTGCCCGCCCTGCAGGGCGGTTAAAGCATTGCTGATTTGTTAATGTTGTACAGCGTTTTCGGTGTTAGATTCAGGCATGTGCCGTCGCGACTCTAGCGCGGTCAAAAAGGCCTTGTTTTAGTCATACTTTAGCTATGCAATCGAGCACCGACACTCATCATGGCCAGACGCCGGAAATCATCTGGGCCGAGATTTTCGGAAGCATGTACCTTTCACTCTCAAAGGGCGAGGGTGACCTCCATAGCCTGATTGACAGGGGCCACGAACTTTGGCCGACGCACGGTGCACGGGATGCCGTTGAGGTCGCGAAGGACGAGTTTGCCAAGGACAATCCGTGATTGTGGGCCTGCCGTCGACGTGACGAAGGGTTTTGTAAGTGTTTTCTCAGGTCAGCTAACCCGCCGCATGCGGGTTTTCCTTTGTCTGATGTATGGACCGGAGACATGGGCGAGGGTTTTGTAACGGAGGCCTGGGGCAGGCCGTGCAATACTGTTCACATTGCAATTGAAAAGAGGCTTGCTATGGTCGGACTTACTGAGAAATTGACTACTTACGAAGCTCTGTTCAAGATCCATCAAGATCAAGTCGACAAGTTCTTCAAGATGGCAGAGCATCCCTTCAACGAGGAATCTTTTCCTTCAATTCGGGTTACGCGCAGAGAGCCTGGCGAAGGCGTACTGGTAGCGCTGGGCACAAAGTACGAACTTAGCTTTCGATTCGTAGTCCTGGCGCATCCTACGAGTATCCTGGAAGTGTCTCTTCCGGCGACAACACACACTGACAAACAGCGGCTAGCACTATGGTACGTCGATGACTTGGGGAATGTGCGGGCTATGGTAGACAGTTCTTCCAGCTTGGCGAACATCAACGATAAGTCCTTTCTTGTCGCTCTCGTGGACAGGGCTCAAACAGCTTACTTTGCACTCGTCAAGAAAACGCTGTCGACCACACAATAGCTAGCGGGTAACCCCAAACAGACGGTTGATCGAGTGACATTGCCCAGATAGTAGGCATTTTGTGGGAACAGAAAGCAAAAACGGGGCGCGAGGCCCCGTATTTACTTTATCTCTGGCGGAAAGGGCGGGATTCGAACCCGCGGTGGGTATAACCCCACGCACGCTTTCCAGGCGTGTGACTTAAACCGCTCATCCACCTTTCCGCGAAGCCTTTGATTGTAGCAGTGCCAGAACACTTGTCAGAATGTGCCGGCTCTTAGAACCTGTTTACGATCTAAACGAGGCCGCGTTGGGGTGCAATCGGGATGAGTGGGGCGCCCGGGTCCGCCGCATGGGCTAATGCCCATGCAAGGGCCCGGGTGGCTCAATCGCCCGATTTCACCCCAACCCGAAGGGCAAGCGCCTTCTCGGGCGGTCTGCGGCGTTGCGGCGCTTGCCCATAGCCCAAGCTATGGGCGGCGCACCGCGCCTTGCATCCCATCCCGAGAAGGTGCTTGCGCGGCCCCGTTTAGATCGTAAACAGGTTCTTAAAACCGCGCTCAATGAACAGCGCCCTGAAACCGGTGCTTTTCCAGTTGCGCCAGCGTAACAAATTCCAGCGCGTTGATATGGGTGGCCTCCAGAATCACCGGCGGGGCAGTGCCTGCCTCCAGGGCCTCCCGCCAGCGCTGGGCGCACAGGCACCAGCGGTCGCCTAGTGGACTGTAACGATTGAATCGGGAGTAATGCGCCGTGACAGATCGCAGTATTTCCACTTTACGGGTTTGGGTTGCTCGTTGTACTGACGGATGTAGCGCATGAGCTTTCTCTTGAGATCAGGCAAGGACGTAAACACGCCACGGGCGATGACATCGCGCTCGATCTTGGCAAACCACAACTCCACTTGGTTGAGCCAGGACGAGTACGTCGGGGTGAAATGCATATGAACGTTGCTGTGAGT